>JAIDUK010000030.1:12892-14294 GCA_029060215.1 Alistipes sp.
GAGACCAACCGCATGGCCAACGACGCACGTGTGTCGCAGCGGGCCCTGCGCGAAATCTACCTGAAAGGTTTCGAGATCGTGGTCAAGGAAGCCGATCCGTGGACGGTGATGTCCTCCTACAACTATCTGAACGGAGTCTATACTTCCGAAAATCCCGAGTTGCAGACCTCGATGTTGCGCGACGAATGGGGATTCGGCGGAATGGTGATGACCGACTGGTTCGGCGGCAAGGATGCTGTGGAACAGATGATCGCCGGAAACGACATGCTTCAGCCCGGAACGGACAAGCAATACGAAATGATCGTCCGCGGGGTGGAAGAGGGCCGGTTGTCCGAAGCCATGCTCGACCGCAATGTGAAGCGTATTCTTGAAATGATTCTGCGCACACCCCGCTTCCGGGGCTATCGCTTCTCGAACAAGCCCGATCTGGAAGCCCATGCCGCCGTAACGCGTCGGAGCGCTGCGGAAGGAATGGTTCTGCTGAAAAACGAGGGCGAAGCGCTGCCGTTCTCTGCGGACGTGAAACGCATCGCGCTGCTGGGCTGCACCTCCTATGATTTCATTGCCGGAGGTACAGGTTCGGGCAACGTGAACCGTGCCTATACGGTGTCGCTGCTCGACGGGCTGCGGCAGGCCGGCTACGAACTCGACGAGCAGCTGAAAACCGACTATGAAGCGCATATCGTAGCCGAGAACGAGCGTTATCATCCCGATACGACCAACCGTTTCGCCATGTTCCTGCCGCGCCCGCGTCCTGCCGAAATGCCGATTCCGGTCGGGCGGCTGCAATCGTTGGCTGCCGCGAACGATGTGGCGCTGATTACATTGGGCCGCACGTCGGGCGAATTCCTCGACCGCAAGAAAGCCGATTTCGAGCTGACGCGTGAGGAAAAAGCCTTGCTTGACGACGTATGCCGTGTTTTTCACGCTGCCGGAAAGAAGGTGGTGGTCGTGCTGAATATCGGCGGCGTGATCGAGACGGCTTCATGGAACGGCCGTCCGGATGCGATTCTGTGCGCCTGGCAGGCCGGGCAGGAGGGCGGCAACAGCGTAGCCGACGTGTTGAGCGGCAAGACTTCGCCCAGCGGCAAGCTGACGATGACTTTCCCCGTACGCTTTGCCGATGCGGCTTCATCGTCCAATTTTCCCGTCGACATGACGGCCGGCATGGACATCTCCGAAGGCGGTGAGAAGAAGAACAGCGTGAAAAATATCGATTTCACCGACTACGAAGAAGACATCTACGTGGGTTATCGTTATTTCGACACTTTCGGAAAGCGCGTATCCTATCCCTTCGGCTACGGCCTTTCCTACACGACGTTCGGTTACGCGTCTCCGGAGGTGAAGAGCACGGGCGACGCGTATGTGGTTACGGTGCATGTTACCAACACGGGCAAACGTG
>JAIDUK010000031.1 GCA_029060215.1 Alistipes sp.
AACCTGTAACCTTCTGATCCGTAGTCAGATGCTCTATTCAATTAAGCTACGGTGCCGAATTGCGAATGCAAATGTAGAACAAAAATCCGACATGCGCAAATAAATTGCGGAAAAATTTGCGAGAATCTGTTTGCGGGGGTGCGAGCTTCCGGATTCGGCGGCTGCTAAAACGTTTTAGCCGGCATTTCGGCGGTCCACGCGGGGGTGTTTGTTAAAACGTTTTAGGTTCCCGGTCCGGCGGTTCCTATTTGATCTCCCGGTCGGGATGCGAGCGCAGGAATTGTTCCCAACTTTGCGAGCCGCCTTTGGATGCCGCTTTCTTGCCGCCGCCGAGCCCTTTCACCCGGGCGTCGCCAAGCGCCGCGTTGAGCGGCGATGCGGTGGTGTAGTAGTGGCAGAGCGCCACGGCCATGCCGTCGGTGGCGTCGAGCCGCCGCCCCGGCGGTTCGATGGCCAGCGTCCGGCAGACGATGGCCGCCACCTGTTCCTTGGCCGAGGAGCCCAGCCCCGTAATCGCCTGCTTGATGCGCATCGGGGCATATTCCGAGACCTTCAGCCCGCGGCTCAGCGCCGCGGCCATCGCCACCCCCTGCGCCCGGCCCAATTTGAGCATCGATTGCACGTTCTCGCCGAAAAACGGCGATTCGAGGGCCACTTCGCGCGGTTCGTATTGGTCGATCAGCGTCCCGACCCGCTCGAAAATGCGAGCCAGTTTGGCGTAGGGATCGGTCAGTTTGTGCAGGTCGATGTCGCCCAGCACCACCGAGCGCACGGTGCGTCCTTCGACTTCCAGCACCCCGTAGCCCATGTAGTTGGTGCCGGGGTCGATGCCCATGATGCGGTATGGCGGTTCGGCTGCCAACGGGGTTGTCCGTTATTTTTTCGCGTCTTCGAGTTTCTTTTCAAGGTCGCGCACCCGCTTGTCCAGCTCGGGCAGGCGCTTGAATACGGCCGCCGAGCGGTGGTACTGCATGC
Organism: Alistipes sp.; assembly: GCA_029060215.1. GTDB lineage: Bacteria > Bacteroidota > Bacteroidia > Bacteroidales > Rikenellaceae > Alistipes. The sequence continues at coordinate 976 of JAIDUK010000031.1, forward strand.
CCGGAAGCGCCGGGTAGCCGAAGCGGATTTCGCCGTCGGGCACATCCTTGTCGAGCCCGCTCTTGGAGCCCACCTGCACCCGGTTGCCGATGGTCACGTGGTCGGCCACGCCCACCTGACCTGCAAGGAAGCAGTTGCTGCCCACCTTCGAGGTCCCCGCAATGCCCGTCTGGGCCGACGAGACGGTGTTGGCGCCGATCTCCACGTTGTGGCCGATCTGAATCAGGTTGTCCAGCTTCACTCCGTGGCGGATGATCGTCGAGTCGGTCTTCGCACGGTCGATGCAGGTGTTGGCGCCGATCTCCACGTCGTCTTCGATAATGACGTTGCCCAGCTGGGGGATCTTGTCGAATCCACCCTCGGCGTTGGGCATGAAGCCGAAGCCGTCGGCTCCGATCACCGCCCCGGCGTGCAGGATGCAGCGGGCGCCCACCTTGCAGCCTTCGTAGATCTTCACGCCCGGATAGAGGGTCGTGCCCTCGCCGATTTCGACCCCGGTGCCGACATAGACTTGCGGATAAATCTGGCAGTCGGCGCCGATCTTCGCACCGTCTTCCACCACCGCGAAGTCGCCGACATAGCAGTTTTCGCCCACCGTGGCTTTCGCCGAGACGGATGCGCGGTCGCTGATGCCCGTGCGGCGGGGTTTGGCCGCGTTGTACATCTCCAGCAGTTTCAGCACGCAGGCGGCCGCGTTGTCCACCTTGATGAGGGTGGCCGCAACGGGTTGCGAGGGCTCGAAACTCTTGTCGACCAGCACGATGCTGGCTTGGGTCGTATACAGAAACGGTTCGTATTTCAGGTTGGTCAGGTAGGCCAGCGACCCGGCCTTGCCTTGTTCGATGGACGACACGGTGTGTACGGCCGCCTGTTTGTCGCCTGCGATTTCGCCGCCCAAGAATCCGGCGATCATCTCGGCTGTGAATTCCATTGCCATAGTATTATAAGTAGTTTGTAATGTCGATTCCTTCGGGCAGGAACTCCTCCACCGAGCGTCCGAAGGCCAGTACTTCGCGCACCGTCGACGACGAGATGTCGGCCACGGCCGACGGGGTGAAGAGCATGACGGTCGTCAGCGCCGGGTAGATGCGGTGGTTGGTGGCTTCCATCGTGCGTTCGTATTCGAAGTCGGTGGTGTTGCGTACGCCGCGGATGATGGCGCAGGCGCCGACCGTTTCGGCGAATTCGCCCGTCAGCCCCGTATAGACCTGCGCTTCGACCCTCGGTTCGGCGGCATAGATGTCGTCGATGAGCCGTTTGCGGTTGGCGACCGTCAGCAGTCCTTGCTTGGCCGTGTTGTTGCCTATGCCGATCACGATGCGGTCGAACAGCTTCAGCGCATCGGCTACCAGCGCCGCATGGCCGCGCGTGAACGGGTCGAACGATCCCGGGAAGATTGCGATTCTTTCCATGAAGAACAAAGGTAGCGAAAAAATTAAGAATGAAAAATTCAGAACAGCCTTTCCATCGCCGAGGCCACCTTTTCGGCGATGAGCGCCATGTAGGGGGTGCCGTCGCAGCGGGCCAGCGCCGTCACGCCCCGGTGGTCGACGTAGAAGAGTTCGTCCATGTGCGCCAGCATCTCCCGGGCAAGGGGTTCTTCGTGCAGTTCCAGTTCCGCGCTCCGGATGGCGCGCAGGGCCAAGTCGCGTTCGACGCTCGGGGCGGCCGGGGCAGTGAAAAGCGTGCGGCCCCGCACCGCAAACAGCGGGGCGTCGTCGGCCGTGCGGCAGGTGCCGTCGGGGTCGCAGCGGATCGCTGTCTCGGCGCCCGACAGTTCGGCTTGGCGGCGGGCCAGTTCGTTGGCCGCTTCGCGGGCCGAGGTCGGCAGGTCGGCGAAGGGCAGTTCGTAGCAGACCGCGCAGGCATCGGGCCGCAGGCTCCGCAGGGCATAGCCGTGGTAGTACGACAGCCCTCCCGGGCGCAGGCGTTCCGTTCCGTCGGCCGTCAGTTCGATGCGGACGAATCCCGATACCGCCTGCGGGTAGCGTTCGGCTTGGGCCAAGGCCGCCAGCCGTTCTTCCAGTGCTCCGATGTCGGGGGCGTAGCGGCAGCCGAACAGCGTGCGGGCCGCTTCCGCCAGCCGCGCCGCATGGGCTTCGACCAGCCGCGGGCGGCCGTCGCAGAGGTGGACCGTCTGATAGAGGAAGAGTTCCGTCACAGCAGGAAGATTTTCAGCAGCAGTTCGCGCAGCAGTTCGCCGTCGGAGGCGCCGCCTGCGTTCAGGCCTTTGCTCTTGGCGTCGTATTCGCGCAGCAGGCCCAGTATCTGGAACACCTTGCGATTGTCCCACAGGGCGGCGTGTTGTTTGATTTCGTTGATTACGAAGACGTTGTTCTTGCGCAGGGTGCGCATCAGTTCGGTGTCTTGCGGGAAGGGCTGGCCTTTGTGGCGGGAGAGCCAGCGCAGGTAGTTGACCACGAACAGGTCGCGGAACTGGCCGAAAAGCGCCATGATGGTCAGCAGCAGCGGGTTGTCCTTGGGGTTGCGGGCGAAATGGTCGGCGATCATCAGCGCCCGGGCCATGTCGCGCGTCATCACGGCCTTGCAGAGTTCGAAGTTGTTGAAGTCTTTCGAGATTCCGATATTGGCTTCGATGTCGGCGTCGGTTATCTTGGTCGTGCCCGCAGGCAGCGAGACCGTCAGTTTGCGCAGTTCGTTGGCTATCTTGGAGATGTTCGTCCCCAGATGGTCGCTCAGCATCGAGAGTGCCTTGGGGTCGATGCTCAGGCCTTGTTGTTTGGTGAATTGTTGGAGCCACGCCACGATTTCGTAGTCGCGCGGCTGGATCGATTCGAGCACCGCGCCGTTGGCCGCACAGCCCTTGTAGAAGGCCGAGCGTTTGTCGACCGTCTTTTCCTTGTGGCAGATTATAAGGATCGTCGTCGCCGAGGGTTTCTGCGTGTAGAGCGAGAGTTTCTCGATGCCCCGCAGCTGCTGCGCTTCCTTGACGATGACCACCTGATACGAGCCCATCATCGGCATCTGGCGGCAGAGGTTGATGATCTGCCCCGCCTCCGAGTCCTTGCCGTAGACGGTGATCTGGTTGAACGAGCGTTCCGCTTCGCTGAGTATGCCCGTCGCCAGTTGTTCGCACAGGGCGTCGATGAAGTAGCTTTCGTCGCCCATGAGCAGGTAGACCGGGGCATAGCGCCGGGCCGCCGCGTCGGCGGTCAGACGTTCGTATTGGGCGATCGTGTCGCGGAATCGGATAGCGCTTTTGGCCATGGGTCAGACGATTTCTTTGGTGATTCGCAATACGTTTTCGGTCTGGTCGGTCAGGCGGTAGCGGTCGTCGATGCGGCGGCCCACCAGCCAGACGATCTCCCCGCCCGAGAGCAGCACGAACTGGCGTTGTTTCTCGGCGGCCGACACCTTGGCGTCGGTCAGGTAGTCGCTCACTTTCTTGCGGCCCGTCATCCCGAACGGCACGAACCAGTCGCCCTCCTGCCAGCGGCGCAGGGTGAGCGGGTATTGCAGTTTGTCGGCATCGATCTGGGCGATCTGTTCGGGCACTCCGAAATCCTTGATCGTGTCGATGTCCGTGCGTTCGTAGTAGAGCACCGCATTGCCGCAGTAGCTGCGCACGGCGTCGGGGCCCACTTCGCAGGTGCAGGGGTCGTCGTCGGCGATGGGGGCCACCACGATGGTGCCGCGGTCGACATAGGCGGTGCGTTCGCGCGAGTAGAAGCGGCGGCCCGTGGCTTCCTGATCGAGGGCGCGGCACAGGGCGTCGATCACGTCGCCCTTGAATCCGTAGGCCGAGCTGAGGAGTTCGTAGATGACGAATCCGCGCGGGAATGCCGGGTCGATGCGGTCCGGGCGTATGGTGTCGATGCCCCCTTCGCTGCTCACCGCTTCGCGGCGGATGCGTTCGATGCCGTGGTCGATGAAGCGCTGCGCCTCGGTCAGCCGGCCGATGTTGCGGCGCATGAGCGCAGTGAAGCGGGGGTTGATTTCGCGGATGCGGGGGATGAGCCCCAGCCGGATCTTGTTGCGCAGGTATTTGGTCGAGCGGTTCGACGAATCTTCGCGGTAGGGGATCTTGTGGGCTACGGCATATTCGAGGATCTCCTTGCGCGAGGCGAACGTCAGCGGGCGGACGATGCGGCCGATCTGTTGCGAGATGCCCGTCAGGCCGCGCAGACCCGTGCCGCGCAGCAGGTTGATGAAGAAGGTTTCGACCGAATCGTCGGCATGGTGGGCCACCGCCACGGCCGTGTAGCCGTGTTCGCGGCGCAGTTGTTCGAACCATTCGTAGCGCAGGCGGCGGGCCGCCATTTCCATCGATTCGCCCGTGCGTTCCATCTCCGCAAGGGTGTCGAAACGGCGGTTGTAGCACTCCACGCCGCGGCGGGCCGCTTCGGCGGCCACCAGCGCTTCGTCTTCGTCGCTCTCGGCGCCCCGCAGCTGGAAGTTGCAGTGGGCCACGCCCACGCGGTAGCCGCACTGCGTGAAAAGCGCCAGCATCACCATCGAGTCCACACCGCCCGAGACGGTCAGCAGCACCCGGTCGTCGGGCGTCAGCAGGCCGTTCTCCTTTATATATTGTTCGAATGCTTCGGGTAAAGCCATGAATCGGTCAATTAAAAATTAAGAATGAAAAATCAAAAATTCCGCATTTCTGCTGTCGGGAGCCTCTGCAAGGAATCTGCGACGGCTGCGTTGCCCATAGCCGGCAGGCGGGGCTTTCCATGATTTTTAATTCTTAATTTTTCATTTTTAATTATAGAATGTTTACTTCCGTGTCTATCTCCACGCCGAATTTGTCGCGGACGGCCGCCTGTACTTTCCGGGCCAGTGCGAGCACTTCGCCGCCCGTGGCCCCGCCGTGGTTCACCAGCACCAGCGCCTGCCGTTCGTGGACGCCCACCCGTCCGTCGCGGTAGCCTTTCATCCCCGCCTTGTCGATCAGCCAGCCTGCCGCCAGCTTCGCCTTGCCCGGTTCCGGCGCAGGGTAGAGCGGCATGTCGGGCCACTGGGCTTGCAGCCGTTCGGCCGTGGCGAGGTCCACCACCGGGTTCTTGAAGAAGCTGCCCGCATTGCCCAGTTCGGAGGTGTCGGGCAGTTTCGCGCGGCGGATGGCGATGATCGCTTCGCGGATGTTGCGCAGGGTCGCGCCCCCGCGGGCCGCCACTTCGCGTTCCACGTCGCCGTAGCCCAAGTGGGGCTGCGGGGTGCGCGTCAGGGCGATTTCGATGGCCGTGATGACGACCCGGCCTTTCAGCGCGTGTTTGAAGACGCTTTCGCGGTAGCCGAATTCGCAGTGCGCCGCATCGAGGGTCAGCATCGCGCCGCTCTCCACGCAGTACATCTCCACCCGTTCGATCGCGTCTTTGGCTTCGCGGCCGTAGGCGCCGATGTTCTGCACCGGTGCGGCTCCCGCCTTGCCCGGTATGAGCGAGAGGTTCTCGATGCCCCACAGCTCCCGTTCGACGGCCCATTCGACCAGATCGTCCCACTCGACGCCCGCCTCGGCCCGTACGCGCACCCGGTCGCCGTCGTCTTCGAGCACTTCGATCCGTTGCGAGACCGGGGTCAGCAGCAGTCCGTCGTAGTCGCGCGTGAAGAGGATGTTGTTGCCCCCCGCAAGGACCGTCCAGCGGGCGGGCGCTCCCTCGGCAAAAACCGCCCGCAGTTCTTCCGCCGTCTCGAATTCGACCAGCCGCGCCGCCCGTTGCTTCACATGGAAGCTGTTGCGGCCGCTCAGGTCGGCTTGTTGAAATTCTTTCGCCATGATGCGCAAAGTTAGAAAATATTTTCCTATCTTTGATAGAACCTCCGACCGAACAAACCTAAAATACCTTATAACCATGTTTTCACAAGAAGACCTTCGACAGATCGCCGCACATGGGCTCACGCCCGAGGCGGTCGAGCGGCAGATCGACGATTTCCGCCGCGGATTCCCCTTTCTCAAGGTCGTGCGGGCCGCTTCGCCCGGCGACGGAATCGCCGTGCTCGATGCCGCGGCGGCCGATGCGGCGGCGCAGCGCTACGACGCGGCCGTCGCGGAGCTTTCCGTGGTGAAGTTCGTACCCGCGTCGGGTGCCGCTACGCGCATGTTCAAGGAGTTGTTCGAGTTCGTCAACGACGGCAAGCGCGGCAAGGGCATCGACACTTTGTTGCAGAACATCGAGCGTTTCGCTTTCTGGCCCGAGCTCAAGGCCGTGTTGCCCGAGGGAGCCGACGATAAGGCTGTGGTCGGTGCCATCGTGGGCGAGGGGCTCGGCTACGGCAGCAAGCCCAAGGGGCTGGTGACTTTCCACGCCTATCCCGAGGGGGCGCGCAAGGCCGTCGAGGAGCATCTGGTCGAGGGCGCTGCCTACGCCGCGTCGGGCGGTGCGGTCCGCATCCATTTCACCGTCTCGCCCGAGCATCGCGCGGGTTTCGAGGCCCTGCTCGCCGAGAAGCTCCCCGGCTATGTAAAACGTTTTAGCACCCGCTACGACATCTCGTTCTCGGTGCAGAAGCCGTCGACCGACACCATCGCCGTCAACCCCGACAATACGCCTTTCCGGCAGGACGACGGGCGGCTGCTGTTCCGCCCGGCGGGGCACGGAGCGCTCATCGAGAATCTGAACGAAATCGATGCCGACCTGATCTTCATCAAAAACATCGACAACGTGACCACCGACGCCCAGCGCGGCGATACGGTCCGTTTCAAGAAAGTGCTGGCCGGCGTGCTGCTCGGGTTGCAGGAGCGGGCTTTCGCCTATCTGAAGGCGCTCGACGCCGGTACGGCCGAGCTGGACGAGGTGGCCGGATTCGTCCGCAAGGAGCTGTGCGTCAAGCTGCCCGAGCAATACGATGCCGCTTTGCTGCGCAGCATCCTCGACCGGCCCATCCGCGTTTGCGGCATGGTCCGCAACGAGGGCGAGCCGGGCGGCGGTCCGTTCTGGGTGGCCAATCCCGACGGCACCGAGTCGCTCCAGATCGCCGAGTCGAGCCAAATCGGCCCCGACGACCTGCCGCTGATGAAGTCGGCGACCCATTTCAATCCGGTCGATCTGGTGTGCGGCGTGCGCCGTGCCGACGGCGGCAAATACGACCTGCGCGGCTACACCGACCCCTCGACGGGCTTCATTTCGTCCAAGTCGTCGGGCGGCCGCGAGCTGCGTGCGCAGGAGCTGCCCGGGCTGTGGAACGGTGCGATGGCCCGCTGGAACACGATCTTCGTCGACGTGCCCGTGTCGACGTTCTCGCCCGTGAAGGTGGTGCAGGACTTGCTGCGTGCGCAGCACCAGTAGAATCCGTCCGCCGAGACCCTCTCCCCGCGAGGCCTGAGCTTCGCGGGGACTTTTCTTGTCGTTTTCGGTCCATTGTTGGCGAAATGCGGATAAATTGTAGGCGCAAAGGCTTGTTGTTCTGAGAATCTTTCCTATATTTGTTGCGCAAACCGGAAATCGAAATCAAAACAGATAAATCGTTATGGAAAACAAACTTCAACAGTTGACCCAGAAACTCTACGACGAGGGTTTGGAGAAGGGCCGCACCGAGGCCGAGCGGCTGGTGGCCGAGGCCCGCGGCAAGGCCGGCAAGATCGTGGCCGACGCCGAGGCGCAGGCCGCCGAGATTCTCCGCACGGCGCAGGCCAAGGCCGAGGACGTGGAGAAGAACACCCTGACCGAGATCGCGCTGGCAGGCAAGCAGGCCGTGGCCCGCATCAAGTCGGAGATCGCCTCGCTGATCGTGGCCAAGGCCACCGAGAAGGGTGTCGGGGAGGCTGCCCTCGACCCGGCTTTCATCAAGGAGATGCTGCTGGCCGTGGCCCGCAACTGGAACGGCGCCGACGCAGGCAAGGTCGAGTTGAAGGCCCTGCTGCCCGAGGGCGAGCGCGAGAAGCTCGACGCCGCTTTCGGCAAGACCGCCGGGGAGCTGCTTTCGGCCGGTATCGAAGTGGGTTATTCCAAGGATGTCCGCACCGGCTTCAAGGTCGGCGCCAAGGACGGCGGCTACTACATCTCGTTCTCCGACGCCGACATGGAGGCTCTGCTGGGCGAGTACCTGCGCGAAAAGGTTTCCCGGATGCTGTTCAAGGCGTAGGAATCATGTTCGCGACCAATTACTATACGCTCGTCGCCGGACTTCGCGAGTATGCGCTCGACGCCGACACCAAAGGCTTCGACGTGCAGGCCATCCTCGCCGAGATCTTCGAGGCGCTCACGGCTCGCGATGCGAAGCAGGTGCGGCTGCTCGACGCCTACTACGACTGCGAGAATCTGGCCGCGCTGCGTGCCGGACGTTCGGCGTGGAGCCCGCTGGGCAATCTTTCGCGCGAAGAACTGGCCGAGGAGCTGAAGCATCCCGCGCGTCTGCCCGAGGAGCTCGCCCGCGTGGTGCGCGCCTACAACGATCCCGAGGGCGAGGATGCCGAGACGGTCGATGCGGCGCAGCGCTTCGAGAAGTCGCTCTTCGCGGCCTACTACGACCTCTGCGAGCGCAAGGGCTGCCGCTTTCTGCGCGCGTGGGCCGCATTCGACCGCAACCTGCGCAACCTGACCGCCGCCGTGACGGCCCGGACGCTCGGACGTCCGGTCGAAGAGGTCACCGTGGGCGGGGGCGACGTGGTCGAGCAGTTGCAGCGCAGTTCGGCCGCCGACTTCGGGCTGCGGGGCGAGCTGGGCTATATCGACGCCGTGATCGCCGCCGTGGGCGACGAACAGAATCTCGTGGAGAAGGAGCGCAAGATCGACCTCATCCGCTGGAACGAAGCCCTCGAACTGGCTGCGTTCGACTATTTCGACATCAACGCCGTCCTTTCCTATCTGGTGCGGGTCAACATCGTGGCCCGCTGGATGTTGCTCGACCCGGCGCGCGGCCGCGAGATGTTCGCCCGTCTGCTGGCCGGGCTGGACGGCAAGGAACTGATAGAAAAACAATAGAAAGCATAGAGATGAAAACAACAGGACGTGTGAACGGCATCATCTCGAACATCGTCATCGTCAAGGCCGACGGAGCCGTAGGCCAGAACGAGATATGTTACGTGTATGCCGGCGATACGAAGATGATGGCCGAGGTCATCAAGGTCATGGGCGATGCGGCCTATGTACAGGTGTTCGACAGCACCCGCGGTCTGAAGATCGGCGACCGGGTCGAATTCGAGGGGCACATGCTCGAAGCCACGCTGGCTCCGGGTCTGCTGTCGCGCAACTACGACGGTCTGCAAAACGACCTCGAGAAGATGGACGGTCTGTTCATCGCCCGCGGTTCGATCACCGACCCCGTCGATTTCGAGGCCCTGTGGGAGTTCGCTCCGCTGGCCAAGGAGGGCGACAAGGTGTCGGCCGCTTCGTGGCTGGGCGAGGTCAAGGAGCAGTGGCTCACCCACAAGATCATGGTGCCGTTCGCGATGACCGGCACCTATACGGTCAAGAGCGTGGCCGCGGCGGGCAAGTACAAGATTACCGACACCGTGGCCGTGGTCGTCGACGCCGAGGGTCGCGAGCACAACATCACGATGGTGCAGAAATGGCCCGTCAAGCAGGCGGTGCGCTGCTATAGCGAGAAGCCGCGTCCGGCTCGCGTCATGGAGACCGGCGTGCGCGCCATCGACACCTTCAACCCCATGGCCGAGGGCGGTACGGGCTTCATCCCCGGGCCGTTCGGCGCCGGGAAGACGGTGCTCCAGCACGCCATATCGAAACAGGCCGATGCCGACGTCATCATCATGGTGGCCTGCGGCGAGCGCGCCAACGAGGTGGTCGAGATCTTCAAGGAGTTCCCCGAGCTGGTCGACCCCCGTACGGGCCACAAGCTCATGGAGCGTACGATCATCATCTGCAACACTTCGAACATGCCTGTCGCTGCGCGCGAGGCCTCGGTCTACACGGGCATGACCATCGGCGAATACTACCGCGCCATGGGGCTCAAGGTGCTGGTGATGGCCGACTCGACGTCGCGCTGGGCGCAGGCGCTGCGCGAGATGTCGAACCGTCTGGAGGAGCTGCCCGGTCAGGACGCTTTCCCGATGGACTTGTCGGCGATCATCTCGAATTTCTACTCGCGTGCGGGTCTGGTGAAGCTCAACAACGGTGCCACGGGTTCGGTGACTTTCCTCGGCACGGTGTCGCCCGCGGGCGGCAACCTCAAGGAGCCCGTCACCGAATCGACCAAAAAAGCCGCGCGCTGCTTCTACGCTCTTTCGCAGGGCCGCGCCGACTCGAAGCGCTACCCGGCCATCGACCCGCTGGAATCCTACTCCAAGTATCTGGAGTACCCCGAGATCAGCGAATACCTCGACGGCCACATCGAAAAAGGGTGGGTGGAGAAAGTCTATGCCGGCAAGACCATCGTGCAGCGCGGCAAGGAAGCCAACGACCAGATCAACATCTTGGGCGACGACGGCGTGCCTGTCGAGTACCACGAGCGGTTCTGGAAGTCGGAGCTCATCGACTTCGTGATTTTGCAGCAGGACGCCTTCGACGACATCGACGCCAACTGCCCCATCGAGCGGCAGAAGATGATGTACGAAATGGTGCTCGACATCTGCCGCAAGGATTTCCCCTTCGCCGATTTCGAGGAGTGCTCGCAGTTCTTCAAGGGGCTCATCAACCTCTTCCGCCAGATGAACTACTCCGAGTGGCAGTCGGATAAGTTCCACGGCTACAAGCAGCAGATCGAGCAGTATGTACTTGCCAAAACCGAATAAACCATGACTACACGCGCATTTCAGAAGATATATACCAAGATCGACAACATCACCAAGGCCACCGTCACGCTCCGCGCTGCGGGCGTCGGCAACGACGAGCTGGCCACCGTGGGCGGCAAGCTGGCGCAGGTGGTGAAGATTATGGGCGAGAACGTTACGTTGCAGGTCTTCGCCGGAACCGAGGGCATCGCCACCGATTCGGAGGTGGTCTTCCACGGCGAGCCGCCCAAGCTGAAGGTGTCGGACAACCTCGCGGGGCGTTTCTTCAACGCCTACGGCGAACCGCTCGAGGGCGGCGAGGCCGTCGAGGGCGAGGCCCGCGAGATCGGCGGTCCGACGGTCAATCCGTTCAAGCGCATCCAGCCTTCGGAGCTCATCGCCACGGGCATCGCCGGCATCGACCTGAACAACACCATCGTCTCGGGCCAGAAAATCCCGTTCTTCGCCGACCCCGACCAGCCTTACAACGCCGTGATGGCTAACGTGGCCCTGCGCGCCAAGGCCGACAAGATCATTCTGGGCGGCATGGGTCTTACCAACGACGACTTCCTCTACTTCAAGTCGGTCTTCGAGAACGCCGGTGCCTTGGACCGCATCGTCTCGTTCGTCAACACCACGGAGAATCCGCCCGTGGAGCGTCTGCTGGTGCCCGACATGGCGCTGACGGCCGCCGAGTACTTCGCCGTGGACAAGGGCGAAAAGGTGCTGGTGCTGCTGACCGACATGACCCTCTACGCCGATGCGCTGGCCATCGTGTCGAACCGTATGGACCAGATCCCGTCGAAGGATTCGATGCCCGGTTCGCTCTACTCCGACTTGGCGAAGATCTACGAGAAGGCCGTGCAGCTGCCCAACGGCGGTTCGATCACCATCATCGCCGTGACGACCCTTTCGGGCGGCGACATCACCCACGCCATCCCCGACAACACGGGCTACATTACCGAGGGCCAGCTCTTCCTGCGCAACGATTCCGACACGGGCAAGGTCATCGTCGACCCGTTCCGCTCGCTCTCGCGTCTGAAGCAGCTCGTCATCGGCAAGAAGACCCGCGAAGACCATCCGCAGGTGATGAACGCCTGCGTGCGTCTCTATGCCGACGCGGCCAACGCCAAGACCAAACTCGAAAACGGCTTCGACCTCTCGGACTACGACGAACGCACGCTGAAGTTCGCCCACGACTACTCCGAGAAGCTGCTGGCCATCGACGTCAACATCGACATCACCGAGATGCTCGACACGGCATGGGCCCTGTTCGCCGAGTATTTCTCGCCCGAGGAAGTCGCCATCAAGGAAGAGCTCATCAAGAAATACTGGAAAGCATAGCAGCCTATGGCTATCAAGTTTCAATATAACAAGACTTCGCTCGGCGAACTCGGCAAGCAGCTCAAGATGCGGCAGAAGGCGCTCCCTACGATCAAAAGCAAGGAGTCGGCCCTGCGTTCCGAGGTCAAGAAAGCGAAGGATTCGGCTGCGGACTACCGCCGTCGGCTCGACGCCCTGAAAGCCGAGTACGACTACATGGCGGCGTTGTGGGGCGAATTCGACGACGGGCTGGTGCGCATCGCCGACGTGGAGCTCTCGACGCAGAAGATCGCCGGAGTGCGTACGCCGGTGCTGGCCGACGTGAAGTTCGAGGAGAAGCCCTACGACCTCTTCTCGGCTCCCGTGTGGTTCGCCGACGGGGCCGACATCCTCAAGCGGCTGGCCCGGCTGGCGCTGGAGTTCGAGGTCTACAACCGCAAGATGGAGCTGCTGGACTTCGCACGCCGCAAGACCACGCAGAAGGTGAACCTCTACGAAAAGGTGCAGATCCCCGGCTACGAGGACGCCATCCGCAAGATCAAACGCTTCATGGAAGACGAGGAGAACCTCTCCAAGTCGGCCCAGAAGATCGTCAAAACCAAACAGCAGCAGGCCGGGGAGGGGGCTATGTTATGATAGCAAGAATGTCGAAATACGACTTTGTGCTCTTCGCGGCGCAAAGCGCCGATTTTGTCGAGAAGCTGCGCGAGTTGGGGCTGGTCGACATCACCACCGCAGGGTGGGAGCCGTCCGAAGAAGACCGGCAGCTGATGCTCGACATCGAAGCGGGCAACAAGGCGCTCGATTTCCTCCGGGCGTGGGCCGAGGAGCCTGCGCACAAGGATGCCGAGGCCCGGCCCTATGCTTCGGGCGAGGAGGCTTTCCGGCAGTACACCGCCGCACAGCGGGCCGCCGCGGCTTCGCGGACCGAGATCGCCCGGCTCGAAAAGAGCGCCGACGAGTTGCGCCCGTGGGGCGAGTTCGACGTGGACCGGGCGCAGAAGCTCGCTGGGCAAGGCATCGTCCTGCGTTATTTCTCTGCCCAGCGCAACACCTACGACAAGATGCTGGCCCAATGGTCGGAGCAGTATACGCTCTCCGAAATCAGCCGCACCGATTCGACCGTGTGGTTCATCGTCGTCGCTGCTCCCGGACAGGAGATCGACCTCGATGCGCAGGAGATGAAAGCGCCGCAGATGGACATCCGGCAGGCCGAGCAGGCCATCGCTGCCGAAGAGGCCAAGGTGGCGGCGCTCGATGCGGAATTCGCGCGTGCCGCGGCTTCCGCCGAATTGCTGGCGGCCCATGTCGCGTCGCTCAAGGAGCGGTTGCAGGGCATCAAGGTCGAAGCTACGGCGCAGCAGGCTGCCGACGGCGCATTGGTCGTCATGGAGGGCTGGGCCGAGACCGAGACTTCGGCCAAGGTCGATGCGCTGTTGGAAGAATATCCCAACGTGGTCTACATCAAGAGCGACCCCACGCCCGAGGACAATACGCCGGTGAAGCTCAAGAACGGCTGGTTCTCGCGCATCTTCGAGTTGGTGGGCGACATGTACGCCCGGCCCAAGTACGGCACTCTCGATCTCACGCCGTTCTTCGCGCCGTTCTACATGCTCTTTTTCGGCATCTGTCTGAACGATGCGGGCTACGGCCTGATTCTGCTCGGCATGGGGCTGTGGCTCCTGCACAAGAATCCCAAGCCCGGCATGATGCGGCAGGCCGCGTGGTTTGCCACCATGTGCGCCACGGCGACACTTCTGTTCGGACTGTTCTGCGGTTCGTTCTTCGGCCTGAACCTCAAGGATTACTTCCCCTCGATACCGTTCTTCGACTTTCAGGGGCAGTTCTTCTCCATCGCGCTGGCCATCGGCATGGTGCAGATTCTGTTCGGCATGCTCATCAGCGTCTGCGTTACGGCCCGTACGTTCGGCGTGCGCTATTCGCTGGGCTCGATGGGGTGGTTCATCATCCTGCTGGCGGCTTCCGTGGCGGGAGGACTTCCGATGCTCAACGAAAAGTGGGTCATCCCCGGTTTCACCGTCTCGTCGCCGGCGTTCTACGCTGTGCTGGGGATCGGGGCCGTGCTGATGCTCTTCTTCAACACCCCGGGGCGCAATCCGTTGCTCAACCTCGGGTCGGGCGTGTGGAACTTCTACAACAACCTCACGGGGCTGTTGAGCGACGTGCTGTCGTACATCCGTCTGTTCGCCATCGGCTTGTCGGGCGGCGTGCTGGCGCTGGTCTTCAATTCGCTGGCCGACGGCTTCGTGCCCGACGGCGCCAACATCGCGGTGCGGATCCTGATCATGCTGCCGATCCTGCTGGTCGGCCACGGCATCAACCTCTTCATGTCGACCATTTCGTCGTTCGTACACCCGATGCGTCTGACGTTCGTCGAATTCTACAAGAACGCCGGGTTCGAGATGGCCACGCGCAATTTCGAACCGCTTCAGAAAGTGAAGAGTGAAAGGTGAAAGTGAAAGGTGAAAGGTGAAAAGTGAAGAGTGAAAAGTGAAAAGTGAAAAGCCGGCTTCCGCAGAAGGAACGGGCGGCGCTTTCCGGAACTTGTTTCCGAGCGTATCGTTCCGACCGGGTGCAGCATCCGAAACAAAAAGACTGAAAATTCAATAACAAACAAAAAACTCAATCTCTTATGGAAACAACAGCTTTGGTGATGGCCTACGTGGGCGTGGCTCTGATGGTAGGTCTGGCAGGTATCGCGTCGGCCGTGGGTACTTCGATCTGTGGTCAGGCGGCCGTCGGCGCCATGAAGAAGAACAACGGCGCCTTCGGTAGCTACATGATTCTTTCGGCGCTGCCCGGTTCGCAGGGTCTCTACGGTTTCGTCTGCTTCTTCATGGTGCAGGGTTTCTTGCAGAACCCCTCGATGGTGCAGGCCGCAGCCGTGCTGGGCGCCGGTATTCTGGTAGGTATCGTCAACCTCGCCGCCGCGATCTTTCAAGGCAAAGTCTGCGCCAACGGTATCGCCGCCATCGGCAACGGCCACGACGTGATGGGTAAGACGCTGATTCTCGCCGCGTTCCCCGAGCTCTACGCCATCCTGACCGTCGCCGCCACGTTCCTCATCGCCAACATCGTGCGATAGCGTAGCGGCCGGTTACGGCTTGTGAAAAAGTCCGCAAGGTTTTCGGCCTTGCGGACTTTTTTTGTGCCGCCGCGGGGGCGGCGCGCGAAAAAGCAGCCTGCGGCAGATGCTGGACGCAGCGCACGGAGAGGGCCGCGGCCCGATTGGCGTTGTTCAGCGGGTTGACGTTCGTCGAGTTGAAGTTCAAGTAACCCGAGTTGTTATTGCCCGCGGCGTAAGACGACGAGGAGTAGACGTAGCCGTTCGTGCCGACATTCGTCAAGGCTCCCGTCGAATTGTTGCGGTAGCCCGCAGCAGGCGGTCGAAGCAGTCGCTGGAATGAATGACAGAAAAATGAATAATGAATAGTTAATAAGGAATAATCGGCAAAGACAGAAGAAACCCAATTATTCACTATTCATTGTTAATTATTCATTAACCTAAGTTTTCCGTCAGACTGGAGTACATAACTGGCGGCGTGTTGCTAAAATTTTAGCATGGGTGCTAAAACGTTTTAATAGCCCCGCGAACCGAAGTTCCGGGCATCGCCGCCAGCGGACTGCTGAATCTGCCTGACCGCACTGACAGGAACCTTGGCCCCTGCCATTCCGGGTCATCGGCTGCATGTTATCTTTTGCGTTTCACGCTCGGTGTCTGCTTCGAGGGGCGCTTTGCCTGCCGGCTGCCGAGCAGCAGCTCGAAGTCGAGCTGCCGCTTCTGGAGATCGGCGCGCTTGATGCGGATGCGGACCGGGTCGCCGAGGGTCATGCGGCGTCCGGTCGAGCGTCCGACGATCTCGTAGCGCTGCTCGTCGAAGTCGAAGAAGTCGCCCTCGATGTCGCGCAGGAACGACATGCCCTCGATGTGCGTTTCGTTCAGCTCGACGTAGACGCCCCACTCCGTCAGCCCCGAAATGTGGCCGTCGAACTCCTCGCCGATATGCTCTTTCATGAACTCGACCATCTTGTACTTGATCGAGGCGCGCTCGGCCTCGGC
Organism: Alistipes sp.; assembly: GCA_029060215.1. Classification (GTDB taxonomy): domain Bacteria; phylum Bacteroidota; class Bacteroidia; order Bacteroidales; family Rikenellaceae; genus Alistipes. The sequence goes on from JAIDUK010000031.1 coordinate 17,007, forward strand.
GGCCACCACCTCGCGCTCCGACGCCCGGGCGCAGAGTTCTTCGAGCGCCTGCTTGTCGGCCGACTTGCCGCCGTCGAGGTAGCGGGCCAGCAGGCGGTGGACCATCATGTCGGGATAGCGGCGGATGGGCGAAGTGAAGTGGGTGTAGCAGGGGAACGCCAGCCCGTAGTGGCCGATGTTGTCGGTGGTGTAGAAGGCCTTGGCCATGGAGCGTACGGCCATCGTCGTGACGGCGTTTTCCTCGGTCGCGCCTTTGATCTTGGCGAAGAGCTTGTTCATCTCGCGGGCCACGGCGCGGCCTTTCGAGGCCTTGAAGAGGATGCCGAAGCGCAGGATGAACTGGCGGAAGCGGTCGAGCTTCTCCTCGCTGGGGGTGTCGTGGACGCGGTAGACCATCGTGCGGGGCGTCTTGCGGCCGTTGGCGTCGATGCGGCTGCTGCAAAATTCGGCCACGCGGCGGTTGGCCAGCAGCATGAATTCCTCGATCATCTGGTTCGATTCCTTCTGCTCCTTGAAGTAGACGCCGATGGGGCGGCCGGTCTCGTCGAGCCGGAACTTCATCTCCTCGCGCTCGAAACTGATGGCGCCGTTCTTGAACCGCTGGCGGCGCAGCTCCTGAGCCAGCCGGTTGAGGGTCAGCACCTCCTCGGCGTAGTCGCCGCGGCCGGTTTCGATGATGGCCTGCGCCTCGGCGTAGGTGAAGCGGCGGTCGGAGTGGATGACCGTGCGGCCGAACCACTCGTCGAGGATGTCGAGGTTCTCGTCGAGGGTGAAGACCGCCGAAAAACAAAGGCTGTCCTCGTCGGGCCGCAGCGAGCAGAGCTCGTTGGAGAGCCGCTCGGGAAGCATCGGCACCGTGCGGTCGACCAGATAGACCGATGTGCCGCGCTCGACGGCTTCGTCGTCGATGATCGAACGGGGCCGGACGTAGTGGGTCACGTCGGCTATGTGCACGCCGATCTCCCACACTCCGTCGCGGATGCGGCGCACGGAAAGGGCATCGTCGAAGTCCTTGGCGTCGGCCGGGTCGACGGTGAAGGTGACGGTGGAGCGGAAGTCGCGGCGTGCGGCGATCTCCTGCTCGGAGATGCGCCCGTCGATGCGCTCGGCGGCCAGCTCGACCTCCGGCTCGAAGCGGTAGGGAAGCTCGTATTCGGAGAGGATGGCGTGCATCTCGGTGTCGTTCTGCCCGGCCATGCCCAGCACCTCGACCAGCTCGCCCACGGGGCTCTTGCTGCCGGGCTGCCAGTCGGCGATGCGCACGACGACCTTCTGCCCATCGCGCACGTCGGGATTCTCGCGCTTGGAGAGGTAGATGTCCATCGGCATGCGGCGCGAATCGGCGCGGACGAAGATCTGGTGGGCCCCCACCTCGGCTACGCCGACGTAGGGCTTGCGGCTGCGCTCGACGATGCGGGTGATCTCGCCCTCGAGCTTGCCGCTGTGGCCGCGGTGCATGATGACGACCTCGACACGGTCGCCGTCGAGGGCGTTGGCCGCATTGCGCTGGCTGACGAAAATGTCGTTCTCCAGCCCCTCGACTCGGACGTAGAGCGATCCGGAGGAGGTCATGTCGGCCTGCCCCTCGTAGCGGGGCAGGTGGGTGCGGGTCAGGCGGTATTTCTCGCGGGCGCACTCCTCGACAATGCCCTCGTTGTAGAGGCGGTCGAGGATGGCGAGCGTCTCGCGCCGGCCTTCCTTGTCGGCGCCGCCCGAGGCCGAAGCCAGATGCTTGAGCGAGAACTTGTTGTTGGGGAATTCGCGCAGCAGGCTCAGGATCATCGAAGCCCGGTCGCTGTTTTTCGTCCTTTTGGCAGGACGCTGTTTTTTTGAATGTTTCGTAGTTTGTTTCATTGCTTGTCGAGAATTTGCAGGGCCAGCGTCCGCATGAACTCCGCACCTGCGTCGAGCGCCCGTTCGTCGGGCGCGAAAAGGGCCGTGTGGGGGCGTCCGGCGGCGCGGCCCACGCCCAACCGGTAGAAAAGCGCGGGGTAGCGCTGAGAGTAGAATCCGAAGTCCTCGGCCGTGGTGCGCAGGGGCAGCATCTCGGTGCGCAGCCCCATGGCGGCGGCCCGAGCGACGGCCAGCCGGGTGAGCTCCGGGTCGTTGATCACGGCGGGATAGCCGTGGCTGATGTCGACCTCGGTATGTACGCCGTGGCGGGAATCGATGCCGGACGCGAGCTCGGCGATGCGGCGGTGGACGGCGGTGCGGTCGGCCTCGTCGAAGGTGCGCAGAGTACCTTCGAGCCGCACTTCGTCGGGAATGACGTTGGTGGCCCCGGCCGCTTCGATGCGGCCGATGGAGAGCACGCGCTCCGGGGTGTTGAGGGCCAGCAGCGCGGCGACGAGGCCGGCGCTTGCGGCTACGGGATCCTTGAGCTGCGAACGCAGGGCCGCGTGGCCGCCCGTGCCCTGCACGCGGAACCGCAGCTCGTCGCTGGCGGCCATGTATTTTCCGGCGCGGAAGCCGAGGACCCCGACTTCCAGCTGCGGCTCGACGTGCTCGCCGATGACGGCCCGCACATCGAACCCCTCGAAAGGATTTTCGGCCAACACCAACGACGCGCCGCCGGGGTTGCACTCCTCGCCGGGCTGGAACAACCCGAAGACCGTGCCGCAGAAGTCGGGCGCGGCGGCCAACCGGAGCAACACGCCGTAGAGCACGGCGGCGTGCATGTCGTGGCCGCAGGCGTGCATGATGCCGGGCTGCTGCGACGCGTAGGGCAGTCCGGTCTGCTCGGCGATGGGCAGGGCGTCGATGTCGGCCCGCAGGACGACGGCGCGGCGGTCGTCGCAGGGAATGCGCCCCTCGATCCGGGCGAGGATGCCGGTGGCGGCGACGGTCCGGTGCGCGATGCCTGCGGCGGCGAGCTGCGCGGAGATGAACGCGGCGGTCGCCTGCTCGCGGAACGAGAGCTCGGGATGGGCGTGCAGATGGCGGCGGAAAGCGACGATATCCATTTAAGGTTGAAAGTGAAAAGTTGAAAGTGAAAGGTTGAAAGCGAAAAGTTAAAGGTTAAAAGCGAAAGGCTGAAAGCACCCGAGGTGCGAATTACTGATATGGGAAAACTTTTCGCATGTCGATTTTCACTTTGTTCAAAATATGGTTTTGGCGATTTCGATGATGTTCTCGGCCTTGCCCATGGGGTAGTAGTGGAGCACGGGCACGCCTGCGGCCTTGAGCTCGCGGCTCTGGGCGATGGCCCACTCGGTGCCGATCTGCCGGACGGCGGCCTTGTCGCCGCTGTGGGCCAAGACCTCGCGCCGCAGCTCCTCGGGGATGCTGCACCCGAAAGTCTCGGGCAGCAGGGTGAGGTGGCGGACCGTCGAAAGGGGCTTGATGCCGGGGATGACGGGCACTGCGATGCCGATGGCGCGGCAACGGCGCACGAAGTCGAAGAACCGGGCGTTGTCGTAGAACAACTGGGTGACGATGTAGTCGGCCCCGGCGTCGATCTTGGCCTTGAGGTGCTGCAAGTCGGCATCGGGCGACGAAGCGTCGGGATGGATCTCGGGGTATCCGGCCACGCCGACCGAGAACTTGGAATGGTGGCACACTTCGGCCTCGCCGTCGACGAACTCGCCGCGGTTCATGGCCGCGATCTGCCGCACGAGGCCTGCGGCGTGGGCGTGGCCCTGCGGGTGGGGCGCGAAACGCTCCTCTCCCTGCGACTTGTCGCCGCGCAAGGCCAGCACGCTGTGGAGCCCCAGAAAATCCATGTCGATCAGTGCGTCCTCGATGTCGTAGCGCGACAGACCGCCGCAGATGAGGTGGGGCACCGTCTCGACGCCGTATTTCATGCGGATGGCGGCCGAGATGCCCACCGTGCCGGGACGCCGCCGCACGACATGGCGCTCGGCACGCCCGTCGGGCAGCAGGGTCTGCTTGATGCCCTCGCGGTGGAACGTCACGTTGATATAGGCGGGGTCGAACTCCATGAGGGGGTCGATGGCGGCGAAGGTGCCGCCCATGCCGTCGCCCTTGAGGGGCGGCAGGAGCTCGAAGGCGAAACGGGTCTTGTGCTGCGCCAGCGCGCTGTGGATGATGTCGGTGGCGTTCATAGGTTGCCGGGGATGAGTTTGCGGATCTGGTCGGGCTCCATCGAGCGGCGTCGGGCGTAGTCGGCGAGCTGGCATTCGTCTATCGGACCCACGGAGAAATAATCGGCATCGGCGAAGAAGAGCCCGCAGAGCGCCTCGCCGGGGTCGATCATGCAGTTGTCGGTGAGCTTCATGCCGGTGGTGACCTCGACGGCCAACAGGTCGAAGACCTCGCGCTTGAGCGAATGGTCGGGCGACGCGGGGTAGCCGAAAGCCATGCGGCGGCCGCGGTAGTCGCCGCGGATGACCTGCGCGGGGTCGGGCATGGCCCCGGTCTCGTAGCCCCACATCTGCCGCCGGACGAAGAGGTGGACCGCCTCGGCGAAAGCCTCGGTGAGCCGGTCGGCCAAGAGCTTGGCCATGATGGCCGAATAGTCGTCGCCCGCGTCGCGGAATTGGGCGGCGAGCTCCTTGAGCCCGATGCCTGCCGTGAGGGCGAAGCAGCCGATCCAGTCGCCCGAAGGGGCTATGAAGTCGGCCAGCGAACGGTTGTCGGCGCCGCGCGTCTGGTTGCGCAGCATGGCCAGCCGGTGCTCGCGCCCCTTGGGGTCGGTCACGAGGATGTCGTCGCCCTCGGCGCGGGCGGGGAAGATGCCGACGACGCCCTGAAGCGTGAGCAGCCGCTCGTCGCGGATGCGGGCCAGCAGAGCCTGCGCGTCGGCGAAGAGCTTGCGCGCTTCGGCCCCCTTTTCGGGGTGGTCGAGCACCTTGGGATAACGGCCCGGGAGCTCCCAACCCGCGAAGAAAAAACTCCAGTCGATGAAAGGCTCGGCGTCGGCCACGTCGAAGTCGGGGAAGACCATGCGCCCGGGGTGGAGCGGCCGGACGGGGGTGTGCACGGCCGCAGGTTTGTTGCTGCGCGCTTCGGCGAGGGTGAGCAGCGTACGAGCCTTTTCGGTGCTGCGGAACTTCTCGCGCAAGGCTTCCTGCGTGCGGCGGATGTCGGCTTCGCAAGCGGCGCGCCCGGGGCCGAGCAGCGCGGCGAGAAGCTGCGCGTTGCGGCTGGCGTCGGGCGAACGGACGACCGTACCCGAATAAACGGGGGCGATCCGCACGGCGGTGTGCATGTCGGAAGTGGTGGCGCCGCCGATGATGACCGGAATGCGCGACCCGCGCCGCTCCAACTCCTCGCAGACGCGGATCATCTCGTCGAGCGAGGGGGTGATCAGGCCGCTCAGGCAGATGCAGTCGGCGCCCCACGCTTCGGCCTCGTCGGCGATGCGCTGCGGCTCGATCATGACCCCGAGGTCGCGGATGGCGTAGCCGTTGCAGGCCATGACCACCGAGACGATGTTCTTGCCGATGTCGTGGACATCGCCCTTGACGGTGGCTATCAACACCTTGCCGGCCGAATGCGACTGCCCGGCGCTCTGCTCCATGAGGGGCGCGAGCGCCGCCACGGCGCGCTTCATGACGCGGGCCGTCTTGACGACCTGCGGCAGGAACATCTTGCCCTCGCCGAAGAGGGTGCCGACCTGCTCCATGGCGGGCATGAGCAGCCGGTCGATGACGGCCAGCGGAGAACCCGACTCGCCGCAGGCTTCGAGGGCGTCGGCCTCGATATGGTCGGCGATGCCGCGGAGCATGGCGTACTCGATCCGCTCCCGGAGCGTTCCGCTGCGCCAAGCGTCGGCGGCCTGCGGGCGGCTGCCGGTCTGCTGCTGCACCTGCTGGGCATACTCGGCCAACCGCTCGGCGGCATCGGGGCGGCGGCAGAGGATGACATCCTCGACACGCTCCAACAACCCGGGCTCGATGTCGCTGTAGACCCGAAGCATCTGCGGATTGACGATGCCCATGTCCATCCCGGCGGCGATGGCGTGGAAGAGGAACGCCGAGTGCATGGCCTCGCGCACGGCGTTGTTGCCGCGGAAGGCGAACGAGAGGTTGGACACGCCGCCCGAAACCTTGGCGAGGGGCAGGTGCTGTTTGATCCAGCGGGTGGCGTCGATGAAGGCCTTGGCGTAGCCGTCGTGCTCGGCGATGCCGGTGGCGACGGCCAGTATGTTGGGGTCGAAAACGATCTCCTCGGCGGGGAATCCGTCGGCCGTGAGCAGGTCGTAGGCGCGGCGGGCGACCTCGATCTTGCGCTCGAAAGTGTCGGCCTGCCCGCGCTCGTCGAAGAGCATGACCACGGCTGCGGCGCCGTAGCGGCGGATTTCGCGGGCGCGGCGCAGGAACTCCGTTTCGCCCTCCTTGAGCGAAATGGAGTTGACGATGGCCTTGCCCTGCGTGGCTTCCAACCCGGCGACGAGCACCTCCCACTTGGAAGAATCGATCATCACGGGCACGCGGGCGATTTCGGGCTCCGAGGCCATGAGGTTGAGGAACGTGCGCATGGCGGCGGGACCGTCGATCAGCCCGTCGTCCATGCAGACGTCGATGACCTGCGCCCCGGCCTCGACCTGTGCGCGCGCCACCGAAAGGGCTTCCTCGTAGCTGCCCTCGCGGATGAGCCGGGCGAATTTGGCCGACCCGGCGACGTTGGTGCGCTCGCCGACGTTGATGAAGTTGGCTTCGGGGACGATGCGCAGGGGCTCCAGTCCGCTCAGCACGGTCTCGTGCTTCGGCACGGGCAGGGGGCGCGGCGCGTAGCCGCCCACGATTTTCTGCAACTCGAAGATATGCTCGGGCGTGGTGCCGCAACAACCGCCCACGATGTTGACCAACCCCCGCCGCAGATACTCGCCGACATCCTCGGCGAACATGGCCGGGGTCTCGTCGTAACCGCCCATGACGTTGGGCAGTCCGGCGTTGGGGTGGGCCGAGATGCGGAACGGAGCCACGGCGGCCAACCGCTCCAGATAGGGCAGCATCTGTTTGGCCCCGTAGGCGCAATTGAACCCGACGGAGAGCAGGCGCGCGTGCGACACCGAAGCGCAGAAGGCCTCGACGGTCTGCCCCGAGAGGGTGCGGCCGCTGGCGTCGGCCAACGTACCGGAGAGCATGACGGGGATGTCGCGTTTCGACTCCTCGGCGAGCTTGTCGATGGCATAGAGCGCCGCCTTGGCGTTGAGGGTGTCGAAGACTGTTTCGATGAGCAGGATGTCGGCGCCGCCCTCCAACAACCCGCGCGCCTGCTCGGTATAGGCCTCGGCCAACTGGCGGAACGTCACCTCGCGGGCCGCCGGATCGGCCACGTCGGCCGAGAGGGAGGCGGTGCGGTTGGTGGGGCCCATCGACCCGGCGACGAACCGGGGCTTCAGCGGATTGCGGGCCGTGAACTCGTCGGCTGCGCGGCGGGCGAGCGCGGCGGCGGCCCGCGAAATCTCGCAGGCGAAACCCTCCAACCCGTAGTCCTTGAGCGAAACGGCGTTGGCGTTGAACGAATCGGTGGTGACGATGTCGGCCCCGGCTGCGAGGTAGCGTTCGTGGACCTTCCGCACGGCGTCGGGCTGCGTGAGGACCAACAAATCGTTGCACCCGCGCAACCGCACGGTCCAGTCGCGGAACCGGGCGCCGCGGTAATCCTCCTCGGCGAATCCGTACTGCTGGATCATGGTGCCCAATCCTCCGTCCAAGAGCAGGATGCGCGATTCCAAGAGCTGTTCGAGCGTGGCGGCCATGACTATCGGGGCAAAATTTCGATTTCGAAAATCCGGCTCCAATTCTTGCCTGTCACGAAGATGCGCCGGGTCTCGGCATCGTAGGCGATGCCGTTGAGCACGTCGGTCTCGGGACCGTGTTCGGACGGGGGCAGGATGCCTGCGAGGTCGACGATCCCCTCGACGATGCCCGTGGCGGGGTCGATGATGACGATCTGCTCGGTGGTGTAGACGTTGGCCCAGATTTTACCGTCGATCCACTCCAGCTCGTTGAGGTAGTCGACGGGCTGCCCCTTGTAGGTGACGGTGGTGCGCTTCTCGCGCCGGAACGTGGCGGGGTCGACGGTGTAGATGCGGGCCGAACCGTCGGACATGTAGAGCTTGCGCCCGTCGGTGGTGAGCCCCCAACCCTCGCCGGGGTAGCGGAAATCGTGGAGCTTCGTCATGGAAGCCGCGTCGTAGACGTGGCAGGTGTTGGCATGCCATGTCAGCTGGTAGAGCTTGCCGTCGAGCAAGGCGATGCCCTCGCCGAACTCCGAACGCGGCAGCTGCGCCACCGTCCGGCTGCGGCCGGCGGCGAGGTCGGTGGTGCGGACGACCGACTGCCCGTACTGCCCGGTGCCCTCCCAGAGAATGCCGTCGGCGAAGAGGAATCCCTGCGTATAGGCGTCGGTGGGGTGGGGGTAGGAAGCCTTGACCCTATAGGTGTATGTTGCGGGCTCGCTCTGCTGCGCGACCTCGGGTGCGGCCGAACCGCCGCTGCGGGCGGTGCGACCCCCGCAAGCGACCAGCGACAAGGCCAGCAGGACGAATGGAATTTTTGTGCTCATGTCGAAAAAAGAAATGAATATCGTACAAAGGTAAGGATAATAAGGCGAAGATTTCGTTTTTGAGGGGAATATTCGCAAACTTCGGCCCGATACTCCCTGCAATGGCGGGGCGGAACCGGACGGGGATAGGGGCTTTTCGCATATGGGCTTCGCCGAAGATACTTGCGCCTCGGGAAAATCAAACTGCCTATGGCATTTGCTTTTCCACTCGGCTTTTCGTATCTTTGGCCCCGATTTGGCCCCGATTCGGGGCGACGAAGAAGAAACGACGAAGAAGAAATCGAATATAATAACCTGACTATGAAGATTGTAAGAGAACAACGCGACGGCGGCAGCTCGCTGCTCCGCATCAAAGTCGGCGAATCCGACTATGCACAGGAGGTGGAGAAGGTGCTGCGCGACTACCGCCGCAAGGCCAACATCCCCGGCTTCCGCCCCGGCATGGTGCCGATGGGAATCGTCAAGAAGATGTACGGCAAGGGCGTGCTGGCCGAACAGTCGTACCGCACGGCGTCGAACGCCGCCTTCGACTATCTCCAGAAAGAGAAGATCGACTATCTGGGCGATGTGATCCCGTCGGACGAACAGGGCGACTTCGATTTCGAGAACGGCAAGGAATTCGAATTCGTATTCGAGTTCGGCGAAGCCCCTGCGATCGAACTCGAGCTGACGGAGAAGGACAAGGTGACCTACAACCGCATCAAGGTCGACAAGAAGATGCACGACGACTATCGCTCCAACTTCCTGCGCCGCTTCGGCCGCTTGGTCGACACGGAGAAAGTGACGGCCGACGAAGCGCTGAGCGTGACGCTCGACAACGGCGAGATGAACGTGGCCGATGCCTACGTAGGACTGATCTCGATGTCGGAAGAAGAGCGCAAGCCCTTCATCGGCAAGAAAGTGGGCGACAAGATGGAAGTCAAGATCGACGAACTCTACAAGAATCCCTCGCAGCGTGCCGCCGTGCTGCAAGTCAAGCAGGACGAACTGGCGGGCATCAAACCCGAATTCTCGCTCGAAATCACCAAGATCCGCAAGTTCGCCGAACCGGAGCTGAACGAGGAATTCTTCAAGATGGCTTTCCCGGGCGGCAACGTAGCCGACGAGGCCGGGCTGGACAAGTTCGTAGACGAAGAGATCGGCAAGGAGCTTTCGCGCGAAAGCGACTACCTCTTCACGCTTCAGCTGCGCGACTACCTTATTAAGAAAGCCGGGCTGAAGATGCCCGAGGAGTTCCTCAAACGCTGGCTCTACACCATCAACGAGGGCAAGTTCACGATGGAAGAGATCGGCAAGGACTTCGACCAGTTCCTGAAGATGTTCACGTGGAACTACTTGCAGAAGCACTTCATCCAGACGGAGAATATCGCCGTCAGCAAGGAAGAAGCTCTGGCCGAAGCCAAGGCCCTTGCCGCCGCGCAGTTCGCCCAGTACGGCATGCCGTCGGCTCCCGACGACATGCTGGCCGGATATGCCGACAAGATTCTGGCCGACAAGCAGCAGGGACAGAAGATCTACGAAAAACTCTTCGAGACGAAAGTGGTCGAAGTCGTCAAAGCCAAGATCAAGGTGACGGAAAAGGCCGTTTCGGCCGACGATTTCGCCCGCTTGGCCAAGGAGATTTAGTTTTTCGCAGGAAAAAGCCTATCTTCGGACTTTGCAGGCGTGATGTTTGCAAAGTCCTTTTTTTGAGTGTGAACCCCAAATGAACGATATGTCCGAATTCGAAAAATATGCCCGCGGCAAATGCGGCATCAGCTCGCTGAAACTGCACGACTATCAGTCGGTGTGCGAAGCCTACGTGTCGCCCACGATCATCGAGGAGCGGCAGCTCAACATCGCCACGATGGACGTCTTCTCGCGGTTGATGATGGACCGCATCATCTTCCTCGGCGCCCCCATCTACGACGATGCCGCCAACATCATTCAGGCCCAGCTGCTCTTTCTGGAGTCGGTGGACCCCGAGAAAGACATCCAGATCTACATCAATTCGCCCGGCGGGTCGGTCTCGGCCGGACTGGGCATCTACGACACCATGCAGCTGGTGGCCTCCGACGTGGCGACCATCTGCACGGGGCTGGCCGCATCGATGGGCGCCGTGCTGCTCACGGCCGGGGCTCCGGGCAAACGCTCGGCGCTGCCCCATTCGCGGGTGATGATCCACCAGCCGCTGGGCGGGGCGCAGGGGCAGGCTTCCGACATCGAAATCACGGCGCGCGAAATCATGAAGACCAAACGCGAACTCTACGAGATTCTGGCGGCCCATTCGGGCGTCGCGGTCAAGAAGATCGAGAAGGACGCCGACCGCGACTACTGGCTTTCGGCCCGCGAAGCCCGCGACTACGGGCTCATCGACGAAGTGCTCTCCAAACGTGAAAAACAATGACGCAAAACCGACACAACGGCCGCCGGGGCGGCGACAACAACAACCCCAACGACTGCTGCTCGTTCTGCGGTGCGCGGCGCGACGACGTGGAGCTGATGTTCCAAGGTTCGGACGGCGCCAACATCTGCAACAAGTGCATCGAGAACGGCTACAAGATTCTGGAAGACAACAACCTTTTTGCCGAACGGCACAAGGGTGCGGCGGCTCCTTTCCGCAAGGAAGACCTGCTCAAGCCCGTGCAGATCAAGGATTTCCTCGACCAGTACGTCATCGGACAGGACGCCGCCAAGCGCTATCTGTCGGTGGCGGTCTACAACCACTATAAGCGGCTTCTGTACCCTGCCAAGGAAAACGAGGTCGAAATCGACAAGTCGAACGTGGTGCTCGTAGGCCCCACGGGTACGGGCAAAACCCTGATGGCCCGTACGATCGCCCGGCTGCTGAAAGTGCCTTTCACCATCGTCGACGCCACGGTGCTCACCGAGGCGGGCTACGTGGGCGAGGATGTGGAGAGCATCCTCTCGCGGCTGTTGCAGGTGGCCGACTACAATGTGGGGCTGGCCGAGCGGGGCATCGTCTTCATCGACGAAATCGACAAGATCGCCCGCAAGGGCGACAACCCCTCGATCACGCGCGACGTCTCGGGCGAGGGGGTGCAGCAGGCGCTGCTCAAACTGCTGGAGGGGACCGTGGTCAACGTGCCGCCGCAGGGCGGGCGCAAGCACCCCGACCAGAAATTCATACAGGTCGACACGCGCAACATCCTCTTCATCTGCGGCGGAGCTTTCGACGGCATCGAGCGCAAGATCGCCCAGCGGCTCAACACCCGGGCCGTGGGCTACGGCCGGGCCGAGGGGGCGCGCATCGACCGCTCGAACCTGATGCAGTACGTGACCCCGCAGGACCTCAAGTCGTTCGGGCTGATCCCCGAGCTGGTGGGGCGCCTGCCGGTGCTGACCTACATGCAGCCGCTCGGCCGCGACGCCCTGCGCCGGATCCTAACCGAACCCAAGAACGCCATTGTCAAGCAATACGAACGGCTCTTCGAACTGGACGGCGTGAAACTCGCGTTCGACGACGAAGCGCTGGGCTACATAGTGGACAAGGCGGTCGAATTCAAACTCGGCGCCCGCGGCCTGCGTTCGATCTGCGAAGCGGTGATGATGGACGCCATGTTCGACCTGCCGTCGGGCGACGGCTCGCGATTCACCGTCACACGCCCCTATGCGACGCAAAAAATCGAACAGGCGAATATTTGTTCGCTCAAACAGGTGGGATAACCGCAGATTTTATTACCTTTGTAGAAGATAAGCCCGCCCCGGCAGACCCGAAGCGATTCGGCGCTGCGCGCGGCCCGATTATCTTCGGTGCGAGAGAGACCGCTCCTCGGCAAGGCCCCGACGCTATGGGGCGGAGCAGCCGGTCGGCGCCCTCTTTCGTCTGACGGAGAAAATTCTAAACAGCAATATAAACCTATGTCTACGAATTCCAAACTTACGCGTGTCGCCGACAACATCCGTATCCTGTCGGCCGCCATGGTCGAGAAAGCGAAGTCGGGCCATCCGGGAGGCGCCATGGGCGGTGCCGATTTCATCGCCGTGCTCTTTTCGGAGTTCCTGCGCTACGATCCCGACAACATGGCCTACCCCTACCGCGACCGCTTCTTCCTCGATCCGGGCCACATGTCGCCGATGCTCTATTCGACGCTGGCCCTTGCCGGCCATTATTCGGCCGAGGACTTGCAGTCGCTGCGGCAGTGGGGCAGCGCGACGCCCGGCCATCCCGAGGCGGACGTGATGCGCGGAGTGGAAAATACGTCCGGCCCGCTGGGGCAGGGGCATGCCATGGCGCTGGGCGCTGCGATCGCCGAACGCTTCATGGCGGCCCGTTTCGGCGAGTGGATGGCGCACCGGACCTATGCCTACATCTCCGACGGCGCCGTCGAGGAGGAGATTTCGCAGGGCGTGGGCCGCATCGCCGGTCATCTGGGCCTCGCGAACTTCATCATGTACTACGATTCCAACAACATCCAGCTCTCGACCAAGGTCGAGGAGGTCGACACCGAAAACGTCGCCCAGAAGTACGAGGCATGGGGTTGGAACGTGCTGTCGGTCGACGGGCACGATATCGACAAACTGCGCGAGGCGCTCGTCGTGGCCCATTCGGAGACCGAGCGTCCGACGCTCATCATCGGCCGCACGACGATGGGCAAGGGTGCCGTAGCCGCCGACGGTTCGAGCTACGAGGACAAGGTCTCGACCCACGGGCAGCCGCTGTCGGCCGCCGGGGCCGATCTGGCCGCTACGATCCGCAACCTCGGGGGCGATCCGGACGATCCGTTCGCTTTCTTCGAGGAGAGCCGCGAGGTGTTCGCCGCCCGCCGCGAGGCGCTCAAGGCATGGGCCGCCGAGCAGGCCAAGACCGAGAAGTCGTGGCGCCAGTCGCACAAGGAGCTGGCGCGCAAACTCGATACGTTCCTCAAGGGCGAATTGCCCGAAATCGATTACAAGGCGGTCGAGATGAAGGCCGACGTGGCTACGCGCGCCGCTTCGGCTACGGTGCTGAGCCTCTATGCCGAGAAGATCGAGAACATGATCGTCGCTTCGGCCGACCTCTCCAATTCGGACAAGACCGACGGTTATCTGAAGAAAACCAAGGCTTTTGCCAAAGGCGATTTCTCGGGCAAGTTCTTCCAAGCGGGCGTTTCGGAGCTGACCATGGCCTGCGTGATGAACGGTATGGCGCTGCACGGCGGTGTGATTCCCGCTTGCGGCACTTTCTTCGTCTTCTCCGACTACATGAAGCCGGCCGTGCGCCTGTCGGCGTTGATGCGCCTGCACGTCATCTATATCTGGACCCACGATTCGTTCCGCGTCGGCGAGGACGGTCCTACGCATCAGCCTGTGGAGCACGAGGCGCAGATCCGGCTCATGGAGCACTTGAAGAACCACCACGGCGAGCGTTCGATGGTCGTGCTGCGTCCGGCCGACGGCGAGGAGACCCTGATGGCTTGGAAAACCGCCGTCGAGGAGCACCGCCCCGTGGCGTTGGTGCTTTCGCGCCAGAATATCAAGAACCTGCCGACGTTGGGCAGCAAGACCCGCCGCGAGGAAGCTGCACAGGTATCCAAGGGCGGTTACGTGGTGATGGATGCCGCCAAGCCCGCCGCTGTGTTGGTGGCTACGGGCTCGGAGGTCGCTACGCTGGTCGAGGGCGCCGAGCTGCTGGCCAAAGAGGGGATCGCCGTCCGCGTGGTCAACGTGCCTTCGGAGGGTCTTTTCCGCGACCAGCCCAAGTCCTATCAGGAGAGCGTCCTGCCCGCAGGCGTCGTGCGTTACGGGTTGACTTCTGGCCTGCCCGTCAATCTGTTGGGGTTGGTCGGCGATTCGGGGATGATCCACGGGCTCGATCACTTCGGCTTCTCGGCGCCTTACAAGGTGCTCGACGAGAAGTTCGGGTTCAACGGTGAAACCGTCGCCGCCGAAGTCAAAAAGTTGTTGAAGAAGTAGTTTTCGGCGGCAACTTTCCCGAGTGCCGCCAAGATAGTAAACACAGCGGCAACGCTCTGAATCCTTTCACCGAGAATCATAGTAAATCCCGGGCCACAACGGCCCGGGATTTTTTGTTTGCGTCAGCCTTGTATAGGCTGTCATTCTGAACGTTAGCGAAGAATCTGTTTGCCGGAAAGAGATGTTTAACTTCTCTATGCTCGTTGTCCTCCTCCTTGCGAGACATAGTCCGCAAGCGGTCTCTGCTCTCGCTTCGTTCGTTGGTTTACTCCCTTCAACATGACATTGTCTCCCTCGATTATTCCCTATTCATTATTAATTATTCATTGTTTTGACGACGGGTGCCTACCACACGATCGGCTCTTTGCCCACCGAGCGGAGATATTCGTTGGCGCGCGAGAAGTGGCGGCAGCCGAAGAATCCGCGGTAGACCGAGAGCGGCGAGGGGTGCACGGCCTTGAGGATGCAGTTGCGGGCCGGGTCGGCGATGGCTCCCTTGCGCTGGGCGTAGCTGCCCCAAAGCATGTAGACGATGCCTTGCTTGCGTTCGTTGATGGCGCGGACCACCGCATCGGTGAAGGTCTCCCAGCCGTGGCCTGCGTGCGAAGCCGCTTCGTGGGCCCGCACGGTCAGTACGGCGTTGAGCAACAGCACGCCCTGCTCGGCCCAGCGGTCGAGGTTGCCCGTGGCGGGGATGGCCGTGCCCGTGTCGTCCGACACCTCCTTGAAGATGTTTTGCAGCGAGGGCGGAAAGGGCACCCCGTCGCCCACCGAGAAGCAGAGACCGTTGGCCTGTCCGGGACCGTGGTAGGGGTCCTGCCCGATGATGACCACTTTGAGCCGCTCGAACGGGCATTTGTCGAAAGCCCGGAAGATGTTGCTTCCGCGGGGATAGATGCGGCGCAGGGCGTATTCCTGCCGCACGAAATCGGTCAGTTCGCGGAAATAGGGTTTTTCGAATTCGGGTGCCAGCAGTTCTTTCCAGTCGGCGGCTATCTTCACGTCCATTGCAGGGTTATTTTTGCGTAAATGTAGCGAAAAGTTCGTAAAATCCTGCTAACTTTGTTTACGAATGTTCGTCAACCTTAATATTACCTCTATGAAAAGATTCTACTTGTTGTTGGGCGCTGCGCTGCTGGCCGCTTGTGCCGGATCGGAGTGCCGCGAGCCCGAAGTGCGCAACGTGGTCTACATGATCGGCGACGGCATGGGACTGGCGCAGGTTTCGCTGTTGCAGATCGCCGCCGACTACGAGCCTACGGCTTTCGACCGGGCGCAGGGCATCGCCCTGATCGCCACGCGTTCGGCCAACAACCGCGTGACCGATTCGGCCGCCGCGGGCACGGCGCTCAGCAGCGGCTGCAAGACCAACAATACATGGCTGGGGCTCGATACGGCCGGGCGGCGGCTCGAGCCGATCACCGAATGCGCGCAGCGGCAGGGGATGCGGACCGGAGTGGTCGTCACCAGCCACCTCTACCACGCTACTCCCGCCGCGTTCTATGCCCATGCCGCCAACCGCGACGATGCGCAGACCATTACGGCCGACATGGTGGCCAGCGGCATCGACCTGCTGATCGGCGGCGGCCGCAAGGCGCTTTCCGAGGAGCTGCCCGAGGGCGGCACGCGCTTCGACGCTTTCCGGGCCAAGGGCTACCGGGTGGCGGTGGAGCCCGGGCAGATCGATACCCTGTCGGGGCTTCCGCTCGTGGCGGCCGTGGCCGACAAGCATCTGCCTGTTGCCGCCGAACGCGGCGATTATCTTCCGCAGGCGACGCGCAAGGCGCTGGAACTGCTTTCGGCCGATAACGACAAGGGCTTCTTCCTGATGGTCGAGGGGTCGCAGATCGACATGGCCTGCCACGGCAACGACGGGCCGCGCGTGCTCGACGAGATGCGCGACTTCGAACAGGCGGTCGCTGCGGCGATGGATTTTGCCGACAGCCATCCCGGTACGCTGGTCGTCGTCACGGCCGACCACGAGACGGGCGGGCTCACGCTTCCCAGCGGCAAGGCCGATTTCACGCTGCCCGAATCGGGCGTGCGGACCGAGTTCTCCACCGGCGGCCACTCGGCGTCGATCGTGCCCGTCTACCTCTATGGCACCGGTGCCGACCGCATCGGCGGGCTGATGGACAACACCGAGCTGGCGAACCGCATCAAGCAGCTCATCGCCGAGAAGAAATAGGCGTCCGGCCTTTCCTGTGCAGAAAAAGCCCCCGCAAACGTGCGGGGGCTTTCGTATGGTCGGAGCTTGAAATCGAGCGGAAGCGTATGTTCGACGGTTACTTTCCGGCCGTTTCTGCGGCGGGCTGTTGGGCCGCCGGTGTCTCTGCGGCTATCGTCCGGAAGTCGATGGGCAGCGTATACCTCACCCGCACCGGATCGCCGCCTTGCAGTCCCGGGGTCCAAGCTCCGGCAGGCACCGAGCGGAGCACCCGCACCGCTTCATCCGACAGGGCGTCGTCGGGGCTTTGCAACACGCGGACGGAACCGATCGAGCCGTCGCGCTCGACGATGAACGTCGCAACGACGCGTCCGGACGCCGCAGTCTCGGGGTAGCGCAGGCGCTGCTGTATCCATGTGCGGAAGTCTTGCAGGCCGCCGCCTTGGAACGTGGGCATGGTCTCGGCTATGAGCCACGGTTCGTCGGGGTCGTTCGCAGCATCGGGCGCCGGGGGCGCGGCCGCAGCGGCATGGCTGCTCTTCTCCGTTCCGAACCGCACCGCCACCACTTCGGGAACGCTGGTCGCTTCGGTGGCTTCGATGTCGGCGGGAACCGATATCTCCACTGCACCGTTGCGGCCTTTTTCGCCGTACTTTTGCATGGCTTTTTCGGGCGTGAGGTTCCGAAGACGGGCCGAGGTGCCTTTCTTCGCGCTTGCGAGCGCCTTGCCGAGTGCATAAGCCTCTTCCTTGGAGCCTTGTTCTTCGCCGTTGACGATATAGAGCGGCTCGGGTTTGTCGGAGACGGCGGCTGTGTCGGCTGCGCCGGGTGTCGTCCGGATCACTGCGGCCCGCGTCGAGAGCGAAAAAGTGCACAGCAGGCCCGTTATGGCAAGCGCCGTGCCTGCCAGTCGCAGCAGGGCGTACCTGCCGCTGATGTGGGTAGTCATCATCTGAAAGCGTTTTTTGGTTAAGGAATTCTGCAACCCGGCGGCTATGTCCGGACTATAGCCGAAAAGTTGCCTGAATATGGCGGTCATGTAGAGTTGGCGGTCGTAGCCGCTTGTCAGCACGTCGCGGTCGGCTTCGTATTCTTCCGCTTCGGTCAGCCGCCGTGCCGCCAGCCACACGAACGGATTCCACCACAGCACGGCCTTCATCCCCTCCATCAACAGCCGTTCGCCGGAGTGGCGGCGGGCGATGTGGCTCGCTTCGTGGAGCAGAACGGTCTGCCGTTCGTCGGCCGGAGTGCCTTTCCACAAGTAGATGGTGCGGAAGAATGAGAAGGGGGCGATCGGCTCCTCGGTCAGGGCTATGGTGAAGCGGTCGCCGCGGTCGAGCGTGGCCCGGCGGCGCAGGCGCCTGATAGTCCGAAGCTGCCGCGCGATGGCGCCGAGGATGACCGCGGTTCCGGTGAGCCACAGCGCTCCGATTGCAGCCTCAGCAAAGGGGAAAGAGGCGGCAGCGACCGGTGCAGGCTCTGCACCGACCGTTTCTGCGAAGACGAACGGCTCGATTTCGATGACCGGGGCGGGCAGCAGCGGAATGCGCAGCCACGGAATCAGTACGGCCAGCAGCGGCAGGGCCGACAGATAGAACCGGCAAGCGCGGGGCTGTATGCGCCGGTTGAGCAGCGCCTCGTAGGCACCCCACAGCACAGCGCTGCAAATCAAGATCTTGGCGGCTTCGAACAGCAAGGTTTTCATGACTGCGATTTTTGGGCGTTGCGCATGATTTCGACGATCTCGGCCTGCTCGTCGGCCGAAATGTTCTCGTGGCGCGAGAAGAACGACACCAACTGGGCCAGCGAGCCGTCGAAATAGGAACTCAGCATCGACGACATCATCCGGCGGGCGTAGGCTTCGCGCGTGACGAGCGGATGGTAGCGGTGGCTTTTGCCCTCGGCAGTGTGGGCCACGAACCCCTTGTTTTCGAGGATCTTCAGAAATGTTGCCACGGTCGTGTACTTGGGCCGCGGTTCGTCGGTGCGCTCGATGATCTGGCTCACTACGGCGTCGCCCAGCTCCCAGAGGATCCGCATGATCTCCTCTTCGCCGCGTGTCAGTTCCGCAATCGGTCGTTCGGTTTGCATGGTCGGGTGGTTTTTACGATGCAAGTTTACTACTAAATTTTTAGAAGAACAAATATTTCTACTAAAATTTTAGTATTGTTTTGCGAAATCGCCGTTGGAACGAGCGGAAAGCAAGGTGAAAAGTGGAAAGTGGAAAGTGAAAAGTGAAAAGTGAAAAGTGAAAAGTGAAATGGG
>JAIDUK010000032.1 GCA_029060215.1 Alistipes sp.
GCGCTCTCGCTGATGGTCAACTCGTCGATGAACAACGGCCTGCCCATGCACGCCAACTACGAACTGCTGACCCAGTGGCTCAAGGAAGACCTGAACTGGGACGGCATGATCGTGACCGACTGGGCCGACATCAACAACCTCTATACGCGCGACCGCATCGCCAAGGACAAGAAGGAGGCTATCAAGCTCGCCATCAACGCCGGCATCGACATGTCGATGGACCCCTACGACTGGAAATTCTGCACCCTGCTGAAAGAGCTGGTCGAGGAGGGCGAGGTGCCCATGAGCCGCATAGACGATGCCGTGCGCCGTATTCTGCGCATGAAATACCGGCTGAATCTGTTCGAGAAACCCTATTATGATGTGGAGGATTTCCCGCTTTTCGGCAGTGAGGAACATGCCTTAGTGGCTTTGCAGGCCGCCGAGGAGTCGCTGGTGCTGCTGAAAAATGCCGACGGTCTGCTGCCTTTGGCAAAGGGTGTCAAGCTGCTCGTTACGGGGCCCAATGCCAATTCGATGCGCACGCTCAACGGCGGATGGTCTTATTCGTGGCAAGGCGACAAAGCAGACCTGTGTGCCGCCGATTACAACACGATTCTCGAAGCATTGACCGCCAAATTCGGCGCTGAAAACGTTGTCTACGAAGCCGGCGTTACCTACAAGCAGGGCGGCAGCTGGTGGGAGGAGAATGCTCCCGAAATCGAAAAGGCGGTGGCGGCGGCCGAAGGTGTCGACTGCATCGTGGCCTGCATCGGCGAGAACTCCTACTGCGAGACGCCGGGCAACCTGACGAATCTGACTCTCTCGGAGAATCAGAGCGAACTGGTGAAGGCACTGGCCCGCACCGGAAAGCCGATCGTCTTGATTCTGAACGAGGGCCGTCCGAGATTGGTCGCTGAGATCGAACCGCTGGCTAAAGCTGTGGTGGATATTATGTTGCCGGGCAACTACGGCGGCGATGCGCTGGCCAATCTGCTGGCTGGCGATGCCAACTTCAGCGGAAAGATGCCGTTCACTTATCCCAAAGAGATCAATTCGTTGATTGCCTACGATTACAAACCTTGTGAGCATATCGGTCGCCAGATGGAGGGTGCGTACAACTACGACGCACAGGTAGCCGTGCAGTGGGCATTCGGCTACGGTTTGAGTTATACCGATTTCGAATACAGCAATTTCCGCATCGACAAGCCGAATTTCACAGCCGATGACGTGCTGACGTTCACGGTCGATGTAACGAACACGGGCAAGCGTGCGGGCAAGGAGAGCGTGTTGCTTTTCAGCAGCGATCTGGTGGCTTCGCTGTCGCCGGACAACCGCCGTCTGCGTGCTTTCGAAAAGGTCGAGTTGCAACCCGGCGAGACGAAGACCGTTGTTTTGCGTTTGAAAGGTTCGGATCTTGCTTTTGTCGGCTATGACGGCAAGTGGATCCTTGAACAGGGAGATTTTCGCTTCCAGGCTGGTGATCGGATCGTGAACGCAACATGCACCGAAACCCGAAAATGGGAGA
>JAIDUK010000033.1 GCA_029060215.1 Alistipes sp.
CAAATTTCAGACCAAAAGAATGACGGAAAGACCGTATTGCGTTATTTTATTAACAGATACAGACGGAATAATAGGATAAACGGACGTTGGAATTCGAACAAACGGGGTACCCGGACGCTGAGGCCTAACGATGCCGGAGCCGGGGAAAGAGTTTGCGGAAGTGGGTGAGAGGGGCCGCGATGCTGCTGCCTGCGATGATGAAAGTGACGGCGAAGATGATCAGGCAGATTCCGCAGACGATGCGCAGGCTGAGGGTCTCGCCGAAGAGCGACACCCCGAAGAAAACGGCGGTGACAGGCTCGAGGGCGCCGAGGATGGCGGTGGGTGTGGACCCGATGATATGGATGGCGCGGGTGGTGCAGAGGAACGAAATGGCGGTGGGGAAGAGAGCAAGGGCGAACAGGTTGCCCCACAGATACCAAGCACCGGGCAAGATGAGCGAACGCCCGAAACCGACGCGGGGCAAAAAGAGCAGCAGTCCGAAAGCCAATACGTAGAACGTGACGGCGAGCGTATGGATCTCTTTGAGCCGTGTCTGCCGGACGGCGACGATGTAGATGGCGTAGGAGAGGGCAGAGACGAAGACGAGCAAAGTGCCCGAAAGGCTGAGCGTAGATCCGTCGCCGGACCGGTACAACAACCCGATGCCGCCGACGGCGAGGAGAATGCACAACACCGTGATCGGGGGCAGCTTTTCTTTGAACCCGACGGCCATGATAAGGGCGACAAGGATGGGGTAGACGAAGAGCAGGGTCGATGCGATGCCCGCGTCCATGCAGTTGTAACTCAGAAAGAGCGCCAACGACGAAAGTGCGACGAGCATCCCCATGACGAAGAGCAGCGGCAGATCGCGGCGTGGAACCCCGAAACTGTGGCCACGGACCCGGAGCATGAACCCGAGGATGGGAATGGCGAAGAGGTAGCGGAAAAACAACACCGAATCGGGGTTCATCCCGGCGCTGTAGAGCGGCAGGGCGAAGAGCGGGTTGGTGCCGTAAGCAATGGCGGCGAGGGCGCCGATGAAATAACCTTTGGCTTGGGGATTCATGGCGACAAAGGTAGTGAATAATATGGGAGATTGGTGCGGAAATTTTGGAAGGGAATTAATTGGGAAAGATTCTTAACAAGCACAACGTAGTTGTCTGTTCGGTGATAGATTCTGCGCTGCGTTCAGAATGACAAAGAGAAGTTCAGAATGACAAGACAATGAATAGTGTATAGTTAATAATGAATAGTTGTTCTGCGACAAAATATATTCACTATTCACTATTAATTATTCATTGAAAACAACTTTGCGCGGTGCCCGGCTCGCGCTACGCGCGACCGCCCCAGCCGGGCCCGCGAGGGGTTGGGGCGGCGGAAGAAAAGATTCTTCGCTGCGCTCAGAATGACGTAGTGAGTTGTACTCGCTCGCAATGACAGAGGGTAGCAGTATGTCATTCTGAACGAAGTGAAGAATCTGCTTTGTTGGAAAAACGGATTCTTCGTGAAGGCTTCGCTTTTCCTCAGAATGACACAGAGCGGCAGTATGCCATGTTGAACGAAGTGAAACATCTGTGGACATTGGATGCTTGACTGCACTGCGCCCCTCGCAATGACGATGCTGCGAAGCAGATTCTTCGCTATCGCTCAGAATGACACTTGTTTATTAGATTCTTCGTCGCCTGCGGTTCCTCAGAATGACAGAGGGGAAAGGGCGGGGCGGAATGACGGGGAAGGGCGGCACCGAAAAAACACGGGATGAAGAAAATGGAACAAAAAACAAGGAGCAACCGAGAAAAACGGCTGCTCCCTGCGAAGAGAGGATATTTGTCCGGAATTACTTGGACATGTAGCTTTTGATGTAGTGGTGGTGCGATCCCCAACGCTCGAAGGCAGCGCGGTCGAGCTCTTCCTGAGCGGACGGGTGGGCGATGGAAATCAAGAGCCGTGCGCGCTCCTGCATGGTTTTGCCATAGAGGTCGACAGCGCCGAACTCGGTGACGAACCAGTGGATGTGGTTGCGCGTAGTGACGACACCGGCGCCGTCCAGCAGTGTGGGGCAAATCTTCGAAACGCCCTTGTTGGTGATCGAGGGCA
Source organism: Alistipes sp. (assembly GCA_029060215.1). Lineage (GTDB taxonomy): Bacteria > Bacteroidota > Bacteroidia > Bacteroidales > Rikenellaceae > Alistipes. The sequence goes on from JAIDUK010000033.1 coordinate 2,080, forward strand.
TGGCGATGATGGCTTTGCCGCCCTTGGAGAGCGACGCTCCGTAGACGAAGTCGATCTGCCCGCCGACGCCCGACCAGAACTTGGTGCCGAGCGAATCGGCGCAAACCTGCCCGGTGAGGTCGATCTGCAAAGCGGAATTGATGGCCACGAAGCGGTCGTTCTGCGAAATGATGTAGGGATCGTTGGTATAGCCTACGTCCATCATCAGGACCCCGGGGTTGTCGTCGATGAAGTCGTAGACGGCCTTGGAACCCATGAGGAACGTGGAAACCATCTTACCCGGGTCGGTCTTCTTGGCTTCGCCGTTGACCACGCCCTTCTCGACGAGCGGCAGGACACCGTCGGCGAACATCTCGGTGTGGATACCCAAGTTCTTGTGGCCGCCGAGCTGGCTCAACACGGCGTTGGGGATGGCTCCGATACCCATCTGGAGCGTGGCGCCGTCCTCGATCAGCGCAGCGCAATGCTTGCCGATGGCGGTTTCCACCTCGTTGGGCGCAGCGAAATGGGCTTCGATGAGCGGCGTGTCGTCTTCGACGAACATGTCGATCTTCGACATGGGAATCATGGCCTGACCGAAAGCGCGCGGCACGTTCTTGTTGACCACGGCAATGACATGTTCGGCGCACTCGACGGCCGCGAGCGTAGCGTCGACCGAGGTGCCGAGCGACACGTACCCGTGTTTGTCGGGCGGGCAGACCTGAATCATGGCGACGTTGCACGGCACGGCCCCGCAGCGGTAGAGCTTCTGCGTCTCGCTGAGGAAGATGGGTATGTAGTCGGCGTCGCCGCTCTGGGTGACCTTGCGGACGTTGGCCCCGACGAAGAACGAATCGAGCTGGAAGACCCCGCTGAACTTGGGATCGGCATAGGGAGCCGGGCCCTCGGTGTGCAGATGGTGGACATGGACGTCTTTCAACTCGCCGGCCTCGCCGCGCGCGCACATGGCGTTGATCAGACACTGCGGAGCCGATGCCACGGAACTCAGGTGGACGTGGTCGCCCGACTTGATCACCTTGACCGCCTCTTCGGGGGTGATGAAATGGATTTGGGTGTTCATGTTCTATGGTTTGAGATTAGCAATCGGTTTTATTTGCGCTTGACTTCGACCTGCTCGTACCCCTCGACGATGTCGCCGATGCGGATGTCGTTGAACGATTCGATGTTCAGACCGCAGTCCTGACCCGAGACGACCTCCTTGACATCGTCTTTGAAACGCTTGAGCGACCCGAGTTTGCCGGTGTAGATGACGATGCCGTCGCGGATGACGCGGATGGGCGTCGACCGCTGGAGCTTGCCCTCGCGGACCATACACCCGGCGACGGTGCCGACCTTCGAGATCTTGAAGATCTCCATGACCTCGACCGAAGCGACGATCTCCTCTTTCATGACCGGCTCCAACATGCCTTCGATAGCGTCCTTGATGTCGTTGACGGCATCGTAGATGATGGAGTAGAGACGGATTTCGATCTCCTCTTTCTCGGCTACGCGGCGCGCCGCGGCCGACGGCCGGACTTGGAAGCCGACGATGATGGCGTTCGATGCGGCGGCCAGCAGAACGTCGGACTCCGAAATCTGACCCACGGCGGCGTGGATGACGTTGACCTGCACGCTCTCCTTCGAGAGTTTGATCAGCGAACCCGACATGGCTTCGACCGAACCGTCGACGTCGCCCTTGACGATGATGTTCAGTTCCTTGAACGAGCCGATGGCGATGCGGCGGCCGATTTCGTCGAGCGTGACGTGCTTCTGGGTCATGATGCCCTGCATGCGTTGCAGCTGCTCGCGTTTGTTGGCGATTTCGCGGGCCGAACGGTCGTCGTCCATGACGTTGAACGTGTCGCCGGCCTGCGGAGCGCCGTTGAGACCCAGCACCTGCACGGGTGTCGACGGCCCGGCAACGGTGACTTTCTTGCCGTCCTCGTTGAACATGGCCTTGACGCGTCCGGTATAGGTGCCGGAGAGCACCACGTCGCCGATGCGGAGCGTGCCGCTCTGGACCAGAATGGTGGAGACGTAGCCGCGCCCCTTGTCGAGGGTGGATTCGATGACCGTGCCCACGGCTTTCTTGTCGGGGTTGGCCTTCAGATCGAGCATCTCGGCTTCTAAGAGTACCTTTTCGAGGAGTTTGTCGAGGTTCAGGCCTTTCTTGGCCGAAATCTCTTGGTCTTGGTATTTGCCGCCCCACGACTCGACAAGGTAATTCATCTGCGAAAGCTGTTCCTTGATGTGGTCGGGGTTGGCGTTGGGCTTGTCGATCTTGTTGATGGCGAAGACCATAGGCACACCGGCAGCCTGCGCATGGTTGATGGCCTCAATGGTCTGCGGCATGACGTGGTCGTCGGCCGCGACGATGATGATGGCCACGTCGGTGATCTTGGCGCCGCGGGCACGCATGGCGGTGAACGCTTCGTGGCCGGGAGTATCGAGGAAGGTGATCTTCTGGCCGTTGAGCTCTACGCTATAAGCACCGATGTGCTGGGTGATGCCGCCGGCCTCGCCCTCGATGACGTTGGTCTTGCGGATGTTGTCCAGCAGCGAAGTCTTACCGTGGTCGACGTGGCCCATGACGGTGACGATGGGCGGACGCGGCACGAGGTTCTCCTCGCTGTCGGTCTCGTCGGCTATGGCTTCCTGAATCTCGACGGAGACGAACTCGACCTTGAAGCCGAATTCCTCGGCGACGACGGCCAGCGCTTCGGCGTCGAGCCGCTGGTTGATCGAAACCATGAGCCCGAGGTTCATGCACGCGGTGATGACCTCGGTGGGCGATACGTTCATCATGGTGGCCAACTCGCTGACGGTCACGAACTCGGTGACCTTGAGCGTCGAACGCTCCTGTACGGAACGCTCCATCTCCTCGTTCATGCGCTCGGCAGCGGCCTCGCGCTTGTCGCGGCGGTGCTTGGCACCCGTGTTCTTGGCGCCCTTGGCCGTCAGACGTGCCAAGGTGTCCTTGATCTGCTTCGATACCTCTTCGTCGCTGACTTCGGGACGAATGACGGCTTGATTGTTCTTCTTGTTCTTGTTGCGGCGACCCTCGCCCGGACGGGGCTGGTTCTGAGCGGGTCTGCCGCCCTGTGCGCCGCGGCCGGGACCGCCCTGACCGCCTTGCTTCTGTCCGGAAGCGCCGGAACTGCTCTGAGCACCGCCCTTCTGGGCTTTGGTGACGTCGACCTTCTCCTTGGAAAGGCGCTTGCGCTTGTGCTTGCCGCCGGGTACGAATCCGGAGACGTCCATCGTGCCGAGGACCTGCGGACCCGTGAGCGTAACGGTCTCGGGCCGGAAGATGTTGTCCTTGGGCGGTTCGGGTTTGGCTTCTTCGGTCTTGGCGGGTTCTGCTTCGACAGCGGGTTTTTCGGAAACCTCGACAGGCTTTTCGACCGCCTTTTCAACGGGCTTTTCAGTGGCTGCGGGCTTCTCCGCAACGACCGCGGGCCGGGGCGTCGGAACCTCGGCGGCTTTGGGTGCCTCGGCTTCGGGCTCGGCCTTTGCTGCGGGTTTCTCGGCAGGCTTCTCTGCCTTGGGTGCGGGAGCCGGTGCGGCTTTGGCCTTGGGTTTGGGATCGAGGTCGATCTTCCCGAGGAACTTGGGCTGCTGGATCTCGTCGCGCACGTTGATGACGTTGCTTTTGATGACGACCTCTTTCTCCTCTTCGGCCGTCTTCTTGCCCCCCTCGATGGTGATGGTGGTCTGCTTCTGCGAAATCTTCTCGCGGATGGAGTCGCGTGCGCCGGAAGCGGCCCGGTTGGCGCCGAACTCCTTCTCGAGTACGGCGTAGGTTTCGGGATCGACCTGCGTGTTGGGCGACCCGTCGCTCTTGATGCCCTTCTTGTGCAAGAAGTCGGTGATGGTGTTGATACCCACGTTGAACTCCTTGGCAACCTGAATGAGCCTTAGTTTTCTTTCATTCCCCATATCGTGTGTTCTCCTTTTTTAGCGTAAACGGTTTATTCGAACTCGGCCTTCAGAATCTCGACCACCTTCTGCGCCTGCTCCAGCTCGAGGTCGGCGCGTGCGGCGATCTCCTCGACGGGCAGTTCCAGCACACTCTTGGCGGTGTCGCAACCGACGCCCTTGAGGGCTTCGATGATCCACGGTTCGATTTCGTCGGCGAATTCGGTCAGGGCGACGTCTTCTTCCTCTACCTCGCGGTAGACGTCGATGTCGTAGCCGGTGAGCATCTTGGACAGCCGGATGTTGAGACCTCCCTTGCCGATGGCCAGCGACACCTGATCGGGCTTGAGGTAGACGGCTGCGGTCTGCTTCTCCTCGTCGAGAACGATGGACGAAATCTTGGCCGGGTTCAGCGCGCGCTGGATCATGAGCTGCGTATTGGCCGTGTAGTTGACCACGTCGATGTTTTCGTTGCGCAGCTCCTTGACGATGGAGTAGATGCGCGAACCCTTCATGCCGACGCAAGCGCCCACGGGGTCGATGCGGTCGTCGTACGACTCGACGGCGACCTTGGCCCGTTCGCCGGGGATGCGGACGATCTTCTTGATGGTGATCAGCCCGTCGAAAATCTCGGGCACCTCTTGCTCGAAGAGCCGTTCGAGGAACTGGCTGGCCGTACGCGAAAGGATGATGCGCGGCTGGTTGTTGTTCATCTCGACCGACTTGACGATGGCCTTGATGGTGTCGCCCTTGCGGTAGAAGTCGTTGGGAATCTGCTCGCTTTTGGGGAGGATCAGTTCGTTCTCGTCGTCGTCGAGGATCAGAACCTCTTTCTTCCAGACCTGATAAACCTCGCCGGTGATGATCTCGCCGACCTTCTCGGAGTACTTTTCGTAGAGGTTGGCCTTCTCGAGGTCGAGGATGCGCGATGCGAGGTTCTGCCGCAGCGACAGGACGGTGCGCCGTCCGAACGACGCGAGTTTGATTTCATCGGCATACTCGTCGCCGACCTCGTAGGTCGGGTCGATGGCCTTGACTTCCGAAACGGCGATCTGCGTGTTGGGATTCTCGACGGCTCCGTCTTCGACGACCGTACGGTTGCGCCAGATTTCGAGGTCGCCCTTTTCGGGGTTGATGATCACGTCGAAATTCTCGTCGCTCTCGTACTGCTTCTGCAAGGCATGCCGGAATACGTCTTCCAGCACGCCGATCATGGTGGGCTTGTCGATGTTCTTCAACTCCTTGAATTCCGCGAAGTTGCTGATGAGATTGAGATTGTCCATGGGAAGATATTTTTGTTATTTTGTTTATTCCTGCTTTTATGAAAAACTCCCCGCCTTCAATGCTCCCTGTGGTTGGGGCGAGGGAAAATCGAAAGGTGAAACGTGAAATGTTCGGGAAAGGGCGTTCCTGCTTTTCACCTTTCGCTTTCGGCCTTTCGCCTTACTTGAAGTCCAAGAATTCGCGGGTGGACTTGATTTCGGCGAAAGGGTAGGAGCGGGTGACGGTAACGAGCTGCCTGCGTTTCTTGCCCTCGACGGCCTGCTTCTCCTCGTAGGACAGCGTGAGCCCCTCGTCGTCGACAGCTTCGAGCCGGGCGGTGATCTTCACACCGCTGAGGAGCAGCACCTCGACGGGCCGCCCGACGAGCTTGCGGTACTGCCTGAGACACCGGAGTTCGGAGCCGATGCCGGCCGAAGCCACGGTGAGCGAGAAATCCTCGGCATCGCGGTCGAACTCCGCTTCGATGGCGCGGCTCAACTCCACACAGGCGTCGATGGAGACCGATGTGTCGCTGTCGATCAAAAGTTCGATTTCGTTGCCGGGAGAACAATTGCACCCCACCACGAACATGTCGGAACCTTCCAGCCGATGCTCGGCGGCGGCGATGATTTTCTTAGGGTCGATCATACTGCAAAAACGTAAGTCAACATTGTACAACTATGAAATAAGGGGACCTTGCGTCCCCTTATTTCGTGCGTCCTGTCTTTCGACACGACAAATGTACGAAAAAAATCCGATATACCAATATTTATGCGGATTTTTTTACTCCCGGCCCGAAGCGTAGGGCTTGATGATGCCGCGCTTGGATGAGCGGATGAACTCCACGAGGTAATCGCGTTCGGGACTCTGGGGCACCTGCTGCTCGACCTCGCTGCATCCGTTGAGATAGTTCATGCCGCTTTGGAAAAGGATGCGGCAGGCTTCGTGGATCTCGGCGATGCGTTCGGGGGTGAACCCGCGGCGCGAAAGCCCGACCTTGTTGATGCCGGCAAAACGGAGCGTATCGTTGCGGACGATGACGAACGGCGGCAAATCCTGTCCCAAGAGGGCGCCGCCCTGAATCATGGAATGGGCGCCGATGCGGGTCCACTGGTGGATGGCCGCATGACCGCCGATGACGACCCAGTCGTCGACGTGGACTTCTCCGGCAAGCGAGACGCGGTTGGCGATGACGCAATGGCTGCCCACGACGCAATCGTGGCCGACGTGGACGTAGGCCATCAAGAGATTGCCGTCGCCGATGATGGTGGTGCCGGTGGACTTGGTGCCGCGGCTGATGGTGACGTACTCGCGGATGTCGTTGTTGTCGCCGATTCGGCACGTGGTCACCTCGCCGTCGAACTTGAGGTCCTGCGGCAGGCACGAAACCGAAGCCGCGGTGTGGATTTTGCAATTCTTGCCGATGCGGGCTCCGTCGTGGATGACGGCCCCGGGGCCGATCCAGCACCCGTCGCCGATTTGCACGTCGCCCGCAATGTAGGCGAACGGTTCGACCGTCACCCCTGCGCCCAGCTTGGCGTCGGGGTGGATGTAAGCAAGCGGACTGATCATCGCTACTGCCGGTTTTTAACGACCTGAGCCATCAGCACGGCCTCGCAGGCGAGCGTTTCGCCCACGAACGCCTTGGCTTCGACCAGCGCCACGCCGCGGCGGATGGGTTCCAGCAGATGGATCTCGAATTGGAGCGTATCGCCCGGCACCACCTTGCGCTTGAACTTCACACCGTCGATCTTCATGAAATAGGTGGAGTAGTTCTCGGGGTCGGGTACGCTGTTGAGCACCATGATGCCGGAGCATTGGGCCATGGCTTCGACGATCAGCACGCCCGGCATGACGGGTTCTTCGGGGAAGTGGCCCACGAAGAAGGGTTCGTTCATGGTGACGTTCTTGATGCCGGCCACCGACGATGCGTCGCAATGGAAAATCCGGTCGACCAACAGGAACGGCGGCCGGTGGGGCAGCATGCGGCGGATGGCGTTGATGTCGTAGAGCGCGGGCTTGCGGCAGTCGTAGGTGTAGCGGGGTTTCTCCCCGGCCTTGCGGATGGAGCGCTTGAGCTGCTTCATGAACTCCGTATTGGCGAAGTGTCCGGGGCGGGTGGCCCATACGCGGCCCTTGATGCGCACGCCCAGCAGCGCGAAGTCGCCGAGCAAATCGAGCAGCTTGTGCCGTGCAAGTTCGTTGTTGCAGCGCAGTTCGAGGTTGTTGAGATAGCCGGGTTTGATTTCGATGCCCGACTTGTTGAAGATCTTCTTGAGGTTGTCCTGCTCCTCTTCGGGTACGGGATTCTCCACCACCACGATGGCGTTGTCGAGATCGCCGCCCTTGATGAGGTTGGCCTTGATCAGGGGCTCCAGCTCGTGGAGGAAGACGAACGTGCGGCAGGGCGCGATTTTCGACGCGTAATCGTCGGCGGGTTCGAAGGTGGCATATTGGTTGCCGATGACCTTGGAATTGTAGTCGACGTGCAGCGATACGGAGAATTCGTCGTCGGGGTAGAGGATGATGGCCACGCCCTTCTCGGGGATGGTGTAGACCATCTTTTCGGTGACGTGGTAATACTTGCGTTCGGCTTCCTGCTCGACGACGCCCGTACGGACGATGGCTTCGGCGTACTCGCGGGCCGAACCGTCCATGATGGGGGCTTCGGGACCGTCGATGTCGATCAGGGCGTTGTCCACGCCGAGCGTCCAGAGCGCCGACATGATGTGTTCGATGGTGCTGACGCGATGGCCCCCGACCTCGATGGTGGTGCCGCGCGAAGTATCGGTGACGTTGTCGCACAGAGCGGGGATTATGGGCTGTCCCTCGAGGTCGACGCGGCGGAATGCGATACCCGTGTCGGCGTCGGCCGGGCGGACGGTCATGGTCACTCGGACGCCCGTATGCAACCCTTTGCCCGAAAAGGTAAGGGGCGCCGCAAGCGTTTGCTGTTTGGTTGACATAAGCGTAGGTTTCTGAATATTTTGTGCCCAAAGATATAAAAAATCGCTAAAAAAAACTATTTTTGTCCGAAATTCCGACCGCCTGCCATGACAGAGAAGCCTACAGACGACCAGCTGAACCCGGCCCGACGCCCGCGGCTGAAACTGCCGTTCGACAACCGTCGCCAAGATGCCGGGACGTGGGCCTACGACCATCGGATAGGGTTGTGCGTGACGCTGATAGCCTATCTGGTGCTGATGATCGTCTTCGTGTCGTCGAAGATCGTGGTCGGGCGCCGCGCCTCGACGCAGGGGATGTTTGTGGACATACAGACGCTGGCCGAGCTGGAGCGCGAGCGCGACAGGCTCGCAGAGGAAGTCCGCCGCCGGCAGGAGCAGGATCCCGTCGATTGGAAAAGCATCCGCAATGCCGCCTCGAACGAGAATGCGTTGAACGAAGCGTTGAAGGACGACCGCGGGACCAATGCCGCGGCCATCAACGAAGCGGCCAGCGAAGCCGCCGAACGGATGCGCGCCAACCGCGAGGCCTACGAGCAGGGGTTGGCCGAAGAAGAGGCGATCCGCCAGCGGCACGGCACGGAGGAGGGGACCGAACATCAGGACCGCAAATTGAAGGGCCGCGTGACGGTGTCGTTCTCGTTGACCGACCCGGTGCGGACGTCGCGGCGGCTGGTGGTTCCGGCCTACCAGTGCGAGGGCGGCGGCGAGGTGGAAGTGGCCGTGACGGTGAACCGTTCGGGCGAAGTGGTGGCTGCGCACGTCGAATACGGCGGCGATGCGTGTATGCGCGAAACGGCGTTGCGGGCTGCCCGGGCGTCGCTTTTCAACATCGACCAGTCGGCTCCGGCTCGCCAGCAGGGAACCGTTACCTATATATTCATACCGCAATAGGATGATCGATTTCACGAGCGAACATATCGTATTGGTGGGGGCGCTGCTGCTGTTCGTGGCGGTGATCGCCGGAAAGGCGGCCTATCGTTTCGGAGCTCCGGCGTTGTTGCTGTTCCTCGGGGTGGGCATGCTCTTCGGGCTGGACTTCATCACCTACCGTTCGGTCGAAATGACCCAGTTCGTGGGGATGGTCTCGCTCTGCATCATCCTCTTTACGGGCGGTATGGACACCAAGTTCTCGCAGATCAAGCCCATCATCGGCCCGGGCGTGGTGCTGGCAACGGCAGGCGTGGCGGTGACGGCTTTGATATTGGGTACTTTCGTGTGGCTCGCGGCACCGTTGGTCGGTCCCGAGATCTCGTTTGCTACGGCGCTGCTGCTGGCAGCTACGATGTCGTCGACCGACTCGGCGTCGGTCTTCTCGATCCTGCGAAGCAAGAAGCAGGGGTTGCGGCAGAACCTGCGTCCGCTGTTGGAGTTGGAGAGCGGTTCGAACGACCCCATGGCTTACATGCTGACGGTGTTGCTCGTGGGGGTGCTTTCGCGCAGCGAGGGCGAGATGGGCATCGGGATGAATCTGGTGCTTTTCGTGGTGCAGATGGTGGTCGGGGCTTTGTCGGGCTACCTGATCGGACAGGCGGCCGTGTGGCTCATCAACCGCATCAATCTGGCCAACCGTTCGCTCTACTCGGTGTTGCTGCTGGCTTTCATCTTCTTCGCCTTTGCCTTTACGGACCTGATCCGCGGCAACGGCTACTTGGCGGTCTATCTGGCCGGATTGGTGGTGGGAAACCGCAAGTTGGCGCAGAAGCAGCCCATGACCATCTTTTTCGACGGTTTCACGTGGCTGATGCAGATCATGATGTTCCTGATGCTGGGTCTGTTCGTCGATATCGACGATTTGCTGCGGCCCGACGTACTGCTGCTGGGGCTGTTGGTGGGGGTCTTCATGATCGCGGTGGCGCGCCCGGTGTCGGTGTTCCTTTGTCTGGCCCCGTTCCGCAAGTTCACGACCAAGGCGCGGCTCTATGTTTCGTGGGTGGGCCTGCGCGGTGCGGTGCCGATTCTGTTTGCGCTCTATCCGATGATCGCCAAACTGCCGCACGCCGATCTCTTGTTCAACGTCGTGTTCCTGTCGACCATCATTTCGTTGTTGGTGCAGGGCACCACCGTGAGCGTGATGGCCAATCTGTTGGGGCTCTCGTACGAAGAACACGAGTCGGCTTTCAACGTCAACATGCACGAGGACATGAAGTCCGTGCTGACGGAGGTCGAGGTCAACGAGAGCATGCTCGGCAGCGGGCAGTTGCTCAAGGATATCTCCTTGCCCGAGAATACGTTGGTGATGATGGTCTGCCGCGGCGGCGATTACTTCGTGCCGAAGGGCAATACGGGGTTGTCGGTGGGCGACAAATTGTTGGTTATCTCCAACCGCGACGAAGAGTTGGCCGCATCCTACAAGCACATGGGTATCTCCGAGGTGAGGAAACTATAGGGAGGGGCAATAGAATAGAAAGGCAGCCGGGGTATCTTGGCTGCTTTTTTTATGGGGCAGTGCTTGCAGATGCAGTGTTTGCAGTGGCGCGGAATCGACCTCGCGCAACTCGGCCTTTCCTCTTTGCTGCCGCAGGCTGTGCGGAGAACGGGAATCGAAGTGCGCAGTACTCGCGGGGCGACCTATGAAAATCAATATGTTTTCGCCCCGCAGTGCTATTGTGAGAGCTTGTTGTATCCGCAAAAGATTGCGACAGTGCAACGGCTTTTTGGCGGCGCGGGGAAAGGAAAGCTATTTCCCGGGAACAGCGCCGACAAAAAAACGGCAGAACATCGGTTCTGCCGTCGCAATCTTTGGAAGTGGAGAATACGATTCGTGAACCCATCCTCCAAAATCCTTATTATCAAGGTGATAAATATGTCAATAATCGCGTAGTAACGCTTTTGTAACGGTTTCTTGTCGGCAATAGGCAAGCTATTGTCAGTCAAGTGTCTGCTCGTTTAGTTTACTACAATGCAAAGATATACATTCTTATGAGATTTCCCAATAAAATAGTAAATGTATTTTTGAAACAAAGTATTTAGCATGTCCTAAAAAGCTCATCTTTTCCCTGCGAAAAAGCATCCAAATAATTATAGGCAATTTGTATGTACTTTTCTTTGAACAGATGTTTTTTGCGGGGAGACCATTCCTGTATTTTAGAGATGGTTTGCATCAAATCAATACAAGGATTTTCTTTTCGGACATAAGCTACCGAGGCAAGTACTTCGAGAGACAATGCCGATTGAAATCCTGTTATCAATTTAATCAACTGTTTCAGTCGCGCAATTTGTTCCGGTTTCAACTTGGTTTTTACGTACTCGCTGACTTCTTTCATGGTGCTGTATTGCAATTCTAACGCATCGAAAGCACCGATATTCATTTGCTCAAGCCCTTTGAGGTATTTCCCATTCACATCATGGAGAATATGTCCTACTTGCGGGCAATAAGGCCCATAATGGGTTACAGCGAAGTTCAACTTCCCGAACGATGGTTCACCGAGAAGCTGCATGAAGTAGGCTAATTTGTTTGCAACGAACAAACTGCTGTTTTCACCCAAAGACTCGTAGTAGAATAATGCATATAGCAACAAGGCTCTGGCTGGAGTCAGTTTTGCTTCCTTATGATTGGTTTCTCGTTTTAACAATTCGCTGACAGCTTTGTTAGTTGGACATTTCCGATATTAATATAGTTCGGATCGCAAGTTGCGCTCATCATTAACGGATGCAATTTTAATCATTGCATCAGAAAGATCTGTTATTTCAATATCAATAATTCATTTTAAATTTATTATATGAACTATACCGACCGGATTCATCAAAATCTTTTTTGAGTTTGTACAGGTCTGATCTTGGGTCAGCAATATCTCCGCGATAATTCTTATAGAATTGCAATATATGCAGATACTTTTTGTTATCCGTCAACTCTTCTATGTGGTTAAAGTCATTCTTAAAGATTATCGGATATAGTTCTGCTCGCTCTGCATTAGTCAACTCTGACATCGCTTTCCGCCACTCCTGAGTATACCCTAAATATTCAAAGAAGAACCTGAACAATAGAAATGTCTCAGGCATAATGAGCAATTCCATATACTCCTCTTCATTGCGACCAAAGGCTTTCTCAAAGAAGGAAACACCTCTGCCTATTTTACCTTTAGTAGCATTGAGAATAGCTTGAACAGCACGGATATATTTGCGATTCCAATACTTACCTATATAATCCCTGTCGTGGCTATGTTCACCTGTAATTGGGTGATACTTCATCGGGAATGAATATATGCTAACATTTAATTTTTCACATAGATCCACATTTATTCGCATACGATGATACAATTCTTCCGGCTTATCGGTAAAATTGTAGAGAAGGTAATTGGAAAAGTCTTTCATTCCATACTTTTCACTCATCTTAATAGCCTTCGTATATTCAGGTTCTGTTTTAATATTATCGAATGCTATACGAAGTGGACGTACCGGTATCTCTGCCAATAATTTAACAATACGCCTATTAAATAATCTTGCATCAACCCCTTGATTGAAGTCTACAAAACGCAGGCGCCCAAAACGTTTCTTGAACTTAACATCAAAATAAGGTGCAAAATCCTTATATGTAGCGATCAACGCTTCACGGGTGCAAGTTTCGGGATGCAAAAGCCCATGTTTTTCTCGTAATGCATATATTTCAGTTCTCGTATTTTCGTTGAACGATTGGAAGGTGCTAAGTTCTTGTAGCAGCTTGAAAGATTTGCAAATGTACGCACGGTTATTGATTCCTAGCCGAAGATTCCTGATAGCGATTGTATACCAATTCGGCTCAAAATATTTAGCTCCTTTTGTAAACCCACAAGATTTGATGTCCTCGATAATGTCTTCTAATCTGTTTGAGGCTAACACATTATTGTCCATCAGCAAAAGATTTTGCTGCTCGCCATAAAGTCTCCGTGTTCGATCAATGCGCTCCCGTAAAGGCAAATATTCTTGATATTCTGGTTCAATGCGCCATACTGCACAAAAAGAACACTTGCGAATACAGCCTCTTGTAGAGTAGCTGTAATATGCACCACTATCTGGATAGACATAATCTATCTCATCAAGGATAGAGTAATCCAACGGCAGTTCATCAATAATATATGGATTATCTTTGTCAATATCTTTATACGGTGTATGGAGTGTGCCGATATGAGGACGAATGCCTGTCGCCTTTTCAATCTCATCCGGTTGGATAGATGCCATTACACCTCCAACCATAATGTTCTTCGTATCTTTCACCATTGATTTTGCAAACTCAATAGTCTCAATGGTGATATCCCAATAGAAAGTAAATAGCGTTGTTACTCCAATCCAATCCCAACGAGGGTATTTCTTATACTCTCCTGAATGGTAGAATTTCTTATAATATTCGACCCAAGGTTCTAATATCGGAGCAATCTCGGAATCCTCAATGCCTACCTGTTCTAAATACGCATACTTCCTATATCTGATATATAGAGCAATTTTGTCTGAACGCAGCTTCCAGTTTATGGAGCCGTCAAGATCTGACAGTTTTGCCACGCATTCCTCGGTGATTTGATTGATAACAAACTCTTTCAAATCCCCTTTGTAAAAGACGACATCATCTCCACGCAACCTAAAATAGGTCGCGAGTTTCATTAGCCCGATTGGAGGAAATTTATTCTTGTAATTGGGCTCAAGCAGTAATACCCGGCGATTCATCGCGTCAAATCCTCCTCGATAACTTTTATCAGAGCATCTCTTTGACGCTCATCAGGTATAGCATTCGCAATAGACGCATATATCCGTCCAATGAGTTTTCGTTCAGCCTTACTAAACCGTGAGTATGTAGGACTATCTGTTCTAAATTTCGTTTTCTCGGTTGTTTCTTGTCCTTCTGGTTTTGGCGGGACAGATTTAAATGAATCATCTTTCTGTTCCGCTTTGGGAGTTAAATTATCAATAATCTTTTTGAGAGAAGAATCTGTTTCTTCTATCTTTTGCTTTTTGCGTTCAAGTTGTTTTAGTGCCTCATCAGACTTCCGCTTATAGTCTTCAAGTTGTTGCTGCAAATCCTCTTTCTCCTTTGTGGAGAAATAGCTATCCTTCTGCTTTATCTTTTCCTCGATTTCCTCTTTTTTGGCGATTATCTTTAAGTTCTTATTGATATCTGATGCGTCATAGCATAATTCTCGAAGTTTTAGAAAATTCTGTTTTACGCTTTTTTCAAATGAGGCAAGTGCGGCATTTTCCCCAAAATAATCTCTACGCGAGTTCGGAATAAGATCTTTGCTTATAGCATGAATTTCCCCGAAATAATAAAATGAGAATCGCTGGTCAGATGTGTTAGCAAAGAATTTTTTGCAGATTTCCTCATCGCCAATCTGAATATTCTCTTTACGCAATCGAATACCACGAGCGATATTCTTCTGCTTCATCTGTCCTTTCAGTCGAGACAACGAATACCATCCCCAATAAATAATATTGCCATTATCATCCTTTGAAAGCAGAAAGTCTACTCCGAGAATATCATCGACTTTTTTCTTCCCGCCCTGATTGTCTTCGTAGATGCCGGGCGTGTATGGCTTATAAATTTGCTCTCCGTTGATGTAAATATTATAAATATCGACTTTTAAACCATTTTCCCTCGCAAATTCATTGATCTGGTAACGATAATAAAATTGCGAGGATATATCAACAGGCGCAACCATCGAGAGATAATTCTTGACGCGCTCAACATTGAGCAATTCGTCAGAGGTTACATTTTCCAGAATAACCTTGAAATAGTGTTTATCCGACGCCTCTTTTTTTGTAATAGTGCCTGTTACACGTGCCAAAACATCAACCGCCTCTTCCGAATTATCGCGGTCATTGATAATTTGCTTTAAGAGGTCTGCATCCCAAGTCATAATTGATTTGACTTCCTCGTCGACATATGAGGTTTCAAATATCAATTTTGAACAATAGCCCAATCCGCCTAAACGACCAATGCCTCGAAATCCTTTATCTTCTCCTCTTTTCTTTGTCGAATGAGCAATGTTCCTTAGAATAGGAATGACCTTGTCAGATGATATCCCTGTTGCGTTGTCTTCAATAATAATACAACGTTCTTCGGGGCTAATAGTAATGTGAATCTCATCTTCACCTGCATTTATCAGCCCTTCAGCAACAGCCTTATCAACTTGATCCGCAGAGTTCTGTATATATTCTCGATATATAAATCGACAATCTTCATACATACCGAGAGTTAAGGATTCTATAACATCTTTTCCTATTCTTGGGTTATCAGTCATAGCGGTTTAATCAAAATATTTATAGATAGGTAGCGGGAATTTTATATTTAGCATGGAACGAAATATAGGATTTTGAATAATGTATTCACCTTGTTTCATTCTGGTCAGCATTGTCTTATACACACTGGGGACAAAGCGGAAATCTTCGCGTGATATCTCTATCGCGTTTGTCCGACCAAATGCCTGTGTCGCACAGTTTCCTTTTATTCGGCGGTGTATATCGCTAACAAATTGCTCTGCTCCAAATAATACAATACCTAACGAGCGACCTCGTTCAGTGATGTCAAGCAACTGATGGAGGATGGGTGAGGATTTTGGAACATCCGTAGATGCGTATTTGTTCAACTCATCAATAAAGATTACTATGCGGTCAGGAATATCGGAATCTACACGGTTCGTAGAACCCAACTTGAGATTATAGACTGCTCGCATAACATCGCCGAAAACAAAGCCTTGTGATTCTTCGTCAAGTTTAGCAACATCAATTACCATCACATCATTTTTACCAATCTTTGCAATTTGGTCACGGAGACGGACTCCATTTCCTAATTGATTGGTAAACATCTGCTGACATTTTTGATAACTTTTATTGAATAGGCGAAAGAATTTACGCCAACTCATCACGGAAATCTCATTGTCTCCACCTTTGCTATTTTTTCCAGCCTGAGTTTTTTGAGATAGTTCGTTCTTGAAATCCTCCCAATTATCTATACCGCCAAAACCCTTACTATTCGATAATATAGTATTGATGATTGACTCTATTGTGTCATTAGGGTCGTCAACATTGGCAAACAACAGGTCAAGACATTCTTTATCCTCGTCTGTTTCAAATAGATATTTATATTGCAATGCATTCCCAGCATCAAGCCGAGTCTTTATAACATCTTCTTTTTCGTAAGTGTAAGAAGTAAGATCTTTTGAATATGGATAAAAGTATTTTACCTGTTTGAATGGCTCTAACTCCAATGCTAATATATCATAGATGGGTTTTATCTTTTTCAGTTCATCCTTGCGAGTGTTCTTCTGGTCAATCTTCAGCAAATCCGTACCCTTTACGTTCATCATGATGAAAGCAACAGACTCTTTCTTATCTTTAGCTGCATAATCTTGGATTGCTTTCATCAGGAACATGGCATATGAGGTCTTGGAAGCTAAACCGGATATACCAGATATGTTTAAATGCGCACCCTCCGGCCCAATAAGGAAATGGGAGTTGAAAAATACCGGAAGCGTCTGCTTGTTTGCGCCTTCATACATTTCGATATATCCAGCCGGAAGTTTATGTTTCACATTATTCAAGCCAAGAGCCTCCATTATCTCATCGCGTTCGGCGAGATATACTTTTCTACCCTCCTGAACAGGAATGTAGATATTCTTCGTGTTGCCTACTACTTTACACTTCACATAGTTCATACCGATACGCTCTGTGTATGAAGTGGAATCCACCTGTCCAAAATCACTTGATATATAGCCGGCCAATGCACTTGGAGAATCCGTCATATGGGAGATTTCCTCAATCACACCAAATGTCTTTGTCGGTTCTCCATCTGTATCCTTTACATGCTCGACGACGACAACATCAAAAGGCTTTAATTTCAAATCCTTTCGAGTCCAAAAAGTAAACTCTTCAATCGTTGACGGCTGTTTCTCGGTTGCTATGATTTTGCCAATCGCTTCCATGCCCTTAAAATAAATTGATAAAACTTATATCACTCTTAAAACGGCTTTTACAATAACATTCAGTCATATAGACTGGATAAAGATGATTTGCCCATCGAGCATCATTGCCATAACAAACCGGGTTACGTTCATTTATGATGTTAGCTGTAATCATATCTATTTCATCAGATTCAAGCCCGTTTTCTGCTTCTGTACCAGTCATAAGCATTTTTTCAATCTTTAAGATGCCAGAGTAAGGGGTTGTTGTATATTTACGATCTCGAATCCGTACATACCAAATGGCGAAATTTACATTTCCCCATTCCTCTCCCGGTTTCCACATAAAGGCAGGCGTCCGATAGAATAACGGCAGTTTCGCAATTTGTCCCGCACTGCTTTGATTTTTATTATCTTTCATCAGATTGGGATTAAACCGTTTAGACACACCGACTACATGCCGATAGTTGTTGCGAATTCGTGCCAATTCTTTATAATCGCCCGTTTTCATGGGCTTATATTGTATTGAGCCATCTTTGATAAGATAGTGCTCTTGCGTAAGCAAATGCTTACTCATCATCTCGGCCACAATGCGCTTTTCGCATTCAATCATCTCATCTTGAATTCGGGCGATGCCTTTGTTTTCAAGGGTTTCATTGCCTTCAATCTTCGTTAAGTAGGAAAGCACTTTCCCAAACTTGTTTCCGGAGTTCTTAATAAAAGGCAACTCGTTTAGCTTGTTACACAGATTATTAAAATATACTCCATTATCGATACCTTCATCGTTAGCTGTTACTGGTAAGCAAACTACCGGATATGCTTCTTCGAAAACTTTACCAAAATTGCGAAACGTATTGTCATCGTTCATTTCTCTGCCACAGCAGGAAACGGATATTTGACCGCTAACAATTGGGAATACTTTTTTATCATATTGTATATCATCAACCTTATAGACTCGGCGCGAACCATCAAGAAAGAATTTGAACAGTGGAGGCATTGCTTTCATCTTTTCAGCCAACGGTCTCATATCTCTCATTTGAGAGTCATGTATGCTCTCTGCAAATTCTTTCATATTGATATATGAATCCTCTCTCGCCTCGTATTCAATATTCGGGGGCAACACATTGTCATAGCAATACTTGAACGACGCAAAACATTCGCCTTGCGTTTCCTTTGCTATATAGTCCAAAAGTTTGCCCATACTTTTTATACTTTATTGCATCCCAAAGGAACTTATCTATTCCCAGAAATATGGATTAGTTACAAAAATAATAAATTTTCTATTTGCTGATACATACAACATTTGCTATTTCTTTTCAATTTAAGATAATGCCGCACCTCACTCAAAAGCACGACTAAGGTACTGGCGAACGCACCGCTGGAAAGCGTAAAAAAGAGATCATTGGATATCCAATCGGATTGTACAATGATTAACTTCATTTCCGCATTGATGAAGATGAAGTAAGTCAGTATCATGAGTATTCCCGACAAAAATATCAGAAACCTAATCATTTTCACACTTGCGCTCATAGATCTTATATTTATTATATTGAATTTCAGAAGAGTTTCCGTATATCCATCGATAGAAACTCCTCGGCACTTATACCGCCATCTCCGACGATCAAAGTCGTTCGAGGGGTGAATATCCTTTTGAATGTTTCCAGTCCAGCCGTATTTTTCTCGGCATTACTCTTGACCTCTATGGCGACGACCGAACCTTTCTTGCGCAGCACGAAATCCACTTCGTCGTTGCGTTCTCGCCAGTAGAAGACCTCGAACCGATGCACAAACGCTTGGCTGATGATATATGCTCCGATTCCCGATTCGAAAACATGTCCCCAAACTTTGCGGTCGAGGATTGTTTGCTCAAATGTATTGGGGTTGTATATTGTTTTCAGTGCATTGTTGTAGACCTGAAATTTAGGGATGCTCGATCTTCTGCGAGCTGTGTCGATGCTATACTTCTGCAATCCATTCAGCATTCCTGATTCGTCTAACAACTGAACATAGCCTGCCAGTGTGGCAGTGTTACCTGCGTCCTGCAATGCCCCCAACATTTTTGTCAACGATAAGAGTTGTCCGGAATAGGCAGCACCCAATTCGAAAGTCTGACGCAGCAAAGCCGGCTTGCCGATGGGGGTATCCATCAGAATATCTTTGTTAATAGTTGCCTCCACAATGGCTGACTGAATGTACTGCCGATACCGTTCTTCGTCGCCAATAAGGGACGCTGCACCCGGGTAGCCGCCGTAAAAGAGGTACTGGTCGAGCGTAAATCCGAAACTGTCCCGCATCTCGGAATAACTCCAATGCGTCATCCGAATTTCCTCGAAACGGCCGCCTAACGACTCCGAAAGTCCTTTCTCCAGCAATACACGGCTGCTGCCGAGCAGCAAAACTTTTATATTGCGGTCGTGGAAAGTGTCGTCATCCCATTCTTTTTTGACAACCTCACTCCAATTGTATATTTTCTGTATCTCATCGATAACAAGAAGTATACTTTCCTGTCCTCGACTCTCTTTCAGACTACGCACGGCAGCCCAACAATTCGATACCCACGCGCTGTTCGTCGCAGGAACATTGTCGGCAGAATAGAATTGGTAAGGTATGTCCAACTCCTGCAAGACCTGTTTCACGATGGTCGATTTACCCACTTGGCGGGGCCCCATAACAACCTGAATGAACTTGCGTGGTTCTTCAATACGTTTCCTAATTGTAAGATATTCAATTCTTTTATACATGTATTTACATTTTACGCAGCGTATTGCGTATATTTACGCAATGCAAATATAGTGATAAAATTTATATGAATACGCTTGATTCATTTAGAATATTAACAAATCACTCAGGGTATTACGAACCGCTGTTCTGAAAAACGACTAAGAGCAAAAGGATAAACTTTCTTAACAAGTAACAAGCAGTCGAGAGATTATGCGCTTGACAAATAGTTAAAATATACGGGAACTTTACGGTATCATTCGGCTGCCCCGATCCCCTGATAATAATTATAGTAATTGGCAATTATACCACATTGCTTTTTTCAATATTACCGTTTCGAATCTGCCTAATAATTCGTTTACCTCCATTTTGCTGTCTTCCTATCGTGCCGTGTCGTCGTTACGTTGCCGGTGCGAAGGTGTTTACGAGGTCTTCACGGACGTACAAGGTCGAGCCTTGCGGTTCGGCGAAAAATCTTCCCTGCGTCCTGCGGTTGCGAGGTATTTTTCGTCGAAACCTTGTACGTCCTAACCTCTACACCGGAAAGCCCCTGAAACGAAACGACCGATACGACCGAAAGACGCATAAAAAAAATGTCGGATAAACGAGAGGCAGATTAGGATAAGAAACTCACTTCCTCCACTCTCAAATCCGCATCAAATTCAAAAAAGCAGCAGACATGAAAGCGATAAAGATTTTCAAAACAGCATTACGCGCCCTTGCAGCCGTACCGTGTGCCCTTGTGCTTTGGGTGGTGTATTTCATCGTCGGGATGATCGAAGCCCTGTTAAGCGGCGTGTTGCAAATCGTGTGGGGTATTGTCCTGTTCGGTGTCTCTCTCGCAGCCGTCATTGGGGCTTTCGTATGGATATTAACGCTTTAATTTAGACAGATTATGAATGTAACAATCGAATCATCCTTTTGTCCTTATTGCGACGAAGTAACGGAGATCTATTTCCGTCTTACAAATACGATTCTTTTCGCCAGCAACGAAACCGAACTGCGGCGAGGTATCGAGAATCTGCGAACCAAAGTTTCGCTCGACGACTATTTCGTGTACGGCTACGGCTCGCACCATCTGTGGGTACACCAGCGCAAGGTCAGCGACCAGACGCAGCCGTTCAGACACAGACTATTGAAAGCAGAATTTTAACCCCTTAAAACACTATGACACTGGAAACAAGAATGACGATAAACGGCGTGTCGGTATGCCCGACGGGAGAGGAACGACACGAGTATTTCACCCTTGCCTTCGCCCGCAGGACGAAGAAGCGGTTCTGCCAATACGATTACCGCCATACGGACGGCGAATTGTTCTCATGCGTCGCTCCGACTTTGGAGGAGTGCCGCCGCAAGCGGGATGAGTGGTTGCAACGTAAAACGGATAAGGAGACAAGACGATGATAGCGGTAACGATATTACAGCAGATCGGCGGCAGGCGGTTCGTCGCCATGACAGGAAGCCGCGATTTCATGGACTTGGGGGACGGGGTTCGCATGAACCTCTCCCGCAACAAGACCTCCGCCAACCGTCTGGCCATAACGCTCGACAAGGAGACGGACACCTATCGGATGCGGTTCTACCGCATGACGGTCGGCAAGCATTTCGAGGTCAAGACGAAAGACATCGCAGTTTACGAGGGCGTCTATTGCGATATGTTGGAGGTGATTTTTACCTCCGTAACGGGACTTTACACGAAATTCTAATTATTAACGAGTTGATATTATGAAAACGACAGCAGCCAATTACGAAACATTGATAGTCATTTTCGCGGAGCCTATCCGCACGTTAGACAACATCTTCGACGACCCCGAAGCGTGGGGTGTCGCCTCGCTCAAAGAGTGGATCGACAGCTATGAAAGCTCGCGCTTCACGCAGACGGACGAGCGGACGGCGGTCATAACCTCCGAATACAACATGACCCATGTAAAGGAGTGGTTGGAACGAAACACCGACATCGACCGCCTCGTTTCGGCCTAACCCCGAATATCGACTCATAAAATCGGAAACCATGAAACCCATACAGGAATATACCAAGCAGGAGAAATTAGCGGCGATATTGGAGTATAATCCGTGCCGCGTGGAGCGTAACGCAGTCTTGCGTTACCTCCTCGCCGTCCGCGGGGACGATGCCGACGAAATCGCCTATTTCGAGAGTTTCGGCGACTGCGTACACCACATCATCCGTAACGTGCGCACCTACGAACGCGGCCTGCTGTTCGGCTACACGGCCAAGCAGTTCGACGAGTACGGTTGGCTTCGGGGTATGCTTCCGATTGTCGAGCGCATCGAGTTGGACATCCATAATACGATCCATATCGGGCAGTCCATCGACGGGACATATGCCGTAACAGTCGATTGGAGCACGGGCGGAGCCGGGGGCGGCAGCCATCCGTCGGTGTGGGACGAGCCGATAGCCGATTATAAGGAGGCTGTTAAAAACGGCATCGGGCAGTTGGAGCGGCAATACGCCTATGCGATGAAGCATAGCTCAGACAGCTCCAACTACAACGCCAAGAGAATCCGCAAACTTATCGCCAAGCTCGCCGAAATCAAGAGGCGGTATTTGGAGCCGAAACAACTATCCTTGTTCGAGTGTGCGTGATATATCAAAAGGAATTTTTGACTTAAAACGGCAGTAGCGATTTATCTGCTGCCATTATTCTTGAAGTATTTATCTTCACACTTGGTGCTGCTTATATATTTGAGATAAAAATCTATTGATTTCCATAATGGTAACACAATCATTGCCATCTACGAAATTGTTACATATAGTTATTATTGGAAGTGAAATTTCTTTGGGTGTTTCTACATCAAATTTCTCCATTCCTTTCTTGTATTCTATAATAGGAAGAATCCTAAAAACGCCGTTTTCAGTAACTCCGCCGAATTTATCGTCATATTTCCTTTGGATTCTATTCTTGATAAAATCATTAAATGTTTCAGATGTTTCGTGTTTAGCAGGATCAATCTTTTGTAGCGTAACAATATCTATATAAAAATCTTCATTGGTGGTATTATGTCTAAATAAGTAGTCTGCACTTTTTCCATTAGACAAGCGACGTTCCATATCTACGATAGTATAATTGGGACAAGTTAACAAGAAATTAAAAACGAATAATTCATTTATCCAATTCTTAAAATCCTCATTGAGATTCTGTATGTAATTATCATCTATTGAGGTAATCATATTAGTAATGATATTCTTAACTTTATATTTATATTTAGGATGGGTGGTTGCAAATGCTAACGCTTTGTCTATTTCTGTATTTATTGCCTTTATAAAATATTGATATTTGGATGAAATATCAAAATCTGGATGTGCACTAACTATTATAAAATCAAATAAATGTTGCTTGCGTACTTTTTGTGAAATTAAAATATCTTCAAGAATATCTTTATATTTCGATTGTATTTTGTTCCATTCTCTATCCCTTAAATTATTTGCATAAGGGATATGTGTAGTTATTAAATTTTTGATGGGTTGAAAATCGGCTTCAAGATCTGCAATAAGAGAGGTAATTCGTTTCATATTTGTTCTTATTAGTTCTTCGAAGATACAAAAAAGCACCGAGATGCATAGTGTCTCGATGCTTTTATTGTTATTTTTCCTCATTCTTGTTATTAAACCTGAACGACCGTTGTTCGCACTGCCCGAAATTGTCCTCGACGTAAATGTCGATGGTCTGTTGATCCGACGACGCGGAAGTATAGTAAAGTCTAAATTCCTCCCTCGTGAGCGGATAGCGGTCGTTAGGCAGGAATACTGTTCCGTCGTCCATGCGGAGTTCGCCCTTGCCGTCGGGTTGGAAATAGCGAATTGTGTACCGCGCTCCGTCGTATTTGCCTTCACGGACGAGCGTGCAGCGTATCTCGGCTGTTTCGCCACGCACGATGCGCGTCTGCACGGGCATCGTCTCCAATCGGAACGCATACGCCTGTTTCACGTCCAGTTCATCGTCGCAGGCGGTCAGCAGCGTACCGACCGCCGCGAGTGCGAGCATCAGAAATCCTTTCATCTTCTTCATGTTGTTTCCTTTTTACGAGTTTTACATTATTTGCCTATCGGGATGTCGGGTTGCGGAATCGAATCCCACTCCGCCGGCGCGGGGATTTCGATGTCGTATGGAGGATGTTGTTCAATATACCGCTCTTCGATCTCTTCGTGCAGCTTGGCGCACCCCATGCACCCCGCCGCGACGGCCAATGCCAGCAGGCCGTATTTGATTTTTCGTTTCATTGTCATTGTGTTGTTATAGTTGATGTTCAGAACAGGTAGGAAAATGCCACCTCGATTTTCGATGGCGCGAGGACGATGCGGCGGCAATGTTCGTAGCGGATTGTTTCGTAGGGCGACGGGTCGGGATGCCAGCGCAGGTCGTCCATGTAGTAGATGCCTGCGCCGCCTTCGAGGGTCAGGTTCCACCGTTTAGCCAGCATCCACGAGTAGCCGACCGAGGAGCCTATGCCCGTCGTCCAGCCGTTGTAGCGGGTACTGCTGTTGCCGACCTTGTACTTGGCGAGGGTCGAGTGCAGACCCCAGAACAGCCCCACATGCGGCTCGAAGCGCCAGCGGCGCACGCCGACTGTCGCAGCGAGGATGTTGGCCCGCAGGCTCTCCGTAGAAATAGGATTCCAGTAGCCCGAAACATCTACCGACCACTTCTCCGCCACGGCGACATCGACGCCCGCGTTGAGCGTTCCCGTTGCCCAGCCCAGTGCATTGACGCGCACGGCAGTGTATTGGGCCGATGCCGTGTGCGCCGCAAGAACGCACAGCAGCAGGATAAATAACTTTTTCATCTTCGTAGGGTTTAATCGGTGGAGGTTGTAGTCCGGTTGTTCGTCAGTTCTTCTTTCGACACGGCATCATAGCCCGGGATAAGGGTCAGGTTGGCTGTTGCGGTAAAGCTGTACGGATTGTCGGTCGATACGATACGGCGTATCATGGACGTTTCCGGCTTGTCCCACCATACCGAAACGAGTCGCCCGTCTTTGCCGGATATGGTGCACCGACTGCCCGGCAGGACGATGAATGCTTGCTTGGATTCGTCTATCTGGTATCCGCTCGAACAGGTGAACGACACTTCCTTGATCCGCGTGTAAATGTACACTCTCTCCGACTGGAATTTCGCATAGAGGGTGTCTACCCGAAAGTTCATCGGATGCCGATACGGATTTGCATCCGATACCTTTTGCGTCAGCTCTTTGTCGGCATACCATCCTTGGAACGTGAAGCCGTCGTCGGGTACCGCGCGCATCTGCGGCCCGTCGTCGAGGGCGAGCATACGGACATAAGAAACACTTGCATTGGAATGTGAAATAGTGCGCACAGCCGAAATATCGTCAAGATAGCCGCCTTGGTGTTCGCGTCCGTTCCAATAGGTGTAGACGGTCAGATGGTTGTAAAAATCATGCGTAAACCGTTTCGTATAGGAGTAGCCGTTCCCGTTGGAGAGCGACACGTCGTAGATCAGCCGATTGTTGGCGGACGTAAACACGCGCGGGTCGTAACATACGTTGAAAACGTAGTTGCCGGAGGGATCGGCCAGCCGAAGCGATAGTCCGGGGGTGAGTGTTTTTTCATTGATATGGAAAGCATATTGCTGTCCCTGCATGAAGAGTATGTTTCCCGTCAATTCGCCCGTAATGTTGGGCTTGTCAACTTTGATGGTCAGATTATTCATGCCGCTTTTGTACCAGCAATACTCGTTCAATGTCGTACTGAAATCCGGGTCAGGAAGTTCGTCCGTAATCTCCACGCCGAATGAATGCACCCGTGTGTCGACTTCGTTTTTGCCTTTGATGATGATGTTGAGCGTCTGTACCGAGTTGCGCCGCACATCGAAGTTCGATGTGTTGTTCTCGCCCAGATAGACGTCGTATGTCAGTTGCAAGCCCTCTTGTTGTGCTTTGATCCGTACGAAAGTAGCACCTTGCGGAGCGTTCTCGGAGCACTTCTGCTGCTGGGTCGTGATGGACGGCACGTCGCCCTGACAATTTTCCAATAGATAAAACATTCGTGTTGCCGAGCGTAATTCCGACGATGCGATTGCCGCTGAGTTCATTGTGATGAAATTCTTGGCGACCTGCTCCGCCTCGAACAGCTTCGTCGTGGCAGAGGCATCTACGATCTGCACGGACTGCAATTCCATCGTGCTTGCGACGGCCGGATCTATGGATACGTTGCAGATGATTTTCGCAACGGTACGTCGCACGGTAATGACGGGTGCAGGCATTCGGTCTTCGACCGTGAGCGTCGTGTGTCCCGACATCGGAAGCATGGTGTATCGGGTTACCGACGGAAGCTGAACGGCGTGCAGCTGTTCTCGGGTCATCGTACCCATATCCCGATGGACGTTCGCCACGGCATAGGCTTCGTAGCTGCCGGGCAGCACGGAGCACTCCACCGTGCCAGTTTCGACATAGAAATGGCGGTCGGGCAGCACCCCGCGCGGGTCGTAGAGGAAGAGATTGACGTCGCGCACGGTTTGCTCGTCCGTTGCGCGGGTAACGTACTGCACGCCCTCCTCCTGAATCTGTAACGAGAAGCGCACCTCGTCCTGCAAGGACGGGCGATCCTCCATCTCGTCTTTGTTACAGCTGCTCATCATCGCGAGCAGCGGTATGATAAACAATAAGATTTTTTTCATAACGAATACTCTGATTAAAAGTTCCCGCCCCGACGTAGGCCGGAGCGGAAACGGGTTCGATTTGCGGTTTATGCTCCCAGCTCCACGTTCTGCGTTACGGGCAATTCCCACTCGGCAGGCGTGATGGTCAGCGAGGCGTCGTTGCCCGAAAGGCCGTTGATCGTGATGTCTACGCGGTAGTAGCCGTTTCGGCGAATCTCACCGCCCGACGTGCCGTCGAGTTCCACCTCGTAGGTCATCGACGACTGACCGGCTGCGGTCGAGAAATCGCCGTCCATATCGTAGGTCGCATGGATGGTCGCTTTCACGCGGTTGCCGACGTTGCGGGCGGGACACTCGAACAGGTAAAAGAGGTTGCGGTACTTGCCCGAGGCGGCGTCCGAGGCCTGCGTCGCCGAGAAATTGAAGGCTCCCGGATTGTAGTCGGAGTGGAACACCGGTGTCTGCGTCGCGCCATTGGAGAGCGTGATGCTGTTGATCCGCACGGCTCCCTGATAGAGCGTCCCGAACCGGGGCGAGGGCGTAACCTGAACGGCCACCTTCGCTACGGTGCGCTTGAGCGTGATAGCTACGTCGGTCGTCGAACCTGCGGCCGCGACGGCTTTCGAGGTCGTGCCCGACATCACGAACCCGCCGTCGCGCGCGGCTTTCGTCGAAACTTCGGCGAACGTACCGTTGTACGAGGCCGCATCGCGCTCCAGCAGAGCCGTGAGCGTCGTCTTGTCGCCGACGTTCGCTACATCGAGGTTCGCCACGGCGTAGAACTCGCACACGTTGCCCGGCACGGCATCCGGCAGGGCGAAAGTCGCCTTCTTGGCCGAGAGTTCGGCTGCCGAGAACGAACGCTTGACCATCAGGTCGCCAGACGGGTCGAAGACGAACATCGTAACCGTGTTGAGCGTCTTTTCCCACGGCTCGGCCTCGGCCGTCGCGCTGCGGGTCGCAGGCTCTCCGTCGGTGAACGACACGGTGGCTACCGCACCTTTCGAGGTCGCGTAAATTTCGTTTTCTTCCTTGTTGCACGAGACGAGAAGTCCCAAGGCGACCGCAGCCGCCAAAAATAAGTGTTTCATATAAAAAGTTGGTTTTATGCTACTTGCGTAGCTGTTTGATAAAAATATTCGTGTCAGTTGATGATGAACTTTACACCGATGCCGTATTGCGTGTGGAAGTGTCCCGTCGTCGTACCCCACAAACAGCGTTCACGTCCCGACAACGAGAGGATGATTCTGTCCGTGAGATAGGCGTCCACTTCCAGCGTAACGGCCCCGCCGTAGAGAAACCGGTCGCGGTTGCGTATCGTCGCACCGTCGTAGAGCCGCTTGTCGCCCCAATTCACGGTTTCGTATCCCGTCATGGCGGAACCTCCGACGTAGAAGAGAAACGTGTGCGAGGGATCGGCGAAGAACTTGTAGTAGTAGCCGCCCTCGGCCGTAAACTGCGCCATCGGAATGCGTCCGGCCTTGTAGGGATAGTAGCGCGACAGGTACTCGACGCCGAAGACCCACTTGTCGGCATGCTTCGCGTAGCGGCTCATCGCAACGCCGAAATAGTACCCCGCATCCGTGCTTGCGGAGGTGCAGAACCCGTCGACCATGCCGCTCCGAAGCTCGATGCTGCGCATCCGCGGCAGGGCACGCTGGGCGTGCACCGTCCCTGTAAAGAGAGTGAGCGATGCGACGAGAAGAAACAGAAATCGCTTCATGATTACCGCACTTTGAGTTCGTTGATAACGTTGGCACGCACGAGGTCTTCATTCTCGACGGTGAATCTCTGATGCCGGCCTCCCTGCTGTTCGTGCAGCTCCACGACGAGGTGCTTGTCGTCGGCCAGCGTGAACTTCGGAAGCGTGAAGACCATGTGCTCGCTATGTCTGCCGTCGATTACTTGTACGTTGTTGTAAGCCCGTACCGGCCATACGACCTGCTCCTGAATGGCCGTGCGTTTGGCGACCTTCTTATCGACGATCTTGAATGTGAGGTAGTCCACATCGAACGGCACGTTGGACGAGTTTTTTATAATTGCACGTGGAAATAGAGCAGGCCGTTATGCGAGTAAATACCTTTGAGCAGGTACTGTACGCCGAAGCGCTTGCAGCCGATATGCTTGATTTCGCGGCGGTCGTTTTTGTAGATGGACTTCATGATGAGCTTGACCAGCAACGGCGATTCGCTCCCCAGCTCCGAGAGGTATACCTCCATCGCGTTGTTGGGGCGATTGAGCGTGCTGCCGTCGTGGATGAAGTCGCACATCTCAACGTTGAGCAGCAGCGGCTCGGCCGCATAGCGGACGTTGAACGTGTAGAACGAGCCGTCTTCGGTGATGACCGACATATTGGTCTCGGCGTGGAAATCGCGCAGTGCGGCCTTCACGCGGATGACGTTCTCCGCACCGTCGGCCTTGCCTGCGATCAGATTCGGAGAGCCGAGATCGACGTAGCGCACCGCTGCCGGAAAGATGACGTGCACGGTTTTGTCGTAGGTAACCTCCAACCCGTGCGGCGGGATCATGCGGTCGAAGGAGAGTTTGCGCGTGAGACCGTGATAAAGGCCGCTGTCCCGCTCCGCGTTGGGATAGACCTCCTTGCAGAACGATACCGTCTGCATCTGTTCCGTCGTCCTGACGGCCTCGGTGTTGGTTACTTCCTGTGCGTTCGTCGCACCCGCGCCCAGCGCGAGGGCGAACATCATTACAAAATACTTTTTCATTTTACTGTGGATTTAGTGGCGGGGTTAAGAACCCCGATTTAATAAATGGTTACTTGCTGATTATCCTTTTCTCTTTAATCTTCCGGCTGATAAAGCATGACCCTGTATCCGGCTTTCAGATGCACTTTGACGGTGCGCATCTTCTTGGCGATATATTGGCTCGTGCCTTGAATCAATCCCTTGCCGAGGTCGGAGGCGAGCTGCGCTCCCGCGTCGGTGGAGATGTTGATGCTGCTGCCGAGCGACGACCCCATGTTGGCAGCCACCTCTTTGGCTGCACTTACCTCCATTGAGTTGGGGATGAAGATGCCCTCCTGTCCGTCGCTGTCGAAAATGGCCAGCTCGACGGGGATGATCGTCCCCCGATATTCCAACGAGGTGATGTCGATGCCGAGCCGTTCGCCCTGCACCCGCGCCGTACCCACGACGACCGTGTTGTGGGGGATGCGCACTCCGGCTACCTGCATCGGCTCCGCGATCCGCAGGCGGACGGCCTGCCCGTCGGTTACGGTCTGATTGCCGTGTACGCACGCCGGAATGGTATTGCGTTCGACTGCCGCCGAGGTTCCGATCGCCGTTTGGAATCCGAAATTCCGCTCGGCGGTCTGCGCTGTGATGAACTCGCTGCCGGTCATAGGCTGCGCGAGTGCGGAGACGATGCGTTCGGCAACCTGCCCGACGGGTTGTGCTATCGCTTTGCCGTTGCGCACTGCTTTCTTATCCTCCTCGGTATCGGCTGCCGACGAGTGTCGCGTCGTGCCACCGTGTCCAGCGGGCATGTATTTGGCCGCCAGTTCGTAGGACTTTTCAAGCAGAGCCACTTGGTCGTCGAGCGTCGGGCCGGACGGCTCCGCGTGCTGTGCCATCATCACCTCCAGCTCCTCGATGCGCTTGCGCAACTCCTCTTTTTCGGAGTCGTCTTTCGGTGTTTCGTAGAACGTATCCAGCGTACGGTTGATCTCCTCGTAGGCCGCCGCCGAGGAGCGGATCGGCTGTCGCACAGAGCCTCCACCATAGGTGCGGGCGGGTTGCTGCGGTGCGGGATCGAGCAGGTCGAACTCCTCCGTCGGCGAATCGTGCTCCGCCTCCTTGTCCGAGAAGAGCGCAGCAAGGTCGTTCATTTGCGCCCGCCGCTCTTTTTGTTTCTCCTCCATTTGCGCCTGCTCATAAGCGGTACGCTTGTCGGCGATGATACCCGATTGGGCGGGCAAGGGCATTTCGGTGTTGAAGCCGACGCCCTGCTGCGCTTCGGTTTTGTCCTTGTCGGAGGGTGCGAAGATCAGCCACATGGAACCGATGAAAAGCAGCCCCATAAGCGGGTATACGAGCATCTTGCGGCGGCGTTGCCGCTGCTCCTCCGTGAGCGGCTGTTCAGGCTTCGCCTCTTTCATGTTAGTCGTGGGATTTTTGTTCTGTGCCATAATCGTAGTGGTTGAAAAGGTGGATACTGTCCTGCTTCTGCGGCAGGTTGAATTGCTCGATATGTTCGATCTCTATCCGTCGTCCGTTTTCCCGTCCGATTTGGTAGAGCGCCGCCCCGAACGTGAAGAGGGCGCCGGTGGCGAACAAGCTGAAAATGACGAATACGACAATGTTTTTCGTGCGCTGCGGGAGTGCTTCGAGCCATACCCGCAACCGCTCGTCCTGTCTGTCCGCCCAGTCGTTCAGACGTTCGATTAACTTTTTCATAGGCTTATCTGTCCAATGTTTGCAGGTCGCGGTTTTCCAGAATCGTGAATCCCTCGATGGTAAATCCGTTGGGGTTGTCGTCCGAGCGCGAGGCGTTCAGCAGGCGGCACGCCGTTACGAGGCTGCGCTGCGTTACGTTGCTTTCGCGGATAATCATCTGCCGCGCATAGGTGTTCACCCGATAGGGATAGCGGTCGAAATCGCAGACCACCGAATCGACCTGCAACACCTGATTGATGTTGCCCGCAATGATGCGGTTGTAATAACCCTTCTCGGAGAAGTCCGAATAGTAGTTATATACGCTCTTGTCGGCCAGCAGCAGGGCGCGTTTGATGTTGTGCTCGATCGCGCTCTTTTCGGGCGAGAGGGTGAAAAACAGCTCGTGAAAGCGGCGCACGTGCTCGCGCGCTTCGGCGGGACGGTTCTGCGTGAGGTCTTGCGAAAGGGCGAGCATCAGCGACTTGCCGCCGTCGAGGACGTAGATTTTCTCCCTCTGCTGCTCCGCGAAGCGGTAGGAACTCCATACCGAGTACACCACGACGAGGGCGCATAACGAGAGGAAGACCATGCTGAACAGCCGTATCTGGCGGAACGAGGATTCGATATTCTTCAATGATTTGAATTCCATAATTTTTTGATTTCTGGTTATTTATCGTTTGAACAGGCGGCCCGTAATATTGCCGGTCGTCGCTCCGGCGACGCTGCCGGCCAACCCTCCGGCGCGGCCTGCGACTTGGCTTACGTTGCGTCCGTATGCGCCTGCGCCTCCGGCTTGGATGATCCACCCCGCGACGGTCGGAATCGTGAAATACCCGATAATGCCGATAATCAGGAAGACGATATAAACGCCGTTGGAGGCTTCGAGCGAGAAATTCGGGTTGTTCTGCAACTCCGAGATGTCGTTTTGCAGCATCAGCACCTGAATCTTTGCCAGCACGGTACTGAACAGGTCGGCGATGGGCAGCCATAGGTAGACTTGTACATAACGGCATATCCACTGCGTGAGCGTGGAGTGAAAGCCGTCCCACACGGAGATGGCGAACGCGATCGGGCCGAGGATGGAGAGCACGACGAGGAAGAACGTGCGCACGGTGTCGATGACGAGCGCCGCAGCTGCGAACATCAGTTCCAGTATCTCGCGGAAGAAGTCGCGGATACTTTTCTTCATGTTGTACATCCCGCGTTCGATATACATGCCGGCCATCGTAACCATGTCGCCGGGCGACCAGCCTAATTCTTCGAGCTGACGGTCGAACTCCTCGTTCGAGACGAGGTAGGCCGTTTCGGGGTTGCGCATCATCGCCTCGTATTCGAGCTTGTCTTTCTGCTCGCGGTACTGGTTCATGTCCATCGTCTGCATTTCGAGCATCCGGTTCGTGCCCTGCACGACGGGGCTCAACACTCCGTTGATCGTGCCGAGGACGAATGTCGGAAAAAACATGATGCAGAAACCGACGGCGAAAGGCCGCAGCAGCGGATATACGTCGATGGCTTCGGCGCGGGCAAGCGACTGCCACACGCGCACGGCCACGTAGAACAGCGCACCCAGCCCCGCGATGCCTTTCGCCACGCCCGCCATGTTGGAGCAGAGCGGCATCATCTCGGAATATAGCGAGCGCAGGATGGTGTGCAGGTTGTCGAACTCTATGGTTAGCAACATCATAATCGTTACGGATTAAGGGTTACCAATAGCGTTCGTTGCGGCTGCCGTAGAGAGCCAGCACCCTGTCCATATCGTTCTTCTTGCGCGAGCGCAGGTAGCTGACCGAAATGTTCTTGTTGGTGTAGTACATCACCAGATTGCGGTATCGCCGCACGCTGTTGTAGCACCTGTCCACCACGTCCATGCGCTCCTTGTCGGTCATCGAGAGCGTCGTGATGTTCACCACGTCTTTCATCTCTTTGAGGACGTCGTTGCTCTCCTCCAAGAGCTTCGTATAGCCGAACGCGATAGCCGACAACTCTTCGGGCGTGAAATTCCCGTCGCGTAGCATAAGCTGGAAGTTCGTAACGTAGATGTCCGATATTTCCCCGATCATCAAAATCGTGTTCCTGACCTTGACGGCATCTTTGACGAGGTTGTTCACCGATTTGAGGGCGTCGTAATACTTCTTGCCCTGCTCGTAGATTTTTACCGTCTCCTGAAAATTCGACACCATATTGGCCGCCGTCTTCGAGGTGTGGATGATGTTTTCCGAGGCGTTTATGATGCTTTGTGCGAGGTTGCCCGGATCGCTGACGACCCATTGCGCTCGTACCGAGCCCGCCAGCAACAGACATGCGCTGAAAAGCAGGATTATTTTCTGTTTCATTCTCTTATGGATTTAGCGGTTATTATTGTTTTTCGCTCGCACGGGTATAGTCGCCGTGCGGCGAGAAGGTCAGCACGTCCGTCGCTTCGTTGTAGGCGATGTCGATGCGGTAGCCCGTGTTGATGAAGAGGTTGCCATCTTCCTCGCGCAGCAGGTAGGTTTCGGGCTTCGGCTTGCGGCGAATGCCGCTGCGCTTGAAGACCGTAACCTTGTAGGCGTCGCCCTCGCGGTAGATCAGTACGTCGGGCTTGCCCTGCGTGCTGACCCAGTTGCCGCAGAGCTTGCCGCAGTCGGTCTCTTTCGTTTCGGTGCAGGCTTGCAGCATCATGGCCGCCAAGCCCACTAAATAGCCGCTCAACGTGAGCAGCCGTTGTTTATTCATACTCATACGCTTTCTTTTTTGGATGATTGATTACTGTTTGTTTCTGCGCCGCTCGGCCAGCTGCCGGATCGCTGCCTCGATGTCGCCGCCTAATTTCTCGGCAAGGGCATAGACCTCCATCTTCTCCGTCTCTTCGGTCGTGTAGGCAAGATACTCCTCGGCACTCACTTCGGTGGCGTAGACCGTCGACTGCGTGCCGCCCAACCCGATCCACACCTCCTTGTAGAGCCGCGAGGGGTGGTTGGCCATGTTGATCGAGAGAATCTGTCCTTTCTCCTTGTCCGTCAGTCCGAGCAGCGCCTGAATCTGGTCGAACTTGTTCATGTACTTGCGCTGGTCGAGAAGTATCTTGCAGTCGGAGTTGTTGATGATGCTCTCCTTGACGATCGGCGACGAGATGATATCGTCCACCTCCTGCGTAACTACGACGGCTTCGCCGTAGAACTTGCGGACGGTCTTGTAGAGATACTTGATGTAAGAAGCCATATTCGCCGAAGCGATGGCTTTCCACGCCTCCTCGATAAGTATCATCTTGCGGATGCCTTTCAGTCGGCGCATCTTGTTGATGAACAGCTCCATGATGATAATCGTCGTAACGGGAAAGAGAATCGGGTGGTCTTTGATGGCGTCGATCTCGAAGACGATGAACCGCTTCTGCAACAGATCCAACTGCTTGTCGCTGTTCAGCAGGTAGTCGTACTCTCCGCCGCGATAATAGGGTTCGAGGACGTTGAGAAAGCCCGCGATGTCGAAATCCTTCTCCCGCACCTGTTTCTCTTCCAGCAGGGCGCGGTAGTCGGTCTTCACGAACTCGTAGAAGGTGTTGAACGACGGTTCGATGCTGGTGTCGCGCTTGATGCGTTCGATATAGAGCGCGACGGCGTTCGAGAGGGCGACCTCCTCCGCACGGGTGGCCGGTTCGTTGTCCTTTTTCCACAGCGTCAGCAGCAGCGTCTTGATGCTCTCCCTCTTTTCGATGTCGAACACCTTGTCGTCCGTGAAAAAGGGGTTGAACGATATGGGGTTCTCGTCGGTGTAGGTGTAGTAGATGCCGTCTTCTCCGCCCGTTTTGCGGCGGATCATCTCGCACAACCCTTGATAGGAATTGCCCGTGTCGATCAATACGATATGCGTTCCTTGTTCGTAATACTGCCGCGTGAGGTGGTTGGTGAAAAACGACTTGCCGCTGCCCGACGGCCCCAGTACGAATTTGTTGCGGTTCGTCGTAACGCCGCGCTTCATCGGCAGGTCGGAGATGTCCAAATGCAGCGGCTTCCCTGTGAGTCTGTCGACCATCTTGATACCGAACGGCGAGAGCGACGAGCGGTAGTTGGTCTCCTCGGTAAAGAAGCAGACCGCCTGTTCGATGAAGGTGTAGAACGATTCTTCGGCGGGGAAGTCGGCTGCATTCCCCGGTATGGCCGCCCAAAAGAGCGTCGGACAGTCCACCGTGTTATGGCGCGGGGTACACTCCATCGCCGCGAGCTGGCTGCCTGTGTCGTTCTTGATGCGTTTGAGTTCCTCGCGGTCGTCCGACCATGCCATGACGTTGAAGTGGGCGCGAACGGAGGTGAGACCGAGGCTGTGCGCCTCGTTCAGATATTCGTCGATCCACTCCTTGTTGATCTGATTGGAGCGCGAGTAGCGTGAGAGCGACTGCATGTTGCGGGCACTCTTCTCGAACCGTTGCAAGTTCTCTTCGCTATTGTCGATGAACAGATACTGGTTGTAAATGTGGTTGCACGGCAGCAGCAGCCCGACGGGCGAGGCGAACGACAGGCGGCAGTCGCTCCGGTCGGTCGAGAGTTTCTCGTAGCGGGTGTCGGTCGCCACCGACGAGGGCATATCCTCCGCATCGGAGAGCGTATGCAGGCACAGAATGTTGTCGCCGATGCGCATCTCGTCCGGCGCAAGGGCGATGTCCTGCAAGCAGGCGGTGTTCTCCGGCGTGAGGGAGAAGTATTTCTCGATCAACCCGGCTTCGGTCGCCGTGCCGGTAATCTCGTCCGACGTCAGACGGCGCAGGCGGATGAAGCCCGAATCGTTCATGATGCGCTCGAATTGCTCCGTCGCTTCGATGAACTTGGCTGTAGTGTCCTTGTCGCGGATCTCCTTCGGGATGATATGGCCCCGACAGAGGGTGCTCCAGTTGCTCTGTCGGCGGCTGCGTTCTTTGGTCGTCTTCGTCAGGAACAGGTAGCACGAGTGGTCGAGATAGGGTCGTTCGTTGAAATGCCGCTCGAACGAACGGGAAAGGAAACTCATATCGTCTTTCTGTACTTCCGGGCGGTACTCCTCGCGCACGAACCAGTCCTGCTTGTGCACGATGCTGAAATCGGGCAGCACGCGGATCGCCTTGCACCACGCGGCGTGTATCGCTTCGTACTCGGCGGCGGTTACGGTGTACAGCTCCGGCAGCTCCACCGCGAACGCCACCGTGATGTCGGCCTCTTTGGAGAGGATGCACCCCTCCTCGACAGACAGCAGCGGGAATTTCGATTCGAGGGTCGCAGCTTTAAGTGTATTTCTCATTCGTTGCTTTTTTACGGATAAATAATCGGGAGATGCGGCGGCGGTTCAGGAGGTATCGGGGGCGGCTGCGCTGTGCGCCCAACTTCATCAGTCCGTGTTCGCCGTATCGGGCATTCAGGGCGAATGTCTGCCACACCAGAATAGAGGCCGACATAGCCCCGAAGCCGATACAGAACCATTGGTCGATGCCGACCATGTACAGGATGACGAACAGGACGAACAAGGCAAGTAGCCCACCGCAGAAGATGAAGAGGTACTGCGCCTTCAATCCCTTGAATTCTACCGAACGGCCGATCCCCTTGTTGATAGGGTACTCTGCCATAGTCGCCGGATTAGAGGAAGAACGAACGCAGAATCGTCGCCGCCACGATCAGGAAGATACATGCCCCGAACCACGAGGCGGCGGTCTTCGACGTGTCGGGGTCGCCCGACGAGAATTTGCCGTAGACCTTGACGCCGCCGATCAGTCCTACTACCGCGCCGATAGCGTAGATCAGCTTCGTCGCAGGGTCGAAATAGCTCGTTACCATGCTTGTGGCTTCGTTGATACCCGAAAGGCCGTTGCCCTGCGCAAAGGCCGAGGAGGCAGCCAGTAGAAGGGCTGCCGAGAAAAGAAGATGCTTCTTCGTCATAGATTGTTCTTCGATTGTGCCGGACGGGTGGATAGTCCGTCCGGCGGGTTGATACTGATTTTTACTTGTGGATTTAGTGGTCTGTTTTGTCGTGGGACAGCTACCCGTACTCTTTCTCTTTCATCGTTCGTCCGTTTTTAATCGTTACACAAAATCCCGAATGTCGAATTCGTCCGTATCGTCCGGCGCATCGGTCATGTTTTGGGGCCGGACTGCTACCGCCCCCGCGTCCCTTTCCGTTGAGATCGGCAGGTTTAAATAGCAGTCCATTAACCCCGATACTTTCTCTCCGACAGCAGCCGAGCTACTGACCAGACGGTCGTACAGCTCCGTGCCCTCTATCTGCTCGAAGACCTGTCCCGCTTCTCTGCGCTCTGCGTCGGTCGCCGAGGTGTCGGAGGCGGTTCTGACCGCTCGGTCGATCTGCTCGAAGCTCACGCCGGAGGCGTAACCTGTAGGGTGTACCGCGAGCGACATCTCTTCATCCGCACCTGCCGCCTCGTCGTCTTCGTATTCGAGCGGCACGTCGGGAATTTCCAGATGCTCGAACGCCGCATCCAGCTCCGCTTCGGTAAGCTGGACGGGTCTCCGATTATCGGCATCGGGGGCAAATGTAGACGGTTTTTCCTCCGCAGATTCCGTTTCTGCGGGCGTGATGGTTTGTGGCGTCGGAATGATAGGCTTTGGCGTCGTCGGCTTCATGCGGAAGCTGCTCTTGCCAACAATATCCGGCACGTCGTCCTCGTGTTTCGGCGGCCCGACATCCGCCGGAGACGCTGCATGTTTCGACTGTCGCCTCTCCCAAAGCAGATACGCCGCCAGCCATACGCCGTAACCCGCGAACAGGCATACCAACAGTGTTTCCATAGGCTAAAAGATGGAGCGGTTGTGTTCGTTGTACAATTCGGTGATTTCGGCCTGATAGGTCTCGAAATGGTGCGCCAGCACGTTGTCTATGTAGCTGAATAGCGACACTTCGTCCTTGCCGATGACCCGCAGGATAAGTTGTATCCGCTCATGGTACTCCTTGCGGATATAGACCGTCTTGCCGATACGTGCGGGGATGGCTGCCTCTCTCAGAAACAGCGAGCGGTAATCCGTCTCCTTGTTTCTGGACTTGCGACGGCGGGGTTCTTCCCGCTGCAACGGCTCTGCATCTTCGCTTTCGGATGCGATTTCCGTTGCTCGTGCCGCTGGCGGAATCGTCAAGTCGTCCTGCCGGAACGAGTTGATGATGAAGTTCTCGTCGATCTCTTCGATATTCGTTTTCTTGGCCATGTCGCTACTGTTTTATGATGTTCAGTATTTCATCGACGAGCGCATCGAGGTTGCTGCCCCGCACGAGGGACTTCTCCGCCGGAAAGAGCGTCGAGCGGAACACCGCTTTACGCTCCGTCGCCGCCTCCTTGCGGAATCGCTTGCTGTCCGGCAGAAAGGTTTTCAGAATGGGCAGCGCCAATTCGGCGCAGATTTTCTCATAGGCGGCATACAGTTCCGTCTTTTCGCGTCCGTCCACCATGTTCCACAGCAGATGCAACCCCTTGACGGCGGTTCTGCCGGTGCTTATCATGTGCTCGTTGATGACGGTGGCGAACTGCATGGAACTCGTCATGACCACTCGGTCAGCGGCGATCGGGCAAAAGATATAGTTCATTGCGGCGATGGTCTTCACGACGCTCGGATTGTTGATCGTACCCGGCAGGTCGAAGAAGACGAAATCCAGCGGGATGCCCGATTCAGCAAGGCGTACTGCCGCGTCCACAGCATCGTCCGGCTTGCTGCACACCACCGGATAGGCTTTCTTCGCAAGGCGTTTGAACTGCTCGTAGGCCAGCGCCTTGTAGTGGTCGTCTTTCATTGTCATGTCCATGTCGCGTTTGCGCATGTCGTGGATGCTGTACTGCGGGAAGTTGCAATCGACTACTGCGACATTGTACCCCTTGACGTAGTGCAGGTAGCTTGCAACCAGCACCGTGATGGTCGTTTTTCCGGCTCCTCCCTTTTGCGTGGAGAAAGCGACATAGGTTGGTTTGTTCATACCGTTGTAAATTTTAATAGTTATACATAGAGTTATCCGTTTCTGCGAACGTTCGTTTTTACCACCGGCCCGATGCAGAGCCGTAGGTGCGGACGGATGTTTCGCCCAATGGCCCAACGGCCCGACATCGGTCGGTTGTAACATTGGGCGGTCGGTTGCGATCGTCCTTGCGACGTATGTCTGTCGGGCGAATCGATCGGTTGTCCGTCGAGTTGTTCCGTTCAATATCCGTTCGTTGCGACCAATGGCCATTCGTTGGTTCGTATGGCAAATAAACAAGGAAAAATCACAGCTTTTATCACTCGGAAAGTGGATGATAGCTTGTGGCGTCGGGATGACAGCGTTTGGCGTTTTCGGCTTCGGGGACGCTGCATCGTAAGCCTCTACCTTTGTGCCCAAGCGACAGGGTACATCGCGCGGCTTCAGGCTGCGGTCGAAATCGGCTCTCCCGCAATCTGTCCGAAGACGGATTTTTATGTTCGTCGGAACATAGCAAGGTGTCCTTTGAGTAACTCAAAAGGTTTCGGGTAACCCGAAATGCACCTTGCCCTTGCAGGGGGCCGGGCTTCCCCTCCGAAGTCGGGAAGCCTGATCTCGAACCAACGGTCGATAAGGGGGCGGTGGTTTATGTTGCGCAACCACTAAATCTGCAGTATGACGAACAAAGGAAAACAAATTGTCGGCGGTCGTCCGTCCAAATCCGACAAGGCCAGCCACCCCGTGATGGTGCGCTTTACGGACGAGGAATATGCCCGATTCCTCACTATGTACGAACAGTCGGGCGTCTATGCGAAAGCGGTTTTTATCAAAGCCCGCGTTTTCGGGGCCGAGTTCCGCGTGTTGAAAATCGACAAAACACTCGTCGATTATTACACGAAGCTCGCCTCCCTGCACGCACAATTCCGTGCCGTCGGCGTGAATTACAACCAGACCGTCAAGGAGCTGAAGAGCCGTTTTTCGGAGAAAAAGGCGATGGCTCTGCTTTACAAATTGGAAAAACAGACCGTAGAACTCGTCGCCTTGAGCCGCCGGATTCTCGATTTAACCCACGAATTTCAGCAACGATGGTTGCCAAAATTAACGTAGGAAGCTCGCTTTACGGCGCGTTGGCCTATAACGGCGAGAAGATCAACGAGGGGCAGGGACGGCTGCTCGCCACGCACAAAATCTTCGACGAGGGGACGGGACGCCTCGACATCCGGCGGGCGGCGGAGGATTTCTCTCGCTGCATGCCCGCGCAGGTGCGTACCCGGAATACGGTTATTCATATCTCGCTCAATCCGCACCCCGACGACCGTTTGACCGATACGGAGCTGACTGCCGTCGCCGAGGAGTATCTTGCACGGCTCGGTTACGGCGACCAACCTTACGTGGTATTCAAGCACGAAGACATCGGTCGCCACCATCTGCACATCATCTCCGTAAACGTCGATGAAGACGGACGGCGTTTGAATAAAGATTTCCTGCATCGTCGAAGCAAGCGTATTACCGATGGTCTGGAATGCAAGTACGGGCTGCACATCGCCGAACGCAAGCGGCAGATGCCGATAGAACCGCTCCACGCGGTGGATGCGACAGCGGGCGACGTGAAACGACAGATCGGCAATGTCCTGAAAGGCATATCGGGCAAATACCGGTTTCAGACGCTCGGAGAATACCGCGCCTTGCTCTCACTATACAATGTAACCGTCGAGGAGTGTCGCGGCGAGGTGCGCGGCAGGGAGTATCGGGGCTTCGTCTATTCCGCCACCGACGACAAGGGCGAAAAAGTCGGCACGCCGTTCAAAGCCTCCCGCTTCGGTAAACGATACGGGTACGAGGCGTTCGAGCGGTGGTGTGCTGTGAGTAAGGAACAAATCAAGGCGCGGAAGCTCGGCGGTATGACCCAAGCGACAGCGATGGCCGCACTGCGCCGCACGAAAGACCGAGCAGAGTTCATCGCTCTGCTGAAAGCCAAAGGTGTGGACGTCGTACTGCGCGAGACCGATACGGGGCGTATCTATGGCGCTACGTTCATCGACCACCACACGGGATGCGTGCAGAATGGTTCTCGGCTTGGAAAGGAGCTTTCCGCGAACTCCTTGCAGGAACATTTTGCACCTCCGGCGGCCGGCATACCGCTCCCGATTGTCTTCTCGCAGCAATCGGGCACAGCGGACGTGCCGACGCATGCGTCCCTTTACGACGACGCAGCAAGTGGCGGTTTGGGACTATTGTCCACCGACATGCAGGGTGCGGATGCCGAGGAGGAAGCTTTCATGCGTGAGATGCAGCGGCGAAAAAAGAGAAAGAAGAAAACCAGAAAACTTTAAATTATGCAACAAGAAGATGATTTGAGGGCATTGGCGAAAATCATGGATTTTCTGCGGGCCGTAAGTATATTGTTAGTCGTGATGAATATCTATTGGTATTGTTACGAGTCGATTCTCGCGTGGGGCGTGAATATCGGCGTGGTCGATAAAATCCTGATGAATTTCGACCGCACAGCGCATCTGTTCCACTCCATGCTCTACACGAAGTTCTTTGCCGTCGTGCTGCTCGGCCTCTCGTGCTTGGGCACGATGGGCGTGAAAGACGAGAAGATAACATGGCTGCGAATCGGCACGGCACTCGCTGCGGGCTTCGTGCTGTTTTTTCTGAATGGGTGGCTGCTGGCTTTGCCGTTCCCGCTTACGGCGACAATGCTGCTCTATGTCGCAACGACGACCGCAGGGTATGTCTGCCTGCTGATGGCCGGATTATGGGCGAGCCGGCTTTTGAAGAACAACCTCATGGACGACGTGTTCAATAACGAAAACGAATCCTTTCAGCAGGAAACACGTCTCCTGACCAACGAATATTCCGTGAATCTGCCTACGCGCTTCTACTATCGCAAGCGGTGGAACAGAGGTTGGATCAATATTGTAAATCCGTTCCGCGCTACGATCGTGCTGGGGACGCCGGTCGGCAATCTCTTTCAGATACGAATTGAGTTTCTGATTACTCAGTACAGGCAGCAATCGACCGTCGGGCAGCGTTCCTTCGTATTTCTTCAAAAGCATTTCAGGTACTTTCAGCAGCGGCACGTTTACCGGCGTCTGCGTCTTATGTCTGTGCGTCATGATCCACAGCTTGCCGTCGAACGAGGTGCGGATATTTTCTTGGGTCAGATTCCGTACGTCGATATAGGCCAATCCCGTAAAGCACGCGAAGATAAATACGTCACGCACTTGTTCCAGCCGTACGCACGGCATCTTCTTTTGAAGAATGCGTTGCAGTTCTTCTTCGGTCAGATAGCCGCGGTCTACTTTCTTCAACCGGATGCGATAGTTGGCGAACGGATCGTTGAAGATCCAGCCGTTGTTCTTCGCCTCGATGATAATCATGCGGAGCGTTTGCAGAAACTTGGCCGCTGTATTTTGACAGCATTGCTTTTCCGTCCGCAGATATTGTTCGAAGCTCACAAGAAACGAATGCGTTACTTCTTTCAGTGCCACATCTTTCACCCGATATTTCGTTTGAATGAACTCTTCCACTCTTCGGAAGCAGCGGTCGTATTTGCGATAAGTGGCCGCACTCTTGCTGATGCCTACCAGCTTCTGTACATCTTCGTTATGTCTGCGGAATGTTCCCAGCAGCGTTTGCTGGCGAATCGTTATCCCTAAAAAGGCGTTACGTACCTTTTCCGCCGTTACATAGGCTTCGTATTTCTCGATTTCCCGATAGTGGTTGCGTAGGCTCGTCCGTATTTCGTCGAGCAGCGCGTTGAACTCGCGTGCGGCTTTCGTCGTGCCGAGCATCTTTTGATTCGTCGCATCCCACAGCTCCGGCTCGATGTCCAGCTTCGAGCTGAATTGTACGGATTCGCCATTAACCGAGACTCGAATCATAATGCCCGCTTTACCAGCTCT
Organism: Alistipes sp.; assembly: GCA_029060215.1. GTDB lineage: Bacteria > Bacteroidota > Bacteroidia > Bacteroidales > Rikenellaceae > Alistipes. The sequence continues at coordinate 44,621 of JAIDUK010000033.1, forward strand.
GTTTACTTGATTCTTTCGGGCATAGAAAAGAATCGTGAATGTGCTTTTGCTCATAATACCTCTCGTTTTGTTCCCGCCGGGCGATTTCTGTAACGAATCGCTGCCGGCAAAGAACCGGTTAATAATTGGTTTATGAGCAGACACTGTCAGGACAATAGGCGACAAATCAGCGACTTGCATCGTAAATCGTTACTAAAATCCCAAAGCCGTTTTAGTAACGGTTTTAGTAACGCGACTTTGTCCGAACGGGGCTTTTTCGTGTCTTCCGGATGTCCGAGAGAAGAAAACGAAAATCCCGCAAAACCTTGATTTTGCGGGATTTGTCTTTGATTGGCTCCGATTTGTCTCGGATCGAAGTGGAGAATACGAGATTCGAACTCGTGACCTCTTGCATGCCATGCAAGCGCTCTAGCCAGCTGAGCTAATCCCCCGTTGCGAGTGCAAAGGTAAGACGAATTTTTGAAAAACCAAACGAAGCGGCGAAAACTTTGCGGTTGCAGGGGAAAATATTCCGAAAAACCGGTGTGCAGGCTGCGGAGATGCTGCGCAAAAAGACGCCACCGTCCATACAGGCGGTGGCGTGGGTGCTGGTTGTGTGCGGAATCGGCCGTTACACTTCCCATGTGGCGCCGGAGCGCAGCAGGTCGTCGACGCAACGGATTTTCGATGCAGCTTTCACTTCTTCGACCTGCCGTTCGACCGCCAAGTCGTAGACCGCGTCATCTTCGACAGTGCGGATGACCCCCACAGCTACGGGGTAGTCGGGGTATTTCATGGCGGCGAGCATCGAGTGCAGCGTGGTGTCGCGTTCGTGGGCGTCGTGCGTCAGTACGTTGTCGAGCGTGTAGCCGTCTTGTCCCACGGTCACGACCTTGAGTTTCATGTTCTCGAAGACGAGGCCTTTTTCGTTGTTTGCGCCGAAAAGCATCTTCTCGCCGTGGCGCAGCGTAATGGTATGCTCGGCGCGCGTGGCTTTGTCGGCGGCGAATGCGGCGTGGGTCTTGTCGTTGAATATCACGCAGTTCTGCAACACCTCGACTACCGACATGCCCTTGTGCAGCGCCGCGGCCACCATGCACTCCTTGGAGAGGTTCGCTTCCATGTCGATCGAGCGGGCGAAGAACGTGCCCTTGGCGCCGATGACCAGTTCGCCCGGGTTGAACGGCTTCTCGACCGTGCCGTAGGGCGAAGTCTTGGTGATCTTGCCCAGCTTCGAGGTGGGCGAGTACTGGCCTTTGGTCAGACCGTAGATTTCGTTGTTGAACAGAATCACGTTGAGGTCGACGTTGCGGCGGATGGCGTGGATGAAGTGGTTGCCGCCGATGGCCAGCGAATCGCCGTCGCCGGTGGTCACCCACACCGCCAGCCGCGGGTTGGCTACCTTGACGCCCGTGGCCACTGCGTTGGCGCGCCCGTGGACGGAGTGGAAGCCGAAGGTCTTCATGTAGTAGATGAAGCGCGATGAGCAGCCGATGCCCGAGACGAACGTAAAGAGGTTGTGGGGCGTGTCGGTGCGGTCGGCCACTTCGGGCAGGGCGCGCTGCACGGCGTTCAGAATGGCATGGTCGCCGCAGCCGGGGCACCAGCGCACCTCCTGATCGCTTTTGAAATCGGCCGGAGTATATTTGTAGTCTGCCATAGCTTTACTTCAGTAAGGATTCGAATTTCTGTTTGAGTTCGACCACCGTGAACGGCTGGCCTTCGCACTTGTTGAACTGTTCGTAGCTGAACTTCTGGAGCTGCTGGCGCAGGTAGGCGGCGAATTGTCCTTCGTTCAGTTCGCATACGACGATGCGGCGGAACCGGGAGAAGATCTCTTCTACACCGTGGGGCAGCGGGTTGATGTAGTTGAAATGGCAGAGCGAGACGCGTTTGCCCTCGCGGCGCATTTCGTCGACGGCGTTTTGCAGATGGCCGCGCGTGCCGCCCCAGCCCACGACCAGCAGGTCGCCCTCGGCATCGCCGTAGACCTCTTGCCGGGGGATGTAGTCGGCCGCTTTGGCGACTTTGGCCGCACGGGTCGACACCATCTTCTGGTGGTTGGCCGGGTCGTGCGAGATGCACCCTTTCACGCAGTCCTTTTCCAGTCCGCCCACACGGTGCTCCAACCCGGGTTTGCCGGGGAACGCCCAGCCGCGGGCGAGTTTTTCGTTGCGTACGTAGGGCATGAATCCGCCCTCGGGCGCCTCGTCGACGATCGGCGGGCAGATGGCGGGGAAGTCTTTCATTTGCGGGATGCGCCACGGCTCGGAGCCGTTGGCGATGAATCCGTCGGTGAGCAGCACCACGGGCGTCATGTGTTCCATGGCCAGCCGCCCGGCTTCGAATGCGAAGCGGAAGCAGTCGCTCGGCGACGATGCGGCGACGACGATGACCGGACACTCGCCGTTGCGGCCGTAGAGCGCCTGCTGGAGATCGCTCTGCTCGGTCTTGGTCGGCAGACCCGTCGAGGGGCCGCCGCGCTGCACGTCGACCACCACCAGCGGCAGTTCGGTCATGACGGCCAGACCCAGCGCCTCGCTCTTGAGCGAAAGGCCGGGGCCCGAGGTGGTCGTTACGGCGAAGTTGCCGGCGAAAGCGGCGCCGATGGCGGTGCAGATGCCTGCGATTTCGTCTTCGGCCTGTACGGTCTTCACCCCGAGGTCCTTGCGCTTGGCCAGTTCTTCGAGAATGACCGTGGCGGGCGTGATAGGGTAGGAGCCGCAGAAGAGCGGCAGTCCGGCTTTCTCGGCGGCGGCGCAAAGGCCCCACGCCGTGGCCACGTTGCCGTTGATGGAGCGGTAGGTGCCTTTTTCGAGCGGGGCGGGAGCCACGCGGTAGTTGTTGGCGAATTGGTGGGTGTTGGCGGCGTAGTTGTAGCCCGCCTTGATGGCCAGTTTGTTGGCTTCGGCCACGGCGGGGTTCTTCTTGGCGAATTTGCCGTCGATATATTTGAACGCGTGTTCTTCGGGCCGGTCGAAGAGCCAGAAACAGATGCCCAGCGCGAACATGTTCTTGCACTTGACCACCGATTTGTTGTCGAGCCCCGTCTCCTTGAGCGCTTCGCGGGTCAGCGACGTGATGTCGGGCACCACGACGTTGTATTCGTCGAGCTTGAGTTCGGCCAGCGGATCGAGCGTTGCGAATCCGGCTTTGCGGATGTGTTCTTCGGTGAGCGAATCGCCGTCGAGGATGACCGTGGCGCCCGGCTTGAGCCATTTGCGGTTGGCTTTCAGGGCGGCGGGGTTCATGGCCACCAGCACGTCGCAATAGTCGCCGGGATTCAGTTCGCGGCGGTCGCCGAAGTGGACTTGAAAACCCGAGACGCCTGCCACGGTGCCTTGCGGGGCTCGGATTTCGGCGGGGTAGTCGGGGAAGGTCGAGATGCCGTTGCCCATCAGAGCCGAGGTGTCGGAGAAGAGCGTGCCCGTCAGCTGCATGCCGTCGCCCGAGTCGCCCGAAAAGCGGATCACGACGTCTTGCAGTTCCTGCACAGAATGCTGTTCCATGTCTTTAGTGAAGAAGGTTAGTTTTTCGTACGGATACACAAATATAGAAATTTATTGTTAGATTATTCACAGTCCGCAGAAATTATTTGTCTCTTCAGGCATTGTCTCTGCCCGGGCGGCAATAAAAAAGAGGTGCTTCGAAAAGCACCTCCGAAAGAAAAGGCTTGCCGTTTATTTCGGCTGCTTGCCGATGTAGGCGAGGATACCGCCGTCGACGTAGAGCACATGGCCGTTGACGAAGTTCGAGGCGTCCGAGGCGAGGAACACGGCCGGACCCATCAGATCCTCGGGCGTGCCCCAGCGTGCGGCAGGCGTCTTGGCCACGATGAACGCATCGAACGGATGGCGCGAGCCGTCGGGCTGCTTTTCGCGCAGGGGCGCGGTCTGCGGCGTGGCGATGTAGCCCGGGCCGATGCCGTTGCACTGGATGTTGTATTCGCCGTACTCCGAAGCGATGTTGCGCGTGAGCATCTTCAGACCGCCTTTGGCTGCGGCGTAGGCCGATACGGTCTCGCGGCCCAGCTCGGACATCATCGAGCAGATGTTGATGATCTTGCCGTGGCCTTTCTTGATCATCGACGGTATGACGGCCTTCGATACGATGAACGGGCCGTTGAGGTCGATGTCGATCACTTGGCGGAACTCGGCGGCCGTCATCTCGTGCATGGGGATGCGTTTGATGATGCCGGCGTTGTTGACCAGAATGTCGATCGTGCCGACTTCCTTTTCGATCTGCGCCACGAGGGCGTTGACCTGTTCTTCGTTCGTTACGTCGCAGACGTAGCCGTGGGCTTCGATGCCTTCGGCCTTATAGGCTTCCAGCCCTTTGTCCACCAGTTCCTGTTTGATGTCGTTGAAGACGATTTTGGCGCCTTGGCGCGCGAATGCCGTGGCCAGCGCGAATCCGATGCCGTAGGAGGCGCCCGTTACGAGCGCGACCTTGCCTTCCAAAGAAAAGTTTACCATTTTTATAAGGTGAAAAGTTAAATGTTAAAGGTGAACTTTGCGATTAAGCCGAGGGCAGAGATTGCCGTAAGCGAGTTCTGCCGAGCAGGAGCAAAGTCAAACCCCATCAAGGGGGATTGAAAGTTAAATATTAAAGGTACCTGCCTATTTCAAGTCCGTAATCTTCGAGAAGTCCTGATCGCCGTAATCGAGATTCTCGCCGCCCATGCCCCAGATGAAGGTGTAGTTGTGCGTGGCTGCGGCGCTGTGGATCGACCATTCGGGCGAGAGCACGGCCTGATCGCCCTTCATCCAGATGTGGCGCGTCTCCTCGACCTCGCCCATCAGGTGGCATACGGCGTGTTCCTCGGGCACCTCGAAGTAGAAGTAGGCTTCCATGCGGCGCGAGTGCACGTGGGCAGGCATGGTGTTCCACACGCTGCCCGGCAGCAGCTCGGTCATGCCCATCTGCAGCTGGCACGTGGGCAGCACTTGGTTGACCAGCATCTTGTTGATGTTGCGGTCGTTCGAGCCTTCGAGCGAACCCATGCGCACCACTACGGCGTCGGATTTCGTCACCTTGCGGTCGGGGTAGGTGCAGTGGGCTGTCGTCGAATTGAAGTAGAACTTGGCCGGGTGCTGCGGGTCTGCGCTCTCGAAAGTCACCTCGCGGTCGCCCGCACCGAGGTAGAGGGCTTCCTTGTAGTCGAGTTCGAAGACGGTGTCGCCCGACTTCACGCGGCCCTTGCCGCCGACGTTGAAGATGCCCATTTCGCGGCGCGTGAGGAAATGCGGCGCCTTGAGCGGGTCGATGGCTTCGAGTGCCAGCGTTTCGTGCACCGGCATGGCGCCGCCCACGATCATGCGGTCGTACATCGAGTAGACCATGTTCACCTCGTCGGCCGCAAAGACCTTTTCGATCAGGAAGTCGCGGCGCAGGCGCGCGGTGTCGTAGTGCTTCGCATCTTCGGGATGCGCAGCATAGCGGATTTCGTAGTTGGTTTTCATAACTGTATGCAGGTAATTCGGTTGCGTTTCGGGGTTGCCGGCCGTCGGCTTCGGCAATCGGTTGGCGGATCGAATTGGTAGACCAATTATTTTCAATCTATGCAAAGATAGGAAAAAATAATTACAAATTCCGAATTCGCAGTCGTTTTTCTCGATTATGCGTTTGGCCATGCTGACGCTCCGGGTTCCGTACGTGCCGACGGTTTCGGCCGGAGTTCCGGTGCGCACGGCCCGGCTGTCCCTTTTCCCCGGCAGGCGTTCCGCGCTCCGAGATTCGAATGCCTGCGGCCGGGGGCTACCGCATGGAATTCATGCGGATCGAGGCCTTGACCAGCGCCAGCGCCCGGATGCGGCCCACGGCCACTTCCTTGTCGGCGTGGTGGGGGTTCTGGCTCACCAGCTTCACATAGCCCTCGCGGTCGGATTTCTGAATGTATTTCACCGTCACGTATTCCTCGCCGTCGATGTCGATCGAAAGCAGGTACATGTCGCCCCAGAAGATGTCGTTGAGGTCGCTGAGTTGTTTGTAGAGCACGATGTCGCCGCTCTTGAGCAGGGGGTACATCGAATCGCCTACTATATATATGGCCCCGTCGCATTTGGGCAGGTTGGGGATGTGGATGAAGTTGACGGGTTTGGCCTGCGCCCGGTCGGTGAAGAGCGGCACCAGCCCCGCCGTTCCCTCGATCGAGTAGAGCGGCACGCTCTGCATCGGCAGCGAGTTGTCGGTGCGGTGCATGTAGGCCGTCAGGTCGGGTTCGGCATTGAACATCGCGCCGCGGCCGCATTCGAGCCACTCCGGATTGACGTTCAATTCTTGTACAAGGATGTGGCGGTTGCGCGACGACAGACCCGTCTTGCCGGTCTCGATCATCGAAAGGGCCGCTTTGCCGATGCCAAGTCGCTGTGCAAGTTGTTCTTGGGTCATTCCGAGCTGCTTGCGTATCATTTTTACCCGTTCGTTCATGGCTGTTCTATCGGAAAATATTATAATAAAAAATTGTATTTTCTGGTATCGAAATTCAATTTTTGAATATATCTTTGCCTTGCAAAGTTAAGCAATTTATTCTTTCGTGCAAATCCACTCTTCAAAAAACCTTTCATTTTCCGTTATGTATCCGGTTTCAACTGAATTTTACAGGCAGGTGGCGGCCCGTCTCTCGGAAGCTGTCGGGGGCCGCGGTTATTATTCCGGGTCGATCGAGGGCGAGACGTCGGGCGCCGCGTGGCGCCTGACGGTTTCGGTCATCGTCTATCGCAGCCGCCTCTCGCAGCCCGAGGGCGTTTCCGAGCCCGTTTCCGACTTCGTGCCCGTGTGGTGGGAGTTCCATACTTTCGTCGACGGCAGTGAGCTGCTCAACGATTTTTCGTTCGCCCGCCTGCGCGAAATCGTTAAAAATCAATAGTCGGCAACGGTCGGGCGGCTTCTCCGACCCGCGATAAAATCGATCGTTCGCTTCTCATCTTGTCTGAGTTCCGGCTTTTTCCCGCCTTTCGGGTGCGGCGCCGCCCGCCGGAATTCTTCACTCCGAACCCGCCCGCCGCGGCGCCGCGCATCGGGTTCGACCCATGAACCGTACCATGAATTCCAAAATCGATTTTTCCTCTGCGGGACATCCTTCCGCAGAGGTTTTTGTTGCCGGAGCTCCGAACACCGCCGTTCAGCACACCGCCCGGCACAATCCCCAGCCGACGGCCGATTTCCCGGCAGAGCCCGTTCCCGCCGCACACGCCGCCGGTCCCATCCCGACCAGCCGCCCTGACAAATACCCCGCAGAACCGGCCCCGTCCGAATCCCCGTCCGGCCCCTCTGCCGCTTCGCCGTTCGTCGATTTTGCCCGGGCGGTCTACCCCTTTCTGGAGTTGCAGCCCTTCCACCTCGCTTATTACCGGTTGTTGGAGGCTTTCGCCCGCGGGCAGGTGCGGCGGTTGATCGTCACCATGCCGCCCCAGCACGGCAAAAGCGTCGGGGCCGCCACCTTGCTGCCGGCCTACGTCCTCGGGCTCGACCCCGACTGCCGCGTGGCCATCGCTTCCTATTCGGGGGCCTTGGCTTCGAAGTTCAACCGCCGCGTGCAGCGCATCATCGAGTCGCGCGAGTACGGCGCTCTCTTTCCCGGGACGACGATCAAATGCGGCAACAAGCCGCCCAATTACATCCGCACGGCCGACGAGGTCGAAATCATCGACCGCCGGGGCGGACTTCTGTCGGTCGGCCGCGAGGGCTCGCTCACCGGCAACCGGGTCGATTGTTTCGTTCTCGACGACCTCTACAAGGATGCCCTCGAGGCCAATTCGCCGCTTATCCGCGCCAATTGCTGGGAGTGGTACACTTCGGTCGTGCGGACCCGCATGCACAACACCTCGCGCGAGTTGATCGTCTTCACCCGTTGGCACGAGGAGGACCTCATCGGCACCATCATGCAGCGCGAGCGGGTCGTCGAGTTCCGGCGTTGGGAGCAGCTCGCAGCGTTGCGGCCCGACGAGTGGCTCCACCTCAATTTCGAGGCGCTCAAGGCGTCGCCGCCCTCGGCCGTCGATCCCCGGATGCCGGGCGAGGCTTTGTGGGAATCGCAGCACGGGGCGGCTTTGCTCGCAGCCCGGCGGCGGCTCGACCCCGTGCAGTTCGAGGCCATGTATCAGGGGCGCCCTTCGGCCCGCGAGGGGTTGCTCTACGGCTGCGGATTCGTCGAGTACGACCAGTTGCCCCGCGAAATCGTCCGTTGCGGCAATTACACCGACACCGCCGATACGGGCGACGATTATCTGTGTTCGATTTCGTATGCGGTCGATGCCGACGGGGCGGTCTACGTCACCGACGCCGTTTATTCGCGTGAGCCGATGGAGACCACCGAGACGCTCGTGGCCGAGATGTGGGTCCGGTCGGGTACGCGGCAGGCCGCCGTCGAGAGCAACAACGGCGGCCGGGGTTTCGCCCGCGCCGTGCAGCGGTTGGCGCCCGACGTGCGGGTGGAGTGGTTCCACCAGCATGGCAACAAGGAAGCGCGCATCCTCTCCAATGCCGCTACGGTGCTTCATCTGCTGCGGTTTCCGCGCGGCTGGCAGTTGCGGTGGCCCGAACTCCATGCCCACCTGACCGCCTACCGGCGGCAGTTCCGGGCCAATCGTTGGCACGATGCGGCCGACGTGCTGACCGGGATCGTCGAGCGCGAATTGGCCGACGAGGGGCGTCGCCGGATGCGGGGGCTGCGCTTTCTTTGAGCCGCAGCCGGGGCGTCGAAGAGCCGGCCGGTCGCGGAACCCGCTGCCGCATTCCGGAGCGCTGGATCCGGGAACGAAAAAATATCCTGAAATTCCGAATTTTTAGTCCGAAAATACCTATCTTTGGCCGGAAACATTCCAAGCAAAAACAGATGAAAACACTGAAAATCGGAAATTTATGCGCTCAGCTCCCCATCGTGCAGGGCGGTATGGGCGTAGGCATATCCCTTGCGGGGCTCGCCTCGGCCGTGGCCGACGAGGGCGGCATCGGGGTGATCTCTTCGGCCGGGTTGGGCGTCATCTACGGCAGCCGGGCCGACGAGTATCGGGAGGCTTCGATCCGGGGTCTGAAAGAGGAGTTGCGCAAGGCGCGCGAAGCTACGCGCGGCATCATCGGCGTCAACGTCATGGTCGCCATGTCCAACTTCGCCGACATGGTCCGCACGGCCATCGCCGAGCGTGCCGACATCATCTTCTCGGGTGCCGGGCTGCCGCTCAACCTGCCGTCGTTCCTCACGGAGGGTGCCCGCACCAAGCTGGCGCCCATCGTCTCGTCGGCCCGGGCTGCCGCCTTGTTGTGCCGCAAGTGGTTCGAGGAGTACCGCTACGTGCCCGACGCCATCGTGGTCGAGGGTCCCAAGGCGGGCGGCCATCTGGGCTACAAGCGCGACCAGATCGACAGCGCCGACTATGCGTTGGAGAAGCTCGTGCCCGAAATCGTGGCCGAGGTGTCGCGGTTCGGCGCCGAGCACGACCGCCATATTCCCGTCATCGCCGGCGGCGGCATCTACACGGGCGAGGACATCTACCGCATCATGGAGTTGGGGGCCGAGGGGGTGCAGATGGGCACGCGTTTCGTCACCACCGACGAGTGCGACGCCGATCCGGCGTTCAAGCAGAGCTACATTGACGCTTCGCGCGAGGATATCGAGATCATCGAAAGTCCCGTCGGCATGCCCGGCCGGGCGTTGCGGAGTTCGTTTCTGGAGCGTGTGAAAGAGGGGTTGAAGCGCCCGAAAGCCTGCCCCTTCGATTGCATCAAGACCTGCGACGTGACGCGCAGTCCCTATTGCATCATGTTGGCGCTCTACAACGCTTTCCGCGGCAAGTTGCAGAACGGCTACGCTTTTTGCGGCGCCAATGCGTGGCGGGCCGAGAAGATCCAGTCGGTGCGCGAACTGATGACTTCGCTGAGCGCCGAGTACGACCGTTTTGCGCAGAAAGTCAAGGGATTGTCCCGGTAGGTACCGGTGTTCCGCTTTTGGTTTCGGCGCGGCTGCTTCGGCGGCCGCGCTTTTTTTTGGGTGGTTCCGGCGGGGTGGTCGTATGCGCCGCGGGGCCCGACATCAGAAAAGCGTCAGAAGAGCGTCAGAACAACGTCGGATGCGGCGTCGGTTCCAAGGTGCGGAGCCAGTCGAAAATCTGCCGGTTGTCGTGCATGATGCCGCGGCGGTCGCATTCGGCATGGAACAGGGCCGTCAGCCGTTCGTCGTCGGGGCTCGCGAGGGCGTAGCGGTTGCCGAAAGTACGGATGTAGCGCTCTTTCATGCCGGGGAAAAGCCGGTCGAGCCGGCTGTAGAAGTAGTCGCGGCTCCCCTCGCGCAGGGTCATGCCCATGCCGAAGAAGACGATGCCGCGCACACGGGCCTCGATGCAGTAGTCGAGTATGCCGCGCAGGTTCTCTTCGGTGTCGTTGATGAAAGGCAGCAGGGGCGTGAGCCACACCACGGTGGGGAGCCCGGCGTCGCGCAGGGTGCGGAGCGCTTCGAAACGTTCGCGCGTGGTGCTGACATGGGGTTCTATCTTGCGGCAGAGGGCTTCGTCGCAGGTGGTGAGGGTCATCTGCACCACGCACTTGGCCTTGCGGTGGATGCTTTGCAGCAGGTCGAGGTCGCGCAGCACGCGGGCCGACTTGGTGATGAGCGTGAAGCCGAACCCGTAGCGGTCGGCCACTTCCAGCGCCCGGCGTACCAAGCGGAACTCTTCTTCGAGCGGGATGTAGGGGTCGGTCATCGAGCCTGTGCCCAGCATGCAGCGGGTGCGGCGGCGCCGGAGCGCCTGTTCGAGCAGTTCGACGGCGTTGGTCTTGACTTCGACGTCGTCGAACGGGTGGCCGAAGCCGTAGCAGGCGCTGCGCGAATCGCAGTAGATGCAGCCGTGGGTGCACCCGCGGTAGAGATTCATGCCGTTTTGCGGCGAGAGAATCGTCTTGGCTTCGACCGGGTGCATGGCTACAGCTCTTCGAGCCGCGCTTCGGGCGAGACGTCGAGCGTCGAGAATTCGCCGTTGCGGTAGCGGTAGTAGCCCGTCATGGCGATCATGGCGGCGTTGTCGGTCGTGAACTTGAATTCGGGCAGGAACGTCCGCCAGCCGCGTTTTTTGCCCTCGGCCACGATGCCGTCGCGCAGCCCCGAGTTGGCCGATACGCCGCCCGCTATGGCTATGTCGCGGATGCCTGTCTGCTTCGACGCTTTGACGAGTTTGTCCAGCAGGATGCTCACCACTGTGTGTTGCAGCGATGCGCACAGGTCGGCTTTGTGCCGTTCGATGAAGTCGGGATCCTCGGCCACGCGGTCGCGCAGCGTGTAGAGGAACGAGGTCTTCAGTCCCGAGAACGAGTAGTCGTAGCCCTCGACCCGCGGCCGGGCGAAGCGGAACGCCTCGGGGTCGCCCTCTTTGGCCAGCCGGTCGATCACCGGTCCGCCCGGGTAGGGCAGCCCCATCACTTTGGCACATTTATCGAAGGCTTCGCCTGCGGCGTCGTCGATGGTCGTGCCGATGATCTCCATCTCCAGCGGCGAGTCGACCCGTACGATCTGCGTATGCCCGCCGCTCACCAGCAGCGTGAGGAACGGGAATCCGGGGTGGGGCAGTTCCCGGTCCGGCAGGTCGATGAAGTGCGACAGGATATGGCCTTGCAGGTGGTTGACTTCGACCAGCGGGATGTTGCCCGCAATCGAAAGCCCCTTGGCGAACGAGACGCCCACCAGCAGCGAGCCCACCAGCCCCGGGCCGCGCGTGAAAGCTATGGCGTCCACTTCTTCGAGTTTCACGCCCGCTTCGCGCAGGGCCGTGTCCACCACCGGTACGATGTTCTGCTGGTGGGCGCGCGAGGCCAGTTCGGGGATCACTCCGCCGTATTTCACGTGTACGGCCTGCGAGGCGATGACGTTCGACAGCAGTACGCGGTTGCGCAGTACGGCGGCCGAGGTGTCGTCGCACGAGGATTCGATGCCGAGTATGGTAATATCCATCGGAAGTTTCGTTTTTTTAACTATAAATAGTTAATTTTGCAGATTATTACGGCTGTTCGTGCACAAAGGTATAAAAATATTGGGAAAGGTGTTCTCGGCGATCGTCCTGACGGTCGTCGTTCTGCCCCTCGCCGTGTCGTTTCTGCTGGGCCTTCCCGCCGTGCAGAATTTCGTCGTGCACAAGGCCGCCGGGGTCGTTTCGCGCAAGTTGGAGACAACGGTGGCCATCCGGCGCATCGACGTCGGGTGGTTCGGCAAGGCCCGCATCGAGGGTTTCTACGTCGAGGATTACCAGCGCGATACGCTTCTCTACGTCGACCGGCTCGATGCTTACATCACCCGGCTGAGCATCTTCGGCGGGGGGCTGACGCTGAGCCGCGGCGAGATTGCCGGCGCCAAGTTGTGCCTGCGCGAGACGCCCGAAGGCGAGATGAACATCAAGCAGATCGTCGGCCGCCTTTCCGACCCCGACCGCCCCAAGAAGGGCGGCTTCGGACTTTCCCTGCGCAAGGCATCGATTTCCGCAATGGAGTTGTGCCTCGAGCGTTTGGAGCACCGCAATCCCCCCTACGGCATCGACTTCGGCCACATGCACCTCTCCGACATGACCGCCTATGTCGACGACTTCACCATCGACGGGCAGACCATCCATGCGTCCATCTCCTCTTTTTCGGCGCGCGAGCGCAGCGGGTTCGTCCTCGACCGGCTCTCGGGGCGGTTCTATCTGGTCAACGGGTGCCTCGGGTTCGAGGACGCCACCATTCTCACGCCGCGGTCCCACATTTCGCTGCCCTACGTTTCGTTGGTCGGCAATTCGTGGGCCGATTACAAGAATTTCATCGGCGAGGTCCGCATCGACGGGGCTTTGCGTCATTCGACCCTCTCTTCCGACGATCTGGCTTTCTTCGCGCCCAAGTTGCGCGAGTGGCATGCGCTTTTCAGCGAGATCAACGCCGACATCGCCGGTACGGTGGCCGATTTCGGCGCCGAGGTCCGCAGCTTGCGCGTCGGGCAGCATACTTCGCTCGTCGCCAAGGCCAAGGTGAAGGGGTTGCCCGACATCCGGCAGACCCGCTTCGAGTTGGACATCCCCCGGTTGTCCACCACCGCAGACGATCTGGAGTTGCTGGCCCGCAGCATCGCCCGGCAGCAGTTGCCCGGCAACCTCACCGATTTGCTCGGCCGGGCCGGGCCGATCGGTTTGAACGCCCGGTTCAGCGGGTCGCTTTCGGCTTTCGACCTGCGGGCCGCGCTTGCTTCCGGGGTGGGCGGCGCCGATCTCAATCTGGCTTTGAAGCCTTTGGGCGGCGGCCGCAGTGCTTTGCAGGGCGATCTCTCGGCCCGGCAGTTCCGGTTGGGGCAGTTGCTCGGCCGCGAGGGGTTGTTGGGCGAGGCTTCGCTCACGGCCGCCATCAACGGGTCGGTGGGCCGCGGCATGACTGACGCCATGGTCGTCGGCGACGTGTCGAAGCTGGAGTTCAACGGTTATACCTACGATTCGTTCCGGCTCGACGGGCGCCTGCGCAACCGCGGGTTCGACGGCACGGTCACGGCGCGCGATCCGGCCCTCGACTTCGATTTCGCCGGAGCCGTCGATTTCAACGGGGCCGTTCCCCGCTACGACTTCACGCTCGATTTGCGGCGGGCCGATCTGGCGGCCCTGCATGTCAATCCGCGCGATTCGGTGTCGGTGCTCGCCGCCCGCATCGAGGCCAACGCCGGCGGGCGTACGCTCGACGACCTGAACGGCATCATCCGCGTCAGCGACGCTTCCTACCGTTACAACGACAAGATCATCGAGACCCGCAGCGCCACGGTCACCGGCGAGAATTCGGCCCACAGCAAGTTCGTTGAGCTGCGTTCCGACTTCGCCGACGTCACGTTCCGTTCCAAAACCAGCTACCGCACCGTCTTCCAGTATCTGCGTCAGAGTGCTTGGAAGTACCTGCCCCTGCTCGGCCGGGGCGGGCGCGAACCGTCGGCAGCGGCGGCCGAAACCGCCGTCGCCGACGATTATTCGTTGTTGTCGGTCTACATCCGCGACTTCAACCCCGTCGCCGATGCCGTGTCGTCGGGGTTGCAGATCGCCGACGGTTCGTCGTTGCAGTTGCTTTTCAACCCTGCCAGCGACCAGTTGTCGCTCAAGGCCGTTTCGGAGTTCGTCGAGCGCAAGCGGCTCTTGGCCACACGGCTCAACATCAACGCTTCCAACCGCGGCGATTCGCTCACGGTCTACGGTTCGGCCGAGGACCTCTACGCCGGGCCGCTCCACTTGCCCCATTTTTCCGTCACGGGCGGGGCCAAGCAGAACCGCATGCAGCTCTCCACCGGGTTCGAGGATTCGCTGCGGCGTTTCTCGGGGTTGGTGAGCGTGCGGGCCGAGGCTGCCGAGAGCTCCGACGGGCGGACGATCGACTTGCGCATTCTGCCTTCGCACATCACCCGCGGCGACAAGCGGTGGCAGATCTTCGCCAACCGCATCCAGATCGACACGGCGCGCGTGTTGATCGACCGTTTCTTCGTCTCCCACCGCGATCAGGACCTCCTGCTCAACGGCATCGCTTCGCGCAGCCGCGACGATTCGCTCACCCTCCGCCTGCGCAACTTCGACATCGCCCCCTTGTCGCAGATCGTCGAGCGCATGGGTTATCTGGTCGAGGGGCGTACCAACGGCAGCGCCACCATGAAGTCGGTGTTGCGCGGCGGTGAGTTCCAAGCCGACATCCTGTTCGATTCGTTGGAGGTCAACGACATCCCCGGGCCGCCGTTGAGGTTGGTTTCGCGTTGGGACTTCGCCCGCAGCCGGGCTCGCATGACCGTGCTCAACCGGCAGAAGCACGATACGCTCGTGCGCGGGTATTTCGCCCCCGACAAGATGCGTTATTACGCCCGCATGAACGTCGACAGCCTCGACATGGGGTTGCTCGACCCGGTGCTTTCGGGGGTCGTCTCGTCCACCCGGGGCGTGGCTTCGGCCGAGCTCGTCGTGCAGGGCGAGCACCGCCATGCCGAGCTCACGGGGCAGGTCCGCGTCAAGGGGCTCTCCACCACGGTCGATTTCACTCAGGTCAACTACCGCGTGCCCGAGGCCGTGCTCGACGTGCGCGGCAACCGCTTCCGGGCCGTCAACGTGCCCGTGTTCGACCCCGAGGGCAACCGCGGGCGGTTCGATGTCGATCTCAATCTCCAGCACCTCTCCAACATCGCCTACGACTTGCGCGTGGCGCCCGACGCCATGCTGGTGCTCAACACCACGGCCGACGACAACGATTTCTTTTACGGCCGCGTCTACGCTTCCGGCGTGGCCCGCATCGCCGGCGACAAGGGGCAGGTCGGATTGGACATCGCCGCCCGCACCGACGACAATTCGTTCTTCTCGATGCCGCTTTCGAACAAGGCCAACATCTCCTACGCCGATTTCGTCGTCTTCGAGAAGCCCGCTCCGGCCGATACGCTCGACAAGGTCATGCGCAAGAAGCTCTCGTTCGAGCGGCGGAGCGACCGCAAGACCCGCGAGGGCAGCCGCATGAACATCGCGCTCGCACTCGAGGTGCGGCCCAACGTCGAGGTCGAGATCTCCGTCTCGGGCAACGACATCAAGGGGCGCGGCGAGGGGACGCTCAACCTCCAGATCGACCCGCGTTCCAACATCTTCGAGATGTACGGCGACTATACCATCCGCGAGGGCAGTTACCAGCTTTCGTTGCAGAATATCATCAACAAGCGTTTCACCATCGAGAACGGCTCCACCATCCAGTGGACCGGCGCTCCGATGAACGCCGTGCTCGACATCGACGCCGTCTACAAGGTCAAGGCGTCGTTGCAGCCTTTGTTGCAGGGTACTTCGGACAAGGTCTCCACCGACCGTTCCGTGCCCGTGGAGTGCGTCATCCATCTGGGCGATCGGCTCTCCAACCCGTCGGTCGGCTTCGAGGTCCACGTGCCGTCGTCCGACCCCGAGACGCAGGCGGTGATCGCCAATGCGTTGGCCACGCCCGAGTCGGTCAACATGCAGTTCCTCTACCTGTTGCTCTTCAACAGTTTCCTCGCCGAGAACAATGCCGCAGGTTCCAACATCGGTGCTTCCGTCTCGGCCGCCACCGGTCTGGAGTTCCTCTCCAACCAGTTGAGCAATTGGCTGTCGATGAGCGATTACAATCTCATGATCCGCTACCGTCCCAAGTCGGAGCTCACCGGCGACGAGGTCGATTTCGGCCTCTCCAAGAGTCTCATCGACGACCGGTTGCTCGTCGAGGTCGAGGGCAACTACCTGATCGACAACAAGCAGGCCGTCAATAGTTCGATGTCCAATTTCATGGGCGAGGCCTACGTCACCTACCTCATCGACCGGGCCGGGGCGCTCAAGTTGAAGGCCTTCACCCAGACCATCGACCGTTTCGACGAGAACCAAGGTTTGCAGGAGACCGGCATCGGAGTTTATTATAAGGAGGATTTCAACAACTTCCGCGACTTGCGGCGTCGGGTCCGGGAGCGTTTCACCAACAAGGCGCGGCAGGCCCGTCGCGCCGCACGCCGTGCCGAGAGGGCCGAAAATGCGGCCCGGGCCGGGCGCGACGACCAGTTCGGGCTTTGGTCCGACGAGGAGCCGTTCGACGGGGAGCCGGAGTTCGACCGATAGAATATATAGAGAACAAAACAAAAACTTAAATAAATTTTCGTTCATTATGATCTTTTTTTTGCAGGCTGCCGAGGCGGCGGCCATCAGCGGTGAGACCCGCATGGGTTTGTGGAGTTTGTTCATCAAGGGCGGTTGGTTGATGTGGCCGTTGTTGCTTTTGGGCGGCGTGACCATCTTCATCTTCGTCGAGCGTTTTCTGGCCATCCGGCGCGCTTCGGTCCTCGACATGAATTTCATGAACCGCATCCGCGATTACATTTCCGACGGGAAGATCGCCATCGCCGTCAGCCTTTGCCGCAAGACCGACACCCCCATCGCCCGAATGATCGAGAAGGGCATCGGCCGCATCGGACGTCCGATGGGCGACGTCCAGACCGCCATCGAGAACGTCGCCAATCTGGAGGTTTCCAAGCTCGAGAACGGACTGCCGTTTCTGGCCACCATCGCCGGCGGCGCTCCCATGATCGGTTTCCTCGGTACGGTCCTCGGCATGGTCCAGACCTTCATGGACATGTCCGCCGCCGGGGGCACCGTCGACCTCGGGTTGCTCTCCAGCGGCATGTACGTCGCCATGGTCACCACCGTCATGGGTCTTTTGGTCGGCATCCCCGCTTACTTCGGCTACAACTACCTCGTCGCCCGCATCGAGAAGCTCGTCTTCCAGATGGAGGCCAATTCCATCGCTTTCATGGATATCCTCAACCAACCCGTCCAAAAGTAGTTCGCCATGGCCATCAAGCACGGTTCCAAGGTCGACAAGTCGTTTTCGGCTTCGTCGATGACCGACCTCATGTTCCTCTTGTTGTTGTTTTTGTTGATCGCCACCACGCTCATCAATCCCAACGCCTTGAAGCTCATGTTGCCCAAAAGTTCCAACCAGCTCAAGGACAAGGCCGTCACCACGGTCTCCATCCAGCAGGTGGGTTCGGCTTATAATTATTATGTCGAGTTGGAGCGCGTCGACGGGTTGCAGGGCGTCGAGCAGGCATTGCAGTCGCGGCTCGACGGGCAGAAGGAGCCCACCGTTTCGTTGCATTGCGACAAGACCGTGGCCATCGACGAGGTGGTCAAGGTCATGAATATCGTCAATAAGAACGGTTACCGGTTGATCCTCGCTACGACCGCCAATTAGTCGCTCCGCCATGTTCCCCGATTCCCCCGACAGAGTGCCCCGGTGGGCGGCGATCGTCGCTCTGGCGCTTTACGCCGCCTTGTTGGCCGTCGCTTTCCGCTGGGTGACGTTCGGTTTTTCCGCCCCGCAGCGGCCCGACCATACGATCTTCGTCGAGTTCGTCGAGCCCCGGCCCGAGCGTCCGCGGCCTACGCAGGCCGCCGCCGAGCCGAGGACCCACGACGAGCCCGCCAACGTCGAGCGTTCGGCTCAGGTCTCCGGCGACGCGCAGGTTTCGCGGTCGCCCAATCCGCGTGCGCTCTTCAACATGAGCAAAAGCGGCAGCGAGCCCGCCGATACCGGCAATCCCCACGCCCGCGAGGGGCAGCAGCAGGACGCCGGCAAGGGCCCCGGTTCCAGTTACGAGGGGTTAGATCAGGTCGACAAAGGGTTGCAGGGGCGCGGTTTGGTCGGCAATTTGCCGCGGCCCGCTTATCCCGGCAGCCAGAGCGGCAAGATCGTTGTGCGGGTGGCCGTAGGGCCCAAGGGCAACGTCACCAGCGCCGTCTTCGAGCCCAAGGGTTCCACCGTCAGCGATCCGCAGTTGATCGAGGCGGCCATCGCCGCCGCACGCAAGGCCCGTTTTACCGAGAGTTCCGCCGCCGTGCAAGGCGGTACGATCACCTATGTCTTTAGAATGGAATGATTTTTTCGTTATGAAGTTGATTCGTTTTTTGTTCTTCCTCGTTTTCGTCTGCGGCGGTTTTTCGGCCGTTCGGGCGCAGGAGAGTTCCGCTTCCGGCGGGCCGGTCGCCCCGAAGAAGGAGGCCCGGCTCGTCTTGCCCGTCGCTTCGCATAATTTCGGCGACGTCGCGCGCAAGGGCGGCAGTCTCGTGCAGGATTTCGTCTTCCGCAACGAGGGTTCGGCTCCGTTGGTCATCGTGCGCGTGCTCACTTCGTGTTCTTGTTTCAAGGCGTCGTTTCCCAAGCGGCCCGTCCCGCCCGGCGGCGAGGGGGTCATCCGCGTCACCTACGAGCCTCTCAAAAGCGAGCCCGGCACTTTCAGCAAGGTGTTGCAGATCTATTCCAATTCCGCTTCGGGCCGCGAGGTCATCACCGTGCAGGGCAATTCCATAGAGTGAATAACGTTTGTTTTTCACCCTTAACCTTTCATTTTTTCCTTGTATCGATGTCAGTGCTGCTTTTTACCAACGCCATTATCCTGCCCATGACGGGCAGCGATCAACTGATTCCCTGCGGTTGCGTAGGGGTCGTAAACAACCGTATTTCGTTCGTCTCGGCCGACCCTGCCGCTGCGGTCGCGTTCCGGCTTGCCCATCCCGAGGCCCGGGAGTTCGATTGCCGCGGCAAGCTCCTCATGCCCGGGCTCATCGACACCCATTGCCACGCCGCCATGACTTTGCAGCGCAGCTATGCCGACGACATTCCGCTCATGGAGTGGCTCAACGAGCGCATATGGCCTTTCGAGGCCCGGCAGACGGCCGACGACGTGGTGTTGGGCATGACGCTCGGCATCGCCGAGATGTTGTTGGGCGGCGTCACTTCGTTCGTCGACATGTATTATTTCGAGAACCGTTGCGTCGAGACCGTCGACCGGCTCGGCATCCGCGCCATGCTGGGGTGCAACTATTTCGATAGCAACATCGACGAGGTCTTGCCGCAGATCGAAGAAGCCGTGCGGCTCGCCGAGGGGCGCGACCGCATCCGCATCGCCGCCGCTCCCCACGCGCCCTACACCGTTTCTGCCGATAATTTGCGGCGCGGCAAGGAGTTGGCCGACAAGCTCGGATTGCACCGGATGATCCATATCGCCGAGACGCAGGACGAGGTCGGCATCGTCCGCCGCCAGTACGGCACTACGCCCGTCCGCTACCTCGATTCGCTGGGGTGGCTCGACGAGCGGACCATCGGGGCCCATTGCGTGTGGGTCGACGACGAGGAGATCGGCATTTTGGCCGAGCGCGGCGTTACGGTGTCGCACAATCCGCAGAGCAACATGAAGATTTCCAGCGGCGTGGCTCCCGTGCAGAAGATGCTCAAGGCCGGGGCGCTCGTTACGGTCGCTACCGACGGTCCTTGTTCCAACAACGACCTCGACATGTTCGAGGAGTTGCGCACGGCGGCATTCTTGCAGAAGTCGGCGACGGCCGATCCGCTCGCGCTTCCGGCCTACGAAGTCCTGCGCATGGCCACCGTCAACGGCGCCCGGGCCATGGGCCGCGAGGGCGAACTGGGCGTCATCCGGCCGGGTGCTTTGGCCGACCTCATCGTCATCGATTTGCAGAAGCCCCACCTTCAGCCGCTCCACAACGTCGTCTCCAACGTGGTTTACTGCGGTAAGGCCGCCGACGTCGAGACGGTCGTCGTCGACGGGCGCGTGGTCGTAGAGGAACGCAGGCTGCTCGGGGTCGACCTGCCGCAGCTTTTCCGCGACGCAGCCGCAGCCGTCCAGCGTATCGTCGGCAAGTAGAGAGACGTTCGCTTTGCCAAGACCTATGCCAAGTTTTCCCTGTCATTCTGCCCCCCCCCTCTCTGTCATTCTGAGGAGCGGAGCGACGAAGAATCTTCTTCCCAATGAAGAACCTTCCTCCCAATGAAGAACCTATCCACGCAACCATAACCGATCCAACCGCCATGCAAATCAACCACGCCGAATTCAAATGTTCGTCCGAGCGCATCTCGCAGGTGCCCAAAGACGACCTGCGCGACATCGCCTTCATCGGCCGCAGCAACGTCGGCAAGTCGTCGCTCATCAACATGCTCACCGGCCGTTCCGGGTTGGCCAAGGTCTCCGGCACCCCCGGCAAGACGCGCCTTGTCAACCACTTCTGCATCGACCGGGCGTGGTATCTGGTCGATTTGCCCGGCTACGGTTACGCCCGTACGTCCAAGACCCAGCGCGGCGAGTTTTCCAAACTGATCACCGATTACGTCTTGCAATGCGAGAAGCTCCATTTTTTGTTCGTGCTCGTCGACATCCGGCTCGAGCCCCAGAAGATCGACTTGCGGTTCATCGAGATGCTGGGCGAAAACGGCGTCCCGTTCGGCATCATTTTCACCAAGGCCGACAAGCTCTCGCAGACGCAGGCCCGGCGCAGCGTCGGGCGCTTCCGCGAAGCGCTGGCCGAACAATGGGAGGAATTCCCGCCCATGTTTGTGTCGTCGTCGGCGCGGGGCGCGGGGCGCGACGAAATCCTTGCGTTCATAGGCCAATGTCTCGACGGTTGACCGAATGTTGAAAAAACACGCTCCCCGGGGCGTGTTTTTCGGTTTACTTGCGCTATCTTTGCATCACTAAACCCAAAATCCGTTATGGCAATCCACAAAATCAAGATTTTCGCGGGCCGCGGTTCCGAATATCTGGCCGCCAAAATCGCCGCCAGCTTCGGCACGACGCTCGGCCAGTCGGAAGTGCTCCGTTTCAGCGACGGCGAATTCCAGCCGTGTTACAACGAGTCGATCCGCGGGTGCACGGTCTTCGTCATCCAATCGACCTTTCCGCCCTCGGACAATCTGATGGAATTGCTGATGATGGTCGACGCCGCCAAACGCGCCTCGGCCCATCAGGTGGTCGCCGTGATGCCCTACTTCGGGTGGGCCCGGCAGGACCGCAAGGACCGTCCGCGCGTGCCGATAGGGGCCAAGCTCGTGGCCAACATGCTGATGGCCGCCGGTGCCGACCGCATCATGACCATGGACCTGCACGCCGACCAGATTCAGGGTTTCTTCGACGTACCGGTCGACGCACTCTACGCGAGCGGCATCTTCGTACCCTATGTCCGCAGCCTCAATATCGAGGACCTCTCGATTGCCGCACCCGACATGGGCGGAGCCAAGCGCGCCAACACCTACGCCAAACTGCTGGGCACGCCGATCATCATTTCGCACAAGGAACGCGCCAAGGCCAATGTTGTCGGGAAGATGACGGCCATAGGCGAGGTTGAGGGCCGCAACATCCTTATTGTCGACGACA
The DNA here is from genome assembly GCA_029060215.1 of Alistipes sp. Lineage (GTDB taxonomy): Bacteria > Bacteroidota > Bacteroidia > Bacteroidales > Rikenellaceae > Alistipes. Next base: position 66,282 of record JAIDUK010000033.1, read on the forward strand.
TGATCGACACGGCGGGAACCATCTGCATGGCCGCCGACATGCTTATGGCGCGCGGAGCCAAGAGCGTCCGGGCCGCCATTACGCACCCGGTGCTTTCGGGGCCCGCCTACGAACGCATCAACGAGAGCGCCTTGCAGGAAGTCATCGTGACCGATACCATTCCGCTCAATCCCGACAAGGATCTGCGGAAGTTCACCGTACTGACCGTCGCCGACCTTTTTGCCGACGTTATCGAACGGGTCCATAATTATAAGGAGATCTCCTCCATCTTCTTCAAGTAGGGGGGGCTTTTCTATGACAAACAGCCGCTGCACAAGCAGCGGCTGTTTCGTTATCCGGTGAAATGAGGTATGATAAATTAAGAAACAAATGTTCCTCACTCGACGTCGTAGCCGTTAAACATAGGACGGATTAAAAGCGTCGACGTAGGGGCCGGTTTGCTTGCAAACCCGCGTCAGGCGCCCGAAGTAGCTTTTAGTCCGTCCGTAGTAGGCGAAGACGTCTGTGAGGAGAGGTTAACTGCGCTGCGCTTGTTTTTCTCCTCCTTGCGAGGCATAGTCCGCAAAGCGGTCTCTGCTCTCGCTGCGAGCGTCGATTTTTCCGCCGCTTTTTGCCGGAACAAAAAGCGGCAAAATAATACCGGGCCGAGCGTTCGCGGCTTTTCGATATACGTGGATTCCGAGGATAGTTTGTAAAGTTTGCGGTTGTGCAGCCCGTTGAGGTTGCAATTACTTCAGCGGGCTGTCGGGTTCGCGGGCCATGACCATGTAGAACATGCGGTCCAGAAACGCCGGGGCGAACTTCTTCACAAAATGGGTGGCGCGCCCTTCGGCTTCCATCAGGCACAGGCGTTTGCGGCGTTTCACGCCCCGGGCTATGATGCGCGCCACTTCGGCCGCCGTCATCATCTTCGCTTCGTTGCGCGGCGTCTCGCCCTGCTGCGTCCCGTCGGCCGTCAGGGCCGAGAACCGGACGTTCGAGGCGGTGAATCCCGGGCAGGCGATCATCACGTGGAGCCCTTTCTTCAGGTTTTCGATGCGCAGGGTCTCCAGAAATCCCGTCATCGCATATTTCGATGCCGAGTATCCCGTGCGGCCCGGCAGTCCGTGCAGACCCGCCACCGACGACACGCCCACTACCGAGCCTTTCGACGCTTGCAGGTAGGGCAGGGCATATTTGCAGCAGTTGACCGTGCCCCAGAAGTTCACGTCCATCAGGCGGTGGAGCACTTCGAGGTCTACCTCGTCGAACAGCGCCCGCATCGAGAGCCCGGCGTTGCATATGAGCACGTCTACGCCGCCGAATTCGCGCACCGCCGTGTCGATCAGTTCGCGGCATTCTTCCGGTCGGGTCACGTCCGTGCCGCAGTAGGCCGCCTGCCCGCCTTGGGCGCGGATTTCGCCCGCTATCAGTTGCAGTTTCTGGATGTTGCGGGCTCCCATGACCACCCGCGCGCCGCGCGCCGCGAATTCGCGGGCCAGTGCTTCGCCGATTCCCGACGAGGCTCCCGTCACTACGACGGTCTTGTTCGTGAAGTCTTTCATTGTCAGTCGTTTATTTCTATTTGCAGTTCGTCGTATGCCAAGTGCACGCCTTCCGGCAGCGTCGGGCCGGTCGCCGCATGCAGGCCGATTTCGTGGGACATGTGCGTCAGATAGGCTTCGCGCGGGCGGACCCGGTCGATCAGCGCCAGCGCTTCATCGACATTGAAGTGCGAATCGTGCGGGGCGAATCGCAGGGCGTTGACCACCAGTACTTCCGTGCCGCGCAGTTTCTCCGTCTCCGCGTCGTCTATCGTCTTGAAGTCGGTCAGGTAGGCCAGTTTCCCGATGCGGTAGCCCGTCACCCCGAAGCGCGGCGAGTGGTGCCCGGAGATGGGGACGATCCGCACACCTTTCGCTTCGAACGGTTGCGCCGGGTCGATTTCGTGCAGCGCGATTTCCGGTACTCCGCGATATTTGTCTTGCGCGAATGCGTAGTCGAAATCCTTGCGTACTACGGCCGCCGCGCTCGGGGCCGCGTAGATGTCTACCCGGTGTATCGTCGGCGGGTAGTCCACGAAATTGAACGCCCGCACGTCGTCCAGTCCGCCCGTGTGGTCCTTGTGTTCGTGGGTCAGCAGGATGGCATCGATATGGCGCACTCCGGTCCGCAGCATTTGATAGCGGAAGTCCGGGCCTGCGTCGATGACAAGGCGCACGTCTCCGGTTTCGACCATTGCCGAGGTCCGCAGGCGTTTGTCGCGCGGGTCTTCCGAGCGGCAGACTTCGCAGCGGCAGCCGATTACGGGCACTCCCTGCGAGGTTCCCGTTCCCAGAAAGGTCAGTTTCATGGCAACAAAGATAGTGCAAGCAGGGGGCAATGCCAAAATTTCATAAAAATCAAATATAAAACAATATCTTTGCGCTTTGCACCGTTCTTGTGTTTACCGGGGTTGTATCCATTGCCGACAGTCCCGGCTGGAAGATAAAGATTCGTTCGCTTATGATCAATCAGCAAAACGGGGTCCGGCCCGAAAAGCTCTTGTTGCAGACCTACGCCGGATATGCCCGGCGTTTGGGGCACGGCTGCGCCGCTGCCTTCAGGCAGATTTCGCCCCGCCTGCGGCGTTGGATCGCCGGGGTGTCGTGCGTCGTTGTCGTCGCCGTTGCGGCCGTCGTTTATTATCTGCGCCACCGGCCCGTGCCCGAAATGTTGCCCGTCGTGGCCGTCGAGCCCGTCGCTACCGGCAGCGTCAACATCTACGGCGAGTATGTCGGCCGCATCCGCGCCCAGCAGTTCGTCGAGATCCGCGCCCGCGTCGAGGGTTACCTCGAGCGCATGCTCTTCGCCGAGGGCACCTACATCCGCAAGGGGCAGACCCTCTTCGTCATCGATCCGCAGCTCTACCGCGCCCGGGTCAACCGCGCCAAGGCCCAGCTCAACAAGGCCCGGGCGCAGGCCCTCAAGGCCCAGCGCGACCTCAGCCGCATCCGGCCCCTCTACGAGCAGAACGCCGCCAGCCAGCTCGACCTCGACAATGCCGTCGCCGCCTACGAGAGCGCCGCGGCCGACGTGGTCGTGTGCGAGGCCGACCTCACGCAGGCCGAGCTCACGTTGGGGTATACCACCGTGCGGTCGCCGGTTTCGGGTTATATCTCCGAGCGCAACGCCGACATCGGGGCCCTCGTCGGGCCCGGCGGGCAGTCGTTGCTCGCCACCGTCGTCAAGAGCGATACCGTGCGCATCGATTTCAGCATGACTTCGCTCGAGTATTTGCGTTCCAAGGCTCGCAACGTCAACCTCGGGCACCGCGATTCCACCCGTACGTGGGATCCCTACATCACCGTCACCCTCGCCGACGGGTCGGCTTATCCGTTGCGCGGTCTGGTCGACTTCGCCGATCCTCAGATCGACCCCAAGACCGGCACCTTCTCCGTGCGGGCCGAGATGCCCAACCCCGACCGCGTCCTCTTGCCCGGGCAGTTCACCCGCGTCAAGTTGTTGATGGATGTGCGCGAGGACGCCGTCGTCGTGCCTACCAAGGCATTGGTCATCGAGAACGGCGGGGCCTACATCTTCGTCGTGCGGCCCGACAGCATCGTCGAGAAGCGTTTCGTCGAGACCGGCCCCGAGGTCGGCAACAACACCGTCATCGAGCGCGGGTTGGCGCCCGACGAGCGGATGGTCGTCGAGGGTTACCACAAGCTCGCCCACGGCATGAAGGTCGAGCCGGTGTTCGCCGAGCCCGCCGTTGTCTCAGTCGTCGAGGAGGACGAGTAGGCCATGAAGCGCAATTTCTTTTTGGACCATCCCGTCTTTTCGACGGTCCTTTCCATCGTCATCGTCATCGTCGGGGCCATCGGGCTCGCGCTCCTGCCCGTCGACCAGTATCCGCAGATCGTCCCGCCCGTCGTGCGCATCGCCGCGTCGTATCCCGGAGCCGATGCGCAGACCGTCACGCAGGCCGTCGCCACCCCCATCGAGCAGGAGTTGAACGGTACGCCCGGCATGATCTACATGGAGTCGTCGAGTTCCAATTCCGGCGGGTTCTCCGCGTCGGTCACCTTCGACATCTCCGCCGATCCCGACCTCGCCGCCGTCGACATCCAGAACCGGCTCAAGAGGGCCGAGTCCCGGTTGCCCGCCGAGGTCGTCCAGAACGGCATCACCGTCGAGAAGCAGGCCGCCAGCAAGCTCATGACCATCGCCTTGCTCTCGTCCGACCCCAAGTTCGACGAGATCTACCTCTCCAACTACGCTACGCTCAACGTCCTCGACCTCTTGCGGCGCGTGCCCGGCGTCGGCAGCGTCTCCAACGTCGGCAGCCGTTACTACGCCATGCGCATCTGGGTCCAGCCCGACAAGTTGGCCGACCTCGGGCTCACGGTCAAGGATTTGCAGTCGGTGCTCAAGGACCAGAACCGCGAGTCGGCGGCCGGGGTGTTGGGCGAAGCGCCCATCGAGGGGGTCGACATCACCATTCCCATCACCGCGCAGGGGCGTCTGTCGTCGGTCGGCGAGTTCGAGCAGGTCGTCGTGCGGGCCAATCCCGACGGGTCGATCATCCGCCTGAAAGACGTCGCGCGCATTTCGCTCGAGGCGTCGTCGTATTCGACCGAGAGCGGCATCGACGGCGGAAATGCCGCCGTGCTCAATATCAATATGTTGCCCGGGGCCAACGCCATGGAGGTCGCCGAGCGGGTCCGCCAGACCATGGAGGAGATCGGGCGCAGTTTCCCCGAGGGCATCAGCTACGCCATTCCCTTCGACATGACCACTTATATCGCTTCGTCGATCCACCACGTCTACAAGTCGTTGTTCGAGGCTTTGTTGTTGGTCATTCTGGTCGTCTACCTCTCGTTGCAGAGTTGGCGGGCTACGTTGATTCCCGTCGTCGCCGTGCCTATTTCGCTCATCGGCACTTTCGGGGTCATGCTCGCTTGCGGCTTCTCGCTCAATCTGTTGACGCTCTTGGGTTTGATCCTCGCTATCGGCATCGTGGTCGACGACGCCATCGTCGTGGTCGAGAACGTCGACCGCATCATGCACGAGGAGGGGCTTTCGCCTTTCGAGGCCACCCGCAAGGCCATGAGCAACCTCAGCGGCGCACTCATCGCCATGTCGCTCGTGCTTTGCGCCGTGTTCGTGCCCGTCAGTTTCCTGCCCGGCATCACGGGCCAGCTCTACCGGCAGTTTACCATCACCATCGCCGTTTCGGTCATCATCTCTACCATTGTCGCCCTGACCCTCAGTCCCGTGATGTGCTCGCTGTTCCTGCGGCCCGACAAGGGCAGGCCGAAGAACCGCGTGTTCCGGGCCATCAACTACGCGCTGGCCACAGGCAACCGTTTCTACGGGCGGCTCGTCGGGCAGACCATCCGTTCTTCGCGGCGCATGTTCGCCGTCTTCGGGGTGGCGCTCGTCGGCATCTGGCTGCTGAATACCTTGGTGCCCAAGAGTTTCATGCCCAAGGAGGATCAGGGTTATTTCACCGTCGAGCTCGAATTGCCCGAGGGGGCCACTATCGAGCGTACGCGGGCCGTCACCGAGCGGGCCATGGCTTTTCTGCAAGCCGACCCCGACGTCGAGCACGTGCTCAACGTCACCGGGTCGAGCCCCCGCGTCGGGGCCAATCAGGCGCGCAGCCAGCTGACGGTCATTCTCCGGCCGTGGGACGAGCGTTCGGAGGGCGGCATCGCCGCCGTCATGGCGCGTGCGCGGCGCGAGTTTTCGCGTTATCCCGAGTCGAAGGTCTTCCTCTCCACGCCCGCCATCATCCCCGGTCTGGGTTCGTCGGGCGGTTTCGAGATGGTGCTCGAAGCCCGCGGCGACGCTTCCTACGCCGATTTGCAGCGCGCCGTCGATACCTTGATGCGTTACGCCGCCGAGCGGCCCGAGCTCGCCGGGTTGTCCACTTCGATGCAGAGCGACATTCCCCAGCTCTACTACGACGTCGACCGCGACAAGGCCCGGTTGCAGGGGGTTCCCATGTCCGACATCTTCTCCACCATGAAGGCTTTCACCGGGTCGCTCTACGTCAACGACTTCAACATGTTCAACCGCATCTACCGCGTCTACATTCAGGCCGAAGCTCCCTACCGCGCCTATCGCGACAACCTGCGGCTGTTCTTCGTCCGCGGGGCCGACGGGGCCATGATCCCCGTCACGGCGCTCGGCACCACCCATTACACCACCGGCGCCGGTACGGTCAAGCGCTTCAACATGTTCTACGCCGCTCCCGTCACCGGCGAGGCGGCCCCCGGTTACAGTTCCGGGCAGGCCATGCGTGCTTTGGAGCGTATCGTCCGCGAGCATCTGCCCGAGAATATCGGCGTCGAGTGGAGCGGCCTTTCCTATCAGGAGAAGCACGAGAGCGGCAATACGGGGTTGGTCCTCGCCTTGGCTTTGTTGTTCGTCTTCCTGTTCCTCGCCGCCCAGTACGAAAGTTGGTCGGTGCCCGTCGCCGTCATCCTCTCCCTGCCCGTCGCCGGGCTCGGGGCTTACCTCGGCATCTGGGTCTGCGGGCTTGAGAACAACATCTATTTCCAGATCGGACTGGTCATGCTGGTGGGGCTTGTGGCCAAAAATGCCATTCTGATCGTCGAATTCGCCAAGGAAGAAGTCGAGAAAGGGCGCGACGCCGTTTCGGCGGCCCTCACCGCCGTGCATCTCCGCTTCCGGCCGATCGTCATGACGTCGCTTTCGTTCATCCTCGGTCTGCTGCCGCTGGTCTTCGCGTCGGGGCCCGGGTCGGCCAGCAGGCAGGGGATCGGCACGGGCGTCTTCTTCGGCATGTTGACCGCCATCGGCATCGGCATCATCTTCGTGCCGTTCTTCTTCGTGTGGGTCTATCGGTTGAAAGATAAGTTGAAACAATGAAACGTCTTCTCTCTTCTTGGGTTTTCGTCGCCGCCTTGGCCGCGGTTTCTTGTTCGGCCGTGCGGCATTGCAAGGCTCCCGAGCTCGATTTGCCCGCGGCCGTCGTCCCGGGCGCCGTCGATTCCTTGACGCTCGCCGACGTGGAGTGGTGGCGGTTCTACGGCGATACGACGCTTTGCGGCATCATCCGCCGTACGCTCGACCGCAACCGCAACATCCGCGCTGCCGCCGCACGCGTCGAGCAGATGCGCCAGCTCTACCGCATCCGCAAGGCCGAGCGCCTGCCGTCGGTGGGGATCAATGCCTTGGCCGATTTTGAGACCAACGATTATTACGGCGAGAGCTCCAAACGCGACCCCGAACTCGGGCTCAAGGCCACCCTCGGATGGGAGCTCGATCTGTGGGGCAGCCTGCGTTGGGCCAAGCGCAAGGGCGAGGCCGAGTGGCTCGCTTCCGTCGAGGACGAGCGGGCTATGCGCATGACCTTGATCGCCGAGGCCGCTGCCGCTTACTTCCGGTTGGTCGCTTTGGACAGCGAGCTGGCCATCGTCCGTCGGACGTTGGCTACCCGCCGCGAGGGGGTCGCCGTCGCCAAGCTGCGCTTCGAGGGCGGTTTGACTTCCGAGATCGTCTACCGGCAGGCGCAGGTCGAGTACGCTTCCACCGCGGCGCTCATCCCCGATTTGGAGAACCGCATCGGCATCACCGAGAACGCTTTGTCGCTTTTGATGGGGGATTATCCCGGCCGGACCATCCCGCGCTCGGCCGTCGACATGGAGGGCGCCGTGCCCGATTCGGTGCCTGTGGGGCTTCCGTCGCAGTTGTTGCAGCGGCGTCCCGACGTGCGGGCGGCCGAGCAGCGGCTCCGCTCCGCCATGGGGGATGTCGGCATGGCCTATGCCGATAGGTTTCCGCGGATCACTTTCCAGTTGCAGGGCGGTTTGGAGAACGACGCTTTGAAAGGTTTTTTCCGTTCGCCGTTTTCCTACGTCGCCGGGCAGCTCGCCGCGCCCGTGTTCGCTTTCGGGCGTAAGAAGGCTCGTTACAAGGCTGCTTTGGCCGCTTACGACCAAAGCCGGTTCGGCTACGAGCAGAAGGTGTTGGAGGTCTTCAAGGAGGCCGACGACGCCGTCTCGTCTTATCGCAGCGTTCGGCAGACTACGGTCTTGAAGACCCATTCGCGCGACGCCGCCCGCAAGTACGTCGAGTTGGCCCGGTTGCAGTATCGCACCGGCAGTATCAATTATATCGACGTCCTCGACGCGCAGCGGCGTTACTTCGATGCGCAGATCGGGTTGAGCAACGCCGTGCGCGACGAGAACCTCGCTTTGGTGCAGCTCTACAAGGCCCTCGGCGGCGGGTGGTAGCCGTTCCCTGCGGACATACAAAAGCGCGCAGCCCTCAAGGCTGCGCGCTTTGCATTCGTCATAATCTGTTAGTGGGCGGACTTGGAACACCGGATTCTTCCTCGGGCCTGTGCCCCTCTTCGGAATGTCGGTCCGGATTCTTTGCTCCTCAGAACCCGCCTTCGATGTTCCAGACAAAGGCTCGGGAGCCTTGCATCTTCGTTGCGGCGTCCATCGCCCGGAACGCATCGATCAGAGGTTCCACCTGCGAATCCTCTACGATGGCCAAGATCGAGGCGTTCATCGAGGGCCACGCGTGGGTGCCGTAGTGGGGTTCTCCGTCCGCCGAACCGCGGCCCTCGGTCAGGGCCCAGCGCGTGAATCCGCGGATGCCTTGTTCGTCCAGTATGCGGTTCACCCGGTCGGTGAGCGCTTGGTTGTATGACAGAAATACTGCTTTCATGTTGTCGTCGTTTTTAGTTTGCCGCCGCTTGTTGTTCGGTGGCCAGCCGGGCTTGTTTTTCGCGTTCTTTGCGTTGGGCCCGGTTCACCATGATCGAGTAGAGCACCGGTACGATGAAGAGCGTCAGGATCGTCGAGAAGGTCAGGCCGCCGATGACCGCTATGCCCATCGGCTGCCACGTCTCCGAGCCCGCTCCCGTGCCTATGGCCAGCGGCAGCATGCCCAGCACCGTCGTGAACGAGGTCATCAGCACCGGGCGCAGACGGCTCTTGCCGCCCGCGATCACCGCGTCGAATACGCCCGAGCCGCGTTCGATCAGCAGGTTCATGTAGTCGACCATCACAATACCGTTTTTCGTCACGATGCCCACCAGCATGATGGCTCCGATCAGGGCTATCAGCGACAGCGGCGTCGAGGTCATCCACAGCGCAAGGAATACGCCCGTGAAGGCGAACGGGATGGTGAACATGATGATGAACGGGAATTTCAGCGATTCGAATTGCGTGGCCATCACGATGTAGACCAGCACCACGATCAGTGCGAAGAGCGTCAGCAGGTCGCGGAACGCGTCGCCCTGATCTTCCACCGTGCCGCCGATTTCCAGATCCACTCCGTCCGGCAGCGGGTAGTCCGCTATCAGTTCTTCGATCTGGGCCACCACGTCGCCCAGCGCCACGCCTGCTCCGAGGGTCGATTGCACCGTGATTACGCGTTGGCGGTTCTCGCGCTGGATTTCCGGCGCGGCGTATTCTTCCTGCACACGGCCTACTTCCTTGAGTTTCACAGGGCGGCCTTGCAGGTTGTAGAGCGTGATGTTCTCCACATCTTCCACTCGCGTGCGGTAGGGTTCCGCATAGCGTACGACGATGTCGTATTCGTCGCCGTCTTCGCGGTATTTCGAGGCCGTCAGTCCGTCGATCCGGTTGCGTACGGCCATGGCCGCCGTCGCGCTGTTCATGCCGTAGTAGGCCAGCCGGTCGCGGTCGAATACTACGTTGTATTCCGGGCGCAGGTCGTCGCGCGAGAGCTGCACGTCGCGCGTGCCGTCGAGCGCCGCCAGTTTCTCCTTCAGGTCGTTGGCTATGGCGTTGGTGCGGTCCATGTCATAGCCGAATACCTTGATGTCGGCCGTCGCCGAGCCGCCCATGCCGCCGCTCATGCCGCCCGGGGTGATGGTGTACTGGCGCACTTCGGGTATCCCGTCGAGGTCCTTGCGCAGCTGGTCCGAGATGGTGTAGATCGTGCGGTCGCGCTGGTCGGTGTCGGTCAGGCGCAGGTTGTAGTTGATGATGTGCGAGCCCGTGGTCTGCATCGCCGCAAAGGCGTTGTCCGACGAGTTGGCGCCCGCCGAGGCCGATACGATCACGATTTCCGGATACTTTTCGTAGATGATGCTGTCGATCTGGCGCGCCACCCGGGCCGTGTATTCCATCGAGAGGTTCTGTTCCAGTTTGATCGTCGCCGATATGCGGCTGTTGTCCGAGGGCGGGAAGAATTCGGTCGGCACCTGCGTCACCAGCCCCAGCGACACCATGAACAGCAGCATCATGCAGCCGAACGTGATGCGCCGGTGGTGCACTACCCAGTCCAGCGCCCGGGCATAGGCGTTGTCCAGCCACTCCAGCGCCCGGTCGATCGGTTTGTAGACGATACCCAGACCCTTGTAGTCGTGGACGCCGCCTTCGAGTTTGAGCAGGTAGGCCGACATCATCGGCGTCAGCGTGATGGCCGCCGTGGTCGAGACGCATACTACGATCGTCACGATCCAGCCCAGTTCGCGGAACAGGATGCCCGCCATGCCCGGCACCATCGTCAGCGGCAGGAACACCGCCACCACCACCAGCGTCGTCGCTATGACCGACAGCCATACTTCGTTCGTCGCATAGATTGCCGCTTCTTTGGGGTTCGAGCCGCGTTCGATGTGGGTCGTGATGTTCTCAAGCACCACAATGGCGTCGTCCACCACCATGCCGATGGCTATCGAGAGCGACGAGAGCGAGATGATGTTGAGCGTCGAGCCCGTCGCGAACAGGTAGATGAACGAGCAGATCAGCGACACCGGTATGGTCATGCAGATGATCAGCGTCGCGCGCCAGCGGCCCAAGAAGATCATCACCACCAGCACCACGAAGATGAAGGCATACATGATCGTCTCCGAGAGCGACCCGATGGCGTCCGTGATTTCCTGCGAGGCTTCGTAGATCAGTTCCATCTTCACGTCCTTGGGCAGCGAGCGTTGGATGTCGGGCAGGCGTTTTTGGATTTCGTGGACTATGTTCACCGTGTTCGAGCCCGATTGTTTTTGGAAGATCACACGTACGCCGCGTTTGCCGTTCATGCGTTCGTCCATCGTCGCTTTTTCCAGCGTGTCGCGGATTTCGGCCACGTCGGTCAGCATGACCGTCCGCCCGCCGAGGTTCGAGACCACCACCTTGCGCAGTTCGTCCGAGAGTTTGAATTCGCCGTCGGCCTTGATATTGAAGGTGTTGTTGCCTATGTCGATCGTGCCGCTCGGGATGTTCACGTTCTCCGCCGCTATCAGTTGGCCCAGTTGTTCGACCGACAGTCCGTAGGCATCCAGCTTCGCCGGGTCTACGTTGATCTGTATTTCGCGTTCGGGGGCTCCCACCACCGACACGGCGCCTACGCCGTCCACCCGGTTCAGGACGTTCACCAGTTTGTCGTCCAGTATCTTGTTCAGCGCCGGGTAGCTCTCTTCGGCCGTCACCGCAAGCATCATCACCGGTATCATCGACGTCGAGAACTTGAAGATCGTGGGGTAGTCCACCTCGTCGGGCAGTTCCGATTGTACGCGCGATACCACGTCGCGGATTTCGTTGGCCCCTTCGTTCAGGTCGGAGCCGTATTCGAATTCCACGGTGATCATCGAAACGTTGTCTTGCGATTTCGAGGTCAGTTTCTTCAGGTTGTTCACCGTGTTGAGGTTGTCTTCCAGCACACGGGTGATGTTGGTTTCGATGTCGGCCGCGTTGGCTCCCGGATACATCGTGATGACCGATATCTGGGGGATTTCGATCTCCGGGTATTGGTCCACGGCAAGGTTCATCAGCGAGAATAGTCCGAAGACTATCACGCCTACGAACAGCAGCACCGTGGAGATCGGTTTGCGTACCGCGCTTTCGTAGATTTTCATGGCGGGGCGTTGTTTTTTAGTCTTGTTTTACGGTTACCTTGGCTCCGTCGTAGAGTTTCGAGAGCGCCGTCACGGCCACTTCTTCGCCCGCTTCCACGCCCGACAGTATGTCGATGCGGCTGCCTACCTGACGGCCCGGCTTCACCGCCCGGCGTTCGGCCGTCGAGTCGGCTTTGATTACATAGAGGTAGCGTTCGGCCGTGCCTACTTGTTTTTGTATCGCTACGTCGGGCACCATCACGCCCGGTTTTTCGCCCAAGTCGAAGATCGTCCGCGCGAACATCCCCGGGCGCAGGGTCCGGTCGGCGTTGGGTACGCGCACTTCTACTTTGAACGTGCGGGTCGCAGGGTCGAGCGCAGGGTAGATCAGCGACACCGTGCCCGTGAATTTTTTCTCCGGGAATATGTCGACCAGCAGTTCCACCGGCATCCCGACTTTCACGTTGGGGTAGTACTGTTCCGAGATGTTCACGATCACTTTCAGCGGGTCGATCTGCATCACATGCAGAATCGGCTGCGCCGCGAAGAGGTCGCCCGATTCGTAGTTGCGGGCCGTCACCACGCCCGTTATCGGCGAGCGTACTTCGATGTTCTTCTTCAGGTTGGCCACCGCTTCGCGTTGTACGTCCAGCTGGGCCTTGGCCTGCTGGATTTGCTGGGCCGAGATTCCGCCCGCTTCATAGACCGGCAGCAGGCGGTTGTAGTCGTCCTCGACGGTCTTGAGTTGTACGCGCGCCTGCGTGTATTGGGTCGGGTCCAGCGTCACCAGCAGTTGTCCTTTCTGTACTTTGTCGCCCACATCCACCAGTATGCGGTCTATGTGTACGCCTTGCGCCGCCGGGGTTATGTCGTTTTCCTTGTAGGGTTCGATTTCCGAGGTGAATTCTTCCGTCAGCCTCACTTCGGCCGCTTCGGCCGTCGCCGTCTTCGTCAGCACCCCTTCGTCTTGGGCCGTCACGGCGGTGTTCTTGTGCGTGCAGGCCGTCAGTGCCGTCGCGGCCAGCATCATGAACATCAGTTTTCTCATATCGTTCGTTTTATCGTTTGTTTTCGTTCGTCGTTCCGCTTCGCGGGTTCTTCGGTTGCGGACCGCGTCGGTAAGTCGGCGGTTTTTCAGTTCCGTTTCACCGTTCCCGTCCCGCTATCCGGTCGTATTCCGCTTTGGCCGACAGATAGTCGTATATCGCTTGCGAGTAGTTCAGTTGGGCTTGCGTCTGCGCCAGTTGGGCGCTGTTCAGCTCCAGTATCGTGCCCGCTCCCGCCCGGTAGCGCGTGTCCGATATCGCGTTGGCCTTGCGGGCTTGCGCTACGGTCTGTTCTTGGGCGAACATCTTTTCGCGGGCCGTCAGCAGGTCGTTCAGCGCCGATTGCATCTGTACGTTGATCTGGCGTTCGGCATAGTCGCGTTGCAGCGCCAGCTGCTTTATCTGGTTCTTGATTTCGCGCGATTTGTTCATCTTCGTCAGTCCCGCAAAGATCGGTACCGACAGTTGTACGCCTACCGTGATGGGGTGGGTCCAGAAGAATTTCGAGCCGTCGGTCGCGCCCATGCCCATGAAGGGTTCCATGTCGTTTCCCGTGTAGGTCACCGAGCCGAAGGCTCCCAAGCTCGGCAGGCGGCTCGCATTGGCTACCTTGAGTTGGCGTTCGAGCAGCCGTTGTTGCAGTTCCAGCGTCCGCAGGTCGGAGTTTTCCGTGATGTCGGCCGTCAGGCCGTCGGTTCCCGCCAGTACTTGGTCGCGCATGGCGTCCAGTTCGCCTTCCGCTTCGATCTCCACTTCTTCCGGTATCGACAGATACATCTTCAGCAGGCGTTTGGCCAGCCGGATCGAGGTCTCGGTCTGGATGATCGTCGGTTGCAGATTGCTCAGTTGCACTTGCGCCGTCAGCAGGTCGTATTCCGAGGCCAGCCCGTGGTCGTATTGCAGTTTCGTGTCGTCTACGGTCCGTTGCACCGTCGCTTGCGATTCGCGCAGTACTTCCAGCGATTGTTCCGCCAGCAGGATGTTGTAGAAGGCTTTCTTCACTTCGGCCGCCAGCGTGATGCGCGAGTTGCGGGCCGCTTCCACCGCCGCCGCCATCTGCGTGTCGTTGAGTTTCATCGTCCGGTATATCTGCGGGGCGAAGAGCGGCAGCGTCAGGTCGCCTTGCAGGGCGAAGGTGTTGTCCGCGCCGAACGAGATTCCGCCTCGCATCTCCGATTTGACGATCGAGCGTTGGTAGCTCCCCGACGCCGAGAGTTGCGGCAGCAGGTTGCCCCACGACTGGCGTTTCACATAGTCGTAGCGTTCGACTTCCAGTTCGGCCACTTCGATGGTGGGGTTCTCGCTCAGCGCAAGGTCCACCGCTTGGGCGAGCGTCAGCTTCAGCTGCGCTTCGGCGTTCAGCAGCCCCGTCGCCGCAAGGCTGAGTGTCAGAATCGTTTTTTTCATCTTTTATCGCGTCGTTTTTCGTTGTTTGCGTTGTTCCGGGCAGTGTTTCTTCAGAAAGTCGTCGATGATCTCCAGCCCCTTCGCCGTCGATATTCCGCGGAAGAACGTGCTCACGATCTGCGTGAAGGCGTGGCGTTCCGTCATCCCTTCCGGCAGAATCATGTCCCGGCGCGTGGTGATCGCCGAGGCTGTGTAGTAGAGTACCGTGATGGCCAGTTCCATGTCGATATTGTCGATGAACAGGCCTTCGCTTATCCCTTGTTCCAGCATCTCGCGGAATCCCTGCCGGTTCCGGGCCGAGCCTTCGACCATCAGTTTCCGGTAGATCGCGGGGTAGAATTTTTGCAGGTTTTCCAGCAGGCGGCGCGTCGTCTCCGAGGATTCCATCACGTCGTTCAGCACCAGAAACAGGCGTTCCAGTACGTTGGGCGTTTCTTGGCCCAGTTCTTCCCAGCGTTTGCGGTTCCGTTCGAAATAGCGGACCATCGCCCGGTACAGCAGTTCTTCCTTGTCGCCGAACAGTTCGTACAGCGTGCGTTTCGACATGCTCAGTTGTTGGGCGATGTCGTCCATGCGGACTGCTTTGATGCCTTGGGTCACAAACATCCGCATCGATTGTTCTTCGATCCGTTCTTTTTCTTCTTGCGTCATTTCGTCTTCGGTAGATCTTGGTTGCGAGCCGTTCGTTTTCCGGGATTTTCCCCGTTTTCTCGGTTCCGTTTCGGTTCCCGTTCACCCGCCGCGGCCGGTCGTTTGTGGTCGCACTCCGATCTTTCCGGCTGCAAATATAAACCCGAAAACTCGCAAAACAAAAAAAGTTTTCTGTTTTTGCCGGTTTTCGGTCTTTTCATACATTTCCACCGAAATATCCAACAATCGGACAATACCGTCGCATTCTTGCCGCCTGTTGTTCTTTAAAACGATTTAACAAAGCAGCTAAATCGTTTTAGCCTGTTTCCCCTTTCGTTTTTTTCTGGATTTTCCCTGTTCGGGGTTTCTGCCTGTGTTTTTCAGTTCGTTCGCTTGTTGTTTATTTGGTCGTTGTTTGTTTATTTGTTCGTTCGGGGCTGTCTCCCGGTTTTTTGTTTCGTCGTTCCGCGGGTCCCGGCCCCTCCGTCGTCCTTGCAAGGCGCCCAGCATCTCTCCCGTCATTGCGAGCGCTGTAGTGTCGAAGCCCCCCCCTTGTCATTGCGAGGGCCGGCAGGCCCGTGGCAATCTGAATAAGCGTTGTTGCTTTCCGAAGAGTCTCTCGTCTTTATATTCCCGTCATTGCGAACGAAAAATTCTCCCCGCGCGAGCCGGGCGGAGCGACGAAACAATGAATATCGGCTCCGACAAAACAACAACAAACAAAAAGCCGTGGCGGAAACCACGGCTTTGTTTATTTGCAGAAGATGATTATGCTACTCAGCGTCGGCGGGAACTTCCTCGGCGGGAATCTCGGCCTGCGGCATGGCGGGCAGCTGGCCCTCGAAAACCTGCTCCTGCAACGCCTTGGCATCCTCCGAAATCTCGGTGCTGCCCTCGTACACGGCACCGCCGCCCATGGCGACCGTAGCCACAAGGCTCAGCACCGCAATGGCGGCAGCCATCGTCCACGTGAATTTCTCCAGAAAGTTGGTCGTCTCGCGCACGCCCATCACTTGGTTCGAGGCACCGAAATTGGCGGCCATGCCGCTCTTGGGATTCTGAACCAGCACGGCGAGAATGACAAGGATGCTTGCCAGCAGGGTCAGAACGATGCAAATCATAGATAACATATCCGTAGAATTTTAATTATTGTTTTCCGCTTGAGCGATAAGTTCGGCAAAGTAAACACTTTTTTCGGGATTTAGCAAACTTAATTTGCGATAAATCGCCGCAGCCCGATCCGTCAGACCCTGTGCGAGATAAATCTGCGCCAGTTCTTCCGAGACCACCTCCTCGGCATCGCTCAGGCAGGGGGCCGTGCGCACTTCGGTCTCGGGTTCGCCCTCCTCGGCCACAATGCGCAGGTCGGTTTCCTGCAAGAAACGGTCGATCGGGTCCGATGCGGGCTCCGCCGCGAAAGCGCCGGCGTCCACCGGCTGTTGGCGCAGCGAACTCTGGGCCCGCCACGGGGCCACGATGCTCAACATCGGATCGGGTGTGCCGGTGTGCAGTTCGCGCAGGATCCGCACCGGCGAGCACCAGCCGTATTCGGCGACCAGCGCGTCGAGCTCCTCGGGCGAATGGGTGTGGCCGGCTCCTGCGGCCAAACAAGATCTCAGTAGGTCCATCGTGTCGATTTTCGGGGTGTTTACCAGTTGGAGGCCGAAGCCATGAAGATGTCGGTCACCAGTTTGTCGACGATCTGCGGGATGAGGTTGCTCTCGACTTCGGTCAGCAGCAGCGTCGAATCGTAGTCTTCGTAGGCCGTGAAGGTCTTGTTCCACGACGCCGACTCGTCGAGCACGTTGGTGAAACGCACTTTCACGGTGATAGTCAGGCGGTTGAGCAGGGCATAGTCGTCGCTCGACACCGAAGCCGTCGTCGAAGTGTAGTTGACGATCTCGCCCTCGAAGGCGAAGTCGCCCCCTTCGTCGACCTGCACGAGCCGCGTGCGGCGTGTGAAGATGTCGACCAGCGCGTCGGTCATCGTCGAGCTGAGGATCGGCGAGACCATCGTGGCGTTGTTGGGGAAGTAGGCCACCGAAAAGGTCTTGGCATCGGCCGGAATCGAGGCTCCCGACAACGAATATTTGATCGATACGCCGCACGCCGAAAGCAGCAGCAGTCCGAGCGGAATGAGGATTCTAAGTCGTTTCAAAGCTAAATTGCAAAAAGGGTGGATTGGCTAATTTTCTTCGATTCCCAGCTCCTTGATCTTGCGGTAGAGGGTCCGCTCCGACATGAAGAGCTCGCGGGCGGCGTCGCGGCGGCGTCCGTTGTTGCGGCGCAGTGCCCGGACGATCTGTTCGCGCTGCATGTCGGCCTTGGTCATCTCGTGCGGCGGCAGGTCCGTCACATCTTCGCTTTCGGCGTAAACCGGAGCCGGGGCGTAGGGTTCGCCGGGCGCCGCATCGTACGAAGCGCTCCGAGCCACCGACGGCAGGAGCGCCTTGATGTCGGGGGCCGGGTCGGTGCGGTGCAGCCCGGGGCCCTGCATCAGTTCGCCGACCATGCGTTTGAGGTCGTTGATGTCGGCCCGCATGTCGAAAAGCACTTTGTAGAGCAACTCGCGCTCGGCGAACACCGAATCGTCGGCCCGCATGCCTCCGGCCGCCACGGGGGCTCCGGCCGGTTGTTCGGGCAGATAGCGGCTCAGCATCGCGGCCGAGACCACGCGGGTCTGCTCGATGGCCGAAATCTGCTCGGCCACATTCTTGAGCTGGCGGATGTTGCCCCGCCAATAGTAGTTCATCAGCAGCTGCCGGGCTCCGTCGTCGAGCGTGACGGCGGGCATCCGGTATTGCACGGCTACGTCCGACGCGAACTTGCGGAACAGCAGCGGGATGTCCTCGGGCCGTTCGCGCAGGGCCGGAACCGCAATGGGCACCGTGCCGAGCCGATAATAGAGGTCTTCGCGGAAACGCCCCGAGATGATCGCCTGCTGGAGATCGACGTTGGTAGCGGCGACCACGCGCACGTTGGTCTTCTGCACCTTGGACGAACCCACACGCAGGTATTCGCCCGTCTGCAAGACGCGCAGCAGGCGTGCCTGCGTGGAATGGGGCAGCTCGGCCACCTCGTCGAGAAAGATCGTACCGCCGTCGGCCTCCTCGAAATAGCCCTTGCGGGCCTCGAAAGCCCCGGTGAAGGCTCCTTTCTCGTGGCCGAACAACTCCGAATCGATGGTCCCCTCGGGAATGGCGGCGCAATTGACGGCGATATACTTGCTGTGCTTGCGGGCCGAAAAGGCGTGGATGATCTGCGGGAAAAACTCCTTGCCCACGCCGCTCTCACCGGTGACCAGCACCGTGAGGTCGGTGGGCGCCACGCGTATGGCGACATCGAGCGCCCGGTCCAGAAGCGGAGAGGTGCCGATGATGCCGAAACGTTGCTTGACTGACGAGATTTCTGTCATGGGCGGTAAGGGGTTAGAACGAGGGCGGCAAGTAAGCTCCCTCCGCGGCGTCGATATGCTCCAGAATCACTTCGTCGCCCTCGCGGCCGAACTTGTCGCACCACTGGCCGAAAGCAATGGCGCCCAAGGCGATCAATGCGGCGATCAGCGCGATCCAGATGAAATGGTCGGAACGCTTCTTCACCCGCACGGTCTGCTCGATGGCCGGACGCCGGGGCAGCCGCCCGTAGTAGGAATCGGAGAGCGAATCGTCGCGCTTCGACCGCCGGGGGCGCGGCAGCGAAAACTGCGGCCGGGCGGGCTGCTCGGCGAAGAGCGAACCGAAATCCTTTTTTTCGGAACCGCCCTTGCCGGAGTTCTGCCGGGCGGTGCGTGCCGAAGCAGCGGCCGGGCGGGCTGCGTCGGTCTCGCGGGCTGCCGCATGGGCGGAATTGCCATAGAGATTGCCTACGGATGCCGAGAACTTCCGGGCCGGAGAAGGATCCGCAGCGGCACGGCTTTCGGATGGGGCCGAACCTGCCGGATCGGCAGACGCCGCAGTTCGGTCGGCGGGAAGCGGCGTGGATGCGGTCCGCTCGGTTGCGGCTGATGCGCCTGTGGGCTGTTCGGCGGCGGTCAGGTCGATGACGGTCTGCTCGGCTGCGGTCCACTCGGTTGCGGTCGGTCGCATTGCCGGTTCGGCGGGATTTGCCGGAGCCGCAAATGTTGCAGATGTCGCAGGGACAGCCGAAGCCGCAGGAGTTGCCGGGGCTTGCGAGGTTGCCGAATCGGTCGAACCGATGGCACTTGCCGGAGCGCTCGGACCATTCGGATTGGACGGGTCGGCATGGCCTGCGGAGCCGGCAGCATGGGCTGCGGCCGGCATGGCCTGCGCTTCGACCGCCGGGCCGGCCGTCTGCGGCGCATAAGCGAAAGCGATGGTCTCGTTGGGCCCGGGCTTCAACACGCCCAGCCCGGCGAGCGGGAACTCGCGCCCCTGCTGGACGGCGAGACGCACCTCGAAGACGAAACGGTCGATCTCGCCCCCGGCCTCGAGCTCGCTGACGCCCCCGGCGACGAGCAACGACCGCAGCACGCCGTCGTCGCGCTTGAGCAACTCCGAAAAGAGGACGCTGCGGCCCGGCTCCTTGACGATGAAAGCCCCCATCTGAGGGATGATGAGCCGCCGGTGCGACCTGAGATATTGTGCGATGACTGGAATCAACATTTGTCGATGGTTTCAGGCTTCAAAAATACCGTTTTTCGCAGAAAAAAACAAAATCCGCGGCGCTTTTTCAAAATAACGCCCCGTTTCGTTGGCGGAACGAAAAATAATCGCCTACTTTGCATCCCGAAAACCGGAAGAATCCGATCGAGCTACTTTGTCCCGAAATTTGCAATGTAGCGAAGCCGGATCGAAGCACCGGCCGCCGACCGACCATGAAAGACAAGTACATCGATCTGATCGAACAATCGTTCGACTTCCCGCAAGACGAGTTCTCCGTCGAAGACAACGAACTCAATTTCCATGACATTCCGCTCATGGAACTGATCAAACAATACGGCACGCCGCTCAAGATCACCTACCTGCCGAAGATCTCCCAGCAGATCAACCGGGCCAAGCGCATGTTCAACGTAGCGATGGCCAAGGTCGACTACAAAGGCTCCTACAACTACTGCTACTGCACCAAATCGAGCCACTTCTCGTTCGTGCTGGAAGAAGCCATGAAGAACGACATCCATCTGGAGACGTCGTCGGCCTACGACATCCACATCATCAACGCGCTCTACGACAGCGGCATCCTCGACAAGGACCGCTATATCGTATGCAACGGCTTCAAACGCCCGCAATATGTGGAGAACATCGCCCAACTGGTCAACGACGGCTTCGAAAACACGATTCCGGTGATCGACAACAAAGAAGAGATCGACCTGTTCGAAGATGCCTTTACGAAGAAATGCAAGGTGGGCATCCGTATCGCCTGCGAGGAAGAACCCAAGTTCGACTTCTACACCTCGCGGCTGGGCATCCGCTACAACGACATCGTGGACTTCTACAAAGCCAAGATCAAGAACAGCAAGAAGTTCCAACTCAAGATGCTGCACTTCTTCATCAACACGGGCATCAAGGACACGGCCTACTACTGGAACGAGCTGTCGAAGTGCATGAACGTCTACTGCGAACTGAAGGCCATCTGCCCCGAACTGGACAGCCTGAACATCGGCGGCGGATTCCCGGTCAAGAACTCGCTCGACTTCACCTACGACTACGAATACCTGACCGAAGAAATCATAGCCCAGATCAAGAGCATCTGCCAGCGCAGCGGAGTGGAAGAACCCAACATATTCACGGAATTCGGCTCGTTCACGGTGGGCGAAAGCGGCGCGGCGCTCTACTCGATCGTCAACCAGAAACAACAGAACGACCGCGAAAACTGGTACATGATCGACTCTTCGTTCATGACCACATTGCCCGACACGTGGGGCATCAACCAACGCTACATCATGCTGGCGGTGAACAACTGGGACAAGGAATACCAGCGCGTATTCCTCGGAGGACTGACCTGCGACAGCGAAGACTTCTACAACTCGGAGTGCCACACCAACGCCATCTTCCTGCCCAAACTCGAGAAAGGCAACACGCAGTATATCGGATTTTTCCACACGGGGGCCTATCAGGAATCGCTCGGCGGCTTCGGCGGCATCCAACACTGCCTGATCCCGGCGCCCAAACATGTCATCATCGACCGCGACAAATCCGACAACGAATACTACACGCGCCTCTTCGCCAAAGAACAATCCTACCGCTCCATGCTTCGGATATTGGGGTACTGACGCGAACTACGCATGTACGGAAAATCCGGGACCTGTCGGTTCCGGATTTTTTTGTCGGCGGCATGAGCGCTTCGGGCGGTCCGAATGTTTCGGCGGGAGCTCGGGGAAGGAGTTTCGCGGTGTGTGGGTCGGTCGGGAGCGTCGGGCACGAACACGAGAAGTCCCCCGGAAAACCCATGACGGGCTCCGGGAGACCTCGAACGAAAAAACTCCTCGCTGCCGAACGAAATCCCTACATCCGACTGCTGCATGGCAACAGCTCCGAGGCCGCGGGAATCGCCTCATAAGACCCGCAGTTGAATGTCCGTCGAACCATATATCCATAACGCAACCCGAAGAGGCGGAAACGTCGGAAAATGGAACACGCGACCGGAAGATGAGGAACCGAAAAACACCGAAGCTGCGACGAAACGCACGACAACCCCAGCACTTGCAAAACAACGAAGAGACCTTCGACTGACGTCAGCAAAAGAGAGGAAAAGAGAAGAAACGAAGAAAATCCGACCCGACCTGAAATCACGCTGCTGTGCACCGCTGTCGTCGCATCCGATTCGGAAAAAAGCGCGCAAAACGACGACACGCGAAAACAGGCTGAAACCGAAGACGAAACAAAGATACGATGCCGAAACGCGCTTGTCAAGAACGAAGTGTAAAAAACGACAGAAAAAAGACAAAAAATGACGGCGCGAAAGAAGAAAAACAAAAGGAGAACACGAAAGGGGGAAACGGGCTAAAACGATTTAATAAAGCTGCTAAAACGTTTTAAGGAACAACAGACGGCAAGAATACGAGGGAGAAAACAATTATTCTCTATTCATTAACTATTAATCTTTACGCGAGAAAGGGACTTGCGATAACAGGAGATTCTTTGACGCTACGCACTTTGCAAGGAGACGGGGCCTTTGCAGGGCAAGGGCTTTGCGATAACGGACGAGAAAACGGGTGCTTGGGAAAGTCGCAACATTTATTCAGATTGCCACGGGCCTGACGGCCCTCGCAATGACGGAGGGGGCTTTGACACTACAACCCTTTGCAATGAGGGGAGAGATGCTGTACTCCTTGCAATAGCGGGAAGATGCTTTGATGTTGGGCGTCTTGCAAAGCCGGGGCGGGGCATTGGGCAAAAACAAAACCGCCGGGGGAAACCCGGCGGCAAAGCATAGGTGATGCACGGAGAGGAGAAAAGCCTCGGACGAAGTCCTAACGCCGCCCCTCCTTGGCCTCGATGCACTCGGTGGCGTGGGGAACCTTCATCAACCGCTCCTTGGGAATGAGCTTGCCGGTAGTCTTGCAAATACCGTAAGTCTTGTTCTCGATACGGACGAGGGCCATCTCGAGGTTGCGGATGAACTTCATCTGGTGGGTGGCCAACCGCCCGTTCTCCTCCTTGGAAAGAGTGGCGGCACCCTCCTCGAGGACCTTGTAAGTGGGCGACGTGTCCTCGGTATCGTTGTCGGCCGTATGGGTGATGGTGGCACGCAACAACTCGTAATCGGCCCGAGCGTTGTCCAACTTTTTCAAGATGAGCCGGCGGAACTCCTCGAGCTCGGCGTCGCTGTATCTGGTTCTCTGGTCTGCCATAGGTCGTTCGTTTTACATTAGGTTTAATGTAAAATTAAACAATTATTTTCGATAATGCAAGCATTTCGCCCCGAATCTGCATAACGGCTACACGCGGGTCACGGCGATGCGCACCGGCAACTCGTCGATCTGGGAATCGACGACGACGGCCCCGGCGGGCTCGGCGGCGGTGCGGACCTCGACGGAGAGGGTCTGCGAAGCGATATACCCGGCGAAACGCCCGACGGCGTCGGAGACCGCGGGAGAATCGGCGATCTCGACCCGGATGCGGTCGGTGACCTCGAATCCCGAATCCTTGCGGATGTTCTGGATGCGGTTGATCAACTCGCGTGCCACGCCCTCGGCCCGAAGCTCGTCGGAGAGCGTGATGTCGAGCGCGACGGTCAACTTACCCTCGGAAGCGACGAGCCACCCGGGCATATCCTCGGACGAAATCTCGAAATCAGCGGCCGAGACGCTGATGCGCTCCCCTCCCAAATCGAGGATCGTCTCGGGCGCACGCTCGATAGCGGCGATCTGCTCCTGCGAGAACGAAGCGGTGAGGGCGGCGATCTGCTTCATGAACTTGCCGTAACGGGGCCCGAGGGTCTTGAAATTGGGCTTGATACGCTTGGTGATGACACCCGCGGTATTCTGGATGAGCTCGATCTCCTTGACGTTGACCTCGCTCAAGACCAACCCTTTGACGGCCTCGATATGGGCGGCGACGGCGGGATCGAGCACGGGCACGACGATCTTCTGCAACGGCTGACGGACCTTGATGGAGACCTTGCGGCGCAAAGCGAGGACCATGGACGAGAGCTGCTGGGCCAAGGCCATCATCTCCTCCAACCCGGCGTCGATGTCGGCGGGGCAAGCCTTGGGGAAAGCGGCGAGGTGGACGGACTCGTCGCCATGGCGCCCGCTGACGGCATTCAAATCGCAGAAGATGCGGTCGGAAATGAACGGAGCGAACGGAGCGGAGAGCAAAGCGACGGTCTCGAGACACGTGTAGAGCGTCTGGTAAGCGGCGAGCTTGTCGGAAGTCATCTGCCCGCCCCAGAACCGCTTGCGGTTCAGACGCACGTACCAATTGGAGAGGTTCTCGCACACGAACTCCTGAATGGCGCGCGCGGCGGGCGTAGGATCGTAATCCTCGAGGCAACGGGTGACGTCGGCGACCAACGTATTGAGAAGCGAGATGATCCAACGGTCGATCTCGGGCCGCTTCTCGACGGGAATCTCAGCCTCGCGCCCGGTGAACCCGTCGACGTTGGCGTAGAGGGCGAAGAACGAATAGGTGTTGTAGAGCGTGCCGAAGAACTTGCGGCGCACCTCGTCGACCCCCTCGCGGTCGAACTTGAGGTTGTCCCACGGCTGGGAATTGGAAATCATGTACCAACGGGTGGCGTCGGGGCCGTAGGTATCGAGAACGTCGAACGGATCGACGGCGTTGCCCAAACGCTTGGACATCTTGTTGCCGTTCTTATCGAGGACCAACCCGTTGGAAATGATGTTCTTGAAAGCGACCGAATCGAAGAGCATGGAAGCGATGGCGTGCAAGGTGAAGAACCACCCGCGCGTCTGGTCGACCCCCTCGGCGATGAAATCGGCGGGATAGACCTGCCCGAACTCCTCCTTGTGCTCGAAGGGATAATGGACCTGCGCGTAAGGCATGGCGCCCGAATCGAACCACACGTCGATGAGGTCGGGCTCGCGGAACATGGGCCGCCCGTCGGCGGCGACGAGCACGATGCGGTCGACGAAAGGCCTATGCAAATCGATGTTGGCGGTGGAATAATTCTCCTTGGACATGTCGCCGACCCTGAAATTCTTGTAGGGATTCTCCTTCATCAACCCGGCGGCGACGGACTTGTCGATCTCGGCCATGAGCTCGGCGACCGACCCGATGCACTTGAGCTCGGCATGGTCCTCGGTAGCCCACACGGGGAGCGGAGTACCCCAAAAACGCGACCGTGAGAGGTTCCAATCGACCAACCCCTCGAGCCACTTGCCGAAACGCCCGGACCCGGTGGACTCGGGCTTCCAACGGATGGTCTTGTTGAGCTCGATCATCCGGTCGCGCAAAGCAGTGGTGCGGATGAACCACGAATCGAGGGGGTAATAAAGCACGGGCTTGTCGGTACGCCAACAATGGGGGTAAGAGTGGGTGTGCTTCTCGATGCGGAAGACCTTGTTCTCGGCCTTGAGCATGACGGAGAGGTCGACATCGAGCGTCGAATCGGCGTCGGTGAGGCTTTCGTCGTAAGCATTCTTGACGTAACGCCCTGCATACTCGGCGTAGTGCTTCTTGTCGACGCGGGTGCGGACGAACTCGGGGTCGAGTTCGTCGACGAGGAAGAAACGGCCCTGCCGGTCGACCATGGGCTGGCTCTTACCGGCCTTGTCGACCATAAAGAGGGGCGGAATATTGGCGGCGCGGGCCACGCGGGCGTCGTCGGCGCCGAACGTAGGAGCGATGTGGACGATACCGGTACCGTCGGAAGTGGTGACGTAATCGCCCGCGATGACGCGGAACGCATCGCCGTCGGGACGGACCCACGGAATCAACTGCTCGTAACGGATGCCGACGAGCTCGCTGCCGAGCCAACTCTGGTCGGTGACGGTATAAGTACCCTCCAACTTCTTGGTGAAGTAAACGGGAACGAGCTCGCGGGCGAGGATGACGGCCTGCTGCGTCTCGGTATAAGGATTGGAACACAACACCTTGACGTACTCGACCGAGGGGCCGACGGCGAGCGCGGTATTCGAAGGCAGGGTCCACGGAGTAGTGGTCCAAGCGAGGAAGTAGAGCGGGCAATCGTCGCCCCCGAAGAGTTTGTCGCTGGAACTGTCGCGGACGATGCGGAACTGGGCAGTGCAAGTAGTGTCCTTGACGTCGCGGTAACACCCGGGCTGGTTCAACTCGTGGGTCGAGAGCCCGGTGCCGGCCGCGGGGGAATAAGGCTGGATGGTATACCCCTTGTAAAGCAAATCCTTGTCGAAGAGCTGCTTGAGAAGCCACCAAAGGGTCTCGATATACTTATTGTCGTAGGTAATGTAAGGGTCGTCCATATTGACCCAATAACCCATCTTGCGGGTGAGGTTCTCCCAAACGCCGGTGAACTCCATGACGGCCTCGCGGCAAGTACGGTTGTACTCCTCGATGGAAATCTTCTTGCCGATGTCCTCCTTGGTGATGCCCAACTTCTTCTCGACGCCCAACTCGACGGGAAGCCCGTGGGTATCCCACCCAGCCTTGCGATGGACGAGGTAACCCTGCTGGGTCTTGTACCGACAAAAAACGTCCTTGATGGTACGGGCCATGACGTGGTGGATGCCGGGCAGACCATTGGCCGACGGGGGACCCTCGTAGAAGACGAACGACGGATGACCCTCGCGCGTGGAGATGCTTTTGTGGAATGTGTCGCGGGCGTCCCACTCGCCGAGAACCTCGGCGGCGAGCCCGGCCAAATCGAGACCTTTGTACTCCTTGAACTTCATATGGTGCATGCTATTATATTCGTAACACTCGAAAAACCGAAGAAAACGGCACCGGCCACTGCCGCATACCGCCGAGGCTGTCGGCTTATCTTCTGGCAAAGATAGAAAAACCGAATCGAAAATTAAAAAATTGAAGATTAAAAATACTTATCTATAATATATGGCCGCACCCCAACTGCGGCAACAGGCGAGAGCGATCGGAACTTGTTCGGATAACCGAGCGGCCTGAGACGAGTGCGAAACAGCGAAGTCTTCCGCATGCAAAAAACGGATTCTTCGGAAAGCCGCGACGGTTTATTCAGATTGCCACGGGCCAAAGGCCCTCGCAATGACGGGGGCTGCTGCACATCGGGCAATGACGGTGGGGGGTTCGAAAATACGGCCCTTTGCAATGGCGGGG
>JAIDUK010000034.1 GCA_029060215.1 Alistipes sp.
GATGGGAGCGGATGCCTGACAACTTGCATTATTGTAGCCGTCATCGCCATATTAGCCCTTATTTGGAGTTAACAAAACAAGTTGTCCACTACAAACAGAACGACGGCTGAAATAGTCACGTGACATCCTGCCGCGAAAATAATTTCCTCCAAAAATCCGTCGAAAAATAATTTGCCGTATATTTACAACAAAACCGGCAACAGACGTACGCAACAATATAATAATCAAATAATTAACATTTTACACTTCGTTTCTGCATCGGAAAGTAACCCCGCCTCTCATGCTTAAAACCAAGATATACGACATCGTTCACAAAGACGAAAAACACGATTTTGCGAGCCGGATCTACGACCTATGGATGCTTGTGTGCATCCTTGTCAGCATCGTTCCCCTGATGTTCGCAGACACCCGCCCTATTTTCCGAATCACGGAGATCATTACGGTCGCGGCATTCATCGTCGACTATGCGGCCCGATGGTATACCTCGCCGGTCCAATTGAAAAAAGGATGGACGTCCTACGCCATATACCCGTTCACCCCGATGGCGATCGTCGATCTGCTGTCGATTCTCCCCGGGCTGAATCTGCTCGGCAATACGTTCAAACTGCTGCGTCTTACCCGATTGCTGAAAATCGTCCGGGTTCTGAAAATCTTCCGTTATTCCAGCCGGATAGAGATGTTCGTGCGGGTGTTGTACAAGGAGCGTAAGGTGCTCTTGTCGGTGTTGATGCTGGCTCTGTTCTATATTTTTCTGACGGCATTGGTCATGTTCAACGCTGAGCCGCACATCGATCCGGCGACCGGCCGAGAAACGTTCCGTTCGTTTTTCGATGCGTTGTATTGGGCCACGGTCACTTTAACCACCGTCGGCTACGGCGATCTGTGCCCCGTCACCGACATCGGCCGCATCGTCTCCATGCTCTCATCGTTGTTCGGCGTGGCGATCATCGCCCTGCCCTCGGGCGTCATCACCGCCAGTTACCTCGAAGAGTTGAGAGAATTGCGCAAAGAAAAGAGACAACAAGAATAAGCAGCAGCGGTTCCTCGGAAATTTCCGGAATGGGATGATATCCGATGAGCCTAACACATGCGGCGATTCTCCGTTTGCAAGTATCTTGTACCTGTATCTTGGTTGACTTTTTCGCGTCAACCGTGGCGTCGACCGCCCATTTTCGGCCCGTGCGGATAAAAAAGAAAAACACCGATAACCGTTGGATTATCAGTGCTTTTCCTGTTGTCGGGGTGACTGGATTCGAACCAGCGACCACACGCCCCCCAGACGTGTACTCTAACCGGACTGAGCTACGCCCCGATTACCCGAAACCTTTCGGTTTGGGACTGCAAATATAGTATATTTTCGGGAAAACAACAAAATCCGGAAAAAATTTTCTACTTTTGAAGTCGATGAAACCGCAGAACATTCTCCCGATCCTCTTCGCGGCCCTCGCGTTGAGTGCTTGCAGCGGCCGTAAAACAGGCTTTTCCGCCGCCGACTTCACCCGCGAAGTCTACACTCCCGCCTATGCCTCCGGCTTCGACATCCGCGGCACCGACAGCAGCGATGCTACGTTGATCACCGTCCGCGATCCGTGGCAGGGCGCCCGGCAGGAGGTGCAGTACTTGCTCGTCCTGCGCGACGGCTGCCCCTTGCCCGACGGGTTCGACGGGCAGGTCGTCAAGGCTCCCGTCCAACGCGTCGTGTGCCTTTCGTCCAGCCACGTCGCCATGTTCGACGCCCTCGGCGAGGTCCGCCGCATCAAGGGCGTCTCGGGCATCGATTACATCGCCAATCCCTACATCCGCGAGCATCGGCTCTGCGGCGAGGTCCGCGACGTGGGTTACGACAGCAGCCTCGATTTCGAGTCGCTCGCCGCCATGCGGCCCAGCATCGTCCTGCTCTACGGCGTCTCCGGCGAGAACAGTATGTTGACCGGCAAGCTCCGCGAGTTGCATATTCCTTATATATATGTCGGCGACTACCTCGAGCCTTCGCCCCTCGGCAAGGCCGAATGGTTGATGGTCGCCGCCGAGTTGTGCGACCGCTCCGACTTCGGGCACAAAATTTTCGGCGGCATCGCCGCGCGTTACAATGCCCTCGCTGAGCGCGTCCGCTCGCATATCGGCAGCGCCCACCCCGACGTCGTCACCCTGCCCAAGGTCTTGTTGAACACCCCCTACCGCGATACGTGGTTCATGCCGCCCGCCCGCAGTTACATGGTCCGGCTCATCCGCGACGCCGGGGGCGACACCTTCACCGTCTCCGACGAGGGCAACGCGTCGCTGCCCGTCGACATGGAGCAGGCCTATCTGCTCGCGGCCGATGCCGACGTGTGGCTCAACGTCGGCGGTTGCAATACGCTCGCCGAGCTCAGGGCGCAGAATCCCAAGTTCGCCGACATCCCCGCCGTCCGCCGCGGGCAGGTCTTCAACAACAACCGTCGGCAGACCTTCGCCGGGGGGTCCGATTTCTGGGAATCGGGGGCCACGCATCCCGACCTCGTCTTGCACGACCTCGCCGCCATCCTCCACCCCGCTCTCGGGTCCGATACGCTCGTTTATTACAAGCAGCTTCGATAGATGTCGCGTCCGGCCCTCTTTTTCGCGTTGCTCGCCTTCACCGCCGCGGCGCTCTTCGCCGCCGATCTGGCCGTGGGGTCCGTCGACCTTTCGCCCGGGCAAGTTTGGGCCGCCCTCTCCGGGGGTTGCGTCGACCCCGCCGTGCGCCATATCGTCCTCAACATCCGTTTGTTGAAGGCGCTCACAGCTTTGTTGGCCGGGGCCGCCCTCTCCGCTTCGGGGCTCCAGATGCAGACCCTCTTCCGCAACCCGCTCGCCGGGCCTTACGTGTTGGGCATCAGCGCCGGAGCCAGCCTCGGCGTCGCTTTTTTCCTGTTGGGGATGCCGTTGTTGGGCATCGAGGGCCATTCGGCCGTCCGGTCGGTCGGCGTCGCCGGGGCCGCTTGGATCGGGTCGGCCGCCGTGTTGGCCGTCGTCATGGCCGTCAGCCGCCGCATCCACGACATCATGGTCATCCTCATCCTCGGCATCATGTTCGGTTCGGGCATCGGGGCCGTGGTCGAGATCATGCAGTACCTCTCCAGCGAGGCCGCCCTCAAGTCGTTCGTCGTTTGGACCATGGGTTCTTTGGGCGACGTCACCGGGCCGCAGCTCGCCTTGCTCGCCCCCGTCGTCCTCACAGGATTGGGGTGTTCGGTTTTCGTCGTCAAGCCCCTCAACCTCTTGCTCCTCGGCGAAAGCTACGCCCGCAGCATGGGGCTCAACGTGCGGCGCACCCGCAGCCTGATCTTCCTCTCCACCGTGTTGCTCGCAGGCACCGTCACCGCCTTTTGCGGACCCGTCGGATTCGTCGGGTTGGCGGTTCCCCACGTCGCCCGCATGTTGTTCCGCAGCGCCGACCACCGCATTCTCATGCCCGCTTCGATGCTCGCCGGCGCCGCTTTGTTGCTCGGGTGCGACCTCTTGTCCAAGCTCTTCGCCTTGCCCGTCAACAGCATCACCGCCCTGACAGGCATCCCCATCGTCATCCTCGTCGTCGTTCGTAACCGCAGTTTCTTCGGATGAGCATTTCCCTGAACGATATCCGGCTCGCCTACGGGCCGCGCGTCTTGTTGGAGCACGTCTCCGTCGAGATTCCCGGCGGTGCGCTCACCGCCCTGATCGGCCGCAACGGCACCGGCAAGAGTTCGTTGCTGCGGGTTCTCGCCGGTCTGAGCCCCGCTTCGGGCGGCGAGGTCCGGCTCTGCGGCAGCTCCGTTTCCGCTTTGAGCGCCCGTCGGTTGGCCGCCACCGTCGCGTTCGTCGCCACCGACAAGGTGCGGATCGACAACCTCGCGTGCGAGGATCTGGTCGCCCTCGGGCGCGCGCCTTACACCGATTGGATCGGCCGGTTGCAAGAGGCCGACCGGGCCGTCGTCCGCCGCGCGCTGGAGACGGTCGGGCTCTCCGGTTTCGCCCGCAAGCCCTTGAACACCCTCTCCGACGGCGAGTGCCAGCGGGCCATGATCGCCCGGGCGTTGGCTCAGGATACGCCCGTCATCCTGCTCGACGAGCCCACAGCGTTCCTCGACTTGCCCAACCGTTACGCCATGGCATCCCTGTTGCGGCGGCTCGCCCACGACGAGGGCAAGTGCGTCCTCTTTTCCACCCACGATCTCGACATCGCCCTTTCTCTGTGCGATTCGGTGTTGCTCGTCGACACCCCTTCGCTGCACTTCCTGCCTGCCGCCGAGGTGGCTTCCAGCGGGTTGATCGAGCGGCTTTTCGATAGGGCCGGGGTGGCTTTCGACCCCGTGCGGCAGCGGATTTTCGACAACAAGCGATAGTTTCCGCAACATTTTTCGTCGTTTTTTTTGGTCGATTCACTTTTTTAGTTACCTTTGCACCGCTAAAGTACTTCCCGCCCGGCAGGAAATAGCGGTAAAGGCCCATTCGTCTATCGGTTAGGACGCAAGATTTTCATTCTTGAAAGAGCAGTTCGATTCTGCTATGGGCTACACGATAAGTCAAAAAATAAAACTATACGGATTATGGCAAACCATAAGTCATCGAAAAAACGGATTCGTCAGACCGCAACCAAGCGGGCCCACAACCGTCTGTTCCACAAGACGGCCCGCAACGCCGTGAAGGCTCTGCGTACGACGACCGAGAAGAGCGCCGCCGAGGCCTTGCTTCCCAAGGTCACGTCCATGCTCGACAAGCTCGCCAAGCACAACATCATGCACAAGAACAAGGCTGCCAACCTCAAGAGCGCTTTGCAGCTGCACGTCAACGCGTTGTAGGCTCGCGGCTTCGTCCGTTTTCTCTGAAAGCTACCTTCGCAGGTAGCTTTCTTTTTTTTGCGGCAGCGCGTTCGCTCCAAGTTCTTTTCGGCATTCTCTCGGCCAAATACTTTCGTTTTCCCTCTTTTACCATTAACTTTGTGAAAATAGTTTACGTTCCCGTCATGAAAAAATACCTCTTCCTCTTGTTCGCGGCTTGCCTGCCCCTCGGGCTCGCGGCCGAAAATTACCCCTACCGCAGCGACGTGTTGTGGGTCGCGCAGCCCGACCACGCCGACTGGCTCTACCGCACCGGCGAAAAGGCTTCCGTCGAGGTGCGGTTCTATCGTTACGGCATCCCGCAGGACGGCCTCACCGTCAGTTACGAGTTGGGCGGCGACCTCTTGCCCGCCGATGCTTCGGGCAGCGTCGTGCTCAAAAACGGCCGGGCCGTCATCCCCGTCGGTACCATGAAGCGCCCCGGATTCCGCGATTGCCGGCTCTCGGCCACCGTCGACGGGCAGACTTTCCGGCACCATGTCAAGGTCGGGTTCTCGCCCGAGAAGATCGAGCCCTACACCGCCATGCCCGCCGATTTCGACGATTTCTGGGAGCGCTGCAAGGCCGAATCCGCCGCCTTTCCGCTGCGTTACACCAAGGAGCGCGTCGAGAAATATTGCACCGCACAGATCGATTGTTTCCTCATCAAGTTGCAGCTCAACAAGCACGGGCAGAGCATCTACGGTTACTTGTTCATGCCCAAGGGGGCGCAGCCCGGCAGTTGCCCCGCCGTGCTCGTCCCGCCCGGCGCCGGCATCAAGACCATCAAGGAGCCCTTGCGCCACAAGTACTACGCCGAGCAGGGTTGCATCCGCTTCGAGTTCGAGATCCACGGGCTGCACCCCGATCTGCCCGAGGAGCGGTTCCGCGAGATCAGCGCCGCTTTCAACGGCCGCGAGAACGGTTATCTGGCCAACGGGCTCGACAGCCGCGACAACTATTACATGAAGCGCGTCTACCTCGCCTGCGTCCGCGCGGCCGATCTGCTCGCTTCGCTGCCCGAGTGGGACGGCCGCAACCTCATCGCGCAGGGCGGCAGTCAGGGCGGGGCGCTGGCGCTCATCGCCACCGCCTTGGACCCGCGCATCACGGCTTGCGTGGCCAACCACCCCGCGCTCAGCGACATGGCCCGGTTCAAGCTCGGCGAGGCCGACGGTTACCCCCATTTCTCCCGCACCGCAGGGATGGATACGCCCGACCGGGTGCGGACCATGGCTTATTACGACGTCGTCAATTTCGCCCGGTCGATCCGCGTCCCCGTCTTCATGACTTGGGGTTTCAACGACAATACTTGCCCGCCGACCACCAGCTATGCGGTCTACAACGTCCTGCCGGGTCCCAAGGAGGCGTTGATCACTCCCGTCAACGAGCATTGGACTTCCGAAGCCACCGGCCGCAAGCAGTTGGAGTGGATCAAGCAACACTTGATAAGGTGAAAGGTGAAAAGTAGAAAGTGAAAGGTGGAAAGTGAAAAGTCAAAGGTGGACTTTGCGATTGAGCGAGGGCATAGCCTGCAAGGAGGAGGTCAACAAGCGCAGCATAGTTAAGAATCTATTGTCGTCAAATCTACAGATGTTTCGCTCCGCTCAACATGACATAATGCCGCAGTCACTCGCGGACCCGGCTGGGGCGGTCGCGCTGTAAGCGCGAGCCGGGTCCTGCGCAGAATTGTTTTCAATGAATAATTAATGATGAATAGTGAATAATTGTCTTTCAGCCATCCGGATAATTATTGATTGTTTTGTCATTCTGAGCGCAGCGAAGAATCTTACCCCGAGCAATGTCATTGCAAGCGTGGCAATCTGAACAGAACTGCACTTTTGTCATTCTGAGCGCAGCGAAAAATCTTTTTCTTAAATTATTCACTATTAATCATTAACTATTCATTGTTGCCCGCAACGCTTTGCGTTGCCATCTGCGGCGGCCCCTACCCTGCCAACAAAAAAGGTCCCGTGCTGTGCACGGGACCTTTTCTTTCGCCGACAATCCGGCCTATTTCTCCAGTCCGTCGATCACGGCCGCCACCCGGTCGAATACTTCGTCCATCGTGCCCGTGCCGTTGACCGCAGCGTATTTGCCTTGCGCCGCATAGTAGTCCGACACCACGGCCGTCTGCCGACGGTAGACGTCCAGCCGCCCCCGGATCACTTCTTCCGACGCATCGTCGGCCCGGCCCGAGTCCTTGCCGCGCAGCAGAATCCGGCGGATCAGTTCTTCTTCCGGCACATGGATGTCCACCATGATGTCCACCTTCAGTCCGTGGCCGGACAGAATCCGGTCGAACGCCTCGGCCTGCACCGTCGTGCGGGGGAATCCGTCGAATATGCAGCCTTTCGCATCCTTGTGTGCGGCCACATATTCCTCGATCATCCCGATCACCAGTTCGTCGGGCGCCAGTTTGCCTTGCGCAATGCACGCTTCCATGCTGCGGCCCAGTTCCGTGCCGCGGCGGATATGTTCCCGGATCACTTCTCCGGTCGAGACATGGTCGATGCCGTAATGGGTTTTCAGCCGTTGGGCCTGCGTCCCCTTGCCGCAGCCCGGGGCGCCGAACAAGACGATATTTACCATAACCGATTCTTTTTTTGACACGGCAAAAGTACGTCAAATTTTTGGGAAAACGGAAAGAATCGTTAGTTTTGTAAAAATTTTAAGGAATGGCACAGCAGAAAAAGCGCACCGAGATCGCCGAGTTGGGCGAATTCGGGTTGATCGACCGCCTGACCGCCGGTTTCGGCCCCGGCCATGCTTCGACCCTGCGGGGCGTCGGCGACGATGCCGCGGTGCTCGCGCTGCCCGACGGCGAGCGGACGGTCGTCTCGGCCGATTCGTTTTTCGAGGGGGTCGACTTCGACCTCACCTACTTCCCGCTCAAGCACTTGGGTTACAAGGTCGTGACGGCCGCCGTGAGCGATATTCTGGCCATGAACGCCACCCCGTCGCAGCTCTTCGTCTCGCTCGGCATTTCGGCCAAGCTGCCCGTCGAGGCGTTGGACGACCTCTACGAGGGCATCCGCTTCGCTTGCAAGGAGTCGGGCATCGATTTGGCAGGCGGCGACACCCGCGCTTCGATGACCGGGCTCGTCATCTCCGTCACGGCCGTGGGCCATGCTCCCGAGGAGAAGATCGTCGGCCGCGACGGCGCGCAGCAGAACGACCTCATCTGCCTGACGGGCAACGTCGGCGCCGCCTACATGGGGTTGCAGTTGCTCGAACGCGAGAAGCGCGTGTTGGCCGACATCGACAACCCCGAGCCCAAGTTCGCAGGCTACGAATACCTGCTCGAAAAATACCTCAAGCCCCGCCCCCGCACCGACATCCTCGCCGCCTTGGCCGAGGAGAAGATCGTCCCCACTTCGATGATCGACCTTTCCGACGGGCTTTCGAGCGACTTGCTCCAGCTGTGCCGCGCTTCGCAATGCGGCGCCCGCATCTATCTGGAGCGTATTCCCATCGCCAAGCAGACATCCGCTCTGGCCGAGGAGATGCACTCCGACCCCGTCGTGGCGGCGCTCCACGGCGGCGAGGACTACGAGTTGCTCTTCACCGTGCCGCTTTCCATGCAGGAGCAGGTCGCACGGCTGGGGCTCGTCGACATCATCGGCCACATCACGCCCCGCTCCACCGGCTGTTTCCTCGTCACCCCCGACGGTTCCGACATCCGGCTCAAGGCACAGGGCTTTCCCGAAAGTGAAAAGTAAAAGGTTAAAAGCGATAGGTTCCGAAAATAATTTTCCGCCCGCCGACGAACAGCCGCGGCATTCGGCGACCGCTCCGCTCCCGTCCCTGCGGCGGAGTCCGGCCCGGAACCGGAATCGCATTTTTAATTCTTAATTTTTCATTTTTAATTTATTTATTCCTATCTTTGCCAGCCCGAAACAGGGATTAACTTTAATTCAACGTATTATGAACAATTACGAAACCGTTTTCATTGTCACGCCGGTTCTCTCCGAACAGCAGGTTCAGGAGGTCGCTGACAAATTCCAAGGTGTCATCACCGAGAACGGCGGTCGGATCGTGAACAAGGAGTCGTGGGGCCTCAGAAAGCTCGCCTACCCCATTCAGAAGAAGACCACCGGTTTCTACTTCCTCGTGGAGTTCACGGGCGAGGGTCCGATCATCAACACCCTCGAAACTCAGTATCGCCGCGACGAGCGGGTGATCCGTTTTCTGACCTTCAAGCAGGACAAGTATGCCGTAGAGTACTCGGAGAAACGTCGTGCGAAAATCACTAACAAGCAGGAGGAGTAAGCCATGGCACAGGAGAACAAAGCACAGTCCGAAATCCGTTACCTGAACCCCGTTTCGGTAGACGTCAAGAAGAAGAAATACTGCCGTTTCAAGAAGCTCGGCATCAAATACGTCGACTACAAGGACGGCGAATTCCTCAAGAAGTTCCTCAACGAGCAGGGCAAGATTCTGCCCCGTCGTCTGACCGGTACTTCGCAGAAGTTCCAGAAGAAAGTGGCTCAGGCCGTCAAGCGTGCCCGCCACCTCGCCATTCTGCCTTTCGTAACCGATTGTATGAAATAATTTAAGGAGGACGAGATCATGGAAGTCATTCTGAAAAAGGATATGGAGAATCTGGGTTACGCCAACGACATCGTGAACGTAAAGCCCGGTTACGCTAACAATTACCTCATTCCGCAGGGTTTCGCCACGGCTGCTACGGCTTCGGCCAAGAAGGTGTTGGCCGAGAATCTGCGCCAGCGCGCCCACAAGGACGCCAAGATTCTGGCCGACGCTCAGGCTTTGGCCAAGACCATCGAGGGTCTTTCGCTTTCGTTGGCCGTCAAGGCCGAGGAGGGCAAGCTCTTCGGCACCGTCACCGCGGCCGATTTGGCCGAGGCGCTCGCCGCCAAGGGCATCGAGCTCGACCGCAAGATCATCAGCGTCGAGACCGTCAAGACCGTCGGGGAGTACGAGGCCGCCGCTCGTTTGCACAAGGAGGTCAAGGCTACGATCAAGTTCTCGGTTTCGGCCGCTGAATAGTTCGCAGACTTTTCGTTTATGGATACGCTTCCGGTTCGCCGGAGGCGTATTTTTTTTCGGCCCCATAGGTTCCATAGCTTGGGCCTCAGGTCGGTTCGTCAGTGGTCGCCCCCTATTCCCCCGTTTCCCCGCATCGCGACCCTTTTCGTATATCCGAGGGGTATTTTTTTTCGTTCTTCATTTTAATTATTACCTTTGCCTGTAGCTATGAAAACACTCCGAACATTCCTGCTGGCACTTCTGGCCTTGGCGGCCGGAGCCTGCAACCGCACTTCGGGCGATGCGGAGCCCCAGCGCAATCTGATCTACGGCATCGACGCCGACAATTACCGGCTCGAAACGGGCGAGGTCGGCAAGGGCGAAACCTTGAGCAAGATCCTCAATACTTACGGCGTCACCGTGCGTCAGATCGACCGTTTGGACCGCGCGTCCAAGGAGATCTTCCCGTTGCGCAACATCCGGCCCGGCCATAAGTATACGGTCTTCATCCACGAGGATTCGCTCTACTCGCCCCATCTGGATTATCTGGTCTACGAAACCGGACGCACCGATTACGTCGTCTTCGGGTTCCACGACGGCGATTCGGTCTCCGTGCGCAAGGATTCCAAGCCCATGACCATCCGGCGCACCAAGCGCAGCGCCGTCATCACTTCATCGCTCTGGGGTTCGATCATGGAGCAGAACCTCCCCTATTCGCTCGCCGCCGAGATGGAGAACATCTACCAGTGGACCGTCGATTTCTTCGGTATCCAGAAGGGCGACAGTTTCACGGTCATCTACGACGAGCGGTTCATCGACGACACCGTTTCCGTCGGCGTCGCCCGTATCTGGGGTGCCAAGTTCACCCAAGGCGGCAAGGATTACTACGCCATTCCGTTCCGGCAGGGCGGTAAGATCCAGTATTGGGAGATCGACGGCAGCAGCCTGCGCAAGCAGTTGCTCAAGGCGCCGCTCAAGTATACGCGCATCAGTTCCAAGTTCACCTACGCCCGCAAGCACCCCGTCTATAAGGTGTACCGTCCCCACACGGGCGTCGATTACGCCGCGCCTAAAGGGACCCCGGTCCATGCGGTCGCCGACGGCGTGGTGACGTTCAAGGGTTGGGGCGGCGGCGGTGGCAACACCCTCAAGATCAAGCACGCAGGCAACCTCGTCACGGGTTATCTCCACCTGAGCGGTTACGCCAAAGGCATTTCGCAGGGCAAGCGCGTGTCGCAGGGTCAGTTGATCGGTTACGTCGGGTCGAC
Source organism: Alistipes sp. (assembly GCA_029060215.1). Lineage (GTDB taxonomy): Bacteria > Bacteroidota > Bacteroidia > Bacteroidales > Rikenellaceae > Alistipes. Next base: position 11,078 of record JAIDUK010000034.1, read on the forward strand.
CGGCACTTCAACCGGGCCGCACCTCGACTACCGCATCTGGCGCAACGGCACCCCTATCGACCCGTTGAAGATTCCGCAGAAGCCCGCCGAGCCTATCGCCAAGAAAAACCGCGAGGCTTTCGAGTTCGTCCGCGACCGGATCCTCGCCGAGTTGAACGGCGAGCTTCCCGAAGAAGAGCGCATCACGCAGCTCGATTCCATCGTGCTCCCGACGCCCGCAGCGCCTGCACAGCCTGCGGACGCACAGGCCAATAAATAGCCATGGAGCGGGTCGGGGTCATCATCGTCGCAGGGGGTACCGGGACGCGTTGCGGAGGAGCCGTTCCCAAGCAGTTCGCGTTGCTCGGCGGCATGCCCGTGCTGGCCCGGACGATCGGTTGCTTCGCCAAGGCTTTGCCCGGGGCTTCCATCGTCGTGGTGTTGCCCGCGGCCCATACCGCTTTCTGGCATAATCTCTGCGCCCGTTTCGACGTCGCGCCCCACACCGTCGCCGAGGGCGGAGAGGAGCGGTTTTTCTCCGTTCGCAGCGGTCTCGCGGCGCTCCCGGGCGACATCGGGTTGATCGCCGTGCAGGACGGGGTCCGGCCGTTGGGTACGCCGCAAATGATCCGCCGCATCGCAGCCGCGGCCGCCGAACATGGTTCCGCCGTTCCGGTCGTCGAGCCCGCCGATTCCTACCGGCTTGCGGACGGCAGCGCCTCGCACCCGGTCGACCGCCGATGCCTGCGGATCGTCCAGACACCGCAGATTTTCCGGGCGGACCTTTTGCGCGAGGCCTACCGGACGGATTATCGGCCCCAATTCACCGACGACGCTTCGGTGGTCGAGTTCGCCGGACATGCCGTCCATCTCTGCGAGGGCGAGCGGCAGAACCTGAAGATCACCGCCCCCGAGGATTTCGCCATAGCCGAAGCCTTGCTCGCCGCCCGCGAGGAGAATGCCTACGTTCAATTGCCCGAAGAATAGCCACCATGCAAAGTACTTACAAATATCGTTTCGACCGCCGCACGCTCTATTGGAGCGTGGCTTATCTGATCGTCTTCGGTTTGTTGGGCGGCGGCCTCTTCTACCTCTACGAGGGCGGTTACCTCTCCGCGTGGTTCACGTCGTTCATCGTGGCCCTGATCGCTTTGATGGCCCTTTCGATTCCGCGCAAGATCATCGTCACCGAGCGGTCGATGCAGGTCCGTTGTTTGTTGGACATCACCGAGATCGACCGTAGCGAGATCGCGGCCGTGCGCAAGGTCGATACGCAGCACATGAAGTGGTTCGTCCCTGTTTTCGGGGGGTGCGGTTTTTTCGGTTACTACGGTCATTTCCTCGACCTGCGGCGTTTCGAGCGGGTCAAGGTCTACGCTTCCGAGTGGCGCAACTTCGTCGAGATCGTCGACATCTACGAGGATCGGCTCTACGTCTCGTGCAGCGACGCCGAGCGCCTGATCGCCGAGTTGACCCCGCCGGGCGGCAACCGTCCGGTCGACGACGACGAATAGTTTTTCCGGATGCAGCACTCCGTGCGCTGTTTTTCCGGACCGGGTTTCGGCCCAAAATCATCCGTCATTCTGAGCAAAAGAAAACTGCACCCTGCGAAATCCGCAGATTCCGCCATTGATTCGCTATCGATAAAAAACAGCCTCCGACCCGGAATGGCATGGGCTACGGTTCATTTTTGCGCACCTTTTCCACCCGGCAGACCCCGATATGTTCGGTTCTGCATCCGGCTTCGAAAAGGTCGTACCAGTGCGGTCGGCAGATTCAGCAATCCGCTGACGGTGCATCCCGGAATCCACCTGATTCCGGACCTATTAAAACGTTTTAGCAGCTTGCTGAAACGATTGGCAGTCCAGCCGTCAGTTGTATATTCCAGTCTGGCAGAAAACTTGGGTCAATGAATAGCGAATAATTGGGTTTCTTCTGTCTTTGCCAATTATTCCTTATTAACTATTCATTATTCATTTTTCTGCCATTCATTCGAGCGATTGCTTCAATCGCCTGCTGCGGGCTACCGCAACCGTGAGACGGGAGCCTTGGGCGGCATCGGCACGGAAGGTAACGTCTGGTCTTCGTCGTCCTACGCCGCAGGCAACATCAACGCGGGCCGTCTGAACTTCAACTCGGGCAACGTGAACCCGCTGAACACCGGCAACCGTGCGAACGGTTTCTCCGTGCGCTGCGTCCAGCATCTGCAAGGCTGTTTTTTATCTTTTTTCGGCTGCGGAGCAAAAAAATCGGGGGGGGGAACTTTTTTGAACAGAAATACTTATCTTTGCTACAAGTGCAGATGCACCGAATTCTAAATCCCAAAAGACCATGAAAAAGTTTTTCTTCCTGATGGCTTTCGCAGCCATGGCGTGGGGAGGGGAAATCTCCGCGGTTAAGGCGCAATCCCTCGAACCCGAATTCGAGGGCGAAGTGGTCGCCGTATTCCCCGACGGCTCGGCCCGCAAACTCGAGAAGCACAACGTCCGCATCAAGACCGGAGCCGGGGTCTACATCGCCGGATTCGCCGCCGCCAAGCAGAAGACCAAGGTCGTCATCGACGGCAGTGCGGCCGGCACGCGGCTCGACGGCTCGCAGCCTGTCGAACTGATCGTACGGGCCAAGGACAACAAGGCCGACCCGATGTCGATCGTGCGCGTCTTCCGCATGAAGGCCACGCCCAAGAACCGTTCGGCCGTCATTGCGGCCGTGGGTACGTTCAACGTGCAGAGCAATACGATGGAATATCTGCCTTTCGAGGCTGCGAAATACGGCGAAAGCAGTTACCGCCTGTCGTTCGCGACCCGCCCCACAGGCGAGTACGGCGTCATCGTCTCCAACCCCAACAACGTGGACGAGAAGTTGGTGATCGTCTCGACGTTCGCCATCGACAACGGTTCGGACCCCAAGAAGAAATAACGTTTTCCCGCATAACGAACCGACGGCGTACCTCCGAGAGGTACGCCGTCGTTGTGTTGAAAAGGCAGTCGCAGATGCTGGACGCAGCGCACGGGGAAACCGTAGGCGCGAGGATTGTTGTTCAGCGGGTTCACGTTGCCCGAGTTGAAGTTCAAGTGGCCCGCGTTGTTGTGGCCTGCGTAGTTGGACGACGACGACCAAGCGTAGCCGTTCTCGCCGACGACCGTCAGGGCTCCCGTCTCACGGAAGCGGTAGCCCGTAGCAGGTGGTCGGAGCAATCACTGGAATGAATGACGAAAAGAATACTCAATGAATGAATAATTAATATTCACTAAAGTTCGCTTTTTGTCAGACTGGAGTACATAACTGGCGGCATGGCTGCTAAAATTTCAGCATGAGTGCTAAAACGTTTTAACGAAGCCCGAGAACCGAAGTTCCGGGCATCGCCGCCAGCGGACTGCTGAATCTGCCGGCCGCGCTGGTGCAAGCCCGTGACCTGCGCCATTCCGGGCCGGAACTGCCTTTCAACAGGCCGGGGCCCTGCCGGACCGAACGAACGGGCGAGCATCCCGCGCGGCTCCGTCCGGCAGGGCCAACACGGCGGTTGTCAGTTCTTCAACGGCAGGAACGAGTAGTTGCGCGAATAATCCATCATCTGGGCCGCATAGTCGGTCGGATAGACGATCTTCACGTCGACGACCTTGCCGTCGCGCTCGACCAACTCGTAGTCGGGATTGAGGAACCCGCCGTAGGGCTCGATGCCCAGCGCATAGTAGCGGTCGCGCACCTCGGCATGCAGGGCGGGATCGACCGCCACGGCATAGCGCTCGACCAGCGCACGCCCCGCTTCGTAGTCGCCCTCCGACTTGATGCGCTGGATCTCGCGGAGCATCTCGCCGAAAAGGGCGCGCAGTTTGGGGAAATCGTTGACCACCACGTAGCGCTTGCCGCCCTCGACTTTCCACTCGATGACGTTGTCGGCCTTGCCGCGCTCGTAGCTCCATTCGCAGATCAGCTTGCGGTTGCGCATGTGCGCTTCCTCGACGTTCTTGCCCGGCTCGATGCGCGCCAGCTGGGTCATCATGCCGTTCAGGACATACTTGGCATAGCCCGCCCACGCCACGTCGAGCGAGGGGACGAGCCCCAGCTCCACCATCTTGGGGTCGCCCAGATAGTAGAGCCCGAACAGGTCGGCGCGGGTCTCTTCGAGGGTGGAACCGTAGCTCTTCAGCTCACCGCCCGCAACGCCCGGCGCCAGCTGGCCCGAACCGTGGCCCAGACATTCGTGCAGGTCGGTGTGGAGGTCGTCGGCCAGTTTGCCGTAGCGGTCCATGCGCTCGCGGTCGTCGGCCCGCAGGACGAACTCCTCGTTGAATCCGTTGCCGTGGGCCGCCATGTCGTAGGCATAGGTGATGTTGTCGATGGTCACCGACTTCGAACCGTATTCCTTGCGGATCCAGTCGGCGTTGGGCAGGTTGATGCCGATGGGGGTGGCCGGGTAGCAGTCGCCGCCGAGCATGGCCACGGTGATGACCTTGGCCGAGACGCCGCGGACCTGCTTCTTGCGGTAGGCGGGGTTCACGGGCGAATGGTCTTCGAACCACTGGGCGTTCTCGGAGATGACCGCCGTGCGGCGGCATGCCGCACTGTCCATGAAATTGACGTTGGCCTCCCACGACGCCTTGCGGCCCAGCGGATCGCCGTAGTCCTCGATGAATCCGTTGACGAAATCAACGTTCGACAACGTATCCTTGACCCAGCGGATGTTGTACTCGTCGAACTTCTTCAGGTCGCCCGTGCGGTAGTATTCGATCAGCGCGCCGATGGTCGATTTCTGCGGTTCGGCGGCCGCGGCCTGCGCCTTTTCGAGCCAGCCGACGATGCGCTCGATGGCCGGCGAATACATGCCGCCGACCTTCCACGTGCGTTCATAGAGACGCCCCGAGAGCGGATCTTTCACCAGCTGCGAGTTGAGCCCGTAGGATGCGGGTTCGGGATTGCCGGCATCGGCGGCGGCCATGGCGGCGTAGAACTTCTCGGCCTCGGCCTGCGAGACGCCGCGATAGTAGTTGCTCGACGAAGTGAGCAGCAGGTCGTCGCCCGCCCGCTGGTTGAGCCGCGTGGGATAGGCCGCAGGGTCGAAGATGGCCGTGCAGACCTCGCCGCGCAGGGCGTTGAGCTCGTCGCCGAACTTCTCCTCGGGGATGGTCTCGATGACCGAAAGCAGGTATTGCTCGGTGAATTCGGGCACGAACTTGTCGTTGGAATAGTGGTGGTGGATGCCGTTGGCGAACCACACTTTCTTGAGGTATTTTTCGAGCGCAAGCCACTCGGCCGTCGTGCGGTCGCCCGCATAGTTTTCGTAGAGGGTCTCCAGCGTGCGGCGCACGGGCAGGTTGGCCGGGCAGTTCTGGTCGAACAGGATGTCGCGGCCGCACTTGGCGGCTTGGGCCAAATAATAGACCAGCTCCTTCTCTTCGAGAGGAAGCCGCTCGAAGCCGGGGACCTCGTAGCGGATCACCTTCACGTCGTCGAAACGGTCGACGATCCACGGTTCGTCGCCCTGCGGCGCGGCGCACGAGGCGAGCATGATGGCAGAAAAAGACATAGCAGCGATTTTTTTCATATCGGTTCGGGTTTGTCAACGTGCGAAGATAGCAAAAATCCGGCAAAAACAGCCCGAACCCGCCGTCCGGCGATGGCGAAGCAAGGATTTTCAATGCTTAATTTTTCATTTTTAATTATCTTTTCTACCTTTGCCCCGCAACCCGATTCAAAACCGAAGAAATGAAGATATACACGAGCGCCGAAGCCCTGCGCGCAGCATTGGACAAGGTCGATGCGGCAGGCGTCGGATTCGTCCCGACGATGGGCGCCCTGCATGCGGGGCACCGTTCGCTGGTGGAGCGGGCACGGCGCGAGAACGCGACCGTGGTGGTGAGCGTCTTCGTCAACCCCACGCAGTTCAATGACAAGAACGACCTGCGCTGCTATCCCCGCACCCCCGAAGCCGATGCGCGGCTGCTGGAAGAAGCCGGGGCCGACATGGTGCTGATGCCCTCGGTCGAGGAGATCTACCCCGAGCCCGACACGCGGCAGTTCGACTTCGGACAGATCGACAAGGTGATGGAAGGGGCTACGCGCCCCGGCCATTTCAACGGCGTGGCTCAGGTCGTCAGCCGGCTGTTCGGCATCGTACGCCCGGCCCGCGCCTACTTCGGCGAGAAGGATTTCCAGCAGATCGCCGTCATCCGGGCCATGGTCGCGCAACTGGAACTCCCGGTCGAGATCGTCGAATGCCCCATCGTACGCGGCGACGACGGACTGGCCCTCTCCTCGCGCAACCAACTGCTCGACCCGGCGCACCGGGCCGCAGCCCCGCACATCTACGCCACGCTGCGCGCCGCCGCCGAGAGATCGCACGCTCTCCCGCCCGCCGAACTCAAGGCATGGGTCACGGCCGAGGTCGAACGCAATCCGCTTCTGAAAGTCATCTATTACCAGTCGGTCGACGCCCTGACTATGCAGGAAGTGGCCGCATGGGACGCCGCCCCCCGCATACAGGGCTGCATCGCCGTGCAGGCCGGCCCGATACGTCTTATCGACAACATCCGAATCCGATAATGAAATTCCAGATCGAAGTCATCAAATCGAAAATCCACCGGGTGCGGGTCACGCAGGCCGACCTGAACTACGTGGGGAGCATCACCATCGACGAAGCGCTCTTGGAAGCGGCCAACATCATCGAAGGCGAGAAGGTCCAGATCATGGACATCGACAACGGCGAACGTTTCGAGACCTATGTGATCAAGGGTCCGCGCGAAAGCGGCTGCATCTGCCTGAACGGCGCCGCGGCCCGCAAGGTGCAGGTGGGCGACGTGATCATCATCGCTTCCTATGCGCAGATGGATTTCGAGGATGCCAAACAATTCCGGCCGTGGATCGTCTTCCCCGACACGGCCACCAACCGGCTGATCGGATAGGGGCATGGAGCTGCTTTTCACCCTCTTCGCGTTCATGCTCTCGGCGCTGGGCATCATCGGGTGCATCATGCCCGCCATCCCCGGCGTCATCTTCAGCTACGTCGGGCTGCTCTGCGCTTGGGGCGCCCCCTATTCGGAACTCTCCTACGCCACCATATTCGTATGGCTGGCCATCTCGCTGGCGGTCACTCTGTCGGACTACTTCCTGCCCGCCCTGATGACCCGCCGCTTCGGGGGTTCGCGCGCCGGAGCCATCGGCGCCACGGCGGGCGCCTTCGCCGGGATCTTCTTCGGACCTCTCGGCATCATCGCCGGACCCTTCATCGGAGCTGTCGCCGGCGAACTGCTCCACGACAGCAGCGACGCAGCCCGGGCGCTGCGCGTGGGCGCAGGGTCGTTCTTCGCGTTCCTCGTCGGCACCGGGTTCAAACTCGCCGCCTGCATCGCCATGCTGGTGGTGATCGTCGCCGACACTTGGGGGCCGTTCAAGGAATGGGCCGCCGGGCTGTTCTGAACGCAAAGCGCTGAAAAATACGGGATTTCCCCTACGGAAAATCTTTTTTTGCGATAAAAAGAGTTATATTTGCGAACAAACCTTTTCAATCCAAAAAAAGATGAAAACCGTCAAATTGTTTCTGGCCATGCTCGCCACCGCGGCCGTAGCGGCCTGCACCGACGAGGGGGGGGGAAATCCGTCCTGATCGAAACCTCGCAGCTCGAACAAACTTTCGCGGCCGCGCAGACCGGCCCTAAGACCATCGCTTTCACGGCGCTCGAACCGTGGACCGCGACCCTCGAAGAGACTACCCGCGCCGGGCTCGACTGGATCGAACTGGACAAGTACGAAGGCGGCGCGGGCGACACCGAAATCACCATCACCATTCTCCGGGAAAACACCGCCGACCGCGCGCGCTGCGCGAAACTCACCATCCTTTGCGGCGGCAGCCGGGTGACCATCCTTATCGAGCAGAAAGCCGCCGGCTCCGACCCGGACGACCCCGAAAATCCCGACAAACCCGCTCCTGCCACCGTCAAATACGTCAGCCGCGTCGACTATCTGCTCATCGACAACTGCAAGGAAGAGACGAAGCGCGAGACCGTTTCGCAGACTTTCAAATACGACGAACGCAACCGCGTGGCGCAGATCGTCGAAGAATACGACCTGACAGACAAGGAGAAAGGCTCGACCCTCTACACGCTCGACTACACCCTGACCGGCGAAATCACGGTATCGGAGCACGACGCCTCGGACGGCACGCTCTGCGGGAAAACCGTAGCCCTGCTGGACGAAAAAGGGCGCTTCAAAGAGGCGACCGAAATCACATACGGCTCCGATGAATCGGCACGCATTTCGGCCGAAGAGATCTGTTCCTACGACAGCGAGGGCCGCATCGGCAAGTGGGTCTCCAAACGTTCCAGCATGGACAACGGCAATCTCGACTCCTACGACGAAAACAAGTTCTTCTACGACGCCGAAGGGCTGCTGACCCGCTATACCTACTACGACAGCTACGACAACCACAGATTCGAGGGCGAATTCCCGGCGGCCGAATTCTACCCCAACCGCATCGCCAACGACAAGACCAACCTCGACCTGATGTTCTATGCACTGGCCGGTTCGAGCACCGACCTCGAAGATCCGCAGTGCCTGTTCACGCTGCTGCGCCTGACAGGCGGCGGCTTCGGCACATGCCTGCCCGAGAAAACGGAGGGCGGCGACGACGATTGGGCTACGTCGGACATAGCCTACGACGGCTGGCCCGCGCCCAACGTGACGGTCCGCAAATCCTACACCTACATCAGCAGCACCCTTTCGGAAGGCGAACACCTGCCGCTTAGCTTCACCGCCGACGCCGAGGGTTGCATCACGCAGATAGCCTACGGGCAGCCCTATGCCGAATACCTCTGCGAATACGACATCGTCGTGGGCAGCGAATTGCTTCACGAGGATATGGCCGACTATCCGGACCAGTACAAGCGCTACAAGTACGAAATCCAGAACCGAAAGACGACCAAGCAGCGCGACATCGTCAATCCGGTGACCATAAGCATCGCCTACCGCTAAACGGCCTGCTTGCAAAATGCAACCGGGGCGTCTCTACAAAATAGAGACGCCCCGATTCTTTACACCAGCTCCGCCCATCGGCAAAGGGCCGGGCGATTTTTTACTTTAATACCGATAGTGTTCGGCCTTGAACGGCCCCTCTTCGGGCACGCCGATATAGTCGGCCTGTTTCTTGGTCAGGCGCGTAAGCTCGACCCCGAGGTTGTCCAAATGAAGCCGCGCCACCTCTTCGTCGAGGTGCTTGGGCAGACGGTAGACGCCGACGTCCAGCTTCTTCTGCCACAGCTCCATCTGCGCAAGACACTGGTTGGTGAAAGAGTTCGACATGACGAACGACGGATGGCCCGTGGCGCACCCGAGGTTGACCAGACGTCCCTCGGCGAGGATGAAGATCGAATGGCCGTCGGCAAAGGTGTATTTGTCGACCTGCGGCTTGATGTTGGTCTTCGCGGCGCCCGACTTTTCGAGCCGCGCCATCTGGATCTCGTTGTCGAAGTGGCCGATGTTGCAGACGATCGCCTGATCGCGCATGCGCTCCATGTGCTCCAGCGTGATGATGTCGCAGTTGCCCGTGCAGGTGACGAAGATGTTGCCCTCGGACAGGGCGCTCTCGACGGTCTTGACCTCGAAACCCTCCATAGCCGCCTGCAAGGCGCAGATGGGGTCGATTTCGGTGACGATGACCCGGGCGCCGTACGAACGCATCGACCGTGCGCAGCCCTTGCCCACGTCGCCATAGCCGCACACGACCACGACCTTGCCCGCGATCATGACGTCCGTGGCGCGCTTGATGCCGTCGGCCAGCGATTCGCGGCAGCCGTAGAGGTTGTCGAACTTCGACTTGGTGCACGAATCGTTGACGTTGATGGCCGGAACGAGCAGCTCGCCCGCTTCCTGCATCTGGTAGAGCCGATGCACGCCCGTGGTGGTCTCCTCGCTCACGCCGCGCCACTCGTCCACGGTGCGGTGCCACTTGTCGGGATCCTCGGCCAGCAGCCGGCGCAAGGTATCGAGGATAACCTCTTCCTCGTAGGACGAGGGGGCATAGTCGAGCGTCGACGCGTCGTTCTCGGCCTTGTAACCCTTGTGGATCAGCAGGGTGGCGTCGCCGCCGTCGTCGACGATGAGCTGCGGCCCCTTGCCGCCCGGGAACGAGAGCGCCATGGCGGTGCACCACCAATACTCGGGCAGCGTCTCCCCTTTCCATGCGAAGACCGGCACCCCGGCGGCGGCGATGGCCGCAGCGGCGTGGTCCTGCGTGGAGAAGATGTTGCACGAGCACCAGCGCACCTCGGCGCCGAGCTCGACGAGCGTCTCGATGAGCACGGCAGTCTGGATGGTCATGTGGAGCGAACCCATGATGCGCACCCCTTTCAACGGTTTCTGCGGGCCGTACTTGCGGCGCACGGCCATCAGGCCCGGCATTTCGTACTCGGAAATCGCGATCTCCTTGCGGCCCCATTCGGCCAGCGACATGTCGGCCACCTTGTAGGGCAATGTAGTATCCAAAAACATGGTTTTATCGTAGTTTAGCAATGTATTCCTTATCTGCGGCGATCTGCACCCGCAACTCCTCGACCGAAGCGAAGCAACGCTCGTCGCGCACTTTGCGCCATAGCACCACGCTCAACCGCCGGCCGTAGAGCGAACCCTCGAAGCCGAAAAGATGGGTTTCGAGCCGCCGCTCCCGCCCCCCGACCGAGGGATTGCACCCCAAGTTGGACATGGCGCGGTAGCGCACGCCGTCGACCTCGGCCCACGAAGCGTAGACCCCGTCTTCGGCCGCTATCTCCTCGTCCACGCGAAGGTTGGCCGTGGGAAACCCCAATTGGCGGCCCAGCCTGCGCCCGTGTGCGACCACCCCCTCGATCCGCAGCGGCTCCATATCAGATGTTCTCGGTGAGGCGCCGCACCAGCGCGAACTGCGAAAAGAACTCCTTGGCGAAGACGCGCAGCACGGTGTAGGACGGAATGGCGAGCAGCATGCCCAGAATCCCGGCCACCGACCCGGCGACGAGGATCACCAGAAAGACTTCGAGCGGATGGGCCTTGACCCGCTCGGAGTAGAGCGTGGGCTGGAGCACGAAGTCGTCCAAACCCTTGATTGTCAGCAGAACCAAGACGATAACCGTGACGGTATGCCCCACGGAAGTCCCGGCTATGGGCGTCACGATGCCCACGAAAACCGAAATCACCCCGCCGATGAGCGGCCCGGCATAGGGCACGACGTTCATCACCCCCATGACCAACCCCACGAAAAAGGCGTCGGCGGCCGGCATCCCGAAAGCCATCATGGCCAGCGACACGGCGAACAACAACAGCAGGCTTTCGGCCAGAATGCCGGTGAAATAACGCCCCAGCAACAAGGTGACGGAGTCGAGCGCGCGGGTGATGTTCTGACGGTAGCGTTCGGGAAACATGGCCGTGACCATCCGGTAGAAAAGGTCGTCCTCCTTGAGAAAGAAGAAGGTGATGAACGAAATGGAAAAGATGGCCACCACCGACGAAAGGACCATGCCGAGGAGCGACGAAAAGAAGGTGTTGAGCGAATCGAGGTCGACCACCCGGCGCAGCAGGGAAGTGAGCTCCTCGGAGAGCGAAAACGAACTCTCGGGCAGGGCGAACAACTCCTGCAAGTTGTGCTGGGCCCGGGCCACGGGCTCGCCTATGCTGTTGATGACCGCCCCGAAATCGACGTCGGCCAGCTGGTTGATCTTGTTGAACACCAGCGGCACGAACAACGAACACAGCACGGCGGCCACGGTCCAGATGACCAGCAGGGTCACCAGCGCCGCCAACGCCCGGGGCACTCGCCACTGCTTCAGGTGCAGCGCCGCCAAGCGCCCCACCAACGGCCGCCCCATGACGGCCAACACCGCCGAGACGAGGATATAAACCACGATCGACGAGAAATACCACACCACGAAAAGCACCGCCGCCGCGACGGCCGCCCCGGCGAGGAACTTCCACACGGTCTGCGGGGTCGCCGTCATGCTCCGGCTTTTTTGGGCAGACGTGCGATGGGAGTCTGCGACCCGACGGTGGGATCGCCCAACCCGACGAGCAGCTCGCTGTTCTTGGGCACCAGCACGTCGACGCGCGACCCGAACTTGATGAAGCCGCAGACGCTGTTCTGCTCGACGCGGTGGCCCGGCTGCATGTAGGAGACGATGCGGCGCGCGATCAGGCCCGCAATCTGGCGGAAGAGCACCCGCTGGCCCGAATCCATGCGCACGACGGTGGTCGTACGCTCGTTCTCGGTCGACGACTTGGGATGCCACGCCACCAAGAAACGCCCGGGATGGTATTTGTAGTATTCCACCTCGCCGCCCACGGGCACCCAGTTCATGTGGACGTTGGTGACCGACATGAAGATCGAAATCTGCAACATCTCTTCGTGAAGATACTCCTCCTCGCGCACCGCTTCGGTCACCACCACCCGGCCGTCGCAGGGGGCGAAGACCAAGTCGGCGTCGTGGATGCGCACGCGCCGCGGCTCGCGGAAGAACGCCACGATGAAAAACCAGAACAGCAGCAGGAAAATCGTGCTGGCCCAGATGAGCGTGGTGTTGGCGTCGCTGACCAGCAGCCGGTAGAAGAGCCACCAGATCAACAGGCACACCAACCCCGAAACGAAGATGATTTTGTAACCTTCCTTATTGATTTTCATGGGATACGGGGGATTAGCAGTTGAAGAATCGGATGTCGAACATCCAGTTGCACAGGATCAGGTAGACAAGCGCGAAGGGAGCCGAGAGCAGCACCGCATCGAAGCGGTCGAGCACCCCGCCGTGGCCGGGGATCGAACGTCCGGAATCCTTGACCGAGGCCGAGCGCTTGAACATCGATTCGGTCAGGTCGCCCAGCACGCCGGTCACGGCGACGAGCAGCGCCAGACCGCCCCACGCCCGCAGGTCGCCGTCGAGCCACCGGCCCGCCGCAAGCCCCGCGGCGACCGCTCCGACCGCTCCGCCGAAGAACCCTTCCCACGATTTTTTGGGCGACAGGCGCTCGAAAAGACGGTGGCGGCCGAAAGCCATCCCCACCAGATAGGCGAAGACGTCGTTGGTCCAGATGATGACCAGATAGGCCAGCGCCACACCCGGAAACCACTCCCCGGAAGAGCCCGACAAAAAGGCCATCCACCCGAAGCAGAGCAGCGGAAAAGCCACATACCAGACGCCCAACAGCGTGGCCCCCACCGAAGCGAGGGGATCGGCGTTCTTGCGGTAGAGTTCGCAGACAAGCATCACGGGCACCGCCAGCACGAAGAGGGTGATCAAGGCGCCTATCCACCGGTTGTCGAACACGTCGCAGCCATCGGGCATGGCAGGCAGAAGCGCGACGCAGAAAAGCGCCAGCCCCAGCGCCGTGCCCAAAATGCGCTGCGGCCGGGAGCCCTTGGCCGCGGCCAAGGCATAGAATTCCAACATCCCGGCCACCAGCAGCACCGCCAGCAAAATGGCGAAGCCGTTCGGCGACCAGATCATGAGGCCCAGCATCACGGCCACCAGCACAAGGCCGCTGAGCGTACGCACCGCAAGGTTTTTCATCTTATCGTTCATAGGTTCGACGGGTTAGCACGCAACCAAGATTATTCGTTTTCCGCTTTCCGCGCGGGTTTCCGTCCCCGGCGCCGGACGGGTACAGCCGAAGCCGGCGCATCAGGATCCGCCGAGGTCGCAGAGGTCGCCGCCGAAGCCGCAGAAACCTCGGCCCGAGCCACAGCCCCGTTTCCGGCAGCGGTTTTTTCGGCGGCCGCTTTGCCGGTATTCCGTTTCCCTGCGCTTTTCGCCGTCCGGCCTTTGGCAGCAGTCGCCTTGGCCGTCCGTTTTCTGCGCGCTGGTTTCGTGTCCGCAGCTTTTTCATCCGTTCCTTTGGCCGCGGCAGGTTCCTCGGCCGCAGGTTTCGCCTTGGCAGGCTCCTTTGCTGCAACCCCGGAAGCGGTTTTTTCCGTAAGTTTCTTGGCAGCGGCTTCCGCTTCGCGGCGCTCCCGTTCGATGTCCTTCTTGCGTTTGCCGAAAATCCGCTCCACATCCTCGGTGAAGACCACTTCGCGGTCGAGCAGCAGCTCGGCGAGCTGCTTCAGCCCGTCGGCATGCTCGCGCAACACCTTCTCGGCCATCTTGTAGGCACGGTCGATGAGCCGCCGGGCCTCCGAATCGATCTGCTGGGCGGTGAGCTCGGAATAGGGTTTGGTCAGGGCCATGTCGCTCTGTCCGGTCGAATCGTAGAACGACAAGGTGCCCACCGCTTCGCTCATACCGTAGTAGGCCACCATGGCATAGGCCTGCTTGGTCACCCGCTCCAAATCGTTGAGCGCCCCGGTCGATACGCGGCCGAAAGTCAACTGCTCGGCCACACGGCCCCCGAGCGTGGCGGCCAACTCGTCCATCATCTGTTCGCGCGTGGTGATCTGCCGCTCCTCGGGCAGGTACCATGCGGCGCCGAGCGCCTTGCCGCGCGGGATGATCGTCACCTTGATCAGCGGACTGGCGTTTTCGAGTATCCAACTCACGGTGGCGTGCCCCGCTTCGTGGTAGGCGATGATGCGCTTCTCCTCGTCGGCGATGATCTTGTTCTTGCGCTCCAACCCGCCGATGATGCGGTCGATGGCGGCCAAGAAATCCTCCTTGCCGACATATTTTTTGTCATGACGCGCAGCGATCAGGGCCGCTTCGTTGCAGACGTTGGCGATGTCGGCGCCCGAGAATCCGGGCGTCTGCCGTGCAAGGAACGCTCGGTCGAGCGCCGGGTCGAGCTTCAGCGGCCGCAGATGGACCTCGAATATCTCCTCGCGCTCGCGCACGTCGGGCAGGCCGACCTCTATCTGGCGGTCGAAACGCCCGGCACGCATCAACGCCTTGTCCAAGATGTCGGCCCGGTTGGTGGCCGCGAGGACGATGACCCCGGTGTTGGTCTGGAAACCATCCATCTCGGTGAGCAGCTGGTTGAGCGTGTTTTCGCGCTCGTCGTTGCCCGAGAATCCGGCGTTCTTGCCGCGGGCGCGGCCTATGGCGTCGATTTCGTCGATGAAGACGATGCAGGGGGCCTTCTGCTTGGCCTGCTCGAAGAGGTCGCGCACGCGCGAAGCCCCCACGCCGACGAACATCTCGACGAAGTCGGAACCCGAAATCGAGAGGAACGGCACGTTGGCTTCCCCGGCTACGGCCTTGGCCAACAGGGTTTTGCCCGTACCCGGAGGGCCCACGAGCAAGGCGCCCTTGGGGATCTTGGCCCCCAACTCCTTGTATTTGTCGGCTTTCTTGAGGAAGTCGACGATCTCCATGATCTCGACCTTGGCCTCTTCCAACCCGGCGACATCCTTGAACGTGATGCGCCGCGAACGGTTCTTGTCGAACACCTGCGCTTTGGCCTTGCCGACATTCATGATGCCGCCGCCCGCACCGCCCCCGGCGCCGCGCGACATCGAACGCATGAGGAAAAACCACACGCCGATGATCAACACCCACGGCAGGAAGTTGACCAACACGCCGGTCCAATCGCCGGTCTTGTTCTCGTAAACCACCGGAACGCTCTGCCCCGAAGCATCCTCGGCGGCCTTGAGGTCCTCGCGGAACGAATCGACCGAAGGGATGGTGAAACTCAGATGCGGCCCCTCGTCAGGCAACCGGCGGTACATAGCGGCCGAATCCTGCCTATAACGGTCGGCGGCGCCCTCGGCAAGGAATACCTCGGCCCGGTCGCGGTTGACGACGCGGATCTTCTCCACATCGCCCCGGCCCACCATCCGTTCGACGGCCGTCCAATCCGACGGCAGCGGCGTGTCGTTGTTCTCGCCGAAGAGATACCACCCGAAGATAGCCGCCCCGATGGCTCCGTAGAGCCACCATACCGACGGCCTCGGCAGCCCTGCGGGCCGCTTTCTATGCTGGTTGTTTTTCTGTGCCATACACCTATTCGTTATCCTCGTAGCGGGTCAGCGGAGCATCGGCCCACAACTCTTCGAGCCGGTAGAACTCGCGCAGCTCGGTCTGGAAGATGTGCACCACCACGTCCACGTAGTCCATGGCGATCCACAGCGCCGACTGCTGACCCTCGACGCGCCACACTTTTTCGCCCAGCACCTGCTGCACCTTCTCCTCGATGCCGTCGGCGATGGCCGCCACCTGCGTGGTCGAATCGGCGTTGCACACCACGAACGCCGAACAGATGGCCCCGTCGAACCCCGAAAGGTCCAGCGATACAATATTCTTACCCTTTTTATCTTCAATCGCACTGACGATCGTCTCGATAAGTTTCTCCATACGATATGCGGAAAATATCTATAACCTTGCAAAGATACGAATAAGCCGAGCGTAATGCCAAATTTATTTGAGCATTACCGAGGCGGGAGTATCTTCGGCGGAGCCAAAGATACGAATAAGTGAGGGCAAAAGCAAGTTTGCTTGCATTTTGCCGAGGCGGGAGTATCTCAGACAGAGAAGAAATCCCGGGCGCAGGGCGGTCCGAAACGGCACGTGACACCCCGCAGCGGCATAAGGCGCCGTACTTCGCTTTTCACTTTCCACCTCTCACTTTTCACCTCTCACCTCTCGCTTTTCACTTTTCACCTCTCACCTTTCACCTTTCACTTTGATAAAAAGGCAGCCGCAGATGCTTGGACGCAGCGCACGGAGCGTCCGATCGACCGCGAGCCCTCCTTGACCGGGCCCACACTGCCCGAATTGACAGTCAGACAACCTGCGTAGAAACTGCCCGCCTTATAAGACGACGAGGACCAGTAACTGCCGACCGTACCGACATTGGCCACAGCTCCCGTCGAATAGTCGCGGTTGCCCGCAGCAGGCGATCGAAACAATCGCTGGAATGAATGACAGAAAAAATACTCAATGAATAATTAATAATGAATAGTGAATAATTGTCTTTTTGAATTTCGGATAATTATTCCTTATTAACTATTCATTATTCACTAAAGTTTGTTTTCTGTCAGACTGGAATATACAACTGACGGCATCCGGTTGCTAAAATTTTAGCAGCCGTGCTAAAACGTTTTAGCACCTCCCTGTCAACAACAGGTTGCCGCCGTCAGCGGATTGCTGAATCTGCTTGGCCGCACTGGCGAAACCTTTTCGAGAAACCGGCCTTCTCCCGGCACAGCGGGTGCGGATCCCCGAAAAGGCGATGAACCGTAGCCCATGCCACTCCGGGCCGAAGCTGCCTTTATTCGTTTTCCTTGTTCAGATTCTGTTGTATGCGCTGCAATCCGCTGCGGGTCAACGGTGTGGAACCGAAGCGCGCGGAGAACTCCTTCTCGTCCATAGCCAGCCAATCGGCGGGCGTCATGGCCGCGGGATCGAAGAGCGGATCGAACGCCCGATTGGCATGCAAAGGCGCACGGCGGTTGTAGGGGCAGCAGCTCTGGCAGGTGTCGCAGCCGAAAATCCAACCGTCGAGGTCGATTCCCTCGGCCGGTTCGCGCTCGATGGTGTGGCACGAAATGCAGCGGCGGGCATCGATCGTACGGTTCTCCGCCACAGCCCCCGTCGGGCAGGTATCGACGCAATTGCGGCACTCCCCGCAGCGCGAGCCCTCGAACGGCGCGTCGTAGCTCTCCGTCTCGTCGCACAACAGCAATTCGCCCAATAATACATAGGTACCCAGCCGCGGGGTGACCAACAGCGACTGCCGCCCGATCCACCCCAGCCCCGCTTCGACGGCCCACAGTTTCTCGGCCAGCGGCGCCGTGTCGACGAAGCAGCGCCCGCCGAGATCGGGGTGCAGCGCTTTCAACTCGGCGAAAAGGCGGGCGAGCATCGCCCGGATCGTATCGTGGTAGTCGCGCGTGCAGGCATACGACGCCACCTTGGCCCTGTGTCCGGCCGGATAGCCCTCGCCCGCGGAGTTCTTGTAACCGACGGCGCAGACCACGGCCGTACGCGCCCCCTCGACCAACAGCCGCGGGTCGAACCGCTTCTCAGCGTTGCGCTCCAGATAGCCCAGCGACGCCTGACACCCCCGCCCCAACCACTCGCGGAAACGCCGCTCGCCGTCGGCCAGACGGCGGCACGGAGCCACGCCGCAGAGGTCGAAACCCGCTTCGGCGGCAAGTTTTTTGATGGTCGAACGGTCGAGCATGGCGATTATTTGCCCCAAAAATAGGGATTTTCAACCGGAAATTCCTACATTTGCACCAAATTTCGTCTCTTCGCGAGACGCCGAAAACGAATTTTATGATGAGATTCAATACCCTTTGCGAACTGGTACGCCACAGTGTCGACACCTTCGCTTCGCGCGTTGCATTCTCGATGTTCGAGGGCGACGACGTGACCTATGCCGAGGCGGGCCGCCGGATCGGAAAGGTACAGCAGATACTCACCGAAGCGGGCCTTTCGGCCGGCGACAAGGTGGCCCTTCTGAGCAGCAGCATGCCCAACTGGGGCATCTGCTATTTTGCCGTCGCGTCGGCCGGCATGGTCGTGGTGCCGATCCTGCCCGACTTCTCGGGCGAGGAACTCGACATGATCATCGAGCATTCGGAAGCCAAGGCGCTGCTCGTCTCCGACAAGCTGTTCACCAAACTCTCCAAGGAGACCATCGGGCGGCTCAACGTCGTGGTGCGCACCAAGAATCTGGGCATCATCGCCCAACGCGTCTGCGGCGCCGGGACGACGGCCGAACCTCGGCCCGAAGATCTGGCCGCGATCATCTACACCTCGGGCACGACGTCGAAGCCCAAGGGGGTCATGCTCACCCATGCGGCCCTCTGCGCGCAAGTCACCCTTTCGTCGTCGATATTCCCGGTGCAGGCCGACGACGTGTTCCTCTCGGTGCTGCCCCTGTCGCACACCTACGAATGCTCCATCGGGCTGATCTACCCCTTCTCGATGGGCGCGAAAGTCGTCTACATGGACCGTCCGCCCACGGCCTCGGCCCTGATGCCCGCCCTGCGCGCGGTGCGGCCCACGGTGATGCTGATCGTGCCGCTCATCATCGAAAAGATCTACCGCCATCAAGTACTGGCCAAATTCAACTCCACGCGCTTCTGGCGCATGCTCTACCGCATCGGCTTCACGCGCCGCTATCTCCACCGGGTCGCCGGCAAGAAACTGATGAAGCTCTTCGGGCGGCGGCTGCGCTTTCTGGGCATCGGCGGCTCGAAACTCGACGGCGAAGCCGAGAAGTTCCTGCTCGAATCGGGCGTGCCCTATGCCATCGGCTACGGCCTGACGGAGACGGCTCCCCTGCTGGCGGGCGCCGCCCCCTCGCAAGTGCGGCTGGGGTCGACGGGTCCGCAGGCGCCGGGCGTGACGCTGCGGCTGGAGAACGTCAATCCGGAGACGCGGCAGGGCGAAATCGTGGCCAAGACCCCGAGCATCATGCTGGGCTACTACAAGAATCCCGAAGCCACGGCCGACGTATTCACCCCCGACGGCTGGTTCCGCACGGGCGACCTCGGCGAATTCGACGCCGACGGCTGGCTCTACATCAAAGGCCGTCTGAAGAACATGATCGTAGGTCCGGGCGGCGAGAACATCTACCCCGAGGACATCGAAAGCGTCCTGAATTCGCACGTCTGCATCGCCGATTCCATCGTGACCGAGCAAGAAGGCCGCTTGGTGGCCCTCGTCCACTTCAACCGCGACGAAATCGAAGCGATGGTCGACGACTGGCGCGAGGAATGGAACACCAAGAAAGAAGCGTGGGAAGCCAAGACCGAACAACTCAAGAAGGAGATCATGGACTTCGTCAACGCCAAGGTGAGCCGCTTCTCGCGCATATCCGAGGTGGTCGAAGAGAAAGAGGAGTTCATCAAGACCCCCACGCAGAAGATCCGCCGCTTCCTCTACAACCGCAAGAAAGGCGAGGAGACGACGGGACAGAAAGAATAGGCTCTGCCGACGCGGGTTTTTCCGGCCCGGAATCATCGGGATTTCGAGGCTGTTAAAACGTTTTAACCCGACGTGCTAAAATTTTAGCACGTCGGGTTGTCTCCGTTTGCCAGAATGTCGTTGCGAGTTTTTTCGTCGTTGCAAAGGGCGCAACGTCTCTCCCGTTATCGCAAGGCCATTAGGCCATTGCCCTGCAAAGGCTGCGTCATTGCGAGGGCCGTCAGGCCCGTGGCAATCTGAGCTTTCCGAAGAATCTCTCGGCTTTGCAAGGAGCCCAGTATCTCACCCGTCATTGCGAGCGAGTGTAACGAGCGTGGCAATCTGAATAAAACAGACCATCCTAAATAAACCAGATCATCTTTGTTTCAATCATAACCGCCCGGTTGTTGTTCTTGTGCAGATCGCCACGGCATCTGCGATGCCTCGCGATGACGGGGGAGGGTACAACTTCGCCAGCGTTTGCAACTCCTCGCGAAGACGGGACATAGGTTTTCAGCGTTGCTATTTGTGGCAACAGGGCCGGATAGCGCACAACGGCTACGTCATTGCGAGCGAGTGTAATGAGCGTGGCAATCTGAATAAAACAGACCATCCTAAATAAAACAGATCATCTTTGTTTGAATCATACCCGCCCGGTCGTTGTTCTTGTTCAGATCGCCACGGCATCTGCGATGCCTCGCGATGACGGGGGGGGGTACAGCTTCGCCAGCGCTCGCAACTCTTCACGACGCCGAACGGAATACAGCTTCTTCAGTTCTTTCAACTCCTCGCAATGACGATACGAAAACAGATTCTTCGATGCTCGCAACGCCTTGCGTTGCCATCTGCGGCGGCCCGCATCTCCGATGCGTCCGGCCCCAGCCGCCGCAAATGAACACCCCGCCATATCATTCCTGAATATGCCGGACACGCACAAAGGCTCCGCGAACGAAAAAAGCCGCTCCGGGGAAAACCCGGAACGGCCCAAAAGAAATTGAACGCGACGCCTACTTGGACAACTCGGCGAGCGCGGCGGCGGCGCTCTGAGCGGCCGGACCGGCGGTGACCTGCTTGAAAGCGTCGATCGCCTGCTGCTTCATGTCGCGGGCGTTGTAAGCGGCACCCAACAAGTAATACATCAACGACTTGTCGGCCTCGTCGGTCTGAGCGGCGGCAGCGGCCTCGCCCAACTCGATGACCTTGGCATAATCCTTCTTGTTGGCATAGGCCTGCAAGCGGACATTCTGGAACAACGCGCTTTCGGGATTCTTCTCCAACTGAGCGTCGGCCATGGCGATGATACCGTCGAAATCCCCGGCCTGCTGCATGCCGGCAACCTTATTGTTGGTGTAGAGAGCCATCATCTCCTTGGCCTTGGCGGCATCCTCGGCGTACTTGGGATGGGTCTTGGCGGCGATGGCCTCGTAAATCTCCATACCCTCGGCGTAGTTGCCCATCTCGCAGTAGCTCATGGCAAGGTTGAGCGCCATGCCCGTATTGTCGGGGTCGGCCTTATAACCCTTGGCGAAAATCTCGGCGGCCGTAGCGTAGTCCTTGCTGTTGAAAGCCTCGCCGCCCTGAATATGGTACATCTTGGCCACCCAACCGTTGGCCTTGGCCAAATACTGCATGTCGCCGTAGAGCTCGGCCAACTCGGCCGCCTTGATGAAATGGGTCAGCGCCGTAGCGTAGTCCTTGTCGCGCATGGCAGCGGCACCGCCCAGCTGGAAGTAGCACTTGGGAAGCGCCGACTTGGCCGTGGCGACCATCGAAGCGGCATCTTCGAGATCCATACCCTCGTCGATGACCTGCTCGAACTTGGGAATCGCCCCGGCGTAATCCTTGGCCGAGAAAGCCGCAGCGGCCTCGTTGTAGATGGGGGTTACGTCCTGCGCCCAAAGCGACCCGGCCGCCAACAACGCGATGGCCGATACAAACAATTTTTTCATCCTATTCTGAATTTTAGAGTTTCTACTATCGTACGCCCCGGCGAGGAGACGCACGGAGACAAAATTAAGAAATAATTTTCGGGATAACAAACATCGGGCCTGCCTATTGACGCAAAGAAGCGAAAAAACGGGCCATCAAAGCCTCGCACTCCTCGCGCAAGAGACCCCGGGAAACGGTGGTCTTGGGGTGGAAAACCTGCTCGGAATACCGGCGGTAACCCTTCTTGGGGTCGTCGGCCCCCCACACCACGCGCCCGATCTGCGCCCACCCGATGGCCCCGGCGCACATGATGCAAGGCTCGACGGTGACGTACAACGTACACGACTGCAAATACTTGCCGCCGAGCGTCGAAGCGGCGGCCGTGAGGGCCTGCATCTCGGCATGGGCCGTGGGGTCGGAGAGCGTCTCGACGAGGTTGTGGCCCCGGCCGACGATGCGCCCCTCGCTGACGACCACCGCACCCACGGGCACCTCCTGCTCGTCGAAGGCCTTGCGCGCCTCGGCGAGGGCCTGCCGCATGAAATTTTCGTCGGTCTGCTGCTGGTTCTCCATGTGTCTGATGAATCGTATGTCCGCCCCAAAATTAACGAAAATAGCCCGACCGGCCTACGCCTGCGCGAAAAAATTGCGAATTGTGAATTATGAATTATGAATTTTAGCTACCTTTGTCAATCGCAAGAAGCCAACAAAACACCTTAATATATATGTACAGAACCCATACGTGCGGTGCCCTGCGGGCCGACGACGCGAACCGGACCGTCACCTTGGCGGGCTGGGTGCAGAAAGTGAGAAACCTCGGAGCCATGACCTTCATCGACCTGCGCGACCGCTACGGCCTGACGCAGATCGCCGTGGAAGAACACAGCCCGGCCCAAGCGCGCGAAACGGCGGCCCGAGTAGGCCGCGAATGGGTGCTGCAAGTCACGGGCCGGGTGGTCGAACGCGAAGCGAAGAACCCCAAACTGCCCACGGGCGACATCGAAGTGTCGGCCGAGAAGATCGAAGTGCTCAACGAAGCACAGACCCCGCCCTTTACCATCGAAGAGAACTCCGACGGCGGGGACGACCTGCGGATGAAATACCGCTATCTGGACCTGCGCCGGGCGCCGCTGCAACGCAACATGATCCTGCGGCACAAGATGGCGCAGGAAATCCGCCGCTTTCTGGACAGCGAGGGATTCCTCGAAATCGAAACGCCCTACTTGGTGGGCTCGACCCCCGAAGGGGCGCGCGACTTCGTGGTGCCGAGCCGCATGAACCCCAACCAATTCTATGCGCTGCCCCAATCGCCGCAGACGCTCAAACAACTGCTGATGGTGGCGGGCTACGACAAGTATTTCCAGATCGTACGCTGCTTCCGCGACGAAGACCTGCGCGCCGACCGCCAACCCGAATTCACGCAGATCGACTGCGAGATGTCGTTCGTGGAACAGGAAGACATACTGGAAGTATTCGAGCGCTGGGCCAAACACATGTTCCGCACGGTGATGGGCATCGAATTCGCAGAACCGCTGCGCCGCATGCCATGGCTCGAAGCGATGGAAAAATACGGCTCGGACAAACCCGACCTGCGCTTCGGGATGGAATTCGCGGACCTGACCGGCTTGGCCAAAGGCCACGGATTCAGCGTATTCGACGACGCGGAATATGTGGTGGGATTCGCGGCGGAAGGCTGCGCGGCCTACACCCGCAAACAGATCGACGCGCTGACCGAATATGTGAAGCGCCCGCAAGTGGGCGCCAAGGGGCTGATCTGGATCCGTGTGGAAGAAGGCGGCGTGAAGTCGTCGATCGACAAATTCTACACGCCGGAAGAAGTGCGCGCGATGGCCGAACGCTGCGGCGCCAAGGCGGGCGACATGGTATTCATCCTCTGCGGCAAGAAATTCAAAGCCCTGACGCAACTCTGCGCCCTGCGTCTTGAAGTAGCCCAGCAACTGGGGCTGCGCGACCCGAAGAAATTCGCCCCGCTGTGGGTGGTGGACTTCCCGATGTTCGAATGGGACGACGAGACGCAGCGCTTCTATGCGATGCACCACCCGTTCACCTCGCCCAAACCCGAAGACATCGAATACCTCGAGAGCGACCCGGGCCGAGTGAGGGCCAACGCCTACGACTTCGTATGCAACGGAACCGAAATCGGCGGCGGCTCGATCCGAATCCACGACGCGAAGTTGCAGGCCACGATATTCAAATGCTTGGGCTTCACGCCGGAAAAGGCGCAGGAACAATTCGGCTTCCTGATGAACGCTTTCAAATTCGGCGCACCGCCCCACGGCGGACTGGCCTTCGGCTTCGACCGCCTGTGCTCGCTCTTCGGCGGCAGCGAATCGATCCGCGACTACATAGCTTTCCCGAAGAACAACGCAGGCCGCGACGTGATGCTCGACGCCCCGTCGCGGATAGACCGGACGCAGCTGGACGAACTCTGCTTGGAACTGCGGCCGGCCGAAGAATAGGCCCCGGGAACCGAACGGCGGAGGCGCCCCCCGCTGCCGACGGGAGCAAAGAGGGAACTCAGACGAAAAAAATACTTAATTTTCAATCGGATATGAAACACGCATACGTATTTCCGG
The DNA here is from genome assembly GCA_029060215.1 of Alistipes sp. Lineage (GTDB taxonomy): Bacteria > Bacteroidota > Bacteroidia > Bacteroidales > Rikenellaceae > Alistipes. Next base: position 35,382 of record JAIDUK010000034.1, read on the forward strand.
GTCAGGGCGCTCAAGCCGTAGGCATGGGCAAAGACCTCTATGACAACGTACCTGCCGCGAAGGAACTCTTCGAGAAAGCCAACGAAATCCTCGGCTTCCGCATCACGGACATCATGTTCGCAGGCACGGACGAAGAACTCAAACAAACGAAGGTGACGCAACCCGCCGTCTTCCTCCACTCGGTCGTCATGGCCAAGGCGCTGGGCGTGAAGCCCGACGCCGTAGCGGGCCACTCGCTGGGCGAATTCTCGGCGCTGGTGGTGAGCGGCGCCCTCTCGTTCGAAGACGGTCTGAAACTGGTGTCGAAGCGTGCGCAAGCCATGCAAGCCGCATGCGAAGCACAACCGGGCACGATGGCCGCCGTACTGGGGCTTGACGACAAGACGGTCGAAGAGATCTGCGCGTCGGTCGACGGCGTAGTAGTCGCCGCGAACTACAACTGCCCGGGCCAGCTGGTGATCTCGGGAGCGGTGGAAGCCGTAGATGCCGCGTGCGAAAAAGCCAAGGCCGCCGGAGCGCGCCGCGCCCTGCGACTGCCTGTGGGCGGGGCTTTCCACTCGCCGCTGATGGAACCGGCCAAGCAGGAACTGGAAAAAGCGATCAACGAAGCTCCGTTCCAGACCCCGACGTGCCCGATCTACCAGAACGTCGATGCCAAACCCTACACCGACCCTGCACAGATCAAGGCCAACCTCATCGCCCAGCTGACGGCTCCGGTGCGTTGGACCTACATCGTCAAGCAAATGCTGTCCGACGGAGTGACGGAATTCACCGAACTGGGCCCCGGCACGGTGCTGCAAGGTCTGATCCGCAAGGTCGACGCCGAAGCGACGGTAGAATCGAAATCGACCCTCTGAGGCGGCCGCGATCTTATAGCCGCCCGGGGAGTGCGGCCCCCGGACCGACGGGGCGCACGCCGCGCCGGAACGAAAAAACCGCACGAAAAAGGAAGGCTTTGGGAATCAAGGCCTTCCTTTATTTATTGTTTTCGGCGAGCGGAAAATTCCTAAAATTCATTAAGAACCGAGCGTATTTCTAAAATATTGCGTATATTTGCAGCGATCGCAAAAAAACACACACAGAATGGCATCGCTGACCGAATTTTTCAACAAACACGAAGACGAAACCCTCAAAGGCATTTCCCACAAGAACAGCCTTATCAAGCGCAACATCATAGCGCACATGGCCATCCACGGCGAATGCACCCTCTCGGAACTGACCAAGGAACTGCACATCAGCGTCCCGACGATCACCAAACTGGTGCAGGAGCTGGTCGACGAAAACATCGTATCGGATCTGGGCAAGGTCGAGACCCCGGGCGGCCGCCGCCCCAATGTCTTCGGGCTGGCCAACTCGGCCATCTACTTCGCAGGCGTGAACGTCGGCCGCGACAACATGCGGTTCCTGATCACCGACCTGCAAAACAACATCATCAAGGAAGAAAACGACTTCACGTTCGAACTGCAAGACCGCCCGCAGTGCATGGAACGCATCTGCTCGAGCATCGAAGAATTCATAGCCGGCTGCGGAATAGACCGCGGCAAGATTCTGGGGCTGGGCGTCTGCATGACGGGCCGCGTGAACCCCGAGACGGGCCGCAGCTACAAATATTTCACCGCCTCGGAACAATCGCTGCGCGAGATGCTGGAAGAACGCGTGGGAATACGCGTACTGCTCGAAAACGACACCCGGGCTCGCTGCTACGCCGAATACACGTGCGGCAAATCGAACGAAGACCGCAACGTACTCTACCTGCACATGGGCCGCGGCGTAGCCATCGGCATCGTGGTCGACGGCCAACTCTACCGCGGCAAGAGCGGATTTGCGGGCGAATTCGGCCACATACCCTTTTTCGACAACGAAATCATCTGCTCGTGCGGCAAGAAAGGGTGTCTGGAGACCGAAGTATCGGGCATCGCCATCGAAGACAAGATGTGCCGGATGATCGAAAAAGGGGTCAACACCATCCTGCGCGAGAAGTACGACCAACAAAAGACCATCCACATCGATGACATCATAGCCGCGGCGAAGAACGACGACAACCTATCGATCGAACTGATCGAAGAAGCGGGCGAAAAAGTGGGCAAGGCCGTGGCTTTCCTGATCAACACGTTCAACCCGGAGACGGTGATCGTGGGCGGCAATCTGGCCGCGGCGGGCGACTATGTCATGCTGCCGCTCAAATCGGCGACGAACAAATATTCGCTCAACCTTGTCTACAAAGACACCAAATTCCGGGTCTCGAAGATGAGCGAAAACGCCAACGCATGGGGCGTGGCGATGCTTATCCGCAACAAAGTCATCGGCCTGCTCTGAAGCAGCGGCGCATACCCGAACCCCCTCCTCGCATGACGGCAGCGACAACCCTCGAAGGCCGCACGGTACGGCTGCGGGCCGTGGAACCGAACGACGTGGAGACCATGTACCTTTGGGAAAACGACCCCGAGGTATGGCGCGTGAGCGGCACTTTGGCACCATTTTCGCGGCACACGCTGATGAAATTCGTCGAGGAACAGCAGGCCGACGTCTACCTGACGCGCCAGCTGCGACTGATCATCGAGAATCCCGAGGGAACGGCCGTGGGCACGCTCGACCTTTTCGAACTGGACCCCCTCAACCGCCGCGCCGGCGTAGGCATACTGATCTACCAACGGTCGCAGCGGGGCCGGGGATACGCTTCCGAAGCGCTCGAACTCCTCAAGGGCTATGCACGCCGGACACTGGGCCTGCACCAGCTCTGGTGCGACGTAGGCGCCGACAACGAAGCGAGCCTGCGCCTTTTCGGCCGGGCCGGATTCGTCCGGACGGGCTGCAAACGCGACTGGACCCTCACCCCGGAAGGCTTCCGCGACCTGCTGACCCTGCAACTGATAATGGATTGAGAAACCTCGCAAGAGTTATTTACCAATTTATTATCTGTTTCGCTATGAAAAAAACATTCGCCACACTGGCTTTGGCCCTGTGCGCCACAACGGGCCTCTTCGCAGGCAACATCAAGGAATCGTCGGTTCCGGCCGTCGTGAAAAGCTACGTCATGAAGACCTACCCGCGCGTGTCGCCCGTGGAGTGGAACTACGAGGAGAAAGGCAACTACTACACCGCCGAATTCAAGATCGACGGCGCCGACTACAACCTCGACATCTCGCCCGAAGGCACGCTCATCAATTCGACCAACGAAATCGCAGCCACGCAGCTGCCCGCAGCCGCCAACGCCTACATCGCCAAGCAATTCCCCGGTTTTCAGGTGAAGGAGGCCCGTAAACTCGTGCGCCGCGGCTCGACCTACTACGAGGCCGACATCCACGGACAGAACAGCAACCAGATGCTGACCTTCTCGGAGAGCGGCAAACTGCTCGACAAACAATTGTAAGACGACTGCGCACGCTCCGCACGGCCGGACCTCGGGCCCCCAGCCCGGCAACGGCCGCCGCGACGCGCAACGCTATCGGATCGAAAAAGCCCTCAGCTCACGCGAGAGGGCTTTTTCATGCCCGCCGGTCAGGCGGTCGACCAACGCGTGGAAACGGGGCGAATGGTTGTGGTGGACGGTATGGCAGAGCTCGTGGATGATGACGAAATCGCGCAGATGCTCGGGCAGCGTCATCAGAAAGAGGCTGAGCGAAATGCGGTTGCGGCCCGAACAACTCCCCCACTTGGTGCGGGCGGCCCGGATGGCGAGCGATTCGTACTTCAACCCGGTCTGCCGCGAGAGCCGCTCGATGCGGGCGGGCAAGTCGGCCTTCGCAGCGCGGCGCAGCTGCTCGACACGGGCTTTCTCCTCGTCGGGCGGAAGGGCCGGGGGAAGGGCTGCGCGCCGAGCCGCCAGACGCTTGCGGGCGCACTCGACCCATGCGGCTTTCTCGTCGAGAAAAGCCAAGGCCCGCCGCTGCGACACGCCGCGCGGAAACGACACCCGCACCTCGCCCGAGGGCCGCACCCGGATGGCGATGCGCCGGGCCCGCGGCGACTGCGCAAGCGTCACCTCGCCCAACCGGGGATGGTTCAACACCGCAATCATCGGGTCAGCACGACGTCGACGTCGGCCCCCTCGATGCGAAGCACCGAACCGTCGCGTTCGAACCTCACCTCGGAAAAGACAACGGCCAGCTCCGGGGTGGTGTAAACCAACAATTTGTCGTTGTTTTTCCGAATCACGGCTTCGTCCGGCACGCTCCCCTCGGGGATTCCGGCCTGCCGCAGCAGATGGCCGAGAAGCTGCTCCCTCGGAATGACGGCATCGGGACGCACCGCCCCGAAATGGATGCGCAAAGCACTGTCGTCCAACAGATAATAGGGCGCGTCGCCCGACTTCCAATCTCGCCAACACGTGTAGAGCGTCGAATAACCGCCGAGCGTCTCGACGCCAAAACCCCTCGGGGCCTCGGCGCTCCAAACCACCTCGACCACCTCGACCGTATCGGCCGCCCTGTTCCAGCCGTAGATCACGTAATCGGCATACGCTTGCGGAACGGCGGCGCGGATTTCGCGCATCGGCACGCCGAACTGCCCGAACAACACCGTATCGCGGTCGGCGACATAGTCGGCCGCCTCGTAGAAAGTGCGGAAATCGGCTTTGCGGGCGCTGTCGATCTGCCGGAAGGCATCGAGCTGCAAGGTGCCGTCGGGGCGGAGAAGATCCAACCGACCGGCTGCCGTCAAGGCGCGGCGCAACTGCGACCGCACGGCGATCCGCTCGGGCCCGAGAACCGGCACGTAAGCGACCGAAGCGAAGACGACGAAAGCCGCCGCACAAACCCATCGGTAGCGAGCCGTCCGGGGCGCGAGGAAGCAGAAAACGCAAAGCGTCATGACCCCGCCGCAGATCACGAGCCACACGCGCGGCTCGGTGAGCCCGTATTCGCCGATGCGCCGAGCGACGCCGACCCAAAACAAGAGGAGCAGCGGCAGCGAAACGAGACTGAAGCGGTCGAAGAACCAATCGTAGCGCCGCTTCTCCAAAACGAGCTGCAACGCCTTGACGCACAAGGCCACAAGGGTGAACCCGAAGACGAGGTAGGCCACGCCGCCCTCGGGCAACGACCACGTAAAGAGGATTTTGGCGGCGTAGAGGTAGAGGATGGCCGTATAGATGAGCAGCGCCGGAGCGACGATGTAATCGAGCAAGACCGTGAGGATGCGGTTGCCCTCGATGACGGCATCGCGCCACCGCTGGGCCATCAGCAGGAACAGGCAGGGTGCGGCCAACGATTCGGCCAAGATGACGGCATACATCCACACGTGCTCGATCCAATCGCCCCGCAAGCCGAAGATATAGGTCGTGGAAAAGAGGATGGCGGCGAAAAGCCCCAACGCGACGTTGGCGAACAACTCGGCCAGCAACAACGACCGCAGCCACACGAGGGTGTCGCTGACGAACCGCTCGTTGCGGGCCCCGCGGCGGCAAAGCAACAGCGCCAGCGGCGAGAGAATCAGCAGGCTGACGAGGTACTGCGTACTACCGATCCACCCGTTCAGCCCGCTCCACACCGAAAGCGGAATCAACGGCATCCACGACACCCAATAGACCCTGCGCCACGGCCCGCCGCCGGCCAACCGGTTGACAGCCAACGCCAACACGAAGAACAACGGCACGACAGCCGCCCGGCAATAACCCTGCGACCACTCGGCCTCGTAGGCCGCGAACCACACCGCGCAGGCATAGGCGGCCAAAGCCAACTCGACGGGGTAGCTGCGCACCACCTGCGACATCCCCTCGCGGAAGATGCGCCAATAATGTTTCGGACTGAATTTCATGGAAGTAAGGTTTATTCTCCGATCCGCTGCCGCACGACCTCGAAGAGCATGACGGCGGCGGCGGCCGAGACGTTCAACGACTCGATATGGCCGATGAGCGGAATGGCCAACTGCTCGTCGCACAACTTCAACACCTCTTTGGAAATGCCGGTATCCTCGGCCCCCATGACGATGACCGTAGGCTTGCGGAAATCGGCGTCGTAGAGCAATTTGCGGCTTTTCTCGGTAGCGGCGACGACCTGAAAGCCCTCGGCCTGCAAGGCCTTGAGCGTGTTGCGCACCGACCCGACGCGGCAGACGGGGATGGCCGCCAACGCTCCGGCCGACGAACGGATGGCCTCGGCGTTGACCGGAGCGGAATTCTTGAGCGGCGCGATCAGTCCGTGGGCCCCGGCGCACTCGGCCGAGCGGGCGATGGCCCCGAAGTTGCGGACGTCGGTGACGCCGTCGAAGAGCACGATGAGGGGCGTCTCGTCGTCGGGCACGCGCTCCAGAATGTCCGCGAGTTCGACATAGGCGATCGCGGCGGTCTGAGCCACGACACCTTGGTGGTTGCCGCGCGTGAGGCGGTTGAGCTTCTCGACGGGCACCTCCTGATAACGCATGCGGTGACGCGCGCAGAGGTCTTTCAACTCCTGCATCAGTTGGCCGTCGGCCCCCTTGCGGATGTAGAGCCGCTCGATCTGCCGGCCCGCCTCGATGGCCTCGGCCACGGGCCGGATGCCGAAAATAAGATTATCGTTCATATTATTGTTCTTCCGTGATCTCCAATTCGTACGATGCTTTCTCCCACTCGTGCATCTGGTGGTCGTAACGGGCCTTCAACTCGTTGTAAGCCTTGTAATCGTCCTCGTTATACTCGGTGGCGGCGGCGAAGCGGGCGTCGAAATCGGCGATCCGGCGCTCGATGTCGGCCAAATCGGCTTCGATCGCCTCGACGGCCTTGCGGAGCTTGCGCACCAGCTTCTCCTGCTCCTTTTTCTGCTCGTAGGAGAGCTTGCCGGAATTGGCGGCAGGCTTCTCCGCAGTGCCCTTGGCCTTTGCGGGGGCGTCGCGACGCTCGATCTCCTGCAACGATTCGACCTTGCGCTTTTCGAGGAAATAGTAGATGCCGCCGAGGTACTCCTTGACGGCCCCGTCGCGGAACTCGTAGACCTTGTCGACCATGCCGTCGAGGAACTCGCGGTCGTGCGAAACGACGACGACCGTGCCGTCGTACTTCATGATGGCGCTCTTGAGGATGTCCTTGGAACGCATGTCCATGTGGTTGGTAGGCTCGTCGAGCACCAACAGGTTGCGCGGCTCGAGCATCATGCGGGCCATGGCCAGACGCGCCCGTTCGCCGCCCGAAAGGACCTTGACCTTCTTGTCGATGTCCTCGCCGCGGAAGAGGAAAGCCCCCAAGATGTCGCGCAGGCGCGTGCGGATGTCGCCCACGGCGACGCGGTCGAGGGTGTCGTAGACGGTGAACTCGCCGTCCATCAGGTCGTCCTGATTCTGCGCGTAGTAGCCTATGTTGACATTGGCCCCCAGCCGGACCGAACCCTCGGTGGGGGTCAACTGGCCGACGAGCATGCGGGCCAAAGTGGTCTTGCCCTCGCCGTTGCGGCCCACCAGCGCGATGCGGTCGCCCTTGCCGATAGTAAAGTTCGCGCCGCTGAAGACGTGCTTCTCTCCGAACGACATGCCGACGTCCTTGATTTCGGCCACGACCTGCCCCGAACGCGGCGCAGGAGGGAACTTGATGTTGAGCGTGGCGAGGTCCTCCTCCTCGATTTCGAGCCGGTCGAGCCGCTCCAGCTGCTTGATGCGCGACTGCACCTGATTGGACTTGGTGGGCTTGTAGCGGAACTTCTCGATGAACTCCTCGGTCTTCTCGATCATGCGCTGCTGGTTCTCGTAGGCCGCGAGCTGCTGGGCCCGGCGCTCGGCGCGCAGGACCACATACTTGGAATAGGAAACCTTGTAGTCGGTGACCTTGCCCAACGAAAGCTCGACGGTGCGGTTGGTCACGTTGTCGAGGAAAGCACGGTCGTGCGAGATGAGCAGCACAGCGCCGCTGTAGTTGCGCAGGTACTCCTCGAGCCACTGGATCGACTCGATGTCGAGGTGGTTGGTGGGCTCGTCCAAGAGGAAGATCGACGGCCGCCGCAGGAGCAGCTTGGCCAGTTCGATGCGCATGCGCCAGCCGCCCGAAAACTCGCTGGTGGCGCGCCCGAAGTCCTCGCGCTTGAACCCGAGGCCCAAGAGGGTCTTCTCGATGTCGGCGTCGCGCGTCTCGCCGCCGAGGATGTGGTAGCGGTCCTGCGCGTCGTTGAGCCGGTGCAGGAGCTGCTCGTAATCGGTGCTCTGGTAGTCGGTGCGCTCGGCGATTTCGCGCGTGAGCCGCTCGATCTCGGCCTCCAGCCGCAACACCTCCCCGAAAGCCTTGGCCGTCTCGTCGACGAGCGTGGTGGTGTCGGCCACGCGCATGGTCTGCGGCAGGTAGCCGATCGAACACTCGCCGTTGACCGTGACGGCCCCCGAAGTGGGCTGCTGCTCGCCGGTGATGATGCGCAGGAGCGTGGTTTTGCCCGCGCCGTTCTTGCCCACGAGCCCGATGCGGTCCTTGGGATTGATCAGAAACGAGATATTGTCGAAAAGGGTCCAGCCGCCGTAGCTGACCGTGAGGTTGTCTAAGGAAATCATAGCACAAAGGTAGTGAATTCCGGCGACTTTCGCCCCATGTCCGGCCGGGAATTCAGGCTTCGAGCATCCGCACGATCTCGGCTTCGGGGTCGGCCGCGCCGAAAACGCTGCTGCCGGCCACCACGACATCGGCCCCGGCGGCGAAGACGGCGCCTGCGTTGCGGGCCGAGATGCCGCCGTCGACCTCGATGAGGGTGTCGAGCCCCTGCCGACGGACCATGGCCCGCAGGTCGGCGATCTTCTGCAACGACGCGGGGATGAACGCCTGCCCGCCGAAACCGGGCTCGACGGACATGACCAAGACCATGTCGACCAGCGGCAGGATGTCGCGCAACACCTCGACCGGCGTGGCGGGCTTGACGGAGATGCCGACGCGAGCGCCGGCCTTGCGGATGAGGTTGATGCAGGCAGGGATGTCCCGGGCGGCTTCGTAGTGGAACGTGACGATGTCGGCCCCGGCCTCGACGAAGCGCTCGACGTAACGCTCCGGCTCGACGATCATCAGATGCACGTCGAGACACTTGTCCGACGCCTTGCGGATGGCTTTCAGCACAGGAAACCCGAACGAAATGTTGGGCACGAAAACGCCGTCCATGACGTCGATGTGAATCCACTCGGCGGCGCTGCGGCCGACCATGCGGGTGTCGCGGTCGAGGTGGCCGAAGTCGGCCGAAAGCATCGAAGGGGCTACGATACGGGGCATAGAAGAGGGGTAATTTTTTACAAATGTAGCAAACAAATCGCAGGCCGCAACGCCCCGACCCGATAATTTTAGGGCGCGGGGGCTGCCCGGCTCGAAAATATTTGCTACCTTCGTGGGTATGAACACGACCCTTGTCCTCGCCCTTGTCCTTCTCGGGGCCATTGCAGCGGCGCTGGCGGCCCTCTGTGCGGCCCAGCGGCGCGAAAACCGGCGTCTGGCGGCCGAACGAACCGCGGCGCAGGAAGAGATACGCACCCTGACGGCCGGACGCGCCGAACTGGAGACCCTGCGCACCCGCGCCGAAACCGAACTCGAAGCCCTGCGCCGCCGCACCGCCGAAGAACGCGAAGCGGAGCGGGAACGCCGCGAAAAAGCGGAAGAGACCCTGCGGCTCCAATTCCGCCATCTGGCGGCGGAGATCCTCAGCGAACAATCGCAGCGTTTCGGGCAGACGAGCCGCGAATCGATCGACCTGCTGCTCAAGCCCTTCAAAGACAACATCGCCGACTTCCGCAAACGGGTCGAGGAAATCTACACCGCGCAGACCTCGCAACGGGGCGAACTGAAAAACGAATTGCAACGGCTCATGGAACTCAACCGCTCGATTTCGACCGAAGCGCAGAACCTGACCAACGCCCTCAAAGGCAACTCGAAGGTGCAGGGCGACTGGGGCGAAATGCTGCTGGAAACCATTCTGGACAACTCGTCGCTGCTCAAGGGCATCCACTACCAGACGCAATACAACATCAAAGATGCCGAGGGGCGCAACCTGCGGCCCGACGTGGTGCTGCGGCTGCCCGAAAACAAACAGATCGTCATCGACTCGAAGGTGTCGCTCACGGCCTTTCTGGGCTACACGGCAGCCGAAGACGAGGAAGAACGCCAACGCCAGCTGGCCGCCCACATCGCCTCGGTCCGCCAACACGTGACCGAACTGGGACGCAAAGAATACCAGCGGCTGCTCGATTCGCCCGACTTCGTCATCATGTTCATCCCCAACGAACCGGCCTTTCTGGCGGCGTTGCAAAACGACCCTGCGATCTGGGCCGACGCCTACGAAAAGAAAGTCATCGTCTCCTCGCCGACCAACCTGTTCGCCCTGCTCAAGCTGGTGGCCGACCTGTGGAAATACAACGATCAGGACAAGAACACCAAGGAGATAGCCGCCTGCGGACTGAAGCTCTACGAACAACTGGTGGCCTTCACCTCGTCGCTCGAAGGGGTCGGCACAGCGCTGGACAAGGCCCGCGACGCCTATGCCGACGCCTACAAACGCCTCACCTCGGGCAACGACAACATCATCCGAGTGGGCGAACGCCTGCGCAAGAGCGCCAGCATCCAACCCAAACGCCAACACTCGGCACGCACGCTGGAAGCGGCGGGCGAAGACGAATCCTAAAAAATCTTCTTCTTGGAAGTAGTGACAACGAAATCCTTGAGGTAGAAGGGCTCGAAGTAGGCGACATCCTCCGTGCGCCCGGCGTCGAACGCCTGCTGGGCCAGCCGGGCCAATCCGCGGGCCGAGGGGGCCACGTCGACCAACCGGGCGCCGGACAACAGACCGGCGCACTTGCGGGCACCGCTGCCGAAGATGACGAACGGCCGGTCTGCCGACCGGAAAGCAGCGAAGCTGTCGGCATCGACGACCTCGGCGGAGACGTCGGAGAGCGGAGAACCCGAGCTGTCGAAGACCTGCGCATAGACTTCCATGCGCCGGGCATCGACCATCGGGCACAACAACGCCCGGTCCCAATCGTCGACCGCGAGAATCCCGGCCTTGTAATCTTCGCGCGCCACCTCGGCCAACGCGTCGAGCGACCCGACGGCCACGAGCGGTATGCCCAACCCGTAGCAAAGCCCCTTGGCGAACGACACGCCGATGCGCAACCCCGTGTAGGAGCCGGGCCCCTTGCCCACGGCCACGGCGTCGAGTTCGTCGGGCGCAATGCCCGTCTCGCGCAGCAACTCGTCGACGAAAAGCCCTATCTTGCGGGCGTGGTCGCGCCCCTCGTCGCTCTCGCGCAACGACACGAGCTCGCCGCCGCGGGCGATGCCCGCCGAGCAGATGTCGGTGCCGGTTTCTATACAGAGAATCTGTGCCATAGCAATTATCTGAAACGTTTCAACGCCTTGTCCATCTCGCGCTTGGCGTCGTTTTCCTTGAGGTACTCGCGCTTGTCGTAGGACTTGCGGCCGCGAGCCAGCCCGATGACGACCTTGGCCAGCCCTCGGTCGTTCAAGAACAGCCGCAGCCCCACGATGGTCAGCCCCTTGTCCTGCGCGAGCCGCTGCATCTTGCCGATCTCGCGGGCGGTCAACAACAGCTTGCGGTCGCGGCGCGGAGAGTGGTTGTTGCAAGTGCCCCAATCGTACTCGGCGATGTTGACCCCGCGGATCCACACCTCGCCCTTGTCGAAATAACAATAGGAATCGGTCATCGACGCTTTGCCGGCCCGCACCGACTTGATCTCGGTGCCGACGAGCACGATGCCGGCGGTCCACTCCTCGATGATCTCGTAGTCGAAGGTGGCGCGCTTGTTGCGGATATTGATCTTCTTCTGTTCGCTCATGGCTCTGCATGCGGTTTCCTTGGACCGATAGCCCGTTCATGCCGCCGGATAGGCCGAAACGGCACGCGAATTGCAACGTATGGTCGCAGAGGGCGGGGATCGGTTAAGGTAACCAATTTCTTTATCTTCGATATGTTTTACACATCTTTCTGTTTATTTTCTGTTTGCACACGGTATGCGCAGCGATGCGCGTACGACCCGAATCCCGCCCTCTTCTTTTTTCTATAGAATCAGCCGCTGCAACTTATTGGCCATTGTTACCTTGGCACGGTTCAGAGTGTCCATGCGCTGCATGATTTCGGTCTCCTGCTCGTCGGTGAGGTTCTCGTCGGCCAACTTGGCCATACACTCCTTGATCAGCCCCTCGATGACCTTGGTCTTATAGAGCGCCACGGCCTTCGGAACGCCGACGGCGAGCATCTCGGCGTCGGACTCAACGTGGACCTCCTTGCGGCGCCACAACTCGCTGGGCACATAGTTGTCGTCCGAAAAGAGCAGATCGACCGACACGTTGCACACATCCGGGTCGCTGTGGTTGGTGAACAAGTGCGCCGGGACCTCTACCCCCACGCCCGACTGCTGCCACTGCTCGCAATAGGCCGCCCGAATCTTGTCGTACTGCGGGTTGCGGAACGTCAACCCGCCGTCGGCCAGTTCGTCGAAAATAACCTCGGCGACGTTGCAGGCCACCATCTCGCGCCCCTCTTTGAAGTCGAACGAACAATGGCCGTACTTGAGCAGGTATTTGCACAACTCGCGCTCCAGCGCGTCGGTGCTGCTCCCGGCCTCGACCTCGCGGACATACTCCACCTCGGGCTCGCGGGGCGTCTGGCGGCGCAGCTCCGTCTGCCGCCGCACGAATTCGTCGGTCTCGCGGTCGCCGGTGGTCCCCAACCGCTTGCGCGCCACCTCGGAGACGAGAATCCGCTCGTCGATCTCCATGATGCGGGCGCACTCCTTGATGTAGACCGCGCGCTGGATCGAATCGGGAATCTGCGCGATGGACTGCACCATGTCGCCGATGAGCGACGCCTTTTTGATGGGGTCGCCCTGCGCGTCGTCCAACAACAACTTGGCCTTGAAGGCCAGAAAATCCTGCTCGTTGGAACGGATATACTCCTGCAACTCGGCGGCCGTATGGCTCCGGGCGAACGAATCGGGGTCCTCGGGCTCGGGCAACAGCACCACGCGCACGTTCATCCCCTCTTTGAGGATCATGTCGATCCCGCGCAACGAAGCATGGATACCCGCCGAATCGCCGTCGTAGATAACGGTGATGTTCTTGGTGAACCGGTTGAGCAGGCGGATCTGTTCGGTGGTGAGCGAAGTGCCGGACGAAGCCACGACGTTCTCGACCCCGGCTTGGTGCATCGAAATGACGTCGGTGTAACCCTCGACCATGATGGCGAAATCCTGCTGCTGGATCGCTTTCTTGGCGAAGTAGAGACCGTAGAGCTCGCGCTTCTTGCTGTAGATTTCGCTCTCGGGCGAATTCTGGTACTTGGCGACCTTCTTGTCGGTGCGGAGCGTACGCCCGCCGAAGGCGACGATGCGCCCCGAGATATTGTGCACCGGGAACATCACCCGGTCGTGGAAACGGTCGAAGAGCGAACCGTCGCTCTCGCGCTTGAGCGACAGACCCGTAGAGACGAGGAATTCCTCCTTGTAACCGGCGGCCAGCGCGTCCTTGGACATCTTGTCGCCCTTGGCTGGGCAGAAGCCGAGCCCGAATTTCTGGATCGTGGCGTCGGTCATGCCGCGCGTCTGGCGGAAATAAGCCATGCCGACGCTCATCCCCTCGCTCTCGTGGCGGAGATAGTCGGCAAAATAGTCGGCGGCCCAACCGTTGAGCGCGAACATCGATTCGCGGTCGTTGTTGCGGCGCTCCTCCTCGGGGGTGAGTTCCTTCTCCTTGACCTCGATGCCGTAGCGCTTGGCCACCATCTTCAGAGCCTCGGGATAGGTGACGTTCTCGTGCTCCATGAGGAAAGTCACGGCGTTGCCGCCCTTGCCGCAACCGAAGCACTTGTAGACCCCCTTCGAGGGCGAGACGACGAACGACGGGGTCTTCTCGTTGTGGAACGGACAGCACGCCTGATAGTTCACGCCCTTGCGCCTGAGCGTGACGAAGTCGCCGATGATATCCACGATATTGGCGGCGGCATAGATGCGGTCTACGGTTTCCCTGTCGATCATAGCGTACAAAGGTAGGAAAAACCGAATTAAGAATTAAAAATTAAGAATTAAAATTTCCTACATTCCGGCCGAACGCCGCCGCGAAGCCCGTGCCGGTTCTTCCTGCCGCCCGAGCTCCGGCGGATGCCGCCGAACCGAGCGGAGCGCAAAAAAAGCTCCCTGCCGCAAAAATTGCGACAGGGAGCCATTCCCGCAGACCGTGCGCGGTGCTACCGGATAAACAACAACTCACGGTACTTGGGCAAGGGCCAGATCTGGTCGTCGACGATCTCCTCCAACTTGTCGATATGGTGGCGGATTTCGTCGAAGAAGACCGCCACGGTATCGTGGTAGGCGATGGCCTTGGCGCGCTGCTCCTCGATGCGGTTGGCCTTCTTGCGCGCCTCGATCATCTCGTCGGTCAGGCGCTGGATGGCCGTGGTGTGGTCCTGTATCTTCTTGATGAGCGCGATGTCGGCCGTAGACTTCAACTCCGGGATCTGCTGGAGCTTGTAGACCTTGTCCAACAGCAGCGCTTCGTATTTCGACGCGATGGGCACGATATGGTTCATCGCCAGATCGCCCAGCACGCGCCCCTCGATCTGGATCTTCTTGGTGTAGGTCTCCCACTTCACCTCGGTGCGGGCTTCGAGCTCGACCCGGGTGTAGACCCCCATCTCGCCGAACATCCGCAGCGACTCCTTGTCCAGATAGCGGTCGAAGACCAGCGGCGTCGAGGTCTCGCAGTCCAACCCGCGCGCGGCCGCCTCGGCTTTCCACTCTTCCGAGTAGCCGTTGCCGTCGAAGCGGATCGGGCGGCACTCCTTGATCATCTTCTTCAACACCTCGTAGATGGCCTTCTCTTTCTTGACCCCGGCTTCGATCTTGGCATCGACGGCCGCCTTGAAACGCGTCAGCTCGTCGGCCACCGCCGTGTTGAGCGTAATCATCGCCTCGGCGCAGTTGTCGGACGACCCCACGGCGCGGAACTCGAAACGGTTGCCCGTGAAAGCGAACGGCGAAGTGCGGTTGCGGTCGGTGTTGTCCAGCAACAGCGTGGGGATGTGCGAAATGCCGCTCATCTTGAACACGTTCTTCGCGTCGAAGCGGATGGCGTCGTCGCCTTTCGAAGCGGCGAGCTTGTCGAGTACGGCCGAGACCTGCGACCCGAGGAAAGCCGATATGATGGCCGGGGGCGCTTCGTTGGCACCCAAGCGGTGGGCGTTGGTGGCGCTCATGATCGAAGCCTTCAGCAGACCGTTGTGTTTGTAGACCGCCGACACCACGTTGACGAGGAAAGTGATGAACTGCAAATTCTCCGAAGCCGTTTTGCCCGGCCCCAGCAGGTTCACGCCCGTATCGGTGCCCAGCGACCAGTTGTTGTGCTTGCCCGAACCGTTGATCCCCTTGAACGGCTTCTCGTGCAGCAGCACACGGAACCGGTGGCGGCGGGCGATCTTGTCCATGATGGTCATCAACAGCTGGTTGTGGTCGTTGGCAAGGTTGGCCTCCTCGTAGACCGGCGCCAGCTCGAACTGGTTGGGCGCCACCTCGTTATGACGCGTCTTGACCGGAATGCCCAGCAACAGGCATTCGTACTCCAACTCCTTCATGAAAGCCATCACGCGCGTGGGGATGGCACCGAAATAGTGGTCTTCGAGCTGCTGGTTCTTGGCCGACTCGTGGCCCATGAGCGTACGGCCCGTCAGCACCAGATCGGGGCGGATGGCCCACAGGCTTTCGTCGACCAGAAAATACTCCTGCTCCCAACCCAGATAGGAAAAGACCTTCTCGACGTTCTTGTCGAAATAGCGGCACACCTCGGTGGCGGCCTTGTCCACGGCGGTCAGCGAACGCAGCAGGGGCACCTTGTAGTCGAGCGCCTCGCCCGTGTAGGCGATGAAGACGGTCGGGATGCAGAGCGTCGTATCGACGATGAACGCGGGCGACGCGGGGTCCCATGCCGAATAGCCGCGAGCCTCGAAGGTGTTGCGGATGCCGCCGTTGGGGAACGACGAAGCGTCGGGCTCCTGCTGCACCAGCAGCTTGCCCGAGAACTCTTCCAGCACCCCGCCGCAGCCGTCGGGGTCGGCGAAGGCGTCGTGTTTCTCGGCCGTACCGCCCGTCAGGGGCTGGAACCAGTGGGTGTAGTGGTCGGCGCCGTGCTCCAACGCCCACTGGCGCATGCCCGCGGCCACGCTGTCGGCGATTTCGGCAGGCAGCGGCGTACCGTTCTCCATGGTGTTGACGAGCGCGTCGAATGTCTTCTTGTTGAGATACTTGCGCATGGCATCGCGTCCGAATACCCGGGCGCCGAAATAGTCCGAGGGGCGTCCGGCAGGCACCTTCGCCTCGACAGCCGTGTGGTTGATGGCCGCATCGACCATCTTGAACCTGAGTAGCGACATGATTTTTTTCGATTTGGGGATTGCAGTTTTCCGGCCGGTGCAACTCGCATCCGGCATCTGCCGACAAAGGTAAAAACTTTTCGCTTCGGTTGTTTTCCGAAAATCGCACTTTTTCGCAAAAACGCATAATTTTTCACGCATTTTCCGAAAAACAGGCGCAATTTTTCGGACATCGCCCGATTTTTCGAGGTATTTTTCCGAAAACATGGTGAATTTTCAAGCGATTCTTCCAAAAACTCCGATTTTCGATTTTCCGGAATTTTGAAGTATTACAGGATAATTTTGGAATAAATAGCGCATAATACACACGAATAGCGATGCCGAAGATTTTTCGTCGCGCTGTTCCTCAAAATGACAATGAGCATCAATTATTAATTATTCCTTTTAATTATTCACCAATTATTTTATACCTTTACATACTTTTTGAAAGCACATTCAACTAATCTCAAAATAGTTATGGCAAATACCAAACAAGAAAAGCTGTTCGCCGAATTCCCTGCGGTGCCCACCGCACAATGGGAAGAGGTGATTGCGGCCGACCTGAAAGGTGCCGATTACGAGCGCAAACTGGTATGGCGTACGGGCGAAGGATTCAACGTAAGGCCCTACTACCGTGCCGAAAACCTCGAAGGTCTGCGGTTCTTGGGTTCGCAGGCAGGCGAATTCCCCTATGTGCGCGGCACGCAGGCGCACAACCGCTGGCGCGTGCATCAGACCGTCACGGTCGCCGATGCGGCGGCCGCCAACACCGAAGCGTTGCAGCTCTTGGGTTCGGGCGTCGATTCGCTCGGCTTCCACATCGCCAAGGCCGAATTCTCGGCCGCCGAGCTGGATACGCTGCTGCACGAAATCCACCTGCCCGCCGTCGACCTCGTCTTCTGCGGCGAGAAGATGGGACGCTTCGCCGACCTCGTGCTGGCCAAGATCGAAAAGGAGGGCATAGCCAAGGAAGATGCCCGCATCATGTTCGTCATCGACCCGCTGGTCAAAGGGCTCTCGTCCAAGGGCGACTTCTGCTCGCCCGACGGCAAGGAATGCTTCGAACGCATCGCCGAACTGGTGCGCAAGACCAAGGAGTACAAACACATCCGGGTCATCAACGTCTCGGGGCAGATCTTCGGCAACTCGGGCTCGACCATCGTCGAGGAGCTGGCGTTCGCTCTCTCGGCCGGCCACGACTATCTGGTGCGGCTGACCGAAGCCGGACTGAGCGTCGACGAAGCGGCGCGCAAGATGCGCTTCTCGCTGAGCATCTCGTCCAACTACTTCCTCGAAATCGCCAAGCTGCGCGCCGCACGCATGTTGTGGGCCAACATCGTCAAGGGCTACAACCCTGAGAAAGAGTGCGCGGGCAAGATGCTCATCCACACCGAGACCTCGCGCTGGAACCAGACCGTCTACGACCCCTATGTCAACATGCTGCGCGGCACCACCGAAGCCATGTCGGCCGCCATCGGCGGCGTGCACTCGCTCGAAGTGACGCCGTTCGACCGGGCTTTCGAAACTCCGACCGAATTCGCCAAGCGCATAGCCCGCAACGTCGAGCTGCTGCTTAAGCACGAATCGCATTTCGATCAGGTCGTAGACCCCGCAGGCGGTTCGTACTACATCGAGAACCTCACGCAGTCCATCGCCGAAGAGGCTTGGAAGCTCTTCCTCGAAATCGAGGAAAAGGGCGGTTACACGGCTGCCTACAAAGCCGGTGTCATCGTCGAGAAAGTCAAGGCTTCGGCCGCCAACAAGGACAAGAACATCGCTACGCGCCGTCAGATTCTCTTGGGTGCCAACCAATACCCCAACTTCACCGAGGTTGCGCCTGCCGAAATCGCGGCCGGCACCGTGACGCGCACCGTTGCCGAGGGCAACGTCCTGACGCCCTACCGCGGCGCGATGGCGTTCGAAGAGATGCGTCTGCACGTCGACCGCTCGGGCAAACAGCCCAAGGCGTTCATGCTCACGTGCGGAAGCCTTGCCATGGCCCGCGCCCGTGCGCAGTTCTCGTGCAACTTCTTCGCCTGCGCCGGAATCCGCGTGCAGGACAACACGTTCTTCAAATCGATCGAAGAGGGCGTGGCCGCAGCGCTGGAATCGAAAGCCGAGATCGTGGTGGTCTGCGCCTCGGACGACGACTACGCCGAAGCAGCGCCCAAGGTGAAGGAACTGCTGGGCGGCAAGGCGATTCTGGTAGTTGCCGGAGCACCCGCCTGCGCACCCGAACTCGAAGCGCAGGGTATCACCAACTTCATCAACGTGAAGTCCAACGTGCTCGAAACACTGAAGTTCTACCTTAAAGAAATGGGAATCTGATTATGAGAGCGAAATTTTCGGAACTGAAATACGACGCGGCCGCACAGAAAAGCTGCTGCGCTGCCAAAGGCTGCGGTCAGACGGAGCCGTGGCTGACCTCCGAGCGCATCCCCGTGAAGGGCACCTACACGGCCGAAGATCTGGAGGGCATGGAACACCTCGGCTACGCGGCCGGCATCGCACCCTATCTGCGCGGTCCCTACTCGACGATGTACGTGATGCGTCCGTGGACCATCCGTCAGTATGCGGGTTTCTCGACCGCCGAGGAGTCCAACGCATTCTACCGCCGCAACTTGGCGGCAGGTCAGAAAGGTCTGTCGGTGGCCTTCGACCTTGCGACCCACCGCGGCTACGACGCCGACCACCCGCGCGTGGTGGGCGACGTGGGCAAGGCCGGCGTGTCGATCTGCTCGGTCGAAGACATGAAGGTGCTGTTCAACGGCATTCCGCTCGACCGCATGTCGGTGTCGATGACCATGAACGGCGCCGTGCTTCCGGTGCTGGCGTTCTACATCGTGACAGGTCTGGAGCAGGGCTGCACGCTCGACCAGCTGTCGGGAACGATTCAGAACGACATCCTCAAGGAGTTCATGGTGCGCAACACCTATATCTATCCGCCCGAGTTCTCGATGCGCATCATCGCCGACATCTTCGAATACACGTCGAAGAACATGCCCAAGTTCAACTCGATTTCGATCTCGGGCTACCACATGCAGGAAGCAGGCGCCACGGCCGACATCGAACTGGCCTACACGCTGGCCGACGGTCTGGAGTACCTGCGTGCGGGCGTCAACGCCGGCATGTCGATCGACGCCTTCGCACCGCGCCTGTCGTTCTTCTGGGCCATCGGCATGAACCACTTCATGGAGATCGCCAAGATGCGCGCCGCGCGCATGCTGTGGGCCAAGATCGTGAAGCGATTCGACCCGAAGAACCCCAAGTCGCTGGCGCTGCGCACCCACTCGCAGACCTCGGGCTGGTCGCTCACGGAGCAAGACCCGTTCAACAACGTGGCCCGCACGGCCATCGAAGCCATGGGCGCGGCGCTGGGCCACACCCAGTCGCTGCACACCAACGCGCTGGACGAAGCCATAGCCCTGCCGACCGACTTCTCGGCCCGCATCGCGCGCAACACGCAGATCTACATTCAGGAAGAGACTTCCGTATGCCGTGAGGTCGACCCGTGGGCAGGCTCCTACTACGTAGAGACCCTGACCAACGAAATCGCCCGCAAGGCATGGGGCCACATCGAAGAGATCGAGAAACTGGGCGGCATGGCCAAGGCCATCGAGACCGGCATTCCGAAGATGCGCATCGAAGAATCGTCGGCCCGCACGCAAGCCCGCATCGACTCGGGCGAACAGAAGATCATCGGTGTCAACGAATACCGTTTGGCCAAGGAAGCCCCGATCGACATTCTGGCAGTGGACAACACGGCGGTGCGCGAAAGTCAGGTGAAGCGTTTGCAGGAGCTGCGCGCGAACCGCGACGAAGCGGCCGTGAAGAAAGCGCTGGCCGCCATCACGGAATGCGTGAAGACCAAGCAGGGCAACCTGCTGGAACTGGCTGTCGAAGCGGCCAAGGTGCGCGCGACGCTGGGCGAAATTTCGGACGCCTGCGAAGTGGTCGTAGGCCGCTACAAAGCCGTCATTCGTTCGATTTCAGGAGTTTACAGTTCGGAAGTGAAGAAAGATCAGTCGTTCGAGCGCGCCAAGGAGCTGTGCGCCGAGTTTGCCAAGAAGGAGGGCCGCCAACCCCGTGTGATGATCGCCAAGCTGGGTCAGGACGGCCACGACCGCGGAGCCAAGGTAGTGGCTACGGGCTATGCCGACATCGGTTTCGACGTGGACATGGGGCCGCTGTTCCAAACGCCGGAAGAGGCTGCCCGCCAAGCCGTCGAAAACGACGTACATGTAGTGGGCGTCTCGTCGCTGGCCGCGGGACACCTGACGCTGGTGCCGCAGATCATTGCGGAACTGAAGAAACTGGGCCGCGAGGACATCATCGTCATTGTGGGCGGTGTGATCCCGGCGCAGGACTACGACGAACTCTACCGCGACGGAGCGGCCGCCATCTTCGGCCCGGGCACCCCGATCGCGACGGCCGCCATCAAGATTCTCGAAATCTTGCTGGAAGACTAAGGCCGGACAAATCCGCAAAACAGCGAAGGGCATTTCCCTATTTTCGGGAAATGCCCTTGCTGCTTACGTCCCGAACCACGGCTCGTTGCACTTGCTCGCAATGACGGGACTATACGCATAATGCGCTATGCTTGCCGATTTCATCCTTGCATGGCAAAAATAGACGATAGGGATTTGTCATGTTGAACGGAGCGAAACATCTATACTGCAAGGATAGATTCTTCGCTGGCGCTCAGAATGACAGGAAGGAGCCGTTCAGAATGACAGGAAAGCGCTGCTCAGAATGACAAGAGGGAGCTGTTCAGAATTGACAAGAGGGAGCCGT
Source organism: Alistipes sp. (assembly GCA_029060215.1). Lineage (GTDB taxonomy): Bacteria > Bacteroidota > Bacteroidia > Bacteroidales > Rikenellaceae > Alistipes. The sequence goes on from JAIDUK010000034.1 coordinate 56,453, forward strand.
TCAGAATGACAGGAAGGAGCTTCAGAATGACGAAAACTGCACGAAAGGCAAGGCGAGCACATCGGGATGGCGAAACAACAACTTTGCGCGGCGCCCGGCTCGCACCTGCGGCGCGACCGCCCCAGCCGGGCCCGTGAGACCGCAGAAATAGATTCCTCGTTGCTTGCGGCTCACTCTCGAAATGACATATTGACAGATTCTTCGTCAAGGCTCCGCCTTTCCTCAGAATGACAAGACGGAGAGGAGCAGAATGACAAGACAGGGAGGAGCAGAATGACAAGACGGGGGGGGGCTTTCATCCAACCAAAAAAAAGAGCCGGGGAAAAACCCGGCTCTTTTTTATGACCTATGACGGAAACGCGGCTAAAAATACTTGCCCCGCAAATCCTTGATCCGGGCGAGCTGCTGGATGGCGGGCATCACGAACTGGGAAACCCGATTCTCGGCCAAAGCCTGAGCCCGGACCCGCTCGTCCTCGACGGTCTGCGCGCTATCGCGGTCGATGGCATCGACCCGGAAGACGTAAAGACCGTTGAAACCCTTGACGGGCGCCGAAACGGCCCCGGTCTGGTCGACCGCAGCGATAGCGCCGACCAAACGCGGCTCCATACCCACGCCGTCGATATAATAAGCATTGTAGGAGACGTTGGCGAAGTCGCCGATCTCCGAACCGAGGCTGGCGGCCTGCTCGTCGAACGCGGCGCCCGAAAGCTCCTTGCGGATGAACTCGAACTTCTTGTCGCGGAACAACTGTGCGCGAATCTGAGCTGCGACCTCTTTGAGGGGCACGTACTCGCTGTTGTCGATCTCGGCAAGGCGGGCTACGACGTAATCCTTGCCGACCTTGAAGATCTCGGACATGTCGCCCTCGCCGGCATCGTAAGCCCAACGGGCGACGTCGCGCGAATCCTCCAACCCGCGGATGGTCCGCTCGCCCTGCGAGAGAGTTGCCACGCGCGGAGTGAGCGCAGCGGCGGAAGCGGCCTCGCTGAAAGCCTCGGCGGAACCCTTGGCGGCCAAGGTGAACGAAAGCGCCTGATTGTGCACGTTGCGCACGGTAGCGGCCGAAGCCTCGACGGGATAGACGATGGAAGCGACCTGCACGTGCTTGACGGGACGTCCGGCGCGATAGACCTGCAACAACTGGATGGCATCGCCGCTGGCGATCTTGACGACATCGCCCCGCTTGGCGCCCGAAAGCGCCTGAGCGAACTCCCCGGTGAAAGCGGAGAAAGGCAGGACCCCGACCTCGCCGCCGAGGGCTGCGGTCTGCTCGTAAACGGAATACCGGGCAGCGAGCTCGGCGAAATCAGCGCCGCGGCGGATGACGGTCAGAAGGCTGTCGGCCAACTCCTCCTCGGAATAAGGCAAGACGATGTGGCGGATGCCGAGCGAATCGGGCGCGACCTTGGAATCGAGCACGCGGGCCATGGTCCACTCGTTGTTCTTGAGGACGGGCCCGTAGGGCTTGCCGGTCAACAAAGCGGCGGCCTCCTCGTCGGAGAGCTGAGCCGCGGAGACGTAATTCTCGGCGATATGGCCGTTGCGATTGCCGCGCACGAAAGCCCGCAACTCGCCGGTCTCGGCGAACCGGGCCCCGACCTCCTGCACGCTCTGCTCCAAAGCCAAGAGATCGTCGTCGGTAGGCTCGACCTCGAAGACGACGTAGGAAAGCGAACGCGAAGGCAACTGCTTGTAAGCACTCTTATGCTTCTTGTAATAAGCTCTGATGTCGCTGCGGGAAACGGAGACGAGCGAATCGGGCACCGCCGAATACTGCTTGCCGAACCACTTGCCGGAGAACTTGTCGTTGGCGGCCTTGACCCCGCGGGCGATCTCGAGCGAATTGACGAAAGCCCCGCCGCGCACCAAAGCGGCGAACTTCCGGCCCGAACGCTCCAAACGAGCCTGCTCGTTGAGCTGCTTCCAAGCAGCCGAAGCCTGCGGATCGGACTGGGCCTCGGCGAGGAACCCGCTGACGGCCTCGACGCTATAGAGACCGGTGCGGGGATCGGCGAAAGCCTGATAGAAGACGGGCGAATACTCGCGGCCGCCGATCAAAGCCTGACGCTCCTCGTCGGAAACGACGATGCCGGCCTTGGCGAACCCGGGCGCGAGGACGCGCTGGGCGAAGAGAGCCTGCCAAGCGGTATTGGCCAGCAAAGCGGACTGCTGCTCGTCGCTCTCCTGAGCGCCGGACTGCGACCGGACCTGCTCGTAGATGTCGTAATACTCGGAATAAGAGACCTTCGAACCGTCGATCTCGCCGACCTTCGGATCGCTGCCCGAGAAACCCATGTCGTTCTTCAACGAAAGGATGAATGCCAAGAGGGCGAGCGCGATGATGATCGAAAGCACGACGCCGAACTTGGTGCGTAAGGTATTCAAACTTGCCATATGGAATGTAAATTATTGTTGTTTGCGGAAATAACGAACAAATATAGAAAATTTAATCGGAAAAGCCGCCGTCTCAAACCAATTTTTTCACCCGGGCCAACTCGATGCGCGAGCGGGTGGTGCGGAGCAGACGCACCTGAAGATCGCCTATGACGATGGTTTCGCCGGCGCAAGGGATCCCCTCGTAGTGGAAGATGATGAACCCGGCGAGGGTATCGTACTCCTTGCTCTCCTCGATGCCGAGGGCGTATTTCTCGTTGAGATACTTGACCTCGAGCCTGCACGAGAGGACGAACTCGCCGGGACCGACCTGCTTCTCGGTCAGATCGGGCACGTCGTGCTCGTCCTCGATCTCGCCGAAAATCTGCTCCAACACGTCCTCCAGCGAAATGATGCCGGCCGTGCCGCCGAACTCGTCGATGACGACGGCGACGTTGGACTTGTGCTTGATGAAATTCTGCAAGACGAGCTGCAAAGGCATGGTCTCGGGGACGAAACTGACCTCCATGATGACCTCGCCGATGGCGGCGGGCCGGGTGAAGAGACTTTTGGAATTGACGTAACCGACGATGTTGTCGATGTTGCCGCGCCAGACGAAGATCCGCGAAAACATGGTATCGGCGAACCGGGCGGTGAGCTGCTCGACGGAGGTGGAATCGGCATCGACGGCCTCGATATCGACGCGCGGAACCATGCAGTCGCGCACGCGCAAGTCGGCGAAATCGAGGGCGTTCTGGAAGAGCTTGAGCTCGTGGTCGGGATCGGGCCCCTGCTCGGCGTTGGAATCGAGCAGCGCAGCCAGATCGTCGCGGTTGAACGAAGGCTGCACGCTCTGCTCGACGACCTTGCGCCCGAGCAACCGCAAGATGACATGGGAGACGACGGTAGTGAGCCGGGCCAGAGGATAGAGCAGCAAGTAGAAAAAGAAGATGACGGGAGCCAAAGCCCGATAATAGAAATTGGGGTTGCTGCGGAAAACCGACTTGGGCAGGAACTCGGCGACGAAGATGATGATGAGCGTGGAGACGCCGGTCTCGATAGCGACCGAACCCTCGTGGGCGATCCGCTCCCACCCCAACGCGAAGAAGACCCCGCGCAAGAGCAGCGACATGTAGAGCGAATAGATGACCAACGCGATGTTGTTGCCGACCAGAATGGTGGTGATGTACTGCCCGGGATGGCGGGCGAAGATCTCGGCTATGCGGTCGAACATGCGGCTCTGCTTGCGGTCGATCTCGAGCTTGAGCCGGTTCTTGCTGGTGAAGGCGATCTCCATGCCGGAAAAAAAGGCGGAGAGCAGGAGCATCGAGAGAATCAGAATGACGGAAGTAAGCATGGCGAGGAAATTAACGGTCGAGCGGCTCCAAAACGACAGGGGCCGAGAGCCGGGAATCGGAAGCGTCGGGGCGGTCGCGCAATCCGGCGGGAGAAGCGTCGGGCATGGCACTGGCGGCGGGAACAGGGGCGTCGGCTGCGGACCGGGAACGGCGCCGCGACGGCCTGCGGTCTGCGGGCGAGACCTCGACGGCGTTCGGCTCGGCGGACCGGGCGGCCGAACCGCCCGGAACGGAACTCGCAGCGGAGCGGCCCGGAGCGGAACCAACGGCCGGAGCATTCGCAGCAGAGCGGCCCGAAGAAACATTTGCGGCCGAACCGGCCTCGGAACGGGGAGAACCCGCGGCGAGCGAATCGGACTGCGCCCCGGGGGTCACGTCGACCTCCATACGCCCCTTCATCCGCCTGAAACGCCAGTCCTTGAACTCCTCGTCGGACTCGAAACCCTCGCCGATGAAGACGTCGGTGCCGCCCGACTGGACGATCTTGGAATCGACGTTGGAATAGATCTTCTTGGTGCGCTCGTTCCAAAACAACTGCTGGGTGAAGAGCTTCTTGCCGTCGGACTTCTCGACGACCACGTCGCCCTTGGCCTCCCAAAGCCTGCGCTTCTCGTAATAAATGGCGTAATTGGCGGTGAGCACGGCGTCGACGGTGGAGAGCGAATCGTCCTTGTAAGTGGTGATCTCGACCCCCTTGCGGAACTCGCGGTACGGCTCGGCGGCCTGCGAATACCCCTCCATGAGCGGAGTGACGAAGTGGTAGGAACGCCGCCCGTTCTGCGAATTGACGATCGAAAGGTTCTCGCTGTACTCGGTCATGCGCAACTCCTCGGACGGAGCGGCGGCAGCACCGCCGTGCTCGCACGAAAACAGCAAGATAGCACTTCCCAAAACGGGAAGTGCTACCGAGAGATATCGGGTCATGCGCGAAGGCATAGCCGGAAAATCGGGGCCGGAATTAACGGAAACGGACCGTAGTGGCCACGCCTGCCGCCGTACCGCACGAAACGGTGTAGCGCGAACCCTCCTTGGCCTCGTTGAAGAAACACTCCTCGGAAGTGGGGAAGCGGTTGCGGAAGAGCGCGAGCGAAGTACGGGCATGGTCGAGGTACTCCGAATCGGCAGGCAGGAGCTCGATGGCGCGGGCCATGGTATCGTAGGCTGCCCAGAAAGCGGCCTGTCCGGTGAACCCGCCGCACTGCCCGGCCGAAACGCCGTAGCACTGGGCCAGCACGAAGTAAGGCACGCCGTCCTCGGGATCGAGGTCGCGGGCCGAACGAGCGGCGGCAGCAGCGGCGGCGATGTGGTTGGCGGCGAGCTCGACCAACCCGATACGCACGTAGAGCTTCTGCTGCTCGGCGGGATCGGTCTCGGTGGCGAGGGCCTCGTTGAGATATTTGGAAGCCTTGGCATAATCACCCTTGTTCTGGAAAGCCTGAGCGAGGAACATGGCGGTCTCGGACGAAGGCTTCACCTCGTAGAACTTCTCGGCGATGGCGAAGTAGAACTCGCTGGAACACTTGGCGCGCGACATGAGCGACACGGCCTGCGCGAGCACGGCCTCGTCGTCGGGAGCGGCCTCCAGCTTGGCGCGGAACAACCGCTCGAGGTTCTCGCAGCTGGCCGCACCGCTGACGCCGAACGCCGTATCGAACTGCGAACGGAACTCCTTGGCATTCTCGCCGAAGAAAGCCGACAAACGCTCGTACTCGCCGATAATCTCGTCGGGCATGACCTCGTCGGTATTCTTGTAATCGTCGCAAAGGTTGCTGAAGTAAGCGACCAACGTCTCGGGGTCGGTAGCGGCGCCGCCGGCCTCGATGGCCTCGCGGAAGGCGCTGCGGATGCCGGCGCGGTCGTTGGGCCTGTAGGTCAGGTATTCACGGGCCTTGCGGTCGAGGATATAAGCCTTGCCGCGGGTGGCATGGTCGCCGAAGTACTGCACGCGCAGATCGTACGTCCACAACAACGAATCGATGAGCGCGTTCTTCTCGGCCAGACTTTTGGCGCGGTTGATCTTGTTCTTATAGAGCAGGGCGCCGCGGACATAGGTATTCTCCGAAGCGGCCGGAGCGTTCTGGACCAACTCCAAGAAATGCTGGGCGGCGGCGTTGTAATCGCGGTTGTCGCAAGCCTCCTTGAGGAAGTTGCTGCTGAGGATGTTCTTCTGACGATCCTCGACCGTATCGCCCCACTTGGCATACTGCGGCCCGCTGAAATCCTGCTGGGCCGACGCGGCGCCGCACAACAGGGAAGCGGCCGCCACGAACAAAAAACGAACCTTTTTCATGATGCAAATATTTTTATATGTTTCGAATACTGAAGAATCAATCGTATTTGGGCCGGACGAACCAATACTCGCCGTTCTCGCTGCCGGCGAAGAGCGAGAACCCGACGGCGAACTTGAAATAACGCTGCCGGACGAGCCCCATGCGCTCGGCGACGTTGAACCCGCGGCACCCGTACTCGACGCCCACGTCGATGGACGAAGTGCCGAAGAAACGCACGGGAACGCCGAAACCCAAAGTGACGGCGTACTGCCCGAGATCGCGGCCGCCGAAAGTCTGGTGGTACGACCCGTAGCGGACCCCGGCGCGGTAGGACCAGCGCTTGAGGAAATTGCGCGCGTCGTAGCGGCTGGGGGTGAACTCGACGCCGAACTTGACGGTGTGGGTGTCGGTATAGGCGACGTCGAAACTGCCGCCGTCGGTCGCAGCGGTCCGGACGACGCCGCTGTTGCGGCCGCCCCAGTTCTGATAGACGTAATCGAGGCCGACGGCCCACTTAGCGGTCTGGTAATAAGCCCCGACGGCCAACTGCCGCGGCAAGACGAGCTTGAGATTGGTGGTGTCGCCCTTGACGGTGGTGCTGTTGTTGTCGGCCGTATAGATCCGCTCCTCGCTGCGGGGGCGCAGATCGCCGCCGAAGTCGTAGGTGGCGCCGAACGTGAGGGCCCGGCGGGAGTTGAAGATGGCGTTCCACTGCACGCCGACCTGCCCCTTGAACTGCGAAATGCTGTAGCTGCCCGACCCGACGATGGAATTGAAATTGCCGTCGCCGACGATGGAAGCAGGCGCAGCGATGAACGTACGGTCGATCTTGCCCCAATAATATTGGGCGGCGATGCCGACGGAAAAATTCTTGAACGGCTCCCAACCGACGCCGAGCTTCACCTCGGAGAGGTCGCCCTCGCCCTGATAGGTGTACTGCATGGGCCCGACGCTGCCCCAGACGGGATCGTCGGCGCTGTAATCGCGGTAGAACTTGGTGCGGTAGCCGACCGAACTGTAAGGCGCGAGACTGAAACCCAACCCGAGCTTCTTGGTCAGCGGAACCTGAAAAGCGATGTCGTGGAAGTTGAAGGTATTGTAAGCGGACTTCTTGGAAGCGCCGCCGACGGACTGCGAATTGTAGTAATTCTGCCCTTCGAGCCCGAAACTGAAGAGGAAGGTCTTCTGCGGAGCGGCGCTGAAAGCAGCGGGATTGAGCATGTTGGCCACACCGGGATTGCGCACGGCCACGCCCACGCCGCCCATCGAACGCATCGAAAGCGTGCCGGGCGTCGAAAGCTCGCCGATGCCGTACATGGTATAGGGCGAAAAGGCGTTGATGCTGCTTGTCTGCGCCGCAGCGGCCGCCGCCCAAAGCGACAGCACGGCCGCGCCGAAGAGGCTACGGAAGGTCTTCTTCACTTGCATTGAACTCTAAAATTCGGTCCAGTCCGCAAAAGACCGGATTACAATCTGCAAATATCGTATTTTTAATTCGCTTCGTCAAATATTTTGCGTCGCCGCCGGTAAAAATAACGCACAAATCGTCGAATTTCTGCCGCATCCGGGCAATATAGCCCTCGATCTCGAAGACCAGCGAATTCAAAACGCCCTGCTCGATGGCCTGCCGGGTGGAGCGTCCGAACAACTCCTCGGAATCGGAAGCAGCGCACAAAGGCAGCGAAGCGGTGAACTCGTGCAAAGCACGGAACCGGGTCTGCAAACCGGGCGAAATGGATCCGCCGCGGAAGGTCCCGTCGGCCGAGACGAAATCGACGGTGACGGCCGTCCCGCAATCGACGACGAGGACGCTGCGCCCGGGACAAAGCACCGTCGCCCCCACGGCAGCGGCCAACCGATCGCGCCCCAAAGTCTCGGGCGTGAGGTAATCGCTGGCGATGGGCACGGGGGTCTGCGGCGTGAACTCCAGACAAGGGATGCCCGAAGCCCGGACCGCAGCGGCGGCATCGGCGGCGGAACCGCGGGTGGACGAGACGATGGCCCTGCGGAGCGGAAAAACCGCGGCCAACTCCCCGAGAACGGCGGCGGAAAAGTACTCGGAACCCCGCTCGGCGACGCACCGGCCCCCGTCCATGACGGCCAGCTTGACCCGGGAATTGCCTATGTCGACAATGAGATTCACAGCCACCGCATACCTTTCGTTAACACCCGGCTCACAACTCGCGCAAAGTCTTGTAAGCCGCCTCGACGTCCTTGATATTCCTAACGGTCATGGCCAGCCGATTATTGTGCTGCTTGAGGACGAAACGCTCGGGATGCTGCGTGACGAACCTCAACAAATTCATGAAAGTATCGCTCTTGTAATAAGGCGACTGCTCCTCGCCGACGAAGTGGACGATCATCAACCCGTTCTTGACCTTGACGCGCTCCATCCCCAACCGGATGGCCTCCCACCGCAGGCGCACGACGTCGAGCAACTCCTGAGCGGCGCGGGGCAGCGGCCCGAAACGGTCGACGAGCCGGGCGGCAAAAGCCTGCAAAGCCTCTTCGTCCTTGGTGGAGTCGAGCTCGCGGTAGAGCCTGAGCCGCTCGGCCTGCTGCGCGACGTAGGAATCGGGCAGCGCAGCCTCGAGCTCGATTTCGATATGAGCGTCGTCGACGAAAGGCATCTGCTCGACGACCCCCTGCTCGCCGGACGAAAGCCCGGCGACCTGCAACCCCTCGGCCCGCAACTCGGCGATGGCCTCGCTCATGATCTTCTGGTAAGTCTCGAACCCGATGTCGGCGATGAACCCGCTCTGCTCGGCACCCAACAAATTGCCGGCGCCGCGGATGTCGAGGTCCTGCATGGCGATGTTGAACCCCGACCCGAGGTCGGAAAACTCCTCGATGGCCCGCAGACGCCGCCGGGCGTCGGACGAAAGCAGTTCGTCGGGCGGCGAGAGCAGATAGCAATAAGCCTTGCGGTCGGAACGCCCGACGCGGCCGCGCAACTGGTGCAAATCGCTCAACCCGAAGTGCTGGGCGTTGTCGATGAGGATGGTATTGGCGTTGGGAATGTCGATGCCGTTCTCGACGATGGTCGTGGAGAGCAGCACGTCGAACTCGCCGTAGATGAAATCCATGATGAGCTTTTCGAGCTCCTCGGCGGGCATCTTGCCGTGGCCGACGCCGATGCGCGCCTTGGGGCACACGCGGGCGATCAACCCCTGCACGGCAGCCAGATCCTCAACGCGGTTGTGGACGAAATAGACCTGCCCACCCCGCGCGAGCTCGGCCTCGATGGCGTCGCGGACGATCTCCTCGGAGAAGACGTGCGACTCGGTGACGATGGGCTGGCGGTTGGGCGGGGGCGTGGAGATGACAGAGAGGTCGCGCGACCCCATGAGCGAAAACTGCAAGGTGCGCGGAATGGGCGTAGCGGTGAGGGTGAGCGTATCGACCGCGACGCTCAACTGGGTGAGCTTCTCCTTGGCGGCGACGCCGAACTTCTGCTCCTCGTCGATGATCAAGAGACCGAGGTCGCGGAAGACGATCTGCTTGCCGAGCATCTTGTGGGTGCCTATCAGTATGTCGATGCGCCCGGCGGCCAGATCGTCGCGAATCCGAGCGACCTCGCGTGCGGAGCGGGTGCGGTTGAGGTACTCGACCCTGACGGGAAAGGCCCGCAACCGCTCGGAAAACGACCGGAAATGCTGGAGCGCGAGGATGGTGGTGGGCACCAAGACGGCGACCTGCTTGCCATCGGCCGCGGCCTTGAAAGCAGCGCGGATGGCGACCTCGGTCTTGCCGAACCCGACGTCGCCGCACACGAGCCTGTCCATGGGCTGGTCGGACTCCATATCCTTCTTGACGGCGGCGATGGCAGCCTGCTGGTCGGGCGTATCCTCCCACCGGAACGAAGCCTCCAACTCGTGCTGAAGATAACTGTCGGGCGAAAAAGCGAACCCCTTGGAAGCCTTGCGCTTGGCGTAGAGGGCGATGAGCTCGCGCGAAATGTCCTTGACGGCCTTCTTGGCAGCGCTCTTGAGCTTCTGCCAAGCTCCGCTGCCGAGCTTGTAGACCTTGGGCGGCTCGCCGTCGCCCGACTTGTAACGCGAAATGCGGTGGAGCGAATGGACGTTGACGAACAACACGTCGCCGTCCTTGTAGACGAGCTTGATGGCCTCGTGGGTCTTGCCGTTCTCGTTGATCTTGACCAACCCGTCGAACCGCCCGACGCCGTGGTCGATGTGGACCACGTAATCGCCGGGCCGCAGCCGGTTGAGCTCGGCGACGGTCATCTGCTCGTCGCGCCGGATCTCGCCGTTGATGCGATAACGCTGGTAACGGTCGAAAATCTGACGGTCGGTATAGAGGCACAGCTTCAACTCGTTGTCGACGAACCCCTCGTGGAGCGTGATTCCGAGCGCCCGGACGACGGCCTGCCCGCGGCCGATCCGGTGGAAGATGTTTTCGAGCCGCTCGATCTGCACCTTGTTCTCGGAGAGGATGTAGGTCTCGAAACCCCGCAAGGCATTGCGGATCATGTCGTCGGCGAGCATCTCGAAGTTCTTGTTGAACTTGGGCTGCGGAAGGGTGGAAAACCGCACCTCGACGGAAGCGGGACGCTCGGGAAGGTTGTTGCGGAGCATGAACAGACGCGACGAAGCCAGATCGTCCAACAACCCGTTGCGGCTGGTCATGAGCGAATCGATCCGCTCGGGCTGCTCCAAATCGGCGAGGGTCTTGCGCCGCACGTCGTTGACCTTGCGGAAGACGAAATCGGGGTCGAAGAACCAAAAAGAAGCCTCGCTGCCGGCGAAAGCGGCCAACGACACGCGCGACACCCCGGCGGCGGCGTTCAGGTCGGGAATGACGGCGATCTCGGAGAGCTTCTCGGACGAAAGCTGGCTGGAGATCTCGAACCGCCGGATGGAATCGACCTCGTCGCCGAAGAAATCGACGCGGTAGGGCTTGCTCTCGGAAAAAGAAAAGACGTCGACGATACCGCCGCGGACGGAATACTGCCCGGGCTCGTAGACGAAATCGACGCGCTCGAAAGCGGCGTCGACGAGCGCCTGCTCGAAGATGTCGATGGAAAAAACATCGCCGACGCGGACCCGGATAGCCCCCTGCCGCAAAGCCTCGGCATCGGCGACCCGCTCGGCCAACGCCTCGGGGTAAGTACAGACGACGAGGTAACCCTTGCCGTCGAAAGCCCTCAAAGCATCCAAAGCCGCGGTACGCAAGACGACGCCCTGCGCATCCTCGGCGCCGTAAGCCGCAGACTTCTTCCAAGCAGAGGGAAAGAAAAAGACCTGCTTCTCGTCGAGCAAGGCATAGAAATCGTTCAAGAGGTAAGCGGCGGAATCGCGGTCCTCGGCGACGAAGATATGCACCCCGCCGACCTTGGCGACGGCGGCCGCGGCGTAGAACGGCAGGGCCCCGCCGACCAACTCCTCGAGATGGACCGCAGCGCCCTGCTGAGAAAAAGTCCGGCACAACCGGCCGAAAGCCTTCGACCCGGCGGCGAACCCCACCAACCGATCACGGACAGACACGAAACTACTTTTTGATCAGGTCGTTGCCCTTCTTGTCGTGGTAATGGACCTCGACGATACCGACGGACTGGTCCTCGGCGATGTCGATGCGGACCTTGTACTTCCACTCCCACCGCCGCCGGAGCGACCAAAGGCCCTTCTTGAGGAACAAAGCGACGTAAGGACTGACGACCAGCCGGATGTATTTGTGTCCGCGGTCCTCGGTGAGGAACGAAATCTGGTTCTCGATCTTCTTGTCGAGGACCACCGTAGGCTCGATCTTGCCCGAACCGTTGCAGGTAGGACACACGTCGGAGACGCTCTCGACGGCGACGGGCCGCACCCGCTGCCGGGTGATCTGCATCAAACCGAACTTGGTGAGGGGCAAGACGGTATGCTTGGCCTTGTCGGAAGCCATGAGCTTGACCATCTCGTCGAAAAGCAGCTGCCGGTTCTGCGACTTGTGGAGGTCGATGAAATCAATGATGACGATACCGCCCAGATCGCGCAGCCGCAACTGCCGGGCGATCTCCTTGGCGGCGGCGAGGTTGACGTCGAGGGCCGTCTGCTCCTGATTGTCCTCGGCCTTGGTCCGGTTGCCGGAATTGACGTCGATGACGTTCATGGCCTCGGTGCGCTCGATGATGAGGTAGGCGCCCCGCTTGAGCGACACGTACTTGGCGAAGAGCGACTTGATCTGCTTCGAAATGTCGAAATTGTCGAAGATGGGGACGCTGCCGCGGTACAACTTGACGATCTTTTCCTTCTCGGGCTCGATCTGCCGGATGTAATTGCGGATGTCGTTGAACATGGCCTCGTCGTCGACGGCGATCTGCGAAAACGACCCGTTCAACGAATCGCGGATGATGGTGTTGGCCCGGCTCATCTCGCTCATGATCTGCGCGGGAGCCGAATGCTTGCGGATGGCGGCGACGGTCTTGCGCCACCGCTCGATCTGCGTACGGATGTCCTGCTCGATGTCCTCATCGCGGGCCTCCATGGCCGCGGTACGGATGATGACGCCGAAATTCTTGGGCAAGACCCCGGCGGCGATGCGCTTCAAACGCTTCTTCTCCTCGGCCGAACGGATCTTCTGCGAAAGGAAAACCTTGGACGAAAAAGGCACGAGCACGACGTTGCGCCCCGCGAGCGAGATGTCGGCCGTGAGCCGCGGCCCCTTGGTCGAAATAGCCTCCTTGGCGATCTGCACCATGATCTGCTGACCGACCTGCAAATAATCGCCGATCTTGCCGTTCTTCTCGACGGGCTCCTCCATCTTCATGCTCTCGATTCTTAAACCCCGCTTGCCGGGAACGTACGACGAAACGAGCTTCTGCAACGACGGGAAATGGCTTCCGAGATCGAGATAATGGATAAAAGCGTCCTTTTCGTGGCCTATGTTGACGAATGCCGCGTTGAGACCCGGCATGATCTTGCGAACCTTGCCCAGATAGATGTCGCCGACGGCGAATCCGGTCTGGCACTGCTCCTTGGAAAGCTCGACCAAGACCTTGTCCTCGCACAAAGCGATGGAAATCTCGGCCGGGCTGACGTTTACGATTAACTCTCTGTTCATTTATCTTATACGCGCTCCCGAAGAACGCGGAAGGTTGAAATTAGTAATATGCCGCCTGTTGGACTGGAGTGGCGGCCGAACTCCAAACTTGCATGAACGGGGGCGCTGCGCTCCCCGGAACGGCTTGCGGCGAACCCGCCGGAGCCGGAATCAAAAAAACAGGTAAAGCTAAAAGAACCCGAGGCCCCTTTAGCTTTATCCGTTCATAAACGTCGCTACCCTACTTCTTCTTGTGACGGTTCTTGCGAAGACGCTTCTTGCGCTTGTGGGTAGCCATCTTGTGACGCTTATGCTTCTTTCCGTTTGGCATAGTTCTGAAAATTTATGAGGTTCTTGATTTATGTGTTATTTCACCTTGGCGGCGAAACTCTTAGCCGGCTTGAAAGCGGGAATGTTGTGCGCGGGGATGGTGATGGTCGTATTCTTCGAGATGTTGCGGGCCACCTTCTTGGCGCGCTTCTTCACGATGAAACTGCCGAAACCGCGGAGATAGACGTTGTTATTATGGGTCAACGACGTCTTGATGCTCTCCATGAAAGCCTCGACGATAGCCTGCACCTGCACCTTCTCGGCACCGGTGCTTTTGGCGATTTCGCTCACGATGTCTGCTTTTGTCATAGCTGTTTATGATATTAAAAATTAAGTCGTTCACTGCAATCCGGACCGCAAATATACGCTTTATTTGCATAACCGCCAACAAACCGCGAAAAAATTTCGAGAATTCGAAAACGGCCTCTTAGGCCCCACTGCCACAAGCCGATAAAACAAATATCGGGCAAAACTTGGAAAACGGGAAACAAAAATGAAAAAAACGAAAAATTCATGGCCGAGGGGGAGGGTAACAAGAATAGGGAGAATCACAACGATCCTCCCATTTCAACAGAATAATATATTATTTATTACTTCCCCTCGTTTCTATCTAAATCCTCATTACAACCACCTTCTAATGGAATATCCATTGTTCGCCATTTCGCAGTTAACAAAACAACGCAAGTATCCTTATTCACCGAAATAGGTTCTGATAGACCCCAATAAAAGAAATGAGTTTTTTTCCCATTATTATTGATTATACTATTACTTTCGCCTGATTTCGTATACAGCACAACTAAATCCCCTTTTTTTACTTCTTTGTCTGGGAACCAATATAATGACTTTATATTAGAAGAAAAACTACTCTCATTAATTCTTCTACTCAATGCAACAATATTTACACCAAGATCACAATCTTCAGAAACCATAAATAATACTCGCTCTTGATCAATATCTCCAGCACCTTTTATACTATGTATAACCAACATATGCTTATTTTTTATTGTATTTTGCTATTTTAGCGAAGATTGCCCCTCCTAACAGGATTGTTCCACCAATTATTAATTTCCAATCGGGATATTCATTATCAACCATACCAATAAGTAATGCCCCTATTGATAAAGCTATGCTACATATGATTTCAAAAGCTGTATTCTGATTTACTTTTTCTTCAAGAACTGCACAACGCTTATCTTTTTCATGATATCGGGTCTGATATGATTCTAATTCTCTTTTACACTCTTCGTATTTATCTAATTCATTCAACAATAAACGTTGCGTCCCCTTTGATTGCATATCTTCTTCCGCTAATGCCCTATCCAATTTAGAAAATGCATTGGTACGTTTAGCGGAATCAGCAGAAACTGCGCCACTATCATAATGCGAATATGTCTTTTGTTCGACATTTTCAAACAAAACATCTTCAAAATCATCTAATAAATAAGTTCTAGCGACAGATTCTTTCATTTCCAAAGAAGAATAAAGACATGCAAATATAGGAAAAATAATTTACATCAGCTCTATCTCTGCTTTCGCTTCTATACATTGTTATTTACCCTACCCGTATAAAAATAGCAGAACCACTCAGAATGCAAAAGTAGCATATCACCTTTCACTTTTAACCTTTCATTTAAAACAAAGATTCTTCGCTGATGCTCAGAATGGCAGAAGGGAGCGCTCAGAATAACCGGACAATTCTTCTGCGCGGCGGCCGGCCCGCGCATACAGCGCGACCGCCCCGGCCGGGCCCGCGAACGACTGCAGCACTCAAACGTCCTCCTCAGCATGACAGAGACCGAAACTCGAAAAGCTACAATGCTTGTTCAGATTGCCACGCTCGCTGCACTCGCTCGCAATGACGAGAAAGAAGATTCTTCGCTACGCTCAGAATGACAGAGGGGGGGGGCGCAGAATGACAGAGGAGGAACGCGCAGAATGACAAAAGGAGCGGGGGGGGGTGACAAGGAGAGAGGCGGGAATGGTTGGACGAAGAAAAAGACTTGGAAACGGAGAATGACAAGGGAGAGACGAAATAACAGAGAAGGGCAGAATGACAAAGCGGGACTCGGAATGACAGAGACAGGAGTTCGGAAGAACGGAAATTTTGAATTCTGAATCCCGATTATATACCTTGTTGTACCAGCGGTGCTGTAATTTCGGTTCTTTCAGATCTCCGACAGAATCCCCTGCCTGAGGCGGGGGTTTAGGGGTGGGTCAGAACTTGAATACGCGGCCATGGCCGCGAGCTGCAACGGTCCGATGCGAAAAGACACTCTTCAAACACTGGTACATCAAAGTATATAGATGGCTTCTGAATTTTGAATTCTGAATTACCCAATAATTCCCCGTTTTTTGCGTTTGGGAGTAAAAAACACTAATTTTGCGAAAGCAAACGACGCTATGGTAAAGATACTCTGGGTCGACGATGAAGTCGAACTGCTCAAGCCCCACGTACTGTTCCTGCGGGGGAAAGGCTACGAAGTAGAGACCTGCAACAACGGCTACGACGCCATCGACATGGCGGCGGAAGGAGCCTACGACCTGATCATACTGGACGAGATGATGCCGGGCATGACGGGGCTGGAGACCCTGCCCAAGATCAAGGAAGTGCGCCCGACCACGCCGGTGATCATGGTCACGAAGAGCGAAGAGGAGAACATCATGGACAAGGCCGTGGGGTCGAAGATCGCCGACTACCTGATAAAACCGGTCAACCCCAACCAAGTACTGCTCTCCATCAAGAAGAACGTGCACTCGCAGCAGCTGGTGACGGAACAGACCACGGCCGACTACCGCTCGGAATTCGGCCGCATCTCGCAGTCGCTGCAAATGGCCGACACCTTCGCCGACTGGTGCTCGCTCTACCGGCGGCTGACCTCGTGGGAAATCGAGCTGGAAGATTCGACCGACCGGAGCATCAAGGAAGTGCTGACCTACCAGAAGAGCGAAGCCAATCAGGAGTTCTCCAAATTCGTACGCCGCAACTACTACGACTGGATCAACAAGCGCACGGACCGAAGTCCGGTGATGTCGCACACGCTGATGCGCTCGAAGATATTCCCGGTGGCCGACGAAAACCCCAAGACGACGCTGCTGCTGATCGACAACTTCCGCTACGACCAGTGGCGGGCCATCTCGTCGCTGCTGAGGGGCTACTACGACGTGGCCACGGAAGACTTCTACTGCGCAATCCTGCCCACGGCCACGCAATATGCCCGCAACGCCATATTCGCGGGGCTGATGCCGCTGGCCATCGACCGCCTGATGCCGGACAAGTGGCTCAACGACAACGAAGAGGGGGGCAAGAACCAATACGAAGAAGAATTCCTGCGCCGCCTGATGTCGCAGAACGGCAAACAATGGAAATTCTCGTTCGACAAACTGGTGCGGCCCGAACAAGGGCGGCGGCTGGTCGACAACATCCAGAAGGTCTACGACGCCGACTTCTCGGTGATCGTCTACAACTTTCTGGACATCCTTTCGCATGCCCGCACCGAGACCGACATCATCCGCGAACTGACCGAAGACGAGGCGGCGTTCCGCTCGCTGACGCGCTCGTGGTTCGAACACTCGGACCTCTATACCATCCTGCGGCTGCTCTCGGAGAGAGGCCACACGGTAGTCATCACCTCGGACCACGGCACCATCCGGGTGGACAACCCGGTGAAGGTGACGGGCGACCGCGAGACCTCGGCCAACCTGCGCTACAAGACGGGCCGCAACCTTTCCTACAACTCGCGCGAGGTCTACGAAGTACACCGTCCGGAAGACATCCAGCTGCCCTCGGGCAACCTCACGTCGAGCTACATATTCGCCTACAACACCGACTTCCTCGTATACAACAACGACGCGAACCGCCACATCCGCTACTACCGCAACACGTTCCAGCACGGCGGAATCTCGATGGAAGAGATGCTTGTACCTTATTTAATATTGAAACCCAAACGATGAAGACCATCCGAACAGTCGCGCAGGAAGAACTGCCCGAAGTGGCGGCCGCGATCGTAGAACTGCTGGGGCCCCGCACCGTGGTGGCGCTGCGCGGCGAAATGGGGGCGGGCAAGACGACCCTCATCCGCGAAATCGCGGCGCAGCTGGGCGCCGCCGACACGGTGACGAGCCCGACGTTCGCCATCGTGAACCAATACAAGGGCGCCGACGGCCGCCGCATCTGCCATTTCGACTTCTACCGCATAGACGACATACGCGAAGCCTACGACTTCGGCTACGAAGAGTACTTCTACTCGGGCGACGTCTGTCTGGTGGAGTGGCCCGAGAAGATCGAACCCCTGCTGCCCGACGACAGGATCGAAGTGCGCATCGCGGTGGACGGCCCGACGACCCGCACCTTCGAAATCGAATAAACTGCGAACCATGCAAGAATACATCTCCAAACAACAACAGATTCTGCGTCCGGCAGAACAGATCTATGCGGCGATCAGCCGCTTCGACAACCTGACGCCCGCACTGGCGGACCGCGTCGAGGAGTGGCAGGCCGACGAGGAGCGCTGCTCGTTCAAGGCCAAAGGCTTCACCGTGAAACTCCGCATGGAAGAACGCGTAGAGCCCAAACACGTGAAGATCGTGGGCGACGAGGGCGGCGTGCCCGTCGACTTTGCGTTCTGGATCCAGCTGCACAAGGTCTCGGACACCGACACCCGCTTGCGGATCGTCCTGCATGCCGAACTGAACATGATGATGAAGATGATGATCGGCGGCAAATTGCAAGGCGCCGTCGACCAGATAGCCGAAGGAATCGCCAAGGCGATGAACTCCTGAAAGGTAAAAAGTGAAAGGTGAGAGGTGAAAAGTATGCAGCCTTTCACTTTTCCCCTTTAACCTTTCACCTTGAGAAGCGCTTCCGCGACGCAGCGGATGGTAGGAAACGACGTGAGCAGATTGGCGGCAAACTCGCAGGGCGGACACCACGCGGCCTGCTCGATGCCCTCCTCCGCCTGCGGAACGAGGGCAGCGTCGCCGAGCGCGCGCAAAAGAAACCAATGGGTCCGCTTGAGTTCCCAGCGCGCCGTCTTGGAGAACCAATAGGCATGCCACGTGGCACAGAGCGGCGCCACGACTTCGGCCCTCACGCCGGTTTCTTCCGCAATCTCGCGCACGGCGCACGTCTCGACCGATTCGCCGGGTTCGACATGCCCCTTGGGCAGATCCCAGCGCCCGTTGCGCCGGATCATCAGCCGCTCGCCGCGCGGATTTTCAACCACGCCGCCCGCCGCTTCGACCCGCGTGA
The DNA here is from genome assembly GCA_029060215.1 of Alistipes sp. GTDB lineage: Bacteria > Bacteroidota > Bacteroidia > Bacteroidales > Rikenellaceae > Alistipes. The sequence goes on from JAIDUK010000034.1 coordinate 75,073, forward strand.
AATCCTCGCAGAAACGGGCGAATGCGGCATCGGGATCGGCCGTCGCCACCTCGACCGTGTTGGCGTTTCGGAGAAAATTCACTATCTTGTCGCGACTTACGGCCCCGGCTTCGGCTGGAAAGAAACGAAACGAATCCTTGCGGGACGGCTCCCCGACGAAAAACACCGACTTGTCGGCGAAATAAACGGAATGCTCCATGACAGACGTTTTTGCAAGGCGAAGATACGCAAATAAATGACAAACAGGAAATCTCGACCGGAATGAAAAAACTCATCCTGCTTATGGCTATGGCTGCTGCGGGGCTCACCGGCTGCGACCGAAAGCCCGCACCCCTGAAAATCGACAACGCCCTGACGGCCGGCGAAATCGCCGCCGCGCGGCTCACGCCCGAAGTGATGTGGAAGATGCGGCGCGCAGGCTCGTCGTCGCTCTCGCCCGACGGCTCGCGGCTGCTCTACACCGTCACGGAATACGACATGGCCGCGAACCGCGGCATCACGACCGTATGGACCCAAGAACTGGCCACGAAAGAATGCCGCCGGCTGACCGGCTACGAATCGAACAACCTTTCGCCGCAGTGGTCGGCCGACGGGCGGGCCGTATGGTTCCTCTCGGACCGCAGCGGCTCGACCCAAGTATGGCGCATGGCCGCCGACGGCTCGGGAGCGGAACAGATCACCGGCGCAGACGGCGGCGAGGGCATCCCCGACGTCGAGGGCTTCGGAGTGAGCCCCGACGAAACACGCATCTGGTGGGTGCAGCCGGTGCGCGTCACAGCCCGCAGATCGTCGGACATCTACGACGACATGCCCCGCTCGAAGGCCCGCATCTACGACGACCTGATGGCCCGCCACTGGGACTACTGGGACGAGGGCGAATACCGCCACATCTTCGTGGCCGAACTGGGCAAAGGCTTGGTGACGGGCGGCACCGACATCATCGGAGCCGACGCCGCATGGGATGCGCCGCTGGCCCCCTATTTCGACATGGCCGAAATCGCGTGGAACCACGCAGGCACCATGCTGGCCTACACCTGCAAACCGCTGACAGGAACCGAATACGCCGTCTCGACCGACTCCGACATCTTCATCTACGACGTGGCGACGGGCAAGACCGTCAACATCTGCAAACCCCTCACGGGCCGCAAGGACGAATGCGCAGGCGAAACGGGCGCCGACATGGCCGAGATGCCGGGCTACGACAAATACCCCGTCTGGTCGCCCGACGACCTGCACATCGCTTTCCGCTCGATGCGCCGCGCAGGCAACGAATCGGACAAGGAGCGGCTCTTCGTCTACGACTGCCGCACGGCCGAGATGCGCGACCTGACGGAAGATTTCGACTACAACGCCGCGAACGTGGTTTGGGACGGCAACGAACAACTCTACTTCATCGCCCCGATCGAAGCCACGCACCAGATCTGCCGCATAGCGCTCACCGACGGCGAAGCCGAAGTGCTGACACGCGGCGACCACGACATCAATGCCTTCACGCTGGCGGGCGGACGCATCGCGGCGGAGGTCTGCACGATCTCGATGGCCACGGAATTCTTCGACGTAAACCCGGCCGACGGCGCCATGACGCAAATTTCGAAGATCAACGCGCCGATCTACGACGCGGTGAAGATGGGCGAAGTGCAGAAACGCTGGGTCCGCACCACCGACGGCAAGCAGATGCTGACGTGGGTCGTCCTGCCGCCCGACTTCGACCCGGCGAAGAAGTACCCCGTGCTGCTCTACTGCCAAGGAGGTCCGCAGAGCGTGGTGTCGCAGTTCTGGAGCTACCGCTGGAACTTCCAGCTGATGGCGGCGCAGGGCTATGTGGTGGTGGCCCCCAACCGCCGGGGCCTGCCCTCGTTCGGACAGGAGTGGCTCGACCAGATTTCGGGCGACTACTCGGGCCAGAACATCCGCGACTACCTCTCGGCCATCGACGACGTGGCGCGCGAACCGTGGGCCGATGCGGAGCGCATGGGCTGCGTGGGCGCCTCGTACGGCGGCTACTCGGTCTACTACTTGGCGGGCTGCCACGAAAAACGGTTCAAGGCCTTCATCGCCCACTGCGGCATCTTCGACTTCGACTCGATGTACGGCCAGACCGAGGAGCTGTGGTTCGTCAACAACGACTACGGCGGCCCCTACTGGGACAAACAGAACGCCACGGCGCAACGCTCCTACGCCAATTCGCCGCACAAGTCGGCGGCCAAGTGGGACACGCCGATCCTGATCGTCACGGGCGAAAAGGACTACCGCATACCCTACACCCAGTCGCTCGAAGCTTTCACGGCGGCCCGCGTGCGCGGCATCCCGGCGCGGCTGGTCGAATTCGAGGACGAAGCGCACCAAGTCTTCAAACCGCAGAACTCGCTGGTGTGGAACCGCGAATTCTTCGGCTGGCTGGACAAATACGTCAAGCAGCAATAAGACACGGAAGCGGCGGGGCAATCCCGCCGCTTTTTTCAGAGCGGCCCGCTCCGGCGCAACGGCCCGGCAAAAGCGGCATCCGCCCTGCCCCGGCAGCACCGACGGCCGCGCGCAGCGACCGCGCAAAAGGCTTGAAATGACCGGAATCGTCGATCGATCATGCCTCGAAAACCGGGGTTTCGTGATGAAAATCCCGGTATTCGTTGAAAATATTTCTTCCGAAAAATTATGTTGCGTACTTTTGCAACATATTCAAAGAAGAATATATGAGGATTTTCAAACAGTTAGCCCATCTCTCCGCGACCGCGCTGCTTGCGGCGGCCGTTTCGTGCCACAACGGCGACGGGCTGACGCCGGGCACGAACTCCTCGCGCGAAATCGAAGTCTCGATCAGCGCACCCGCCACCCGCACCGCCCTGCTCGAAGACGGGCTGACGGCCCGCTGGGTCAAGGGCGACCGCATCGCTCTGTGGGCCTGCACCGGCGCAACGGCCGCATTCGCCAATGTTCCGTTCACCCTCTGGTACCCGCGCGAAGCCCCCGAACAAGGTCTTTTCACGGGCATGGTGGGCGCCATGACGGCCGGGACCTACGACTACTATGCCTCGTACCCCACGCCCGAAGCGGCCGAGGGAACGAAAGTCACCTACACGATTCCGTCCGTACAGAACGGCGCGTGGAACGGCAACCTCGACATCATGCTCGCGGCGACGCAGGGCACCGAACTCAAGGAAGAGATTCTGAACGAAGTCACCCTGCAATTCCATCATAAGGTCCATGCGCTGAAGATCACCATCCCCGAGGGCCGCAACCTGCTGGGGCGCCCCATCGAACAACTGCGCATCGAGTTTCCCCAGCCCGTCGCAGGCCGCATGACGTGGGATCTCGCCAACCCCGCCGCTGCCCCCGAAACGGCTGCGACCGAGAACGCCATCACGCTCGACTTCGCAACGCCCGTCAACGAGGGCGACACCTTCTGGGTCTTCATCGCTCCGGCCGACCTGACGGGCGGAGAAGTACGGTTCACGGCCACCGACGGCACGGAGTTCTCGTGGCCGCTCTCGGCGTGGACTTTCCGCGACTGCACCGAGGGGCGCATCACGCCGGTGCGGCTGACCGTCGACGAACGGCGCCCGCAGCAGGATTTCCGGCTGACGGTCGACCCGACCCGCTTGGGAGAACCCGTGACGGAAATAAACTCGCTGACGATGCCCGCAGGCTATGAATTCCCCGACATCTCGCTGAGCGCCACGACCCGCACGATCCGGCCCAACGGCGACGGAACGTTCTCCGTCCGCATGTTCAGCGATCAGGCCGCCGCCCTTGCCGACGGGATGCAGGCAAGCATGACCGTAGGTTCGGAAAACACCGAGGGCGTCTACGGCAAACATTGCGAAGTGAGCAACGTGACCGCCGACGGCTGCACCGTAGCGGCTCCCTACCTATTCTTCGAAGACTTCAGCGAAACAACATACAACGCCCAGTATGCGGATGAAAACGGAAGCACCGCCTATGAGCTGACCGACGCCGGCCTGCCGGGCTGGACGGGCAGTCGCTGGAAAGTGGATCAGCAGTCGCTGGAATTCAGGACCTACATCGGGTCGAGCACCGTGTTTGGACGCCAAGACAACAAATACGGTCGCGTCGATACGCCGCCGCTGCCGTTGCGAAGCGGCAAAACCGTCGCTCTCTCCGTATCCTACGACATCGGCTCGACGGGCAACTCGAAATGCACGTTCGGGTGGACAACGCGGAGCGGCCCGATAGCGGGCGGACGCGGATACGACAACCGCACTCCGCCGGAAAACGAGGTGGAATCCTTTGCTCCGGATGCATCGGGCTCGCCGACGAACATGCCCACGCACAAAGACTACACGATACGGAACTGCGTATCGGGAATCCGTCTGAGCTGGTTCGGAACCTACAACTCGGGGACGGTAACCGCAAAAACATTCTATTTCTACATGGACAACATCCGCGTAACGATCGTACACTAAGATGAAAAGATACGGCATCATACTTTTGGCGGCGGTCGTGCTGGCCGCCTGCGCGAAAGACGAGGGCGGCGAAACCCGCGCCGAGGGCTACGGCACGCTGGTCTTGGCGGCCCGATGCGCGAACGCGGTGACGGCCGAGACCCGGGCGCAAGCGCAGATTCCGGCCGAAGACATCCCGACGGCAGACGAACTGGGCCTGCTGGTGGAAAGCGTCGACCCGGAATACGAATTCTCGCAGGTATGGCCCGCGCTGAGCGCCTACGACAGCCAGAACGACTACCTGTGGGCCACGCACTACAAGCTCTCGCTCTTCTCGGGCACGGAACCCGTCGGCGCCGACCTCGCGCCCGAAGGCATCGGCCTGCCCTACTTCGAGGGGTCCGAAACCACGCTGGTCTCGGTCGGTCTCGAAACGACGCATGCGACCGTCACGGCCCGGCTGGCCAACACGGCCATGCGGCTCGTCTTCACCGACCGTTTCAAGGGCTACTTCGGCAACGGAGCGGAATTCACGCTGACGACCGACGCCGGAACCGAAATCGAACTGAACTACGAAACGGCCGAAAAATGGTGTTATGTCCGCCCGGCAAGGTTCACCCTTTCGGGCGAAGCGACCAAACAAACCCCGTCGGCCACGCAGCCTGCGCAGACCGTCCGCTTCGCCGAACAGGTCAACGACGACGTGCAGCCCGGCAAGCTCTATACCTATGTATACGATGTTTCGGGCATCGGCGACACGGGCGAAGTTATCATCCTGCTCAACGACACTCCGGTTCGCACCGAGACGACCGACGAAGAACTCAACGACGACGCCAAACCCGAAGAACCGGCAAACTAACGACACGAAGCAACGAAACCATGAAAAGACGTTTCCCCCAATACCTTGCCCTCCTGCTCTGCGGCCTGCTCTCCCTCTCCTGCGTGGAGGAGACTTCGCGTTTCGAGGGCGGCGAAGCCAAACCCGACAAGAGCAACATCGGCTATCTGACCTTCGACCAGCTGGAGATGACGGTGGTGGACCGCACCGAAGAGATCGACCACCACCCCGAATCCTACGCGGTGACCCGCGCGGGCAACACCGACGTAGAGAGCTACACGGTGGAGATTCTCGATGCCAAAGGCCAGCCTGTGGAAGTGACCGACAAGAACGGCACGACGGGCTCCTCGTTCCTCTATGGCAACCGCCCCGAGCTGATCGAGCTGCCCGCAGGCGTCTACACGCTGTCGGTCTACTCGGACACGACGCCCGACGCCGCATTCGACACCCCGACCTACGGAGCCGCGCAGACCGTGACGATAACCCGCGGCAACACCACGGCCCTGCAAGACATGACCTGCCGCCTGCTCTCGGTGAAGGTGACGGTGGCCTACAAGGATACGCTCATCGCCACCATGAGCAAGGACACGCAGGCCGAAGTGGTGCTGGGCGAAAAGAACGCGCTGGTATTCGAAGGCAAGGAACCCACGCTGGTGGGCTACCTGAAACCCTCGGCCGACCAGAGCAACCCGCTGGTGCTCTATCTGACCACCACGTTCAACGAAAAGAAGATCGACCGCCAGCCGCTGGTCGTGGCCCGCGATGCCAAAGCCGGACAATACCGCAACATCACGGTCGGGCTCCAGAACGCCGAAGACGGCACGGTGATCATCAGTGCCGAAATCGAGACATGGCTGGAGAACGACGAAATCGTGGTCGACTGCCAGAAAGTGGCCGTCACGGCGCTGTGCGAGGAGCGCATCCCCGACGAAAACGACCCCGACGCCCCCAAACTCGAATGGCCCGGCCACTCGCTGGACGAAGTGTTCACGCTCGACGACTCGAAATTCGATGCCAACAAATATTTTATCGGCAATGTCGATCTGACGGTGACCGCCAAGGCTCCGATAGCCACGTTCTTCGTAGGCGTAACCAGCGACAATGCTGCTTTCAACGCCTATCTTGCACTCAACGGCCTGACCGAACCGCAGAACACGGCAACCGTCGACGGCCCGGCCCGCACGGCCCTGCGCTTGTGGGGATTTCCGGCCGAGAATCTGCAAGTCACCGAGCGTTCGTTCCGGCTGACCCCGCTGATGAAAGTACTCTTCGACTACGAAGGCAACCACGTCTTCACGCTGACGATTACCGACGAAGCGGGCCGCAAGAGCACCTTCGAACTGAAGATCGCCGTGAAGCACGACACGGGCGACCAGCCGCGCATCGTATGGCCCGACCACGACCTCGGCACCCGCTACGAAACGACCGAGGTCGAGGAGGTCGACCTGCTCATGACCGTTCCCAACGGCGTACGTTCGCTGTGGGTAGAGATCCACGGAGCTCTCGAAGCGGGGCTGGCAGGCATGATGCCGTCGCAGTTCGAGCTGACCGACCCCGGAGAGATCGCCTCGGCGCTCAACGGATTCGGATTCCCGACGGGCGATGCGGTGAAGGACCAGACCGACCTGACGTTCTCCATATCGGCCGATCTGATCGGCATGATGAGCGTGTTCCCCGGCGAAACGGATTTCAAACTGGTAGTCACCGACAACGCCGGGCAGACCGCCGAAGCGACGATCAAACTGCTCGTGCCGGAACAATAACCAACGAACGATGGGACGCAAATTCATACATACGGCCATCCTGCTCGGAGCCTTGTTGCTGGGCGCCTGCACCGGAAATCCGGAAGAGATTGCGGGCAACCCGGGCGAGGGTGCGGTCGCATTCACGCTGGCGATGCCGAAAAGCCGCACGACCACGGCCGACGCAGAGACCTATCCGTGGGACTGCTGCGCCATCCGCATCTATAAATACGTGGCCGACGAAGCGGGCGAACGCAGCCGGGAGCTGATCCGCCGCTACGATTCGCCCTCGGAGATGCCCGCCTCGCTGTGGCTGCTGGCCGGAGAATACGCCATCACGGTCGAAGCTGGCAGCAAGGCCGAAGCTACGTTCGACGAACCCACCTACCAAGGCGAACAGGACTTCAAAATCGTCGAGGGCGCAACCACTTCGGTGACGGTCGACTGCCGGTTGGTCAACACCATTATCAGGGTCGCCTACGACGCCACGATTCCCGCCACGTTCAAGGAGAAGTTCTGCACGACCGTGGCTATCGGCGAGAGCTACGACCAAAGCCGGGTCGACAAAGGCGAAGTGCCGAGCCTCGCCTACGCAAAGACCCGAAACGGCTATTTCATCCTGCCGGAAGAGACGACGGCCTTCTGCTGGCAATTCACCGGCAAGGGCGAGAAGAACGGCCAGCCCCTCGAACTGACCAAAACGGGGTCCAAAGCGATCGTTCCCGAAGCAGGCGTCTGCTATGAACTCAGCCTGCGCTACTCGCCCGACCTCGGCGGTTCGCTCGAATTCACGCTCACGGTCGACGAATCGGTCGACGAGATATTCGACCCGATCATCTTCCTGCCCACCCCGCAGATCGAGGGCTACGGCTTCGAGATCGGCGAGACCCGGCCCTACGTGTCCGGGCAGATCGCCTATTCGATCGGTTCGATCGCCGACATGCGGGAGATACAGGTGCAGGTCGACGGCGCAACATTCGCGGTTCCGGCCACGGCCGCCTACGCAGAGGATGCCAACGGCATAGCCATCGACTTCGAGAACCCGACTTCGATGCGGCTGATGCTGGGCGAAAAGTTCTTTGCCCGGCTGAGCGGCGGCGACCACACGCTGACCCTCACGGCAGTCGACCAAGACGACGCCGAGGGGACGAAAGAGAGCATCGTGCGCACGCAGGGGGCGCTGCCGGTTCCGGAAAACCCGTGGTTCGACGATCGGATATGGCGCGGCTGCGTGTTGCAGGAGGCTTCGGACGTGAAGATGGAATACCGCCGGCAGGGCGAAACCCAATGGACCGCTGCAACGCTGACGCTCACGGCCGACGAAACCTATTCGATGCCCGCCGCCATAGCCGCCTTGGGCAGCGCCTACGAATATCGGCTGTCGATCGACGGCACGACCATCGGAGCCGCCCAGACCGCGGCCTACCCGCTGGGACCGCAGGTCTACAATGCGGGATTCGAGGTGTGGACAGGCTCCTTACCGTTGGTGCCCTACACATCGGAGACCGACCGCAACGACCAGTGGTGGGACACGGGCAACCACGGCTCATCGAAAGCGAACACCAACGTGACGACCAACGAAGCGGATGCCCGGCCGGGCTCCGCGGGCACGACGTCGGCCAAACTCGCATCGCAGAAGGCTTCGGTCATGGGCATCGGCAAATTTGCGGCAGGCAACATCTTCGTCGGCAAATACTTGGGCACCAACATCCCCAACGGCGTAATCGGATTCGGCAAGCCGTTCCTGTTCACCTATCGGCCCAAAGCGCTCCGGTTCTGGTACAAAGGAACCGTAGGCACGGTGGACAACGCGGGCGGAAGCGTAAGCAACGGAGATGCCGACGTGGCGCAGGTCTACATCTGCCTGTGCAAGATGGACGGACCGCATGTGGTCGACACCCGCTACTCGGACACGTTCCTCAACTTCGCGGCCAACAGCAAAACCATGGCCTACTGCACGGCTCTGAACGGCAAGAACAGCAAGAACGACCACACCGACGGCCATATCATTGCATGGGCCGAGTGGAACAACACGCAGTCGATGGCCGAATGGACGGAGATAACGCTCGACCTGCACTACAACGAAGAATACGAGGGCGAAGTGCCGACCTACCTGATGCTGACCGCCTCGGCCAGCAAGTACGGCGACTATTTCGCCGGTTCGACGGGGAGCACCATGTACCTCGACGACATGGAACTGATCTACTAACCCCTCCCGGACCCGACGCATGACCCTCCTACGCCATGTTCTGCTTGCCGCCGCCCTGCTGGGCGCCCCCCTGCACGCGGCAGCCCGCAACGAAATGCCTGCGGCAGCCGACACGACGGCCCGGCCGACCATCAACGAAATACGCGCGAAACGCGGGCTGGTCGACGTGAAGCACGTATTCGTCCCGGCCGGACAATGGATATTCGGCGGCGCGGCATCCTACTCGACCCACACCAACAACAACTACACGTTTTTCATCATCGAGGGCATCGACAGCGACGGCTACACTTTCAAAGTGTCGCCGATGATCGGCTATGCCCTGCGCGACAACTCGGCCGTGGGTCTGCGCCTGATCTACTCGCGCACGCTGCTGCGGGTCGACGGCGGGGAACTCAGCTTCGGCGACGAAGAAACCGGCACCCACATCACGGCCGACTACTACTATTCGCTCAAACACACCTACTCGGCCTCCGTGTTCTGGCGCCAATACATCCCGCTGGGGCGCAACAAGCGCTTCGCGCTGTTCAACGAAATGTCGCTGCAACTGGGCGGCCACCAGACCAAATTCGCCGCCGACACCCCCATACGGGGCACCTACGAGACGGGCACCTCCATCGCGCTGGGCGTATCGCCGGGGCTCATCGCCTTCGCCACCAACACGATGGCCATCGAAATCAACATCGGAGTGATGGGTATCAGCTACACCCATTCGCGGCAGGTGAAGAATCAGGTCAGCACGGCCGACATCCGCACCAGCAACATGAATTTCCGCATCAACCCCCTCTCCATCGGACTGGGCGTTTCGTTCCACCTCTGACCCCCCGACGCGCACGATGAAAATCCGAACCCGACATATCCTATGGCTCGCAGGGCTGCTTCTGGCCGCCCCGCTGTCGGTCCGCGCCGAAGAACCGGCCGCGCCGACCCCCGAAGAGACCGCCGATGCCCCGGGCCCCCGGAGCGACGAACCGCCCATACTGACGGCGGAACCCTGCGAAGTGCAGGCCGACGCACCGCAGACCGACGCACCGCAAACGGGCCGCATGCGGCTCAAGCACCGTTTCCTGCCCACGAGCCGCCGCATCGACCGCGAAATCAACAAGAACCGCTTCGTATTCAAAGGCGAGATACTCTGCGGCCTGACCATCTCCTACGGCACGCTGTCGACCGACGAGGCCGACATGTTCCCCATCTTCGAGAACATCGGCCTGAGCGGCAACATCACCACGGTCAACCCCTTTGCGGGCTACTTCTACCGCGACAACAACTGCATCGGCGTACGCTTCGGCTACACGCATATCTCGGGCAAACTGGATTCGTTCGACATCAATCTGGGCGAGCAGAACGGCCTGAACATCCCGATTCCGTGGCTCGATCTGACGAGCAACCGCTACTCGATCGGCCTGTTCCACCGCTCCTATGTGCCGCTCGACGAAAAAGGCCGCTTCGGCGCCTTCGGCGAATTCGAGCTGGCGCTGACCATGGGCAACAACATCTTCGCCTACGAATCGGGCGAGAGCAGCAAGGAGACCAAGGCCAAGAACGCTACGGTCAAAGTGTGGTTCAACCCGGGCGTGGCCGTCTACGCCTTTCCCAACGTCTGCGCCACGCTCTCGTTCGGGCTGGGCGGATTCAAGTACACCCACATCCGGCAATTCAACGCCCAAGGCGAAGAAATAGGCTCGCGCCGCTACTCGAAGATGAACTTCCGGCTCAACATCGCCGACATCCGCATCGGCATGACGGTCCACCTGTGGAACAAGAAAAAGGGCAACCATCGGACGTAAAAATAAGTCGGTCCGTTTTTGCGTTAAGGTTTCGATATGCGACATTGTAAAAATACCATGAAACGACTCGGTCTCTGCATACTGGCGCTGGCACTGACGGCGTGCATCGAGAACGACATCCCCTATCCGCTGGTCCAATGCTACATCGAAGCGATCGCGGCCAACGGTCTCTCGGGCGAGCCGGCCATCGATCCGGCGGCGCGGCGCGTCGTCCTGCCGCTCGAAGAGACCACCGACATACAGGCCGTGGAAATCACCTCGTGCAAGATCACCGAGAACGCCTCGGTATCGGACGAGATCGTGGGGGTGCACGACATGCGGACCCCGCTCTACACGACGTTGGCCATCTACCAAGAATACCCGTGGACCATCGAAGCGCAGCAGACCATCCCGCGCGCCTTCACCGTGGCCGGACAGATCGGCTCGACGGAATGGGACCTCGCCAACCTGCGGGCCAAGGTCTACGTAGGGTTCGAGGACCTGTCGCACGTCGAAGTCACCTCGCTGAAACTGGGCCCGGCGGGAATCACCACCATGTCGTGCAGCTACCCCGACATAGCCGATCTAAATGACACGAATCTGAATCTGCTGAACGATTTCACCGATCCCCGCAAAGTCACTATAAAATATCATAACCACCTGCCTGAAAACTGGACGCTCCAAGTCGAATATTCTGAAATCAAGGTGACGCTGACCAAGGTTGCCCCGTGGACCCACTCGGCATGGCTCTATGCCGACGGTCTGAACGGCACGAAACTGGGCTTCCGCTACCGCCCCGAGGGAACGGAAGAATGGATCGAAGTACCGCAGGAACAGATCGTCTTCAACGGCGGCTCGTTCTCGGTGCAGGTCAAGGGGCTGATGCCTGAAACCCGCTACGAAGCCGTCGCCTACTCGAACGACGACCTCACGGAGACCTACCCCTTCACGACCGAACCGGTACTGGCCCTGCCCAACGCCGGATTCGAGGTGTGGAGCACCCCCGCCAAAGCCCTGTGCCCCTATCTGTCCAAAGAACAAGCCTTCTGGGACACCGGAAACCACGGTTCGGCGACCATGGGCGTCAACGTGACGACCAACGTCGACGACCCCCGGCCCGGTTCGGCCGGCACGACGTCGGCCTATCTGCACTCCCAGTTCGTGGGCATGGGCGTGATCGGCAAATTTGCGGCGGGCAACATCTTCGTGGGCGAATATTTCAAGACCGACGGCACCGACGGCATCCTCAACTTCGGCCGTCCGTTCGCCACCCACCCCCTTGCACTGCGCGGCTGGATAAAGTTCCGGCAAGGACGAATCGACCAGATAGGCAGCAGCCCCGCGGGCACGACGCTGACCACCGACGACATGGACGAGGGGCAAATCTACATAGCCCTCGGCACGTGGACGCCCGAAGAATACGGCGGCACGGCCGAATCGCCTGTGCAGATACGCACAAAACCGAGCGACCAACAACTTTTCAACAAGAATACCAAGGCTGTCGTCGGCTACGGCGAACTGACGCTGACCGAGAACATCGACGAATGGACGCCCTTCACCATCCCGATCGACTGGCGCGACAAGACCGTCCCGCCGACGCACCTGATCATCGTCGGCTCGGCCTCGCGCTGGGGCGACTACTTCACGGGGTCGACCCAGAGCGGGATGTGGCTCGACGACCTCGAACTGGTCTACGACGAAACCGACCTCGGCGAAAACCGATAGGCGAAACAAGCAGCTGCCGCCCGGAGTGGCAGGGGCCACGGCTTCTGCCAGCGAGGCGACGCAGATTCAGCAGTCCGCTGACGGAACCCGACGAATTAAAACGTTTTAGCAACCGTGCTAAAACGATACGACGGCCGCCAGCTGTGCATTCCAGTCCGCTCCGGAGCCGAAAGCCGAACGACTTCTCCGGACCGTTCATCCGAGCGACTGCTGTTCGATACCTGCTACGGGCTACCGCCTCTACTCGACGGGAGCCTTGAACGTCGTCGGCACGGAAGGCGGTTGCTGGAGTTCGTCGTCCTACGTTGCGGGCAATTACAACGCGGGCGACTTCTGGTCTCACACGAGCAACGTGAACCCGCTGAACAACGGCAACCGGAGCAACGGCCTCCCCGTGCGCTGCGTCCAGCATCTGCGAGCTGCTTTTTTACCGTACGGGCGGCACCCGCAAAACGAACCCCGCGGAACCGAAACGGTTCCGCGGGGTTTGCGATGGGGCCGACTAAAATCGGACTAAAAACGGGGACCTCGGTCCCTGACGGAAAAACGCCTAAAGAGCGGCGATCCGGCAATATTGACGGTAGTGGTCGAGCACGTCGTCGACGTAAGCCTGCGTCATACCGGCACCCGTGAACCGGCCGCAACGCACCAGCTCGCTCTCGTAATACTCCGGCAAAGCCTTCAAACTCAAGTAACTGAGGACGACATCCCACGAATCGGGATTCTCGCCGTCGCGACGGGCCAGACGCCGCGCATCGCGGACGTGGCCGAGCCCGCTGTTGTAACAAGCCAGCAAGATACTCATACGATCCGCCGCGGGCGTATCCTCGGCCATCTGAAGCGCATCGACGATGCTGGACAAGAGCTGGTTGGCCAAGCGGACATTGATCTCGGGATCGGCGATCAACTCGACGGGAACGCCGAACTGCCGGGCCACCGAAGGCATGACCTGCATGAGCCCCCGGGCACCGCGCGGCGAGACGAGGTGCGAACGGAAACGCGATTCGTGGTAGGCCATGGCCGAAATGAGCCGCCAATCGTGTCCCTCCTCCTCGCTGATGCTGCGGATCAACTCGTCGTAAGGCGAAATCATGTAATCGCCCTCCGAGAGCAGCGAATAACCGGGGCCGATGGCGTCGGAAGCCAAAGCAGGCACCGTCCACCGGGTGTGGAACCCGCAGAAGGAAGTGAGAACCATCAGGAACCCAAAAGTCAGAACGGTCTTCTTGAACATAAAAAAACGGTTTGCGGGCAGCTTATGCCGTGCAGAACAGTACGCTAATCATAGAATCCCCACGAGATGCCGATCTTGAACATGCCGGGGTTGAGCGGATAATCGGCCACGGAAAAATACCGGCCGTTGCCGAACAACCCCTTGTTGACATGCTGATACTTCAAGAAAATACGCATCCTCTTCCACTTGGCCATTGCGAAGGCGTCGACGTACGGGTAGTTCCCCACCTCGACCTCGCGCTGGTTGTAGAACGCAGAGAGAGCCGGATTGTAACTCGGGGCCTTGTACAAGGTGTGGTAATGGCCGTCCAGCCCGATCTGCAACCGCAAGACGTTGCGCACCACCCAGAACTCGTAGTAATACGACAGATAGGCGCCCAACAGCGGCACGGGTACAACTTCCTGATTCGTACTCCACTGCAACAATACCCTGTTGTCTAAGTGAAATCCGCCGAAACGGAAATCCTTGCGGACGTACGCACTCGTGAGGCTCACGGTTCCGTCGTGCTGGGCGATGCGGCTGTCGGAGCCGTAGTAGACCTTGCTGCCGACGACGCCCTGCTGCACTCCCGCCTCGAAAGCGAAGTCGGGAACCGAAAAACGGACCTCGAAACGAGTTTCATTCTCCTTTTCCAAAGGAGCGGACCACATGTAGTGGTTCGAGAATAGATTCTCCTGCCAATAAGAAGGCGTGCGGCGGTTCATCGAAAACCGCCCTTCGAGAATCAGCGGGTGTCGGCGGATGAATCCCGTGAGCGCCAGATGAGCGCCTATCTCGAGATCCCCGCCCCTGTATCCCGACGGGTAGAACTTCAGGTTGGCATCCCAGTCGACATACTTCTTTATTTTGCCGCCGACCGAACCGTAGGCGAAGTAACTCGTCTTCTTGACCTTGCGGTATTGTCCGGTCAGATAATCGTCCATGGCGAACTGCGAATAGGCATGCAGGTCCAACCCCACTCCCGCATCTATCGTGCCGACCACCCCGTTGCGGTCCCACGGCTGCGCCTGAACGAAGAGGCGGTTGGAGATGACCCGCTCGTAGAGCGAATCACGCGACTGCGCGGGGTTGATGAACCAATCGTCATAATAATTCTTGGTCACCGGCACGAAGTTGCCTTCGGCGTCGCGATGGTCGCGCTCATCGGTGTAGTCGGCCCGGCGGTCGGTGTAGACCTTGCTCCACGAACTGTACTGGAACGAATGGCCGATGTAGACCGCCGAAAGGCCGGCCATCGAAAAATCGCTCTCGGTCATCCGCTGCAACGGGATGCCGTAGGACTGCGTGAGGAAGAACGCGTTGTTGCGGTAGACGTTCTTGGCCTCGGCGTCGGTCAGCTTCATGGGCACGCCCGAAGGCATCTGGAACGTGGTGTCGGCGATGGCCCAGATACCGACCGCACCGCCGTTCTCCTGCTGCTCGATGTGGTTGTTGTAATAAGCCGCATGGACCGAATAACGCTTGCCCGTGTGGCTGATGCCCACGGAGAGGTTGTGGTTCTTGGTCCGCGACCAAGCATACTGCCCGCGTGTGCCCCGCGCCTTGTAATCGACGTTGAAACCCGTCGACGGCGAGACGTTCTGCGCGAGCATGATGTTGAAATTCTCCTCGCGGTAACGCTTCTGCCCCGACTCGATGTAGCCCAAGCGGATGAGCGGCTTCTTGGTATTGTAGAACGGCACGTTCTCCATGTCGTAAGTGTACGCGTAGTAGGGGTCGGCGAAAACGAAGTCGGAAGACTGCGGCCGCCGGAAGTAGTCGAGCGGCAGCGACGTCTGCCCCAAAGCGCCCTGCGCCATGTCGCCCACCCCCTCGCGGTAGAACGGATAGTCGATCCGATAGTCCATGAGGGTCGTGTCCAGCGGAGCGATCGCCACCCGGTTGTAGTCGCGGCTCACGTGCCACATGAAATTGTCGAGCGCCCGGATCGAATCGCTGAAAAAATAGGATTCGAGCGGCTTGCGGATGCGCTTCTTCTTGGTCGTATCCTGCTTCTGGGCGCCTTCCTCCTCTTCTTCGTTCTCGTAGGGGTTGTTGCCGTAGATGTTGGGCTGCTCGCCGCGCTGCTGCGCCCGCAGGATCGCCCGGGCGTCCAACTGGGCGCAGGCCCCCGCAGGAACCGCCGCCAGCAACCCCGCCAGCAGAGTACGAACCAATCTTCTCGACAACTTCGACATACATCCGAAGGCGGAAACCCGCCGCAAAGATAACAATTTAGTTTTCCGACAACCTTTTCTGTTCCACGCTATTCGTACTCCGTACGGACTTTTTTCGCAAGCCGCAAAGGCTCAATGCTCCGCATGCCGGCGGCAGAGGAGCGGCCGCACGAGCGACAACACTACATAGAACGCTATCACGCCCGGAACGGCCCGCAACTGCCATACGGCCAGCGACACGGCACTGACAACCAAAAACGAATAGCGCATTTCGTTGCCCTTCCACCCGTAGTGGGGGAACTTGAGGGCGAACATCCGCACAGGCGAAACCATCAGCGACCCGACGGCACAAGCCACGAGCACCACCGTCTCGCGCGACGGAGCCAGTCCGTACCGCTCGGAGAGCAGACCCAGCGAAGCGCAGAAAAGCGCAGCGGCAGGCGACGGCAGCCCGCAGAACTCCGTGTGCTGCGACTCGTCGATATTGAACTTGGCAAGCCGCAAAGCCGCGCAAGCCGCAAGGACGAAGACGATCGCTGCGGCCCAATCGGGCAGCCAACCGCCGGCCGTGCGGCCGTACATCACGTAGAGAACCGCCGCAGGCAGAAACCCGAACGAAATGTCGTCGGCCAGCGAATCGAGCTCGGCGCCGATCCGCCCCTCCTGCCGCAGCAGACGCGCCGCCAACCCGTCGAAGAAATCGAACAAGGCCGCGGCGGCCATCCACAGAAAAGCGGCCGTCAGATCGCCGCGCGTCAGAGCTGCCACGGCGCCCAGCGAACCGCAGACGAGGTTGGACAGGGTGAGCAGATTGGGTATGGTAAAAAGTCGTATTCGCATAACGGAGTGAAATTTAATTCCACCATAGGCGGCAAAGTTACGAAAATATTTTTATCTTTGTATAATGTAACAACTCTTCAGACATCATGGCAAACAACCGATATTGCGTCATCATGGCCGGAGGCATCGGCTCGCGCTTCTGGCCCAAGAGCCGGCAGTCGATGCCCAAGCAGTTCCTCGACATACTGGGAACCGGGAAATCGTTCATCCGCCACACCTACGAACGTTTCGAGAAGCTCGTGCCGCCGGAAAACTTTCTGGTGGTAACCAACCGCAAATACAAACAGCTGGTGCTGGAACACCTGCCCGAGTTGCAGGAGCGGCAGGTGCTGTGCGAACCCGTGGGCCGCAACACGGCCCCCTGCATCGCCTATGCCGCCTACACGCTGCTCAAACAGAATCCCGACGCCGAGATGATCGTCACCCCGGCGGACCATCTGATCCTCAACGAAGACGACTTCCGCGCCATCATCGGCGAATGTCTCGAATTCGCCGACCGCAACGACGCCCTGATGACCGTGGGCATCAAACCCACCCGCCCCGACACGGGCTACGGCTACATTCAGGTGTCGGACGCGCAGCCCATCAGCAAGGTGAAGTGTTTCACCGAAAAACCCGATCTGGAACTGGCGCAGACCTTCCTCCAGTGCGGCGAATTCTTCTGGAACTCGGGCATCTTCGTGTGGAAGGTGAAGAGCATCGTCGAAGCCTTCCGCAAGCATCTGCCCGAGCACCATGCGCTTTTCAGCGGACTGATGCGCGCCCTCGGGACCGACGCCGAGCAGAACATCGTGGAGATGGTCTTCGCCGAATGCCGCGCCATCTCGATCGACTACGGCATCATGGAGAAGGCCGACAACGTCTATGTGCGCTGCGGCGAATTCGGCTGGAGCGACGTGGGGACGTGGGGTTCGGTCTACCAGCATTCGCGCAAGGACCGCTATGCGAACGCGGCGCCCGAAGAGGGCTGCTACCTCTACGACACGCGCTCGTCGATCATCTCGCTGCCCAAGGAGAAGATCGCCGTCATCAGCGGGCTCAAGGAATACATCGTGGTCGACACCGACGACGTGCTGATGATCTGCCCGCGCGCCGAGGAACAGAACATCAAGAAGTTCATCGACGAAGTGAAGTACAAGAACGGCGACAAACACATCTGAGCCGTGACACTCTACGATCTATTCTGCCGCCACCCGCGCATCTCGACCGACACCCGGCGCATCGAGCCGGGCTCGCTCTTCTTCGCCCTGCGGGGCGCCACGTTCGACGGCAACCGCTTCGCGGCCGAAGCGCTGGCCCGCGGAGCCGCCTACGCCGTGGTCGACGACCCTGCGGCCACGGCTGGCGAGCGGACCGTGCTGGTCGACGATGCGCTGACAGCCCTGCAAGAGCTGGCGCGCGAACACCGCCGGACGCTGGGCATCCCCATTCTTGCGGTAGCGGGCAGCAACGGCAAAACCACCACCAAGGAACTCGTCGGCCGCGTGCTGGCCGAGGGTTTCGAGGTCTGCGCCACGCAAGGCAACCTCAACAACCACATCGGCGTACCGCTGACGCTGCTTTCCATGACCCGCGACACCGAATTCGGCGTCGTGGAAATGGGGGCCAGCGCCTGCGGCGAAATAGCCCGGCTGGCGGCGATCGCCGAACCCAACTACGGCATCCTGACCAACATCGGGCGCTCGCACTTAGAGGGCTTCGGCGGCCCCGAGGGCATCCGCCGCGGCAAGGGCGAACTCTACGACTTTCTGGCGGCTCACGGCGGGCGTGTCTTCGTGCGCGAGGAAGACCCCGTGCTGACGGAGATGGTGGCCGAACGCAGCGGACTGGCCAGCGAACCCTACTCCGAGCGGCTGGCCGACGGCATCGAGAGCCAGCTGGCGGGCGACTACAACCGCTACAACATAGCCGCCGCCGTGGCCATCGGCCGCTATTTCGACATCGACGAAGAACGGATGCGCCACGCCATCGCCAACTATGCCCCCGCCAACAACCGCTCGCAGCGGCTCGAAACCGGGCGCAACACGCTGGTGGTCGACTGCTACAACGCCAATCCGTCGAGCATGCGGGCCGCCATCGGCGATTTTTTGGCCGAAGGGCTCGGGCCGCACACGCGCCGAGTGCTGATTTTGGGCGACATGCTCGAACTGGGCGCATGGTCGGCCGACGAACACGCCGCCGTCCTGCGGCAAGCGCTGGCCGACCCCGCGGCCGAACTGCATCTGGTAGGCCCCCGCTTCGCCGAGGTCTGCGCCGCTGTCGGAGCGGCGCAGACCGGCCGCACGACCCTCTATCCCTCGCGCGCCGAGCTGGCCGAAGCCCTGCGGGAGCGTCCGGTGGCCGATGCGCTGGTGCTGCTGAAAGGCTCGCACGGCATCGGGCTCGAAAAGGTGGTCGAGCTGCTCTGACCCCGCGAGCACCCGCAGCGACCCTGCGACGGACCGGCATGCGGTCCGTCGTATTTTTTGCCCCGGCGGCCGGGCGGACGATTGCCTTTCCGAAATTATTCGTACTTTTGTTCCGACAATCCAAAAAACAAAACCATGACACTCAACGAATACCAACGGCACGCACTCGAAACGGCCATCTACCCGGCCGAAAGCCGCATCGTCTACCCCACGCTCGGTCTGACGGGCGAAGCAGGCGAAGTGGCCGACAAGGTCAAGAAAGTGATCCGCGACGGAGAGCGCGAATTCACGCCCGAGAAGAAAGCCGAAATCATGAAGGAGATCGGCGACGTGCTGTGGTACTGCGCCACGCTGTCGCACGACTTGGGCTACGACCTCGAAGAGGTGGCGCAGACCAACGTCGACAAACTCCGCTCGCGCATGGAGCGCAACCGCATCTCGGGCAGCGGGGACAACCGATAGACGATTTCATAATTAAGAATGAAAAATCAATAATCAGCAGCCGCAAAAACGACACGGATGTTTCGCTGCGCTCAACATGACATACAAAAATCCCAACGGCACACAAAACTCAACAAGACAGACAAGCCCAACGAAACATGAAAAACAGGTCTCGGCCAAAAGGGACAAAAAACATTCTTAATTTTTTATCTTTAATTTCGCAAAGACAACCATGGAAGAAAACAAGCCCGTTTCGCTACCGGAAAACGCCTATCGCGAACTCCGGCCCGGCGAAGAATATACGCCCCTGATGCCCGCGTCGGCCGCGCCGCGCGAGGTGACACCCTATTCGGTGCTCATGGGAGTGTTGATGGCCGTTGTCTTTTCGGCCGCCGCCGCATTCCTCGGTCTGAAGGTCGGGCAGGTCTTCGAGGCCGCGATCCCCATAGCCATCATCGCCGTGGGCATGGGCAACGTGCTGGGCAAGAAGAACATGCTCGGGCAGAACGTCATCATCCAGTCGATCGGCGCCTCGTCGGGCGTCATCGTCGCAGGGGCCATCTTCACCCTCCCGGCGCTCTACATTCTGGGGCTCGACGCCGCATTCTGGCAGGTCTTCCTCTCATCGCTCTTCGGCGGCCTGCTGGGCATCGTGCTGCTGATTCCGTTCCGCAAATACTTCGTCAAGGAGATGCACGGCAAATACCCCTTCCCCGAAGCGACGGCCACCACCGAGGTGCTCGTTTCGGGCGAAAAGGGCGGTTCGCAGGCCAAGCTGCTGGCCGCGGCCGGGCTCGCGGGCGGTCTCTACGACTTCGTCGTCGGCACGTTCGGACTTTGGACCGAATCGGTGTCGACGCGCATCTGCTCGTGGGGCGCCATGGCGGCCGACAAGTTCAAGGTGGTCTTCAGCCTCAACACCTCGGCCGCCGTGCTGGGTCTGGGCTACATCATCGGGCTCAAATACGCCATGATCATCACCGCAGGCTCGTGTCTGGTATGGTTCGTCATCGTGCCGGTGGTCGGGTCGCTGGCCGAAGCGCTCGACCCGGCCGTGCTGGCCTCGCTGCTGGGCATCACGCGCGACGATCTGCTGGCCGATCCGGCCAAGATACTGACCGCGGAAAACCTCTTCCAGTTCATCGGCAAACCGCTGGGCATCGGCGGCATCGCCATGGCGGGCATCGTGGGCATCGTCAAGCAGTCGCGCATCATCCGGCAGGCCGTGGGGCTCGCCGTGACCGAACTCAAGGGCAGCAAGCGCCAGCCCGTGGCCGTGGGCCGCACCGACCGCGACCTGCCGATGAAACGGATCCTGACGATTCTGGTCGCCACGCTGCTCTCGGTCTTCGTCTTCTTCCACGTCGGGCTCTTGGACGGTTGGGTGCAATCGCTCACCGCCATCGCCGTGGTCTTCGTCATATCGTTCCTCTTCACCACCGTGGCGGCCAACGCCATAGCCATCGTGGGCACCAACCCCGTGTCGGGCATGACCCTCATGACGCTCATCCTCTCCTCGCTGATACTGGTGAGCGTCGGGCTGAGCGGCACCACCGGCATGACCGCGGCGCTGATCATCGGCGGCGTAGTCTGCACGGCCCTTTCGATGGCCGGAGGCTTCATCACCGACCTGAAAATCGGCTACTGGCTCGGCACCACGCCCCGCAAACAGGAGAGCTGGAAGTTCCTCGGCACGCTCGTTGCCGCAGCTACCGTAGCCGGAGTGATGATCGTGCTCAACAAATCCTACGGTTTCGTAGGCGATGGGGCTCTCGTGGCTCCGCAGGCCAATGCCATGGCGGCCGTCATCCAGCCGTTGATGACCGGCGGCCAGACCCCGTGGATGCTCTATTTCTGCGGAGCTCTGCTGGCGCTCGTGCTGACGGCCATCGGCGTTCCGGCGCTGGCTTTCGCACTGGGTATGTTCATCCCCATGGAGCTCAACGCCCCGCTGGTCGTGGGCGGTCTGGTGGCTTGGTACGTCTCGACCCGCTCGACGGACCCGGCGCTCAACAAGGCGCGCTTCGACCGCGGCACCCTCATCGCCTCGGGTTTCATCGCCGGAGGAGCCCTGATGGGTGTGGTGAGCGCCATCCTGAAGTTCGCCGACGTCGACTGGTTCCTTGCGGGCTGGGCTTCGTCGAACGCCGCCGAATGGGTCGGACTGGCCATGTACCTGCTGCTCATAGGCTACTTCGCATGGCACACGCTTAAAGCGAAAGTCGAAAAGTAGAAGGTGAAAAGTCGCTGACGAAATACCTTCCACCTTTCACTTATAACTTTTAACCTTTCACTTTTCACCTTTCACCTTATAGTAGATGGACCTGAAAGAACGTTTCCTGAAATATGTCGCCTACGACACCCAGTCGTCGGAGGAGAGCGCAACCTACCCCTCGACCGACAAGCAGAAGATTCTGCTCTCGGACCTGCGCGACGAAATGCTGGCGCTCGGCATGACCGACGTCACGATGGACCGCTACGGCTATGTGATGGGCACGATTCCGGCCACCCCGGGCTGCGAGAACGCCCCCGTCATCGGCTTCATCGCCCACGTCGACACCTCGCCCGACATGAGCGGCGCCGGGGTCAAGCCCCGCATCGTCGAGGAGTACGACGGCGGCGACATCGTGCTGAACGGGCAGCTGACCATGCGTGCGGCCGACTTCCCCGAACTCGCCTTTTTCAAGGGCCACACCCTCATCCACACCGACGGCACTACCCTCTTGGGCGCCGACGACAAGGCGGGCGTGGCCGAAATCATGACGGCGGCGGAGTATCTGATGACCCACCCGGAGGTGCGGCACGGCAAAATCCGCATCGGCTTCACCCCCGACGAAGAGGTGGGGCGCGGCGTCGATTTCTTCGACGTGGCGGCGTTCGGCGCCGACTTCGCCTACACGGTCGACGGCGGCATGGAGGGCGAACTGGAGTACGAGAATTTCAACGCCGCGAGCGCCCGCATCGAGATTCAGGGCCGCAACGTCCACCCGGGCTATGCCAAAGGCAAGATGATCAACGCCATCGAAGTGGCCTGCGACTTGCAGCGGATGCTGCCCGAAGCCGAAAAGCCCGAACACACCGAGGGTTACGAGGGCTTCTACCACTGCGTGGGTCTCAACGGCACGGTCGAAAAGGCGACGGTGAGCTACATCATCCGCGACCACGATGCCGACCGTTTCGAACAGAAGAAGGTCTTCATGTGGGCGGCCGTCGACCTGCTCAAGAAGAAGTACGGCGACGACGTGCTGTCGCTCACCCTCAAAGACCAGTATTTCAACATGCGCAAGATGGTCGAACCCCACCCGCAGGTCATCGACAAGGCCCTGCGAGCTATGGAAATGGCAGGCGTGAAGCCCCTCGTGCGGCCCATCCGCGGCGGCACCGACGGCGCACGGCTCTCGTTCATGGGACTGCCCTGCCCCAACCTCTTCACAGGCGGCATGAACTTCCACGGCAAATTCGAGTATTGCTCGCTCACCACCATGCGCAAGGCCCAGCAGGTGATCCTCAACCTCGCGCAGCTGTGGGCTCAGTAATAGTGAAAGGTGAAAAGTGTGGATCGCAAAAAGATTTTCGTCAGAAACTTTTCACCTTCAACCTTTCACTTTTAACTTTTAACTTTTAACTTTTCACCTTTAACCTTTCACTTCGATCGAGTTGGATAATTTCGGTTTTCTGAAAGTGGCAGCGGCCGTTCCGCAAGTGCGGGTCGCCGACTGCCGATACAATGCGGAGCGCATCGTCGCGATGGCCGAAGAAGCGGCCCGGCGGGGCGTCGAAATCGCAGCCTTTCCCGAACTGGCCGTCACGGGCTACACCTGCGGCGACCTGCTGTTGCAGCCGGCCCTGCTCGACGCGGCCGACGAAGCGCTGGAGCAGATCGTACGGGCGACGCGCAAGCTGCCCCTGACCCTGCTTGTCGGGGCGCCGCTGCGCCACGGCTCGACACTCTACAACTGCGCCGTGGTCCTCACGCAGGGCCGCGTCCTCGGTGTGGTGCCCAAGACCCATATCCCCGACTACGCCGAGTTCTACGAGAACCGCTGGTTCGCTTCGGGCGCCGGAATCGCCGAGGAGCATATCGCCGCTGCCGGGCAGCAGGCCGACTTCGGTGCCGACCTCACCTTCGAGGTCAACGGCACGGAGTTCGGCGTCGAGATATGCGAAGACCTCTGGACCGCCGTCCCGCCCTCGTCGCAGCTGGCGCTCAACGGCGCCAAGGTGCTCTTCAACCTCTCGGCCTCGCCCGAGGGGGTGGGCAAGCACGCCTACCTGCGGCAGTTGGTGGCCCAGCAGTCGGCCCGCACCCTCTCGGCCTACGTCTATTGCTCGGCCGGCATGGGCGAATCGTCGACCGATCTGGTATTCGCCGGCAACGGCTTCATCGCCGAGAACGGCACCGTCCTGCGCGAAGCCGAACGCTTCTCGTCCGAAGAACAGCTCGTGGTGGCCGACGTCGACATCCAGCGGCTGGAGTTCGAGCGGCGGCGCAACACCTCGTTCCGCCGCAACGAAGCCGCCACGGAGAACACCGTCATCGAAATGGAGATCCCCGAGGGGCTGCGCGCCGCGGCCCTCGACCGCGACATCGACCCGCTGCCGTTCGTTCCCAAAGACGAGGGGCACCGCAGCGAACGCTGCGAAGAGATCTTCCGCATACAAGCCCACGGACTGGCCCAGCGGCTCCGCCACACGGGTTGCAAACGGGCCGTCATCGGGATTTCGGGCGGGCTCGACTCGACGCTGGCCCTGCTGGTCGCCGTCCGCGCGTTCGACTTCCTCAAGCTGGAGCGCACCGGCATCGTCGGCATCACCATGCCCGGATTCGGCACCACCGACCGCACCTACAACAACGCGCTGGAACTGATGCGGCGCTTGGGGGTCACGGTGCGCGAAATCCCCATCCGCGAAGCCTGCATCCAACACATGAAAGACATCGGGCTCGACCCCGGCGACCGCTCGGCGGCCTACGAAAACGCGCAGGCCCGCGAACGGACGCAGATCCTCATGGACGTGGCCAACATGGAGGGCGGTCTGGTCGTCGGCACGGGCGACCTGAGCGAACTGGCGCTGGGCTGGGCCACCTACAACGGCGACCAGATGTCGATGTACGGCGTCAACGCCTCGGTGCCCAAGACGCTGGTGCGCCATCTGGTCCGGTGGGCCGCCGAGACCGAAACCGACGACACGGCGCGCGCCACGCTGCTGGACATCGTCGACACCCCGGTGAGCCCCGAGCTGCTGCCCGCCGACAAGGAGGGCCGCATCGCCCAGAAAACCGAAGACCTCGTGGGGCCCTACGAACTCCACGACTTCTTCCTCTACCACTTCCTGCGCTCGGGCTGCGGTCCGGCCAAAATCCTCTTTCTGGCCGAAACGGCGTTCCGCGGAAGCTACGACCGGGCGACGATCCGCAAGTGGCTCTGCATCTTTTTCCGCCGCTTCTTCGTCCAACAATTCAAACGCTCGGCCATGCCCGACGGGCCCAAAGTCGGGTCGGTGGCGCTGTCGCCGCGCGGCGACTGGCGCATGCCCTCGGACGCTTCGGCGGCCGTGTGGCTCGACCAGCTGGAAAACCTGTAAACCCGCATAGACGAATGAAGAAACTGATTTTGCTGCTGGCGCTGACCCTTTCGGTCGGCAGCTCCGCAGCCCAAAACTGGTCGGACCTGCTGACGAAGATAGGTTCGGCCATCGCCGACAAGGTTACGGACGGCGAGCTGACCCGGCTGGCCATCGTCGGAGAATGGAACTACACGGCGCCGGGCGTGCGCTTCGAGGGCGAGGACCTCGCCACGACGCTGAGCGGCGCGGCCCTCGAATCGACCGTCGCGTCCAAACTCGAAACGGCCTACAAACTGGTCGGCATACGCCCCGGGGCCTGCGCATTCACCTTCGCCAAGGACAACACGTTCACCGCAGTCGTGGGCTCGCACAAACTGAGCGGCACCTACGAATTCGAACCCGACACCCATGCCATGACGCTGCATTTCGCCAAAGGGCAGTACGGCCTCGGCACCCTCTCGGGCCATGCGTTCGTCAGCGGCACGGAGTTGCAGCTGGTCTTTCCGGTGACGGGGCTCGTGCGGTTCGTCACGGCGCTGGGCAGCAAGATTTCGTCGCTCGCTTCCGGGGCCGAGCTTCTCGCCAAATACGAAAACGTCTACCTCGGATTTCAATTCGCGAAGTGAGCGCCGAGGGCGAATCGTTGAAAAGTTTTTGATAAATGCCGGATTCTTTGCGAATCCGGCATTTTCGTTACCAACTCTAACCGGGCGAAAGCCGGAAAGCGGCAAATGATAAGAAAAACCGCCCCGCAAGCAGGCCGAAAGGGTTGGCGGCCTTATTAAAGAATTTGCAAAACCCGTCCGAAGCGCCTATTTTTGACCCCGGGAGTTCCTCGGCGGCCGGGCATCCGTGCGGCGCCGGGGACTCGACCGAAGCGGGAAACCGCACTAAACGAACCCTCAAACAACGCCCCCTATGGAGACCAGCCCCCAACGTTATGTCGAAACATTCATGGCGCAGCTCATCGCCCGCAACCCCCACGAACCCGAATTCCATCAGGCCGTGCGCGAAGTGGCCGAATCGCTGGCACCCCACATCGTCGCCAGCCCCGTGCTGCAACAGATGAAGATCCTCGAACGCATCGCCGAGCCCGAACGCGTGGTGATCTTCCGCGTGCCGTGGCTCAACGACCGCGGCGAAATCGAGATCAACCGCGGCTACCGCGTCCAGATGAACAGCGCCATCGGCCCCTGCAAGGGCGGCATCCGCTTCCATGCGTCGGTCGACCTCTCGATCCTGAAGTTTCTGGCTTTCGAGCAGACTTTCAAGAACAGCCTCACGACCCTGCCCATGGGCGGCGGCAAGGGCGGTTCGGACTTCAATCCCAAGGGCAAGTCGGACAACGAGGTGATGCGGTTCTGCCAGTCGTTCATGACCGAATTGCAGCGCCATATCGGCCAGAACACCGACGTCCCGGCGGGCGACATCGGCGTGGGCGGCCGCGAAATCGGCTACCTCTTCGGCCAATACAAACGTCTGCGCAACGAATTCACCGGCACGCTCACCGGCAAGGGGCTCGACTGGGGCGGCAGTCCGCTGCGGCCCGAAGCCACCGGCTACGGCGTGTGCTATTTCGCCGAGGAGATGCTCGCCGCGCGCGGCGACAGGCTGGCCGGCAAGACCGTCTGCATTTCGGGGTCGGGCAACGTGGCGCAGTATGCCTGCCAAAAGGCCACGCAGTCAGGGGCCAAGGTGGTGACGCTCTCCGATTCGTCGGGATTCATCCACGACCCCGAGGGGATCGACGCCGCGAAGCTGGAGTATGTCATGGAGTTGAAAAACATCTTCCGCGGCCGCATCGGCGAGTATGCCGACCGCTATCCGCAAGCGACCTATCATCCGGGCGAACGGCCGTGGGGCGTGGCGTGCGACGTGGCCATGCCGTGCGCCACGCAGAACGAACTCGACGGCGACAACGCACAGGCGCTCGTCGGCCACGGCTGCACCTGCGTAGTAGAGGGGGCCAACATGCCCTCGACGCCCGAAGCGATCCGCATCTTCCAGCAGCACAAGCTGCTCTACGCCCCCGGCAAGGCGGCCAACGCAGGCGGCGTAGCCACCTCGGGACTGGAAATGTGCCAGAATTCGATGCGCCTTGCATGGACGCCCGAAGAGGTCGACGCCCGGCTGCACGCCATCATGCGCAACATCCACGCCGTGTGCGTGCGCTACGGCACGCAAGCCGACGGCTATGTGAACTATGTGGTCGGAGCCAACATCGGCGGATTCATGAAGGTAGCCAACGCCATGCTGGCCCAAGGATGCGTGTGAGGCACACGCCGTCCGCGGAAAAAGAAGATCAGAGGAAGAGCAGCGCCAGCGTCGCGACGCAGAAGCCGCCGCAGAAACCGGCGAGGATCTGCGCCCCGTTGTGGCAGCCCAGATAGAGCCGGGCGGAAGCGAGCGCCCCGGCGCCGAGCACGGCTGCGGCGAACGGCACGAGCGAACGCCCGGGATCGGCCACGCTCATGATGACCAGCAGTGCCACAGCAGCCCCCATGGCCGTGAGGTGCAGGCTGATTTTCCAATAGAACGAAACTACGAGGCACATCCCCTCGCAGCAGGCCGCAGCCAACATGAACTTGCGCAGGAACTCGGCCGACGGAATCCGGGCCAGCGTCACGGCGCAGAGCACATAGCAGACGGTTCCGATCAAGAGGGGCCGCCACCGTTCGCGCCGCTCGTCGACCCGCCAGTCGGAGATGCGCCCCAGCGAGCGCAGCAGGCCCAGCGACAGCACCGGAATGACCGCAGCGTAGAGCACGATCACCCACCCGAAATAGAACTTCATACCCGCCGGATAATAGGCGAATGCGGTGCATGTCAGCAGGTAGACCACCGCATAGAGCGGCAGCAGAAAGGGATGCAGGGCCCACGAAAGGGCATGCGATATTCGGACAAGAGGTTTCATTCGGGTAAAAATATTGCGACTGCTTGCGGGTTATACGGAGCAAGGATGATGGAAACAGCGTAGCGCAGTTGATTTGCCATAAGATTCTTCGCTGCGCTCAGAATGACATCTACTCGGGATGACGGAGAGGAATATTCGGGAGACATGGCAACAGATTCTTCGCTGCGCTCAGAATGACAGAGGGAGGGGTGCTCAGCATGACAGGGTGTGTGATCTGAATGACGGAGGGGGTACTCTGAATGGCAGAGGGTGTGTGCTCTGAATGACGGAGGAGAGGGATGCTTTGAATGACGAAGGGGGTACTCAGAATAACAGAAGCGGGAAACTCGCCCGGAATGACGGCAAGCGGAAGATTCGCCCGCAACGGCAAAAAACGGGGCATTTCACCTTTCACCTTTCACCTTTCACTTTTCACCTTTCACTTTTAACTTTTCACTTAACCTAAATCTGTTTGCGCAGCCGCGCCACGGGGATGTTGAGCATCTCGCGGTACTTGGCCACCGTGCGGCGGGCGATGCGGTAGCCCTTGGAGTTGAGGATGTCCATCAGCGTTTCGTCGGTCAGCGGGTGGCGCTTGTCCTCGTCGTCGATGCACTGCTGGAGGATGTTCTTGATTTCGTAGCTCGACACTTCCTCGCCGCTCTCGGTCTGCATGGCTTCGGAGAAGAGCGATTTCAGCAGGATGATGCCGAACTGCGTCTGCACGTACTTGCTGTTGACCACGCGCGAGATGGTCGACACGTCGAGCCCCGTGCGGTCGGCTATGTCTTTGAGGATCATGGGCCGCAGTTTCGACTGGTCGCCGTCCTTGAAGTACTCCTGCTGGTAGTCCAGAATGGTCTGCATGGTGCGCATCAGCGTGTCGTGCCGCTGCTTGATGGCCGAAATGAACCACTTGGCCGAATCGATCTTGCTCTTGACGAACTGGATCGCTTCCTTGTCCTTCTCCTTGACCGTGCCGTCCGAAGCCACCATGTCGCGGATCATCTCCACGTAGCGGCGGTTGACCCGCACCTCGGGCACGTTGTAGGAGTTGAGCGAGAGTTGGAACCGCCCGTCCTGATAGTCGAGGATGAAATCGGGGATGATGTAGGGCGTGGTGTCGGTCCCGCCCTCGGCATAGAGGTTGCCGGGTTTGGGCGACAGCCGCTTGATTTCGGCGATGGCCTCGCGGAACTCCTCTTCCGACACCTGAAGCCGCACCATGAGTTTTTCGTAGTGCTTCTTGACGAACTCCTCGAAATACGAGGTCAGAATCTTGCGGGCCAGCCGCCGCGGCCGGGAATTCACCGCCTTCTGGTTCATTTGCAGCAGCAGACATTCGCGCAGGTTGCGCGCTCCGACCCCGGCGGGTTCCAGCTCGTGGATCGCGTCCAGCAGCCGTTCGAGTTCGTCGGCCGTGGTTTCGAGCCCCACCGAAAAAGCGATGTCGTCGGCTATCGACTCCAGATCGCGGCGCAGATAGCCGTCTTCGTCGATGCTGCCGATCAGGTAGACCGACAGCCGCATGGCGCGCTCCGAGAGGTTGCGGAAACTGAGCTGCTCGACCAGATACTCCTGCAACGAGCGCCCCCCGGTCAGGAACACGGGGCGCTGCTTGTCGTCCTTGGAGTAGTTGTTGATCCGGCTTTTGTAGGCCGGCGTATCGTCCTCGCGCAGGTACTCCTCGACCGAAATCTGCTGCGGCTCGGCATCCTCCTCGGCGCTCCGCTCCTCTTCCTCGAGCACGATGTTGTCCTCGATCTCCTGCTTGATGCGCTGTTCGAGCTGGACGGTGGGAAGCTCCAGCAGCTTGATCATCTGGATCTGCTGCGGAGAGAGTTTCTGCTGGAGCGAAATGATCTGTCGCTGATTGATGGCCATACTGCTGCCGAAAAAAATTAAAAATGAAAAATTAAAAATCACCTCGTGCACCTGGTATCGGGGGAGCAGCGCACATCGGCATCCGACCGTCGGCCGGCACTCCGATTTCCGAATTTTTAATTTTCAGTTCCTAATCTTAGAAGTCGGCGTGCTGCGGCGTGCGCGGGAAGGGCTGCACGTCGCGGATGTTGGTCAGGCCCGTCACGAAGATCAGCAGCCGGTCGAAGCCCAGACCGAATCCCGAGTGCGGAGCCGAACCCCAGCGGCGCGTGTCCAGATACCACCAGAGTTCGCGTTCGCTCATCCCGAGTTCCCGAACCCTTGCACAGAGTTTGCCATAATCGGCCTCGCGCTCCGAACCGCCGATAATCTCGCCTATTCCGGGGAACAAGACGTCCATACCGCGTACGGTCTTGCCGTCGTCGTTCTGTTTCATGTAGAAAGCCTTGATCTCCTTGGGATAGTTGATCAGGATCACAGGGCGCTTGAAATGCTCCTCCACCAAGTAGCGTTCGTGCTCCGACTGCAAGTCGCAGCCCCACTCGCACGGGAATTCGAACTTGCGGCCCGAAGCCTTGAGTATCTCGATCGCCTCGGTGTATTCGAGCCGCTGGAAATCGTGCGCCAGCACCGACTCCAAGCGTTCGAGGAGCCCTTGGTCCCACATCTTGTTCATGAATTCGAGGTCTTCGCGGCAGTGCTCCAGCGCATAGCGGATCAGGTACTTCAGGAAGTCCTCGGCCAACTCCATGTTGTCTTCCAGCTCGTAGAACGCCGCTTCGGGTTCGATCATCCAGAACTCCGACGCATGGCGCGGCGTGTTGGAGTTCTCGGCGCGGAACGTGGGCCCGAACGTGTAGATGCGGCCCAGCGCCAGCGCACCCAGCTCGCCTTCGAGCTGTCCCGAGACGGTCAGGTTGCAGGCCCGGCCGAAGAAGTCCTGCGCGTAGTCGACCTTGCCCTCGTCGTTGCGGGGCGGATTCTCCATGTCGAGCGTCGTCACTTGGAACATGGCGCCCGCGCCCTCGCAGTCGGAAGCCGTGATGATGGGCGTATGGAAATAATAGAACCCGTTCTTGTTGAAATATTCGTGGATGGCATAGGCCATCGCGTGGCGGATGCGCAGCACGGCCCCGAAGGTGTTGGTCCGGGGACGCAGATAGGCTATGTCGCGCAGGAACTCGAGCGAGTGGCCTTTCTTCTGCAAGGGGTAGCTCTCGGGGTCGGCCGTGCCGTAGATCTCGATGCGGCCGGCCTGCACTTCGACCCCCTGCCCCGAACCGGGCGAAGCCACCAGCCGGCCGTCGACACGGATGCAGGCGCCCGTCGTAACGGGCTTGAGCTCCTCTTCGGCGATCTTCGCCAGATCGACCACCACCTGTATGTTGGCCGCGCACGAACCGTCGTTCAAGGCGATGAACGCCACGTTCTTGTTGCCGCGCTTGGTGCGCACCCAGCCTTTCACCACGATGTCGGCGTCTACGGCGCCCGACTTCAGAATCTCTGCAATTCTCTGCGTTTTCATGACGATATGCTCTTCGTTTGTTCGTTCCTTTTTCCGAATTGACAAAGATAGTCGTTATTTGCGATTCGGCAAAAAAAACCTACCTTTGTCGTGCGTTATAAAACAAGGTATATATCTTATGATACGGATCCTCTCGTTCTGCGCGGCTCTGCTCTGGGCGGCAGGCGCATCGGCCCAGCAGGGGGCGCGCATCTCCCGCACCGAAGCCCTGCCCTACGACCTGCGCCACCGTGCCGAGGCCCGCGACCGCGCCGCCTCGGGCCACATCATCGGCTTCCGCCCCGCCACGACCCTCGCCGCCGAGGGGCCGCTCAGCGCCGTCATGGAGCAGCAGATCGAAATACCCTACGTCTGGACCGACGGCTGCGTCTATCTCCACATAGAGAACGCCCCCGCGGCCTATGCGCTGTGGGTCAACGACCGCAAGGCGGCCGAGGTCGACGACCCGCTCACCCCCGCCGAATTCGACCTCTCGCCCTTCATCCGGCAGGGGGTCAACGACTTCAAGCTGCTGCTGTTCGGCGACCGCAACCGGCTGGGATTCGCCGACCCCGTGCGCCGCAAGGAGTTCGAGGGCAGCTGCCTCTACTACCAGAACAAGCGGTCGATCCGCGACTTCGAAATCGCGTTGGTGCCCGATTCGCTCGGCCGCAACTTCGCCATGCTCGACCTGAAGATCGTGGCGCAGAACATGTTCAACTACGACGAGACGGTCGAAGTGGGCTACGACATCTATTCGCCGCAGGGCAAGCTGCTCGAATTCGACATCCGCGAGGTCTCGGTCCCCGGGCGTTCGACCGACACGGTGCGTTTCTTGCCCTTTATCTACCACGCCTACGAAAACAAGTGGGAGCCCTCGGCCAAGAACCCGCCCCTCTACAAGGTCATGCTTTTCACCCGCCGCGACGGCACCTACAAGGAATACATGCCCCTGAAGATCGGTTTCGGCAAGGCCGAATTCGCCGACGGCAAGTTCACCCGCTTCGGCAAGGCGCTCGACCTCAAGACCGTGCGCTACAATGCCGCGGCCGATGCCAAGACGACCGCCGCCCAGCTGCAAGCGCTCCGCAAACAGGGCTGCAACACCCTCGCTCCCGACTATCCGCAGCCCGAGTGGTTCTACTCGCTCTGCGACGAGCTGGGGCTGCAAGTCATCGACCGGGCCAACATCCATGCGCCCGAGCAGCGCGACAACCGCCGCGTGGGAGGCACCCCGTCCAACGACCCGGCGCTGGCCGACGAGTATCTGGAGCGCGTGAAAGCCATGTACTACCGTTCGCGCAACCACACTTGCGTCATCGCCTATGCCTTGAGCGGCGAGGCGGGCAACGGCTACTGCCTCTACAAGGCCTACCAGTGGCTCAAGGCGGCCGACCCGTCGCGGCCGGTCATCTGCCCCGATGCCGACGGCGAGTGGAACAGCGACTTATAAAAGTCAGAAGTGAAAGGTGAAAGGTGAAAAGTAACAGGTGAAAAGTGAAAGGCGAAGCATCGGCAAGCGAACAGAGCCTTTCACCTCGGGATTATGACCTTAGAACTGATCGTCATAGGCAAAACCGACTCGCAGGAAGTCGCCGCGCTGGTGGAGTTGTACGCCCGGCGCGTCAACCACTACTGCCGTTTTTCGCTCACGGTGCTGCCCGACGTGCGCAGCACCCGCAAGCTCACCGCGCGCCAGCAGTCGGCGGCCGAGGGGGCGGCTATCCTGCGGCAGCTCGGCGAGGGCGATTTCGTGGTTCTCTTGGACGAGCGGGGCGAGGAGATGCGCTCCGTCGAGTTCGCCGGCTGGCTCCAGAAGCGCATGAACAGCGGCGTGCGGCGGCTGGTCATGGTCATCGGCGGCCCCTACGGATTCTCCGACGAGGTCTACGCCCGGGCCGATGCGCGCCTGTCGCTCTCGCGCATGACCTTCTCCCACCAGATCGTGCGGGCGATCTTCGCCGAGCAGATCTACCGCGCCTTCACCATTCTCAACAACGAACCCTATCACCACGAATAAGATGCGCCGCCTGCTCCCCGTGCTGTTTTGTCTCTTCGCCGCACCGTCCGCCGCCCGGGCCGACGAGGGACGCGCCGATGCCGACACGGTCATAGCGGTCGACAAGGTGCAGATTTCGGCCATCAAGCAGGGGCCGGTGCTCCGCGCGCAGCCCGTGGCGGCCACCATCGTCGGCAGCCGGGTCCTCGCAGGCGGGCGGCTCTGCGCCGTGAAGCACCTGTCGCAGCGGGTGCCCAACCTCCACATCCCCGACTACGGGTCGCGCATGACTTCGTCGGTCTACGTCCGCGGACTCGGGGCGCGCATCGACCAGCCCGTCGTGGGGATGAACGTCGACAACGTCCCCGTCATGAACAAGGACTGCTACGACACCGAACTCACCGACATCGAGCGGATCGAGGTGCTGCGGGGCCCCCAGTCGACCCTCTACGGCCGCAATACGATGGGCGGCGTCATCAACGTCTACACCCTCTCGCCCCTTGCCTACCAAGGCACCCGCCTCGCAGCCGAATACGGCAGCGGCAGCACATGGCGCCTGCGCGCTTCGACCTACCATCGCTCCGGCGAGCGGTTCGGCTGGGCCCTCGCGGGTTTCTACACCCGTTCCGACGGTTTCTTCGAGAACCTCGCCACGGGCCGCAACTGCGACAGCGAGCAGGCGGGCGGCGGGCGGCTCAAACTCCAGTGGCGCAGCTGCAGCGGCCTGCGCATCGACAACACGCTCTCGTTCTCGCTGCTCGACCAAGGCGGCTACCCCTATGCCTACATCGGCGAGGAGATCGTCCGCGACGGTGCGGCCCTCATCCGCCCCGGCGAAATCCGCTACAACGACCCCGCGGGCTACCGCCGCACCGCCCTCAGCGACGGGCTCACCGTCCGCCGCGACGCCGCAAACTACAGCGTCTCGTCGATCACCGCCTGCCAGTACTCCGACGACGCCATGACGCTCGATCAGGATTTCCTGCCCCTCTCCTACTTCACGCTCCGGCAGGCCCGCACCGAATGGACCCTCTCCGAAGAGCTGCTTTTCCGTTCGCACGACAAGGGGCGCTACCGCTGGCTCGCCGGATTGTTCGCCTTTTACCGCCATTCGCGCATCGGGGCTCCGGTGCACTTCAAGCGCGACGGCATCGAGGAGCTGATCCTGCGCAACGCCAATTTCGGCCCCGTCTTCCGCTACGACACCGATGCCGAGGAGCTGCTTCTCGCGTCGGACTTCCGCACCCCCGCCTTCGGCGCAGCGCTCTACCACGAATCGACCTTCAAGTTCGGCCGCTGGACCCTCGCCGCAGGCATCCGCGCCGACTTCGAGCACACCCGCCTGCACTACCGCAGCCGCGCTTCGTTCGACTATTCGCTCAGCATCGAGGGCGGCCCCGCCGGACAGCACACCGCCGCCATCGACGAGCGCAGCACGCTGCGGCGTTCGTTCCTCGAAATCCTGCCCAAGGCTTCGGTCATGTACGCGTTCGATGAGACACGCAACCTCTATTTTTCGGTCGCCAAGGGTTACAAGGCAGGCGGATTCAACACCCAGCTCTTCTCCGACATCTTGCAGGAGAAGCTCAAGGCCCAGATGGTTTCGGGCTTCGACGACACCGACCCCTCGCTGATGTCGTACCGGCCCGAGAAAAGTTGGAATTTCGAGTTGGGCGGCCATTTCTCCTGCGCACAAGGGGTCGTGCGGGGCGACTTCGCCCTCTTCTGGATCCTCTGCCGCGACCAGCAGCTCACCGTCTTTCCCGCGGGTGCGGCCACCGGCCGCATGATGACCAACGCCGGGCGTTCGCGTTCCGCAGGCGGCGAGCTGTCGTTGCAGGTAGTCCCCCGCAACAACGTGGTCATCGACGCCGCCTACGGTTTCACCGACGCCCGCTTCGTCCGCTACGACAACGGCCTCGAAGATTTCAGCGGCAACCGCATCCCCTACGCACCCGCCCACACCCTCTCGCTCGGGGCCGAATGGTCCGTCGCCACCGGCGCCGACTGGCTCCGCGAAGTGGTCTTGCAGGTCGGCGCCCGCGGCACAGGACCCATCCGATGGGACGAAGCCAACACCCGGCAGCAGGATTTCTTCATGCTCTTCGACGCGGCGGTCTCGTTGCGCCACAGTCGTTATTCGCTCGACTTCTGGGGCCGCAACCTCGCCGACGCTTCCTACGACGTCTTCTATTTCAAGTCCATGGGCAACGAGTTCGTCCAGCGCGGACGGACCCGCACCATGGGCATCACCTTATCCATCAACATAGGCTGACATGTTCAAAAAAATCATTCTTTCGGCAGCTGCGGTCCTCGCACTGACCGCCTGCAACGACAACGATTCGGACGCACCCCGCTTCGCCGCCGAGAACACCCTCATCGAGAACGGCTCGCTGACGGGCACCAACCTCCACTTCCTCGGCACGGCGACCTCCGTCTCGGCCGACGGCCTCTCTTTCACCGACGGCTCCGCCCGCTTCGAATTCGCCGGACTGGACGATTTCACGCTCTACATGCACAATACGCGCTTCGCCGCGGCCATGCCCGCCTTGAAGATGCGGCTCTACGATATCCTCTACACGCCGGGCGAGGGGGCCGCGCTCTCGTTCGCCCTCGAATCGATCGTCCCCGATGTCTACCTGCGCAACGCCGTCGGAGGAGGATTCAGCTACCAACCCATGCCTGCCTACACCCTCACCGAAGTCGAGGGTGCGATCGAGGGCATCGGCTGCCGCGTCGCCTTTTCGTGCAACGTACCCGGCAAAGGCCTCTACCGTGTGACGTACGAAGGCAAACTATTGGAATAATTCAACATCACACATGCTTATGAAACCCGAATACAAACCTTTCGTCGACGAACTCATCGAACTCTGCATCCGCGAAGACATCGGCGACGGCGACCACACCTCGCTCTGCTGCATCCCGGCCGACGAACAGGGCCGCATGCGCCTGCTCTGCAAGGAAGAGGGCACCCTCGCAGGCATCGAGATCGCCGAACTGGTGCTCCGCCGGCTCGACCCCGGCATCCGTTTCGAGCAGCTGCTCCGCGACGGCGACCGCGTCCGCCCCGGCGACGTGGCGTTCTACGTTTCGGGACGCCTGCGCTCGCTCTTGCAGGCCGAACGCATCCTGCTGAACATCATGCAGCGCATGAGCGGCGTAGCCACGCAGACGGCCGTCTACGTCGCCCGGCTCGAGGGGCTCCACACCAAGGTCCTCGACACCCGCAAGACCACGCCCGGCATGCGCGTGCTGGACAAGATGGCCGTCAAGATCGGCGGCGGCGAAAACCACCGCATGGGGCTCTTCGACATGGTGCTCCTGAAGGATAACCACATCGATTTCGCAGGCGGCATAGGCAACGCCATCCGCGGCGCCCGCCAATACCTCGCCGCCAAGGGCAAGAACATCCCCATCGAGTGCGAGGTCCGCACCTTGGACGACATCGACGAGGTCTTCGCCGCAGGCGGGGTCGACCGCATCATGTTCGACAACTTCTCGCCCGAGCTCACGCGCGAAGCCGTGCTCAAGGTGGCCGGGCGCTGCGAAACCGAATCGAGCGGGGGCATCACCCTCGACAACCTGCGTCAGTACGCCGAATGCGGCGTCGACTTCATCTCGGTCGGGGCGCTGACCCATCGGATCAAGTCGCTCGACATGTCGCTCAAAGCCTGCCGGTGATGCAACGTCTGCTCCATACTCCGCTCGCGCTGCTTCTGCGGCGCATGTTGGTGCTCTACATCGTGCTGGGGTTCTGCCGCATCCTCTTCTACTCCTGCAACCACGCCCAGATCGGGGCCCTCGGCTGGTCCGAAATCGGGCCGCTGCTGCGCGGGGCGCTGCTCTTCGACACGGCATCGGTACTCTACGCCAACGCGCTGTTCGTGCTGCTCTCGCTGCTGCCGTTCGAGTTCTGTTGCAGC
This sequence comes from Alistipes sp., assembly GCA_029060215.1. Taxonomy (GTDB): domain Bacteria; phylum Bacteroidota; class Bacteroidia; order Bacteroidales; family Rikenellaceae; genus Alistipes. The sequence goes on from JAIDUK010000034.1 coordinate 112,600, forward strand.
CCGCGCTACCAGAAAATACTCTTCTGGTACTACATGGTCGTCAACTTCGTGCTCGTGGTCGCCGCTAACCTCGCCGACGCCGTCTACTTCCGCTACACGCAGAAGCGCATCACGGCCGACGAGCTGCTCTTCGCCGACAACGACAACTCCGTGCTGCTGATCTTCAAGTTCATGGGCGAAAACTGGCCGCTGCTGCTGGCCGCCCTTGCGCTGGGCATCCTGCTGTGGATCGGGTTCGGGCGCCGCACCCGCTGCGAATCGGTCCTCAACCCCGGCTGGAGCTACTACACGCTGAGCACCGTCACCCTCGGTCTGGCCGCCGGGCTCTGCATAGCGGGCATCCGGGGAGGGGTCACCCGCGCCACACGGCCCGTCACCCTCTCCAACGCCACCCTCTACACCACCGACCCCGGCAAGGCCAACCTCGTCCTGAGCAACCCGTTCTGCATCCTGCGGACCATCGGCCACAGCGGCAAGGTCCGCTACCGCAAGGACTTCGCCCCCGGGCAGCTGCGCGAACTCTTCAGCCCCGAACACCGGCCCGCCGAGGCTCCCGCCGCTCCCACCGACACGCTCCGGGGTTCCCTGCACGGCCGCAACGTCATGATCTTCATCCTCGAAAGCATGTCGGCCGAGCATTCGGCCCACCTGCGGCCCGACCTCTACGCCGACCTGCCCCAGCAGGGTTTCACGCCGTTCCTCGATTCGCTCATGCGGAGCGGGCTCACCTTCCGCCGCATGTATGCCAACGGCACGCGTTCGATTCAGGCCATGCCGTCCATTCTGGGCAGCATACCCTCGTTCAAGACGCCTTTCGTGCTCATGCCGCAGGCGCTCGGCCGCAGCCGTCAGCTTCCGGCCATCCTCGCCTCGCAAGGCTACTCCACTCTCTTTTTCTGCGGGTCGGAGCGGGGTTCGATGGGCTTCGGGGCCTACGCCCGCTCGGCAGGCATCGAGCGGCTGGTCAGCCGCGAAGACTACGAGGCGGCCCACGGCAAGGGCGACTTCGACGGCTATTGGGGCATCTGGGACGAGGAGTTTCTCCAGTTCGCCGGCGAGGAGCTCCGCAGCGTGCCGCAGCCTTTCTTCGCCACGCTCTTCACCCTCTCGTCGCACCATCCGTTCGTCGTGCCCGAGCGCTACGCCGACGCCCTGCCCGCGGGGTACACCCGCATCCACAAAGGGGTGGCCTACGACGATCTGGCGTTCCGCCGGTTCTTCGCCCGCTTCGGCAGCGAAGGCTGGTTCCGCAACACGCTTTTCGTCTTCGTCGCCGACCACGTGTCGTCGGAGAAGTTCGCCCCCGAGAGCCGCGAATATCCGGGCAGCCACCACATCGTCGGCTTCTTCTACACGCCCGACGGCGCCCTGCGCGGCCAGATATCGGAGATCGTCCAGCAGCTCGACATCATGCCCACGGTGCTGGGGCTGCTGGGCAGCGACCAGCCCTACTTCGCTTTCGGGCGCGACATCTTCGGCGAGCCCGACCGGCCCCGCTGGGCCCTCTCCTACGACGGCTTGTTCCGCGCATGGACCGACAGCGGCACGGCGGAGTTCGACGATGCGCTTCCGCCTGCGCCCGGCGACAGCCCGCTTCTGCGGCGCTACCGGGCCTTGGTCCAGCAATATTATTCGCATGTCGAGCGCAAAAGCTACGTAGTCGATGATTGAGTTCCATCCCGTCCGGCTCGCCGACCGTGCGGCCATCGAACGGTACACCATGCCCTCGGGCATCCGCAACTGCGACCTCGCCTTCGCCAACATGTTCTGCTGGCAGGCGGTCTACCGCAGTGCATGGGCCGTCGTCGAGGGGTTCCTCGTCGTCCGGTTCCAGATCGGCGGCGGTCCGAAGATCGGCTACATGCAGCCCGTGGGCGAGGGCGATTTCACACGCATCGTCCCCGCATTGGCCGACGACGCCCATGCCCACGGACAGCGGCTGCGGCTCATCGGGCTGACCGACGAGGGGCGCGACCAACTCCGCCGCGCATGCCCCGGCGTGTTCGCCTTCCACTCCGACCGCGCATCCGAGGACTACCTCTACCGCGCCGACGACCTGCGCACCCTGCCCGGGCGCCGCTACCAGCCCAAACGCAACCACATCAACCGGTTCACGGCCGCCTGTCCCGACTTCCGCTACGAGGAGCTCACGCCCGAGCGCTTCGCCGAGTGCATGACCCTCGAACGCCAGTGGCGGCGGGTACACGAGGGGCATACCTCCGAACTGTGCGCCGAGCAGCGGGCCATGCAGCTGGCTTTCGACCATTTCGACGAACTGGGCCTGCGCGGCGGGTGTCTCTACGTCGGCGAGCGGCTCGCGGCTTTCACCTACGGTTCGGCCGTCAGCGAACGCACCTTCGTCACCCACGTCGAAAAGGCCGACACGGCGTTCGAGGGGGCCTTCGCCGTCATCAACAAACTCTTCGCCGAGCATCTGCCCCCGCAGTTCGAGCTCATCAACCGCGAGGAAGACCTCGGCATCGAAGGGCTCCGCCACGCCAAGCTCTCCTACCACCCCGCCGAGCTGCTCCACAAGTATGCGGCCATCCGCCTGCACCCCGACGAAGCGGCATGCAAGGAGCTGTGGATGAAAGTTTTCGGCGACGGCAACGAATTCATCGACACCTTTCTGATGCGCTGCTACCGCCGCGACCGGATGCTCACGGCCCAATGCAAGGGACGCACGGCCGCCATGCTCCACATCCTGCCGTTCGACACCGAACTGGGCCGCAGCAGCTACATCTACGGCGTGGCCACCGACCCCGAATTCCGCAACCGCGGGCTGGCGTCGCAACTGATGGAACAGGCCCTGCGGCAGTGCGACGAGCGCGGCGACGAAGCCGTCTTCCTCATCCCCACCCCCGACAAAGAGTGGCTGCGCGGATTCTACGGGCGGTTCGGGTTCTCCGGCGCCGTTCCGGCTGAGTTCCGCTCGCCCGACGGGTTCGACTTCGGCACGGGCGACCCCGCCACCGACCTCGCCATGGTCCGCCTGCGCCAGCCCGGCACGCCCCTGCCCGAACGGCTGACGTGCCGCTACCGACCCGACCAGCTCTGAGCCGGCCGCACGCGAGGTTCCGGCCGCATGCGCCGGGCCGCTGCCCCCCCCCGATACGAAAAAAGCCCGGAACGATCCGGGCTTTTTCGGTTTGCTAAAATTCTGCTAAAACAGCGGTTGCTAAAACGTTTTAACAACCGCCGTTCCGCTTGCGCAGGAAACACTCGATGGTATTCTCCATCAGGCAGCAGATCGTCATCGGCCCCACGCCGCCGGGCACCGGAGTGATGACCGACGCCTTGGGCTCGACAGCGGCATAGTCGACGTCGCCGCACAGCTTGCCGGTCGCCGGGTCGCGGTTGACCCCCACGTCGATCACCACGGCCCCCTCGGCCACCATGTCGGCCGTGACGAATCGGGGCCGCCCGATGGCCACCACAAGGATTTCGGCCCGGCGCGTCACCGCAGCCAGATCGCGCGTGCGGCTATGAGCGATAGTCACCGTAGCGTTCTCGTCCAACAACAACTTGGCCACGGGCAGCCCCACGATGTTGCTGCGGCCGATGACCGCCGCTTCGCGGCCCGCGATCTCCACGCCTGCCGCCTTAAGCATCTTGATGATACCCTTGGGCGTGCAGGGCAGCGTGCAAGGCTGCTTCTGCCACAGCGCCGCCACGTTGAGCGGGTGGAAACCGTCGACGTCCTTGGTCTTGTCGATGGCCGCGATGACGCGCTCTTCGCTGATGTGTTTCGGCAGAGGAAGCTGCACCAGAATGCCGTCGACCTCGTCGTCGGCATTGAGTTCGGCAATGATGCCGAGCAGTTCCGCTTCCGAAATGGTGGCGGGACGCCGGATCGTGGTGTTGCGGATGCCCACCTCGGCCGAAGCCTTGGCCTTGCCCGTCACATAGCTGACGCTGCCGGGGTCCTCGCCCACCAAGATGACCGCCAAGTGGGGCACGCGCCCGTATTTTGCGGGGAAAGCCGCCACCTCCGCCGCCATGTCGGCCTTCAATCGGGCCGAGAGTTCTTTTCCGCTGATAATCATATCGCAATCGTAAAATTAGATTATTCCGTCAATCTATCCATATCCGAGGGCGGGCCGCCGCTCCGACCTGCTGCGCTGCATTCGCCCGGGCCGGCTGCGGGGGTCGCGCCTTTTGGCGCGAGCCGGCCCCGGGCGCAAGGTCCGCAACCCTGCGGTCCACGAATGCGGCCCCCGGTTTTACTTATGACCTGCGAAATCGTCCAGCGCCCAATGGCCGATGTCGGTGCGGTGGAAGAGGTTGTCGCAGTCGATGCGGGCCACGTCGGCAAGCGCTTTTTCGCGCGCTTCGGCCAGCGTAGCGCCCCGGCCCACCACGAAGAGCACCCGCCCCCCGGCAGTCAGCACCCGGCCGCCATCGGCCTTGGTTCCCATGTGGTACACGGTTCCGCCGACCGTATCGAGCCCCTTGATTTCGCAGCCCTTCTCGTAGGCCTCCGGGTAGCCTTTCGATGCCAAGACGATACCCAGCGCAGCATCGGCATGCCACTCCAACCGGGCGTCGCGCCCCTCGGCCACCGCACAGAAGATGTCGACGATGTCGCTCCGCAGCCGCGGCAGCACCACCTCGGTCTCGGGATCACCGAACCGGGCGTTGAACTCGATGACCTTGATGCCCTGCGCCGTCTTCATCAGTCCGCCGTAGAGCACCCCCTCGAAGGGGCACCCCTCGGCGACCATGGCGTCGGCCACAGGCTGCAAGATGTGCTCCAAGGCATATTTTTCGTCCTCGGCCGTGACGAACGGCAGCGGCGAATAGGCGCCCATGCCGCCCGTGTTGGGGCCGCGGTCGCCGTCGAAAGCCCGCTTGTGGTCCTGCGCCAACACCATGGGCCACACCCGGCGGCCCGAGACGAAACACATGAACGAAAATTCGGGCCCCTCCAGATACTCCTCGACGACCACCTTGCCCTCGCCGAACTTGTCGTCGAGCAACATGTCGCGCAACGCGGCGTCGGCCTCCGCCATCGTCTGCGCGATGACCACCCCTTTGCCTGCGGCCAGCCCGTCGTACTTCAGCACGGCGGGGAACGAACGCCCGGCCACATAATCGCGGGCCGCCGCATAGTCGGTGAAAGCGCGGAATCCGGCGGTCGGAATCGCGTACTTGGCCATCAGCTCCTTGGCGAACTCCTTCGACGACTCGATGCGCGCGGCTGCTTTCGTCGGACCGAAAATCCGCAGGCCCGCCGCCTTGAACGCATCGACGACGCCCGCTGCCAACGCCACCTCGGGCCCGACGACCGTCAGTCCGATGCCCTCGGCCGCGGCGAAGCTGCGCAAGGCCTCGACGTCGGTCTCCTTGACGGCCACGCACTCCGCCTGCCGGGCGATACCCGCGTTGCCGGGTGCGCAATAGATTTTTTCGACCTGCGGCGAGCGCGTCAGCGCATCGACGATGGCGTGCTCGCGGCCGCCCGAACCGATTACAAGAACTTTCATAAAAGCGAAAGGTTAAAAGTTACCCATCTATATACTTTGATGTACCAACGTTCTTGAACCATAATTCTAAATCCGGCTGCTGTAACTCGCGGCTATAGCCGCGTATTCAAGTTCTGACCCACCCCCAAACCCCCGCCTCAGGCAGGGGCTTCGGTCGGAAAACCGAAAGAAACGAAATTACGCCACCGTTGGTACAACGAGATATATAATCGTGAAAAGTTAAAGGTGGAAAGGTACGATCGCAAACCGTTTCTGGCAGAGAGAACCGGAATCGAACCCTCGCAAAAAGATCGAAGATGAATTCCCGGATACATTTCACCTTGGACCTTTCACGTTTCACCTTGAGTGCAAATCAATGTTTGAAGTGACGTTCGCCTGCGAAACACATCGCAATGCCTTTCTCGTCGGCCTTGCGCACCGAATCCTCGTCGCGGACCGAACCGCCCGGCTGGACGATGGCCCCGACGCCGTACTCGGCCGCGAGGGTCACGCAGTCGTCGAACGGGAAGAAGCCGTCGGAAGCCAGCACCAGCCCCTCGGCGAATCCGGCGGCACGCGCCTGCTTCAAGGCGATTTCGGCCGAACCGATGCGGTTCATCTGCCCGGCGCCGACGCCCAGCGTGCGGCCGTCCTTGACGACGACGATGGCGTTGGACTTGACGTGCTTGACGATCCGCCAACCGAAATCGAGGTCGGCCAGCTGGGCCGCCGTGGGCTTGCGCTCGGTGACGGACATGTCGGCCGTGATGCGCTTGGCCGCAACGTCGAGCTCCTGCACCAGCAGGCCGCCGTTGACACTGACATATTGTTTCGGCGCACCCTCGGCCGGCGACATGTCGACTTCCAGCAGCCGCAGGTTCTTCTTGGTGCGGAGCACCTCGAGCGCCCCCTCGTCGAACTTGGGAGCCATGATGATCTCCAGAAAAACGGGCTTCATCAGTTCGGCCGCTTCGCGCGTCACAGGGCGGTTGGTGGCGACGATGCCGCCGAAAATCGAAACCTTGTCGGCCTCATAGGCCTTGGTCCACGCATCGGCCGCATCGCGTCCGACGGCCGCGCCGCAGGGATTCATGTGCTTGAGCCCCACGCAGAAAGGCTCGTCGAACTCGCGCACGATGCACAAAGCGGCATTGGCGTCCTGTATGTTGTTGTAGGACAACTCCTTGCCGCCCAGCTGCTTGGCGAACGCCAGCGAATAGGGCGTCTGCGCCCCCTCGCGGTAGAACTTGGCCGACTGGTGGGGGTTCTCGCCGTAGCGCAGCGGCTGCACGAGGTCGAACTCGAGGAACAACTTCTCGTCGAGCCCGGCCTGCGCCCGCATGTAGGTCGCAATCATGGCGTCGTACTGCGCCGTATGGGTATAGGCCTTGGCCGAGAGCTTCAACCGGGTCTCTTTCAAAGTGCTGCCGCCTGCGCGGATTTCATCCAGAACCTGCGCATAATCGTCGGGGTCGCACACCACGGTCACGTCAGCCCAGTTCTTGGCCGCCGAACGCAGCATCGAAGGACCGCCGATGTCGATGTTCTCGATGGCGTCTTCCATCTTCACGCCGGGCTTGGCGATGGTCTCGCGGAACGGGTAGAGGTTGACGCACACCAAGTCGATGAATCCGATGCCGTTCTCCTCAAGGGCCCGCAGATGTTCGGGGTCGTCGCGGCGGGCCAGCAGACCGCCGTGGACCTTGGGATGGAGCGTCTTGACCCGCCCGTCGCAGATCTCGGGGAAACCCGTCACGTCGCTGATATTCAACACTTCCACACCGCTGTCGCGCAACAGCTTCATGGTGCCGCCCGTGGCGATCACCTCCCAGCCCTGCCCGCGCAGCCCGCGGGCGAATTCGACCACGCCCCGCTTGTCGCTAACACTGATTAAAGCACGCATAATTTATTCGTTGTTCAATATTTTGTCTATTGTTTCGATGTAGAGCGGATATTCCGTCTCGTGGACCAGCCGTTCCAGTTCGGCGAGGTCCCGGCCCTCATAGGCGAAAGCCCGCTGGGCGAGGATGGGACCGCCGTCGAGCGTAGCGTCGACCCGGTGGATCGTCACGCCGAAGACCTTGACGCCGTACTCCAGCGCCTGCTCGATGGCGCGAGCCCCGCGGAACGCCGGAAGCAGCGACGGATGGACGTTGATGATCCGCCCGCCATAAGCCGCCAACAAGGTATCGCCCACGATGCGCATGTAACCCGCCAGACAAACCAACTCCACGCCTGCGGCATCGAGCCGTGCCACGATTTCGCGCTCGAAATCGGCCTTCGAAGCGTAGGCCTTGGGCGAGAAGACGAACGTCTCGACCCCGTGCGCCGCAGCCCTTTCGACCGCGCGGGCCCCGGGCCTGTCGCAGACCAGAAGCGCCACGCGGGCATTCAACCGGCCCTGCCCGCAAGCCGCGGCGATGGCCTCGAAATTGGTCCCCTCGCCGCTGGCGAAAACCGCGATCCGGTGCATGGCGGCTACCGGATGACGACCCCGGGGGTGTCGGTGACGCGTCCGATGACCGTCGCCCGCTCGCCCTGCGCTGCGAGGATGTCGATCGCCCGCTGCGCCTCGGCGGCGTCGAGCGCGACGACCATGCCGATGCCCATGTTGAAGATGTTGAACATCTCGCGGTGGGGCACCTTGCCATACTTTTCGAGGAAACGGAACACGGGCAGAATCTCCCACGAACCCTCGTCGACGGCGATGCCCTGCCCCTCGCGGAGAATGCGCGGGATGTTCTCGTCGAAACCGCCGCCCGTGATGTGGCTGATGCCGTGGACGTCGCAACTGCGGATGACCTCGAGCATCTGCTTCACATAGATCTTCGTGGGGGTGAGCAACACCTCACCCAACAAACGATCGGAGAGCTCGGGATAGCTTTGACGCAGATCCAACCCGCTGTCGGAGACGATCTTGCGCACCAAGCTGAAGCCGTTGGAATGGACGCCGCTCGAAGCCACGCCCACCAATACGTCGCCGACGCGGACCTTCGAACCGTCGATGAGCCGCTTCTTCTCGACCACGCCCACCGTGAAGCCGGCGATGTCGTACTCGCCGTCGGCATACATGCCCGGCATTTCGGCCGTCTCGCCGCCCACCAAGGCGCAGCCCGCCTGACGGCAACCCTCGGCGACGCCCGCCACGATGGCCTCGATCTTCCGGGGCTCGTTGCAACCCACGGCCACGTAATCGAGGAACAACAAAGGCTCGGCCCCCTGTGCCAACACGTCGTTGACGCACATGGCCACGGCATCGATGCCGATGGTATCGTGCTTGTCCATGGCGAAGGCCAGCTTGAGCTTGGTGCCCACGCCGTCGGTGCCGCTCACCAACACCGGCTCCTCGACCTTGAGGGCCGAGAGATCGAACATCCCGCCGAAGGCGCCGATGTTGCCCATGACGCCCAAGCGCGAAGTCGACGCCACGTGCTTCTTGATGCGCCGCACCACTTCGTATCCGGCTTCGAGGTTGACCCCCGCCTTTTCATAACTCTGTGCCATTATGTCAATCAAAAATTAAGAATTAAAAATGACCTTCGCCGATCGCGAACTCCACTTTTCACCTTTCACCTTTCACTTTTCACTTCTCACTTTTCACTTTTCGCCTTGTCAGAACTTTCCGTCCTTGTTGGCCTGCTCGCGTGCGGTGTAGAGCGCTGTGGGGTAACGGCCCGTGAAACAAGCCGTGCAGAGCTCGCGGCGCCCGCCCGCCTCGAAGAGCGCCTTCTCGGAAAGGAAAGCCAACGTATCGCAACCGATTTCGCGGCGCACGCCCTCGACGTCGAGCCGGGCCGAAATCAACTCGTCGTAGGTCGAAGTATCGACCCCGTAGAAACAAGGGTCGGTCATCGGGGGCGACGCGATGCGCACGTGCACCTCGGCGGCGCCCGCCTCGCGCAACATGCCGACGATGCGCCGCGACGTGGTGCCCCGCACGATCGAATCGTCGATCAACACCACGCGCTTGCCCCGCACGATGGAACGCACGGCCGAGAGCTTCATCCTGACGCCCTTCTCGCGCATCTGCTGCGACGGCTGGATGAACGTGCGGGCGATGTACTTGTTTTTGATAAGCCCCATCTCGTAGGGCAGGCCGCTGGCCTCGGCATAACCCATGGCGGCGCTCAGGCTCGAATCGGGCACCCCGACCACGATGTCGGCCGGAGCCGGAGCCTCGGCGAACAAGAGACGCCCCGACTCCTTGCGGTAGGCATGGACGTTGCAACCCTCGATGTCGCTGTCGGGCCGTGCGAAGTAGATATACTCCATGGCGCACATCTGGCGGCGCTTGTACTGCGAATAATCGGTCGAACGCAAACCGTGCGAATCGATGGTCACGATCTCGCCCGGCTCGACGTCGCGCACGAACTCGGCGCCCAAGACGTCGAAAGCGCAAGTCTCGCTCGAAACCACGTAGCCGCCGCCCAACCGGCCGATCGAAAGGGGCCGCAGGCCGTACTTGTCGCGGCAGGCGTAGATGCGGTTGGCCGTCATGATCAGAAAGGCGAAAGCCCCCTCCAGCATGTTGAGCGCATCGATGATCGAATAGATGCGCGGCCGGTCGTGGTACTTGGTCTCCTTCTTGATGAGGTGGGCCAGCACCTCGCTGTCGGACGACGACTGGAAGAGACTGCCGCGGTTCTCCAAATAGTCGCGCACCTGCTTGGAATTGACGATGTTGCCGTTGTGGGCCAACGCGAAATCGCCCGTATTGTGGCGGAACATGAAAGGCTGCACGTTCTCGATTCCGCCGCCGCCCGCCGTCGAATAACGCACGTGGCCGATGGCCATGCTGCCCGCGAGGGTCGCCAGACCGGGCTCCTTGAAGACCTCGGTCACCAACCCCTCGCCCTTGATGCGGCGGAGCTTGCCGCCCTCGTCGACACTGACGATGCCACAACCCTCCTGCCCGCGGTGCTGCAAGGCATGCAACCCGTAGTAGGCGAGCGTCGAAGCCCCGGGGACCCCATAGACCCCGAAGACGCCGCACTCCTCATGCAATTCCCGGTCGCTGTAAGGCCGCATCATCCCTACGCCGTGATTTTGCGGAGCCGGGCCAGAATCTCCTCGTAAGCCTCGCGGACCTTGCCCAAGTCGCGGCGGAAACGGTCTTTGTCGAGCTTCTCGTTGGTGGCGGCGTCCCACAGGCGGCAAGTGTCGGGCGACACCTCGTCGGCCAGCACGATTTCGCCGTCGGCGGTCTTGCCGAACTCGATCTTGAAGTCGATCAGGCGGATGTTCATCCGGGCGAAGAGCCCCTTGAGCACCTCGTTGATGCGGGCCGTCATCTTGTAGATGGTGTCGAGCTCGCCGTAGGTGGCGGCACCCAAAGCCACGGCATGGTGGTCGTTGATGAGCGGATCGCCCAACTCGTCCTTCTTGTAGCAGATGTCGAAAATCACGTTCGAAGGCTCGGTGCCCTCTTCGATGCCCAGCCGCTGGGCCATCGACCCGGCGATGACGTTGCGCACGATCACCTCCAAGGGGATGATCGACACCTTGCGGCACACCTGATCGCGGTCGTTGAGCGTCTCGACGTAGTGGGTCTTCACGCCTGCCTTTTGCAGCTCCTTGAAGATAAGGGTCGAAATGGCGTTGTTCAGCACGCCTTTGTTCTCGATGGTCGCTTTCTTGACGTTGTTGAACGCCGTAGCCGCATCCTTGTAATGGATGATGATCTTGTCGGGATCGTCGGTCAGGAAGACCTGCTTTGCCTTGCCCTCGTAGAGCATTTCGAGTTGTTTCATAAGTCGGGATTTTTATTTGTTGCTTACTTTTTTCTGAAATATCTTACCGCATTGCCGAACAGGTCTTGCTGTTTGTTGCCCGCAATGTTCTTGAAAAGGTGTTCTTCCCAGCGTTCGGTGTGGCCCATCTTGCCCAGAATGCGGCCGTCGCGCGAGACGATGCCCTCGATGGCATAGGACGAACCGTTGGGGTTCCACGGCGCTGCGGCCGTAGGCTCGCCGTCGGGCCCGGCATACTGGAACGCCACCTGCCCGGCGTCGAACAGCTCGCGGGCCAACTCCTCGCCGACCACGAACTTGCCCTCGCCGTGGCTCACGGCGATGCTGTGCAGCTGGCCTGGCTCGAAGCCCGCCAGCCATGGCGAAGCCGTCGAAGCCACGCGTGTGGCGACGATCTGCGAGATGTGGCGGTTGATGTCGTTGCGGAAAAGCGTCGGCGAAGAAGCCGTCACCATGCCCAACCGGCCGTAGGGCAGCAAGCCCGACTTGACGAGCGCCTGAAAACCGTTGCAGATGCCCAGAATCAGGCCGCCGCGGTCGAGCAGCGCATGGATGGCCTCGCCGATCTGCGTGTTGTTCAGAACGTTGACTATGAATTTGGCGCTTCCGTCGGGCTCGTCGCCTGCCGAGAATCCGCCGCTCAGCACCAAGATGTGGCAGCGGTCGATGCACTCGCGCAAGCGGGCGATCGAACGCAGGATGTCGTCGCTCCCGATGTTGCACAGCACGCAAGTCTCCACCTCGGCGCCCGCGCAGCGGAAGGCCTTGGCCGTGTCGTAATCGCAGTTCGTGCCCGGGAACACGGGCAGGCAGACCCGCGGATGCTCGACCGCCGGACCCGGATACTCGCAGGCACCCGTGCGGGGCCGGCCGGTCATCACCTCGGCGCAGTTATGGCCCTTGTCGGGGTAGACCGACGCGAAACGCTCGGTGTTGGCGCGGTAGAGCTCGTCGAGGGGCATCCGCACGCCGTTGACCGTCAACGCCGCATCGTCCGTGGTGCGGCCGAGGAACTCAGCGTCCGGGAAATCCAACTCGCCCTCGCACTCAACCAATATCGAACCGTAGGCATAGTCGAACAACCGGCGCTCGTCCATCGCGACCTCGGCGCCGATCTCGTTGCCGAAAGCCATCTTGGCCAAGCCCTCGGCCACGCCGCCGAACCCCACGGCCCAAGCCGACAAGATCTGCCCGGCCTCGATGCGGCCGCTCACGAAACCGAAGTTGCGCCGAAGCTGCCCGGTGTCGGGCATATGGTTGGCGCGAGGCGTGTGGCGGATCAGGTAGAGGTTGCTGCCCGGGCGCTTGAAGTCGGTCGAAACGACCGTAGCCGCATCGACCGTGGTGATGCCGAACGCCATGAGCATGGGCGGCACATTGATGTCTTGGAACGTGCCCGACATCGAATCCTTGCCGCCGATGGAGGGGAGCCCCAGCTCCGTCTGCATCCGCAAGGCTCCCAACAGAGCCGCCAGCGGCTTGCCCCACGAACAAGGGTCGGAAGTCATGCGCTCGAAATATTCCTGATACGAATAACGCATCTTGTCGAAGCGCGCACCTGCGGCCACGACCTTGGCCGCCGCCTCGACCACGGCGTAAGCCGCACCGTGGTAGGGGCTCCACGACGCCAAACAAGGGTTGTAGCCGAAAGCCATGATGCTGGCCGTGCGGGTGAAGCCGTCGACGGGGAGCTTCTGCACCGAGACCTGCGTCTCGCTGCGCTGCGTACGGCCGCCGAAAGGCATCAGCACGGTCGAACGGCCGATGGTCGAATCGAACATCTCGATCAAACCGCGCTGCGAGAGGACGTTGTCGCCGCGCAGGTTGTTGGCGAAACGCTCGGCCAACCCCTCGCCGGCGATCTCCCGGGCGAAAGGATCGGTTGCGGCCACGGCACCGACGCGCGCTTCGGCGAAGTGGGCCGCACCCGCCGAATCGATGAAATCGCGGCGCAGGTCGGCCACCATGCGGCCGCCGCAGAACATCCGCATCCGTGCCGTATCGGTCACGTCGGCCACCTCGACCGCCTCGATGTTCTCCTCGCGGCAATACTCCATGAAAGCGGCGGCGTCCTTGGCTTCGACCACCACGGCCATGCGCTCCTGCGACTCGCTGATGGCCAACTCGGTAGCATTCAGGCCGCTGTATTTGGTCTTGACCCGGTCGAGGTAGATGTCGAGCCCGTCGGCCAACTCGCCGATGGCCACGCTGACGCCGCCCGCCCCGAAGTCGTTGGACTTCTTGATCAGGCGCGTCGCCTCCGGACGCCGGAACAAACGCTCCAGCTTGCGCTCCTCGGGGGCGTTGCCCTTCTGCACCTCGCTGCCGCACGTCTCGAGCGAATGCGAATCGTGCTCCTTCGAGGAACCCGTCGCGCCGCCGATGCCGTCGCGGCCCGTACGGCCGCCCAACATGATGATCTTGTCGCCCGGAGCAGGCTTTTCGCGGCGCACGTTGGCGGCCTTGACCGCGCCGACGACCGCGCCGACCTCCAACCGCTTGGCCACATAACCGTCGTGGTAGATCTCGCGCACGTGGGTCGTCGCCAGACCGATCTGGTTGCCGTAGCTCGAATAACCTGCCGCCGCCTTGCGCGAGATGACGCTCTGCGGCAGCTTGCCCGGAAGCGTATCGCCCACCTTCGCGTAGATATTACCCGCACCGGTCACGCGCATGGCCTGATAGACGTAGCTCCGGCCCGACAACGGGTCGCGGATGGCGCCGCCCAGACAAGTCGAAGCGCCGCCGAAAGGCTCGATCTCGGTGGGATGGTTGTGGGTCTCGTTCTTGAACTGCAACAACCAACGCTCGGGGGTCCCGTCGACGTCGACATCGACATAGACCGAGCAGGCGTTGTTCTCGTCGCTCACTTCCAGATCGTCCAACAACCCCTGCTTCCGCAGATAACGCGCGCCGATGGTGGCCATGTCCATCAGGCAAAGGCTCTTGTGCTCGCGGCCCAGTTCGCGGCGGATGCGCAGGTAGAGGGCCAACGAATCTTCGATTTCGTCCTTGAGGAACGATTCCTCGACGGTGATGCCCGTGAGCTCGGTGGTGAACGTCGTGTGGCGGCAATGGTCGCTCCAATAGGTGTCGAGGATGCGCAGCTCGGTCTCGTAGGGATCGCGCCCCTCCTCGCGGAAGTAACGCACCACCTCGCGCAAGTCGTCGGCGTTCATGGCCAACCCATGCTGCTTGCAATACTCCGGCAAACGGGCATCGTCCATCGCCCGGAACCCCGCCAACACCTCGACGGGCTTCACCTCGGCCTGCTCCATGTCGCTGAGCTCGGCGAGGTTCTTTTCGCGCGACTCGACGGCATTGATATAGTAGCGGCGGATTTTCGCCAGATCGGCGTCGCTCACGTCGGCGTCGAAGAGCAGCAGTTTCGACGACCGGATGCGCACGTCGGCCGCGGGGTCGATCAACCGCACGCAATCGACCGCCGAAGCGGCACGCTGGTCGAACTGCCCGGGCAGGAACTCGACGGCGATATAGCGGTGGCCGCTCAAATCGCACCCGTCGCTCACGGTGTCGGTCACCGTCTCGCCGAAGACGGTGTAACGGCTCTTTTCGAGCAACTCCTCGCTGAAGCCGAACAAGTCGTAGACGTTCAGCAGCCGCAGCGTGCGGAGCGACAACCCCAGATCGGCGTTCAACTCGCGCCGCAGGCTCTCGGCCTCGACCCGGAAACGGGGCTGCTTCTCGACGAAAATACGGTAGTTCTTCATATCGGTTTCTTCGGTTTATTATGCAAATCTTTCTGCCCAGCGGGCCGCATACTCCGCGGCATCGCACCCCACGAAAGTCACGTGGCCCATCTTGCGCAGAGGACGGCTCTCGCGCTTGCCATAGAGGTGGACATACACCCCCTCGTGCGTCTGGGCCGCCAACCGCCGGGCCGCATCGAGGTCGCGGCCCAAGATGTTCTTCATGACCGTCGGAGCCGCCAGCCGCGGCTCCTCGAGCGGCATCCCCGCCAGAAAACGCGCCAACTCGCGGTACTGGTTGGTCGTGCAGCCCTCGAGGGTCCAATGGCCCGAATTGTGGGGGCGCGGCGCCATCTCGTTGAACCAGAAACGGTCGCCCTTCACGAAGAGCTCGACGGCCAGAATCCCCGTATAACCGCACGCCTGCATGAAACGCTCGCCGGTCTGCCGCATCCGCTCCTCCAACCCGGGCGCAAGCCCCTCGGCCGGGACGAAACAAAGGTCGAGAATGCCGTCGCGGTGGACATTGCGGCCGATGGGGAAAGTAATCGTCCGCACACCGTCGCAGACCATGACGAGGCTCGCCTCGAAATCGAAATCGACAAAGGCTTCGAGAATGCACGGCACGGCCAAGAGCGGCAGGGCCTTGGCAAGGTCGCTGTCCGACCGCAGCACGGCCTGCCCGTGGCCGTCGTAGCCCAGTGTTCGGGTCTTCAGCACACAGGGATAGCCCAACCGGGCCGCCGCTTCGCGCAACGACCGCTCGTCGTCCACCGCCGCATAGTCGGGCGTGGCGAATCCGCAGGCCCGGGCGTTCTCCTTCTCGCGCAAGCGGTCCTGCGAATCGTACAAAGGCCGAAATCCCTGCGGAATGTTGTACTTCTCGACCAGCGGAACCAACACTTCGCCCGGCACGTTCTCGAACTCGTAGGTCACGGCATCGCTCTGCCGGCACAACTCCTCGAGCGCCGCAGCATCGTCGTAAGCCGCCACGATGCGGCCGTCGCACGCCGCGAAGGCGGGCGCATCGGCCGCGGGGTCGAGCGCCACGGTGCGCAGGCCCAGCCGCCGCGCCTCCTGCGCAAGCATCAGCCCTAGCTGGCCCCCTCCTATGATACCGATGGTCTTCATGCTACAATTCGGCTTTCAGTACGTCGGCGGTCTGCCGGGCGCGGAACGCATCGAGCCGCGCGGCCAAAGCCTCGTCCTGCAAGGCCAATATCGACACGGCGATCAAAGCGGCGTTCCTCGCGCCATTGATAGCGGTGGTAGCCACGGGCACCCCCGCAGGCATCTGCACGATCGAGAGCAGCGAATCCAACCCGTTGAGCGCCCGCGACTTCACGGGGACCCCCACCACCGGCAGCGCGGTCATCGACGCCACCATACCCGGCAGATGGGCGGCGCCCCCGGCCCCGGCGATGATGACCCGGATGCCGCGTCCGCGCGCCGTCTTGGCATATTCGCACAACAAATCGGGCGTACGATGGGCGCTGACTACCCGCTTCTCGAACCCGACGCCGAACTCCTCGAGCGT
Organism: Alistipes sp.; assembly: GCA_029060215.1. Classification (GTDB taxonomy): domain Bacteria; phylum Bacteroidota; class Bacteroidia; order Bacteroidales; family Rikenellaceae; genus Alistipes. Next base: position 129,062 of record JAIDUK010000034.1, read on the forward strand.
CCGCACGGCCTCGGCCATCACCTCGTAATCGCTTGTCGACCCCATGATGACCCCGACCTCGATTCTCTTCTCCATAATCTGAAAGCGTTTTTCAAAAAAGCCGAACCGCCACGACACTGCACGTGTCATGGCGGTCCGTATCTATCCGACGATTCGGCAAGCGAGCATCCGTCGGCCCCGGCGAACCGCACCGGCCCCTTGCGCGAGGTGCGGCGCCGCCTGTCCGGCAGTCCGGAAACACGGCCGCCTGCGTTTGTGCCGTCCGATATGACCTTTGGCAATCATCGTTGTTCTCAATAACCTACCCTGTCGCAAAAACGACCCTGCAAAGGTAGCCCGTTCCGGCCGACTTTCAAAACGCCCGGCCGCGGATTCTATCGACAATTTATTCACAAAATCGTCTCGCAATAGGCACAGCGGCACGAGCCGTCGGCCTCCCGGCGCAACAACTGGTCGACATCCTCCGTGGCCGAAATGCAATGCGGGTTGGGGCATGTCCGCTCGCCCACCCCGTAGGGCTCGGCCAACACGGGCGTACGCTCGAAAGGCCGGTTCTCCCCGGCCCACCGCAGCAAAGTCAGGATCAACGCCATGCGCACGAACTTGCCGTTCTCCACCTGCCGGAAATAAGCCGCCCGGGGATCGTTGTCGACCGCCCGCGCGATCTCGTTGACCCGCGGCAGAGGATGCAGGACGATCATGTCCTCGCGTGCCGTCTTCAATTTTTCGAGGTCGAGCACATAGCTGTCCTTGACGCGCTCGTAGTCGGCCTCGTCGGCGAAACGCTCCTTCTGCACGCGCGTCATGTAGAGGATGTCCAACTCGGGCATCGCCTCTTCGAGGGTGCGGACCTCGCGGACCTCCAACCCCGAACCGGCGCCCAACTCGCGCAACATGTAATCGGGCAGGCGCAACTCCTCGGGCGAAATCAAGACCACTTTCGTCCCCTCGTAACGCGACAAGGCGCGGAGCAGCGAATGGACCGTGCGGCCGAACTTCAGATCGCCGCAAAAACCGACGGTCAAGTGGTCGAGACGCCCCTTTTCGCGCTGGATGGTCAACAAATCCGTGAGGGTCTGCGTGGGGTGGGCATGGCTTCCGTCGCCCGCGTTGATGACCGGAATCCCGGCATACTGCGAAGCCACCAACGGCGCCCCCTCCTTGAAATGGCGCATGGCTATGATGTCGGCGAAACACCGGATGACGCGCACGGTGTCGGCCACCGTCTCGCCCTTGGACACCGACGACGAACGGGCGTCGGCGAAGCCGATCACCTCGCCGCCCAACTCCAACATGGCCGAAGTGAAACTCAACCGGGTGCGGGTCGAAGGCTCGTAGAACAACGTCGCCAGCTTCTTGCCTTTGCAAGCGTCGCGGAAGCGGCCGCGGTCGGCGATGATCTCTTGGGCCAGCGCTATGACCTGCCCGGTCTGCTCGACCGTCAGGTCCATGGGGTCTATCAGATGACGCATTGTCAAAAAAAGGTTAAAGGTGAAAAGTCGAAAGTGAAAAGTGAAAAGTGAAAGGTCGAAAGTGAAAGGTATCCGACGGACGCTTTTCGCTATATCGTCTCTCGATTCTCTCTTGTCATTTCATCCAACTCTCGTCGGAAGGGTTGTTGCGGAAAGCGATCAGACGCGCCTTGTCCTCGGGGCGGATGTACCCCTCGTCGGCGGCCACCTCGACCAACGCGTCGAGGTTCGAGAGGCTGTAGTTCACGACCCCGGCCTCGCGCAGGCGGTCGAGCCCCTTGCGCATCCCGTAGGTGAAGATCGACGCCACGCCCAACACCTCGGCACCCGCCTCGCGCAACGCTTCGACCACCTCGATGCACGACCCGGCGGTGGAAATGAGATCCTCGACGACGACGACCTTCTGGCCCTTCTCCAACTTGCCCTCGATGCGGTTGCCGCGGCCATGGTCCTTGGCGCCGGAACGCACGTAACCCATCGGCAGGTCGAGCAACGTAGCCGTGATGGCGGCATGGGCGATTCCGGCCGTCGAAGTACCCATCAGCACCTCGGCCTCGGGGAACTTCGTCCGGACGATTTCGGCCAATCCGGCTTCCACGCGCTTGCGCACCTCTACCGCCGTCAGCGTCAGGCGGTTGTCGCAGTAAATAGGGCTCTTGATTCCGCTGGCCCACGTGAACGGCTGCCCGGGGCGCAGGAAGACCGCGCCGATCGACAGCAAATCCTTGGCAATGAGTTTCTCCATAGATATGTCGGGTTTTCGTATTATTTCAAAGCCTTGCGCAAAACGGCCTCGACCTCCTCGGGACGGATGCCGCCCTCGTGGACCTTGACCTCGCCCACATAGAACGTCGGCACATAGTAGTAGTCGAACGATTCGGCCGTTTCGGGGTCTTCCGACTCCTCGACGGTCTCGATCTCGACCGCCGCCAACTCCGGGTGAGCCGCCTTGGCGTCGGCCACGTACTGCAACGCCTGTTTGCAAAAGGGGCAGTTGCGCAGGTAGAACAGTTTTACGGACTTCATGACAAGTGAAAAGTGAAAAGTGAAAGGTGAAAGGTTAAAAGTTAAAGGCGATTTTTCAAAGCCATACCTTTCAATTTTCACTCCACGCCTATGAATTTCGCCACGCAGCGCCGGTAAGCGGCCACCGGATCGGGCGCCGCCGTGATGGGGCGTCCCACCACGATGTAGTCCGAACCGATCTCGCGGGCCCGGGCGGGCGTAGTCACCCGCACCTGATCGGCCACGTCGCCGTCGGCGAAACGCACGCCCGGGGTCACGGTCAGGAAATCCCGGCCGCACGCATCGTGGACCATCCCCGCTTCGAGCGGCGAACAGACCACCCCGTCGAGCCCGGCCTCGCGGGTGTTGCAGGCATATTTCACGATCGTCTCGCCGATCGGCGCCCCGATGAGCAACTCGCGCTGCATGCGCTCCTCGCTCGTCGAAGTCAGCTGCGTCACGGCGATCAGCAGCGGCCGCGAACCGTCCTCGCGCGTCAGCCCCTCGACCGCGGCCCGCATCATCTCGATGGTACCGGCGGCGTGGACGTTGCACATGTCGACGTCGAGCCGCGAAAGCACGGCCATCGCCTTGCGCACCGTGTTGGGGATGTCGTGGAGCTTGAGGTCCAGAAATATCCGGTGGCCGCGGCGCTTGATCTCGCGCACGATGGCCGGACCCTCGGCATAGTAGAGCTCCATGCCGATCTTCAGAAAGGGTTTGCGCGCTTCGTCCTTGAACAGGTCGAGGAAACGGAATGTATCCTCGACCGACTTGAAGTCGCAGGCGATGATTACGTCTTTGTTATCCATTTCAAAAAAGTTAAAGGTGAAAGATCGAAAGTGAAAGGTATTTGCCGAACACTTCACACATTCCACGCTCAATTTTCGCTCTGCACGATTCCTATGATATCGCTCAGCTTCTCGATGCCCAGCCGCTCCATTTCGGCAGGCAGGGCCTCGACGATCTCCTTCGAGGCATATGGGTTCACCAGATTGGCCGCCCCCACTTCCACGGCCGTGGCTCCGGCCATCATCATCTCGATGACGTCGCGCGCCGACTGCACGCCGCCGCAACCGATGACGGGCACGCTGCACGCCCGGGCGACCTGCCAGACCATCCGCACGGCGACGGGAAAGATCGCCGGACCGGAGAAACCGCCCATCGTATTGGCGATGACCGGCTTGCGGCGCGCCACGTCGATGCGCATGCCCAACAACGTATTGATCAGGCACAACCCGTCGGCCCCGGCCTCCTCGCACGCACGGGCTATCGCCACGATATCGGCGACGTTGGGGCTCAGCTTGATGTAGACCGGTTTGGTCGTCACGGCCTTGACGGCGCGCGTGACCTCGGCGGCCGCTTCGGGCGAGGTGCCGAACGACATGCCGCCGTGCCGCACGTTGGGACACGAGACATTGACCTCGATGAGCCCCACCTGCTCCTCCTTGTCGATGCGCTCGCAACAATAGGCGTACTCGTCGACCGAGAACCCCGAGATGTTGGCGATGACCGGCTTGTGGAAAAAACCGCGCAAGCGCGGCAGCTCCTCGGCTATGACATGGTCGATGCCGGGGTTCTGCAACCCCACGGCGTTGATCAGCCCCTCGCGGCACTCGGCGATGCGGGGCGTCGGGTTGCCGAAGCGCCCTTCGCGCGTCGTCCCCTTGAACGAGAACGAACCCAGAATATCGAGGTCGTAGAATTCGCGGAACTCCTGCCCGTAGCCGAAAGTCCCGCTGGCCGGAATCACCGGATTGTCCAACCTCAACCCGCTCAAAACGACGGATGTGTCTGCCATATTTTTCTCCCAAAAAGATTCTTCGTCGCTTCAGCTCCTCAGAACGACGATTTTCAATTTTTCATTCACCAAAGGATCTCGCCTTTGGTCAGCACAGGCCCCTCCTTGCAGATGCGCTTGCTGCCTGCGAGGGTCTTGCACGAACAACCCATGCAGGCGCCGAATCCGCACCCCATGCGCTCCTCGAACGAGAGCTGGCCGTCGCAAGAAGCCGCCGCGCACAGCGCCCGCAGCATCGGCTGCGGTCCGCAGGCATAGAAATAGTCGAAGTCGAGCCCCGCGAGGGCGTCGGTCACGAACCCCCTTACTCCTTGGGTCCCGTCGGCCGTGGCCACCGTCACCGCACAACCCAACGCCCGGAACTCTTCGGCATAGAAGACTTCCGACGCCGTATTGAACCCCAACACTGCCTGTACCGGTTTTCCGGCCGCAAGCAACACCTTGGCGAGGTTGTAGAGCGGCGGCACGCCCACGCCGCCGCCGACCAGCAGCGGCCGCCGGGCCTCGTTGCCGGTCGTGAAACCGTTGCCCAGCCCCGTCAGCAGGTCGAGCCGTTCGCCCGCCCCCATCCGGGCCATCTGGGCCGTCCCCTCGCCCACCACCTTATATATAAGGGTCAGCGTCTGCGCATCGTAGTCGCACACCGAAATCGGCCGGCGCAGGTACCTGCCCGCCAGCGCTATGTTGACGAACTGCCCCGGCCGCACGATCCAGCGCGTGTCGCCCTCGAGCCGCATCCGATGCACCGAAGCGGCAAGCGGCTCGTTGGACAGAACGGTATAGATTCCCTGCTTGTACATCATTCGGCGTCGATTGTAGAGACACGAAGCGTGATTTCCTCCAGCACGTCGAGCAGCACGGCCACCGTTTCGAGCGCCGTGAAGACCGTGACGTTGTTCTCGACGGCCGTGCGGCGGATTTCGTAGCCGTCGAGCCGCGTGTCGTGCTGGTTGATGTCGATGGTGTTGATGACATAGCTGACATGGCCCTGCCGCAGCGCGTCGACGATCTCCGAACTGCCCTCGCTCAACTTGCGGCGCGTGCGGGTGCGGATGCCGTGCTCGCGCAGGAACGCCGCGGTGCCGGTCGTAGCCTCGACGTTGAATCCCAACTCGTAGAAACGCCGCACCAGCGGCAGCGCCTTCTCCTTGTCGGGGTCGGCGATCGTCACGAAGATGGTGCCGTAGTTGGAGACGTTCATACCGGTGGCCTGCAACGCCTTGTAGAGGGCGCGGGTCAGGAAATCGTCGTAGCCGATCGCCTCGCCCGTCGACTTCATTTCGGGCGACAGGTAGCTGTCCATGCCGCGGATCTTCGCAAACGAGAACGCCGGGGCTTTCACATACCAGCGCTTTTTCTCGCGGCCGTAGACTTCGGCGATGCCCTGCTCGCGCAGGCTCCGGCCCAAGATGACCTGCGTGGCGATGTGGGCCATGCCGACGCCCGTGGACTTGGAGAGGAAAGGCACCGTGCGCGACGAACGCGGATTGACCTCGATGACATAGACGTCTTCCTCGCCGTCGACGATGAACTGGATGTTGTACAGGCCTTTTATGCCGATCCGCAGGCCCAGCCGCACCGTGTAGTCGATGATCTTCTGCTTGGCGCGCTCCGAGACGCTGAACGTCGGGTAGACGCTGATCGAGTCGCCCGAGTGGATGCCCGTGCGTTCCACGTGCTCCATGATGCCCGGTATGAATACGTCCTTGCCGTCGCAGATGGCGTCGACTTCGAGCTCCTTGCCCATGATGTAGCGGTCCACCAGCACGGGCTGGTCGGCATTCACCTCGACGGCCGTCTGCAAATAGTGGCGCAGGCGCTCCTCGTTCGAGACGATCTGCATCGCCCGGCCGCCCAGCACGTAGCTCGGACGCACCAGCACCGGATAGCCGATGCGCGTGGCGGCGCGTACGCCCGCCTCGATGTCCGTCACCGCTTCGGCCTCGGGCTGGGGGATGCCCAGCTCCTCCATGATCTTCTCGAAGCAGCCGCGGTCTTCGGCGTTGCGGATCGCTTCGCAGTCGGTGCCGATGATGGGCACGCCCAATGCCGCCAGCGGCTCGGCCAGATTGATAGCCGTCTGTCCGCCCAGCGACACCACGATGGCCTTGGGCTTCTCCAACCGGATGACGTTCATCACGTCTTCCACCGTGAGCGGCTCGAAGTAGAGCTTGTCGCTGGTGGTGTAGTCGGTCGAGACGGTCTCGGGGTTGTTGTTGACGATGATGGCCTCGTAACCCGCTTCGCGGATGGACCAGATGGCATGCACGGTCGAATAGTCGAACTCCACGCCCTGCCCGATGCGGATGGGGCCCGAACCCAGCACCACGATCTTCTCCTTGCCGCTGACGACCGACTCGTTCTCCTCCTCGTAAGTCGAATAGAAATAGGGCACGTACGAAGCGAACTCGCTGGCGCAGGTGTCGATCATCTTGTAGACCGGGAAGATGCCGTGCTGCTCGCGCAGGCGGAACATCTCCTGCTCCGAAAGGCCCCACAACTGGCCTATGTACTTGTCGCTGAAACCCATGCGCTTGGCATCGCGCAAGGTCTCGGCATCGCGCGGGTGCGCACGGACGACCGTCTCGAACTCGACGATGTTCTTGAACTTCTCGAGGAAGAACATGTCGATCTTGGTGTTGTTGTAGATCAGCACCAAGTCGATGCCGCGGCGGATGAGCTGCGCGATGGCGTAGAGCCGGTCGTCGGTGCCGGTGCGGATGTAATCGAGCAGACGGTCGGCGGTCCAGTCGTCGAACTTGCGGTGGTAGAGGTGGCAGACGCCGGTTTCGAGCGACCGCACCGCCTTCAGAAGCGATTCTTCCACCGTGCGGCCCACGGCCATCACCTCGCCCGTGGCCTTCATCTGCGTGCCCAGCTGGTTCGACGCGTCGGAGAATTTGTCGAACGGGAAGCGGGCGATTTTGGTCACCACGTAGTCGAGCGTGGGCTCGAACGACGCCGGGGTGTTGGCTATGCGGATCTCGTCCAAGGTGAGGCCCACGGCGATCTTGGCGCTGACGCGGGCGATGGGATAGCCCGAGGCTTTGGATGCGAGCGCCGACGAACGCGACACGCGGGGATTGACCTCGATCAGATAATATTCGAACGACAGCGGGTCCAAGGCGAACTGGACGTTGCAGCCTCCCTCGATCTTCAACTCGCGGATGATTTTCAGGGCCGAATCGCGCAGCATCTGGTATTCGCGGTTGGTGAGCGTCTGGCTCGGCGCCACGACGATCGAATCGCCCGTATGGACGCCCACGGGGTCGATGTTCTCCATGTTGCAGATGGCGAT
>JAIDUK010000035.1 GCA_029060215.1 Alistipes sp.
GTGTAGATCGAGTCGGGGTCGAGCCAGTAGCCCACGGCGAACGAGATGCAGGCCGTGATCATCAGCGGGATGAAAAGCCCGTAGCCGTTGGAGAGTTCGGCTATGAGGAAGATCGAGGTCAGCGGGGCATTCATCACCCCCGCCATGACGCCCGCCATGCCCACCAGCGTGAACGACACCAGCGATACGTCCCAGTGGAACAGGGCGTTGCACGTCATGGCCAGCGCCGCGCCCGTGAAGGCTCCCACGAACAGCGACGGGGCGAACGTTCCGCCCACGCCGCCCGCCGCGTTGGTGGCCGACATGGCGATGACCTTGAAGAACATGATGGCTATGACGAAAAGGATCGCCACCCAGTCGATGTCGCGGAAGGCATAGAAGAGCGAGCTGTCGAAGAGCGCTTCGGGGTGTCCGTGCATGAGCGAGGTCATCCCCTCGTAGCCCTCGCCGTAGAGGGGCGGGAAGATGAAGATCAGGATGCCCAGCACGGCGCCGCCCGCCACCCATTTCTTGTATTGCCGGTCGAGCCCCTTGAAGAAGGTGCCCACGCGCGAGTTCATCGAGGTGAAGTACCACGCCATCAGGCCGCAGCAGACGCCCAGCACGATGAAGAGCGGAATCTGCCACAGCTCGAACGCATCTTCGGGCCGCAGCGTCACGGCCAGAATGGGGTCGAAGTCGCGCAGCATGAAGGCCATCGTCGTGGCGGTGATCGAGGCGATCAGCAGCGGGATGACCGAGGCGGCCGTGATGTCGAGCATCAGGATCTCCAGCACGAAGACGATGCCCGTTATCGGGGCCTTGAAGATCGCGGCGATGGCCGCTCCGGCGCCGCAGCACAGCAGCAGGGTGGTGTGTTTGTAGTTGAGGCGGAACAGCTTGCCCACGTTCGAGCCTATGGCGGCTCCCGTCAGCACGATCGGGGCCTCGGGGCCCACCGAGCCGCCGAAGCCGATGGTCGTCGCGCCGCCCACCAGCGAGGTCCAGCAGTTGTGGCGGGCGATGCGCGAGCTCTTGCGCGACATGGCTTGCAGCACGCGGGTCACCCCCTCCGAGATGTTGTCGCGGACCACGTATTTGACGAACAGCGTGGCCAGTATGATGCCCACCGCCGGATAGATCAGAAAGAGCAGATGGGCGCTTTCGACAGGGAACCAGCGCGTCAGCCCTCCCTTGATGGCGTAGAGCAGCATCTCGAACAGGTAGGTCGCCACTCCGGCCAGCACCCCCACCAGCACGGCCAGCAGCATCATGATCTGACGCGTCGACAGCCGGCGTGTCAGGTGCAGGAAATAGGTGTAGATCCGTTCGGTGCGAAGACGCATGGTCTTGTGTGAGGTGAAAAGTGAAAATTCAAAGGTCGAAAGCGGTTCCGGCGATTAAGCGGGGACAGAGGTTCTTTGCCATTCCGAGGAGCTGTTGGCGACGAAGAATCCGTTTGTATCGCGCAGCCTATTCTTTAATTTTCGCGGCGTAGGCTTCGGCCTGCGACGCTATCAGTTCCTTGTCGTTGAAATAGTTGATCTTCATGGCTTTGCGTACGTCGTCGAGTGTCGAGGCCGCCGCTTCGCGGGCCTTGCGCGAGCCCTCTTCCAGCATGGCGTAGACTTCGCCTATGCGCGCTTCGTAGTGGCGGCGGCGTTCGCGAATGGGGTCGAGCGTCTCGTTGAGTACGGCGATCAACAGCTTCTTCACCTTCACGTCGCCCAGTCCGCCGCGGCGGTAGTGGGCCTTCAGTTCGTCGAGCGATGTGTATTCGGGCAGGTATTTCCCGAAGTGCTCCGGGCGGCAGAACGCGTCCAGATAGGTGAACACCGTGTTGCCCTCGACCTTGCCGGGGTCTTCCACGCGCAGGTGGTCGGGGTCGGTGTACATGCCCATCACCTTTTTCTTCACTTCGTCGGCCGTGTCCGACAGGTAGATGCAGTTGCCCAGCGACTTGGACATCTTGGCCTTGCCGTCGGTGCCCGGCAGACGCAGGCATGCCGCATTGTCGGGCAGCAGGATTTCGGGTTCGGTCAGCGTGGGGCCGTAGACCGAGTTGAATTTGTGCACGATTTCGCGCGTCTGTTCGATCATCGGTTCCTGATCCTCGCCCGCCGGAACGGTCGTGGCGCGGAACGCCGTGATGTCCGACGCCTGACTGATCGGGTAGGTGAAGAATCCCACCGGTATGCCCTGCCGCTGGGTCGTGTCGCCCTCGGCGGTGTTTTCCGAGAATCCGCGCAGTTGGATTTCGGCCTTGACCGTCGGGTTGCGTTGCAGCCGCTGGACGGTCACCAGATTCATGTAGTAGAACGCCAGTTCGCACAGCTCGGGCACCTGCGACTGGACGAAAAGCGTCGAGCGTTCGGGGTCGAGCCCCGCCGACAGGTAGTCCAGCGCCACTTCGATGACGTTCTGCCGCACCTTCTCCGGGTTGTCGGCATTGTCGGTCAGCGCCTGCGCATCGGCGATCATGATGAATATCTTCTCGAATTCGCCCGAGTTCTGCAACTCCACACGGCGGCGCAGCGAGCCTACGTAGTGGCCCAGATGGAGACGGCCCGTGGGGCGGTCGCCCGTAAGTATGATCTTGCCCATAATCTTCTCAGTGTTGGGTGTTTGCCGCCCGAAACCCTTTTCGGCGCGGTTTATTTGCGCAAACTTACGAAAATCCGCGCGCGCGGCCTAAAAAAGTTGGCGAATATCGTTTTTTTTTATACTTTCGTGCGGTGGAATAAACCGTCGTTATCCGGTTCCGCCGGTTGCACAGACGGTTTTTTCACGCTCGTTTGTTAAATTATAGGTGTCCTTTCCATGACCATCATCCAGCTCGAATATCTTCTCGCCGTGGCCAATTGCGGCAGTTTCTCGCAGGCCGCCGAACATTGTTTCGTCACCCAGCCGTCGCTGAGCATGCAGATCAAGGCGCTCGAGGAGGAGTTGGGGGTGGTGCTGCTCGACCGTTCCAAAAAGCCCGTCATCCCCACCGAGGCGGGCGAAGTGGTGTTGGAGCAGGCGCGCAACACGCTTTCGGCCTACAATTATATCAAGGAGGCCGTGGCCGAATTGAAGGGCGAGACCGCCGGGAAACTGCGCTTGGGCGTCATCCCGACCATCGCGCCCTACTTGCTCCACAAGTTCATCCCCGCTTTCGTGCGCGATTTTCCCAAGGTCGAGCTGGAGATTTCCGAGATGGTCACCGCCGACATCGTCGAGGCGCTCCGCCGCGACCGCATCGACGCCGCGTTGGTCGCCAGCGGCACCTGCGGCGAGGGGATCATCGAGCAGGAGTTGTTCAACGACCGTTTCTACGCCTACGTCTCGCCCGAGAACCCGCTCTACGAGCGGCAGAACATCCGCATCGAGGAGATCGACCTCAAGGACTTGGTCATCCTCAGCCCCGGCAACTGCATGCGCGACCAGATCATCGAGTTGTGTCAGGCGCGCCGCGGCCTGCCCACGCATTATTCGTTCGAGTCGGGGTCGCTCGATACGTTGATGCGCATCGTCGACTGTACGTCGTGTCTGACCATCATCCCCGAGATGGCCGTCGAGTATATCCCCGCCGACCGCCGCGACCGGCTCAAGACCTTGGCCAAGGGGGCTACTTCGCGCAAGATCGCCATCGCCGTGCGGCGCACCTACGTCAAGAATTCCATCATCCGCGCCCTCACCGACACCATCCTCGCCAACGTCGCTCCGGCGAAATGACGAGGGTAGTTCCCGCTTCGAAAGATAAGTTTGCCGCCGGGTCGTTAAATCGTTTTAGCAGTCCGGCTGAACCGTTTTAGCATTCGTCCCTTTTTTGCCTTTTGGCGTAATCCGCGCATGTTCAGCGCATCCGCTGCGACGCTTCGTGCGACGTTCCCGCCCTATACAATAAAGGGCCCGGCTGCGGCGTTTTTTCTGCGAGTTCAACAAAAAAACGACGCAACATGCAGATGAAAATTTCGAAGACGCTCGAAGGCGTCCTTGCTCGCGCCGCGTTCAACACCGCCAAAGCGGGCATCACCCGTTCGCTCAAGGACCACCTCGCCGTAGAATTGCTCCGCGAAGAGGGTTCGCTGGCTTTCCAGCTTCTCTCGTCGCGGCTCAAGGAGTGGGAGGTCTACCAGATACGTTTGCGCATCGAACACGAGATCGCTGCCGACCGTTCGCCGGGCGGCGACGATCCCGAGGCCTTCTTCCGTTCGTTCCGCGAGGAGTTGTGCGAGAAGTCGGGGGCCGTGCGGAGCATCTCCACGGTCCATGCCTTGCGCTTCATCGCGGCCGACGCCCAGACCGCCACGGCCCGCGCGTTGGAGATGTACGGCGTCACGGCCGAGATCATCGCCGCCGATTTGCAGAAGTTCGCCGTCGGCGACGACTTCCGCCCCGGGATTCAGGTGCGGATGCTCGATTTCTCCGCGGCCGACCGGCCCGAGCCCAAGGACGAGCCCCATTTGCTCGACAAGTTCGGGGCCGACCTCACGCGTTTGGCCCGCGAGGGGCGCATCGACCCCGTCGTGGGGCGCGAGGAGGAGATCGAGCGCGTGGTGCAGATCCTTTCGCGCCGCAAGAAGAACAATCCCATCCTCATCGGCGAGGCCGGAGTGGGCAAAAGCGCCATCGTCGAGGGGTTGGCCCTGCGCATCGCCGCCGGAGAGGTGCCCTACACCATCGCTGGCAAGACGCTCTTTTCGCTCGACATCTCGTCGCTGGTGGCCGGAACCAAGTTCCGCGGGGAGTTCGAGGAGCGGATGCAGCAGCTGCTCGACGAGCTGCGCAAGGCCAAGGATACGATCATCTTCATCGACGAAATCCACACCATCGTCGGTGCCGGGTCCACGCAGGGCAGTCTCGATACGGCCAACATCCTCAAGCCCGCCCTCGCGCGCGGCGAGCTGCAAACCATCGGGGCCACCACGCTCGACGAGTACCGCGAGAACATCGAGAGCGATTCGGCCCTCGAACGCCGGTTCCAGAAGGTGGTGGTCGAGCCCACGACGGTCGGCCAGACGCTGGAGATCCTGCGCAACATCGCGCCCCACTACGAGCGTCACCACAAGGTGCGTTATACCGACGCGGCGCTGCGGGCTTGCGTGGCGCTGACCGAGCGTTACATCACCGACCGCTTTTTCCCCGACAAGGCGATCGACGTCATGGACGAAGCCGGGTCGCGCGTGCATCTGCGTTCGGCTTGCGAGCCCGACGAGCTGCGCCGCATGGAGACGGCCGTCGGCGACGTGCAGCGCGAGCGGTGCGAAGCGGTCGGGGCAATGGCCTACGACAAGGCCGCATCGGCCCGCATGCGCGAGATCGCGCTCCGCTCCCGGATCGACCGGACGCGTTCGGAGTGGCGGCGCTCGCTCGAAACCAATCCGGCCGAGATCGGCGAAGAGGAGATCCGCGAGGTGATCACCGCCATGACGGGCATCCCGGCCGAACGGGTCACCGACGGCGAGGCGGGGCGTCTGCGCACCCTGTGCGAACACTTGTCGGGCCGCGTGGTGGGGCAGCAGGATGCCGTCGAAAAGATTTCGCGCACGATCCGCCGTTCGCGCGCCGGGCTCAAGGACGAGAAGCGCCCCATCGGCGTCTTCCTCTTCGTGGGACCCACGGGCGTGGGCAAGACCCTGCTGGCCAAGGAAGTGTCCAAGTGGCTCTTCGACGATCGCATGGGGCTGATCCGCATCGACATGAGCGAGTACGGCGAGAAGCACAACGTCGCACGGCTCATCGGCTCGCCTCCGGGTTATGTCGGCTACGGCGAGGGCGGGCAGCTGACCGAGGCGGTGCGCCGCCGCCCCTATTCGGTGGTCTTGTTCGACGAGATCGAGAAAGCCCATCCCGAGGTCTTCAACACGCTGTTGCAGCTCTTCGACGAGGGGCATCTGACCGACGGCGCGGGCCGTAAGGTCGATTTCCGCAACACGATCATCATCATGACTTCCAACGTGGGGTCGCGGGCCGCGGTGCAGAAACAGGTGCAGGTGGGCTACAGCACCGCGTCGAAGAGCGCCGTGGAGAGCGTGGCCCCGCAGATCGAGTACCGCAAGGCGCTGGAGCAGACTTTCGCTCCGGAGTTCCTGAACCGCATCGACGACATCGTGATTTTCCGTACGCTGGAGCTGACCGATGTCGAGCGGATCATCGAACTGGAGTTGGAAGGGCTCTTCGCGCGGACGCGTCGGCTGGGCTACAACGTGAAGATCACCGGCTGTGCCAAACGGCGTCTGGCGGCTATGGGCTACGAGCAGCGTTACGGCGTCCGTTCGCTCAAACGTACGTTGATGGACCATGTCGAGGATCCGCTTTCGGCCCTCATCATCGACGGGCGGCTCCACGAGGGCGACACCGTGGTGGTCGAGGCCGACAAGGGGCAGGGCGTCCGGCTCCGGGTGGCATAGGCTAAGCATTCAGAATTGCCGCGGCGGCTGGGGGCGACGCATCGAATAAAATGAATAATGAACCTCGGAGAGAGGGGGCAAGACCAATACCGCTTGCAAAAATCGGATTCTTCGGAAAGCTGCAACGGTTATTCGGATTGCCACGGGCCCAAGGCCCTCGCAAGGACGGGGATAGATTTTTCGGCACATGCAGCCCTTCGCGAGGACAGACGCAGATGCAGCTTCGCCAGCGCTTGCGGCTCCTCGCAATGCCAGACGCAGGATTGTTCGCAACGCCCAGCGTTGCCATCTGCGGCGGCCCGCATCTCCGATGCGTCCGGCCCAGCCGCCGCAGATGAACACCCCTCAATATCATTACTGAATATGCCGGGCGCCGCGCAAAGGTTACGCATCGCAAGGGGCGCAGTGGCAAAGAATCTGTCTCCGTTCTTGCAAGGCGCCCTGCATCTCTCCCGTCCTTGCGAGGGGCGCAGCATCTCTCTCGCCATTGTGAGGGCCGTCAGGCCCGTGGCAATCTTTCGGCGGGTTGTAGCGTTCCGGCCCCGGTAGCGTTGCATGCGCGAGAATAAGAATAATTTTCCGATTTTCGCGGCTTGATATTTTATTCTTCGTATTTAATTTCTATCTTTGCAACCCCGGTCGGAAGACGGGGAAATGTGGAAAGATTTGACTGATTGCAAACCACAATAAAAAATCGCTAAAACAGCTCGTTTTTTATTTCCAACAGCCAATTTTTCCCATTTTATACCGATAACCGGGCCGCCGCGGGCGGTCCATAAAAACGTATAACAATGGGCTTTTTGTTTACATCGGAGTCGGTGTCCGAGGGGCATCCCGACAAGGTTTCGGATCAGATTTCCGACGCCATTCTCGACGAGTTCCTGCGTCATGATTCCAATTCCAAGGTAGCGTGCGAGACGCTCTGCACCACCGGTCTGGTGGTCGTCGCGGGCGAGGTGCGCTCCGAAGCGTATGTCGACGTGCAGGGCGTGGCGCGCCGCGTCATCGAGCGTATCGGCTACACCAAGAGCGAGTACCAGTTCGACTGCAATTCGTGCGGCATTCTCTCGGCCATCCACGAGCAGTCGTCCGACATCAATCAGGGTGTCGAGCGCGGCGACGAGGAGCAGCAGGGCGCGGGCGATCAGGGCATCATGTTCGGTTATGCCTGCAACGAGACCCGCGAGATGATGCCTGCCACGCTGATTCTCTCGCACGTCATCCTCAAGGAGTTGGCCGTCATCCGGCGCGAGGGCGAGACGATGACCTACCTGCGCCCCGATTCTAAGTCGCAGGTCACCATCGAGTACGACGAGCGGACGGGCCGCCCCGTGCGGGTGCATACCATCGTTGTCTCGACCCAGCACGACGAGTTCATAGCTGCCGGCGACGGCATCTCCGAGCAGGAGGCCGAGCGGCGGATGCAGGAGCGGATCCGCGAGGACGTGCGCACCATCCTCATCCCGCGCGTCAAGGCCCGGCTGGAGCGTGCGGGCGACAAGTTGGCCGAGCTCATCGGCGACGACTATATTCTCCATGTCAACCCCACGGGCAAGTTCGTCATCGGCGGGCCCCACGGCGATACGGGGCTCACGGGCCGCAAGATCATCGTCGACACCTACGGCGGCCGCGGCGCCCACGGCGGCGGGGCTTTCTCGGGCAAGGATTCGTCCAAGGTCGACCGTTCGGCCGCCTATGCCGCCCGCCACATCGCCAAGAATCTGGTGGCCGCAGGCGTGGCCGACGAGGTGCTCGTGGAGCTTTCCTACGCCATCGGCATCGCCGAGCCGCTCTCGGTCTATGTCGATACCTACCGTTCGCCGCGCCCCGAGGCGTTGGAGGGGATGACCGACGGCGAAATCGCCCGCCGCATCGGCAAGCTCTTCGATCTGCGGCCTGCGGCCATCGTCCGGCGGTTCGGGTTGAAGAACCCGATTTTCGAGGCCACGGCTTCCTACGGCCATTTCGGCAACCGTCCTTATAAAAAGGTGGAGAAGGTTTGGGAGAACGGCCGCGAGCTCGAACGCGAAATCGAGTTCTTCGGTTGGGAGAAACTCGACGCCGTCGACGACATCCGCCGCGAATTCGGATTGTAGCATAGCATCGGGGGCCTCGCGGGGTCCCCGGTTTTCTTGAGGGGCCGTATACTATTTTCGCCGCAGGGTGCGTTTATCCTGCATCAACACCTTTTGTCTGCCTATGATGAAGATCGCCTACGAATGATTCAAACCAACATCCGATTATGAAAAAGGCATTTTTGTTTTTGGGAGTCGTCGCCGCCGCGGCCGTGTCGGGCGGTGTTTCGGCTTGGGCCGTCGCCGGGTGGGCCGACGCCCCGAAGGTGGAGTACGTGGAGCGCGAGCCCGACCGGGCCCCGGCGCTCGGGACCCATTTCGCGGCTTACGAGGCGGGGCAGTATCCCGACCTGACTTACGCTGCCGAGAATGCGGTCAAGGCCGTGGTCAACATCGAGGCCATTCAGCGGGTCGAGGTGCCACAGCGCGGGCAGTTCGGCTACGATCCGTTCCTCGAATTCTTCGGGTTTCCGCGCGAGCGTTCGCGCAGCGGCGGCGAGCCGCAATATCGGGAGCAGCGTGCCGGAGGTTCGGGGGTCATCATCTCGGCCGACGGCTATGTGGTGACCAACAACCATGTGGTCGACGGGGCCACCAAGTTGCGCGTCAAGCTCAACGACGGGCGGGCTTTCGATGCCGAGCTCATCGGCAAGGATTCGGCTACCGACATCGCGCTGCTGAAGATCGGGGCCGAGGAGCTGCCGACGCTGGTTTTCGGGTCGTCCGACGCCTTGCGGCTGGGCGAGTGGGTGCTGGCCATCGGTTCGCCCTTCGACTTGCAGTCGACCATCACGGCGGGCATCGTCAGCGCTAAGGCCCGCAATCTGGGGGCCATACCCAACGATTTCAGCATCGAGTCGTTCATCCAGACCGATGCGGCGGTCAACCCCGGCAATTCGGGCGGTGCGCTGGTCAACACGCGCGGCGAGCTGGTGGGCATCAACACCCTCATCAAGTCGCAGACGGGCAGCTATGTGGGTTATTCGTTCGCGGTGCCCGAGGCCATCGTCCGCAAGGTGGTGGTCGACCTCAAGGAATACGGGTTCGTGCAGCGGGCCATGCTGGGCGTGATGTTCAGGCCTGTGGACCAAGATTTTATCGACAATGAGGGCAAGGAGCTGGGCATCACCGAGATAGGCGGTGTCTACGTGGCCGGGGTCACCGAGGGCGGTGCCGCTTCCGAAGCGGGCATCCGCAAGGGCGACGTGATTCTGGACATCGACGGCGTGGCGCTGACCTCGTCGGCGACCCTTCAGGAGCGCATCGCGCGCCACCGTCCCAACGACACGGTCCGTTTGTCGGTAAAAAGAGAGGGCAAGGTGAAACAATTCGAGGTCACTTTGCGTAATAAGGCAGACAAACCCGAACTCCTCTCCCGCGAGGATGTCGACGTGGTCGAGACCCTCGGCGGCAAGTTGCAGGATGCGGGCGAGAAGCTCTGCCGCCAGCTCGAAATCCGGGGCGGCGTGCAGGTCGTGGCCGTCAAGGCCGACGGTATTCTGGCCCGGGCGCGCGTGAAGCAGGGATTCGTCATCACGCACATCAACGACAAGGCGGTGCGTTCGCTCGCCGACATGCGTCGGCTGAGCGACAAGGTGCGGTCCATCGACGGCATCTATCCCGACGGCCGGGCGGCCAGCTATGTGCTGGTCGAGTAGCTGCGGCGGGCGGGTCGTAAGGATAAAGGAAGAAACATACACAGGATAAAACATGCGTCAGTTAAAAATTACGAAATCCATCACCAACCGCGAAAGCGCCTCGCTGGACAAGTACTTGCAGGAGATCGGCAAGGAGGAGCTCATCACGGTCGAGGAGGAGGTGGAACTCGCCCAACGAATCAAGAAAGGAGATCAGGATGCGCTCGAGAAGCTCACGAAAGCCAATCTGCGCTTCGTGGTTTCCGTCGCCAAGCAATACCAGAATCAGGGGCTCAGCCTGCCCGACCTCATCAACGAGGGCAACCTCGGACTCATCAAGGCCGCCGAGAAGTTCGACGAGACCCGCGGTTTCAAGTTCATTTCCTACGCCGTGTGGTGGATCCGGCAGTCGATTTTGCAGGCGCTGGCCGAGCAGTCGCGCATCGTGCGCCTGCCGCTCAATCAGGTCGGGTCGCTCAACAAGATCAACAAGGCGTTCGCCCGTTTCGAGCAGGAGCACGAGCGCACCCCTTCGCCCGAGGAGTTGGCCAACGAGTTGGAGCTGCCCAAGGAGAAGGTGACCGATACGCTCCGCGTCGCCGGGCGCCATGTCTCGGTCGACGCTCCGTTCGCCGACGGCGAGGACAATTCGTTGTTGGACGTGTTGGTCAACCCCGATTCGCCCAACGCCGACCGCGGGCTCATCAACGAGTCGTTGTCGACCGAGGTCGACCGCGCGTTGGAGACCCTCACCGAGCGCGAGCGCGACATCATCAAGTATTTCTTCGGCATCGGGTGTTCCGAGATGACCCTCGAGGAGATCGGCGAGAAGTTCGACCTTACGCGCGAGCGCGTAAGGCAGATCAAGGAGAAGGCCATCCGCCGGCTCCGCCATTCGTCGCGTTCCAAATTGTTGAAGTCTTACTTGGGGTAGAGCTGCTGGGTTTATGAAAAGTCCGGCTCCGCATAGCGGAAGCCGGACTTTGTTGTTATTGCCAGTCTAATTTTTTGGCGATTTGTTGCAGTACTTCGTTCACGGTGTCGAACTCTTCCAGCCAGCCCGGTATCTCTTTGTTGATCCAGCCCAGAACTTCCACTATGTCTCGGTGTATGTTTTCTATATAGGTTTTGTTCCAACAGATCGGTTCGTTGTGGAATACCCGGTTGCGGAAAGCCCGGAAGTTATTCAGGGGCGCCGATACGTTTTTGCGTTTCCTGCGTATCTTGGGCATGTAGGGAAATGCCCTTCTTAGGTCGTGCCAGAGAATTTTCTCGTATTGGCTGTTCATCAGCGATACCCAGAATCCGAATGTCAGTTCGGCGACGATTTTCGATGCGCTCACGATTTCGCCGCGTTTGCTGATGTGGCGCTGCGCTTCGGTGATATAGTAGTTCAGTCCGTTCAGACCCGGCTTGGTCGACAGAACTTTGTACCAGTCGTCCCGCCCGAACAGGGTTGTCAACTCCCGGTTGAGAGCATTTCGGAGTGCAACCTCGAAAACGGACAGGCATGCGTAAAATGAACTCGACAATTGGATGTTGGCCTGATAGTGTGCAATGGCTTTGTTTTCATCGTCGGGATATGCGGCATAATAGCGGCCCATCCGTTGTGTGGAGAAAACTTTTTTGAAGAAATGTTTGTTTTGCATCGTTTTTGTGCGTATATTTGCAACGCAGTCCCGGGTGTTCCTCTCCCAGTTTTCAGTTGCTGGTGATGAATCCGGGTTTTTTATTTTCTGTAGGTCGAATGCAGTCCCCGATTTATGAGGAACAGCTAAGACGCAACTGCAAAGATAGGTTATTTTATGCTGATATCATATTGTTTGGGAGTTCTTGCAAAAGAACTCCTTTTTTGTTGCTATGCTGCGAGGGAAGAGTGGCTGTGGCAGGCTTAGAGACATATCCGCAGACTGCACGAAAAAAGCGAGAACCTTTCGATTCTCGCTTCTGTACCCCCTCAGGGGCTCGAACCCTGGACCCCAACATTAAGAGTGTCGTGCTCTACCAACTGAGCTAAAGAGGCATCAATCGTTATCCGATTGCGAATGCAAAGGTAGGGATAATTTTGAAAACTCCAAAAAAAATGCCGATTTTTTTCAAAAAGTTCTTTTCCCCGTTTATTCCGTGATCAGCAGATCGTTGTTCCATTCGCCTTCGGCATCGGGGTAGATGAAGGGCCTCGTTTCATCCAAGCGCTTCATTTTCAGATAGGTTTCGTATAGGTTGATTCCGTTGGCCGATTGGCGGGCCAGTGCGAATGCTATGACCGACGGATGGCGTTTGGTCGTGTGGTAGGCCGTCGCGGCTCGTTCGACGAAAGCTTCCTGCCATGCAGGGTTGTTCGACGGATTGCCGCCCCGGCGGCGCGAAAGACCGCTCCGGCGGGTGTCGACGGGTGCCGTCACAATCAGATAGAGCCCCAGACTGTCGCAGGCGTCGTAGAGCGATTCGGCCGCGGCGCCCGGCAGCAGGCGCAGCGTGTTGCAGCCTTGTCGGCGCAGGGCTTCGATTTCGTCGGTCGGGGCATCGGGCCGGATTTCGCGCGTCCGCAGGGCCGTCGGGCGTCCGTTGACCAGCAGGCGTCCGTTGTGCGTTTCCACCGTCCGGAATCCCGGGCGGAGTTCCAGATGTTCGACTTCGCGGCCTTCGTGCTGCGTCTTCAGCCGCAGGGTGTAGCGCACCGGATGCTCCGGGTTCCATTGCAGCGTGTCGGGTATGCGGGCAAGGAAGCGCAGCGTGTCTTCGCGGCGCATGTCGAGCGTCATGTCGTTGTGGCCTATGGCTGCCGTGGTGCCGTCGGGGGCTTGCAGTTCATAGTAGATGCGCGAGGTCCGCGGGTTGAGGGACGCCGTCTTCACCACGATGCCCACTTCGGCCGTCAGGAAGTCGTCGGTGGCCCGGTTGCGGCTGTTTTTGATCAGTACGTCGCGGATGTACATCGTCGGCGGGCTCGTGAGCCATGTGTCGCCCAGTTCCGGCGCGGACGATTCTTTCCAGCTTTCGAGTGCCGCCGTCGGAGAGGGTTGCAGCAGTTCTATTTCCAGCGTGTTGGCTCCTTCGCGCACCAGCCGCGTCAGGTTGTATTCGGCCGGGGCGCTGCCGTTGCTGTTGCGGGCCGCCGTACGTCCGTTGACCCGCAGTTCGTAGTCGCCCGATGCGCGGCCGACATGCAGCAGTACTTGGCGGTTGGCCCATGCGAAGGGTACGGTGATGCGGGCCGTCAGGCGGTTGCCGTCGCGGGTCCATTCGTCGAGCCGCGTGAAATAGCGGTTGTTGCGGCCCGTTGCCGCCGCCGCTTCTTCGCGGGTGGGGTAGCTTATCGCGGTTCCGCGCGGCAGTTCGAGCCCTTGCGAGGGGGTGTATTCCTGTGCGCCGAGCGTGCCGCAGAGGGCCAGCGCCATCCATGCCGTAAGTATCTTGCGCATAATCGTCACTCTTGTCCCGGGGCCGCAGCGCCCGGGCGGTTGATGGGACGAAGATACTTATTATTCGCCGAAAAGCGAAAGGTCGGGGGTGAAAAGTGCGTTTCGAACCCGGGCGGAGAAAAAAATTATCGTTATCTTGCGCCTGCAAAATCGGCCCCTGCTATGGATTCTTCTCTTCCCGACATGCCTGCGTTTCCGCGGCTCAACTTCCCGCCCGTGCGTCTGCGGGCGCGTCGGCGCGGCGATGCGGTGGAGGTGTGGGACGGCCTGCGGGGCATCTATCTGGTGCTCACCCCCGAGGAGTGGGTGCGGCAGCATCTGATCGCCTACCTCGTCTCGGCTTGCGGCGTGCAGGCCAAGCGGGTGGTCGAGGAGTATGCCGTGGCGCTCAACGGGCAGCCTCAGCGGGCCGACGTCGTCGTCGTGGGCGATCGGGCCGAGCCCTTGTTGCTGGCCGAGTGCAAGGCTCCCGACATCCCCATCGGCGAGCGTACGTTGGCGCAGGCCGTGCGTTACAATTCGGTGCTCGGCGCGCGGTGGATCGTCCTCACCAACGGTTTGCGGCATTATTGCTGGGAGCGGCGCGACGGGCGCTACGTCCAGCTTTCAGGCTTCCCCGATCTGGCTGCGCTATAGATTCTTGAAATTGGTGTCGATGTAGCGTTGGAACGCTTCTTTGTAGTTCTCGCCGATCGGCACATATTCCGTGTCGCTCAGGAAGATACGTCCCTTTACATAGGATTTGATGCACCGCAGGTTGACAATGTAGGAGCGGTGTACGCGCATGAATTGTTCGGAGGGCAGCGCTGTTTCCATGTTCTTGAGCCGGAAAAGCGTCGTGATGGCCGTGCCGTCGGCCAAGTGCATCCGTACGTATTCGCCCTCGCTTTCCAAGTAGACGATGTCGGCAATGCGCACCAGCGACACCTTGTAGTCGGCTTTCACCGAGATGTATTCCTTGTCTTTGGGTTCCGCTTCGGAGGTCTCCCCCGGGGCGGCGTCGCGTTGGTTGCGGCGCAGTTCGTAGAGCGAGTTGGCCTTGGCCGCCGCCCGGCTGAAGTCGGAGAATCCGAAGGGTTTGAGCAGGTAGTCCACCGCATCGAGTTTGAATCCGTCGATGGCGTATTCCGAGTAGGCCGTGGTGAAGATCACCATCGGGCGTTCGGTGAGCGAGCGCACGAATTCCACGCCGTTCAGGTCGGGCATGTTGATGTCTACGAAGATCAGGTCGACGGCTTGCGTGGCCAGCAGTTGCTGGGCTTCCAGTGCGTTGTTGCATGAGGCCGCCATTTGCAGGTAGGGGATCTTGGCTATGTAGGCCGCGATCTGGCGCAGGGCCAGCGGTTCGTCGTCGATGGCGATACACTTAAGCATGGAGTGCAGGGATTACGAGTTCAACGGTGTAGGTGTCGGCTTCTTCGCGGATGTCGAGCGTGTAGCCCTTGTGGCCGTAGATCAGTTCGAGGCGTTTGTGCACGTTCTCCAGTCCGATTCCCGCTTTGTGGCGCACGTCGCGCGAGGAGTGGCGGCTGTTGACGATCGTCGCCAGCACCTTGTCGTCGTCGTAGCCCACCCGCAGGTGGATGAACGACGGGCGGTTGTAGCTCACCCCGTGTTTGAAGGCATTTTCCACAAAGACGATCAGCAGCAGCGGCGGTATCGACACCGCAGCCGACAGGTCGCGCGGATACTCCACCCGGATGTCGATGGCGTCGGTGTAGCGGATGCGCATCAGTTCGATGTAGTTCATCAGGAACTGCATGTCGTGTTCGAGCGAGATGCGTTCGCGGCCCGAATCGTAGAGTACGTAGCGCATCATCTTCGAGAGTTCGATCACGGTGTTCTTGGCGTATTCGGGGTCGATGTCGATGAGCGCATGGATGTTGTTGAGCGTGTTCATGAAGAAGTGCGGGTTGATCTGGTACTTCAGGTAGTCCATCTCGGCCTGCAAGTTCTGTTGTTTGAGCGCTTCCATGTGTTGTTCGTCGCGGATCGACTGGTACATGAGTTTGATGCCCGAGTTGGCGCCGTTCATGAAGAGGGCCAGCACCACGTTCCAGTACATCTCCAGATTGGAGAACGACACGCCGCGCAGTTCTCCGCCCGGCGGCGGCACGGCGTTGGGCAGGTCGGTGAAGAAGTAGACCGGGGTGAAGACGCCCAGTATCAGCAGGAGGTTGCCCGCTATGTACTTCCAATATTTGTGGCGGAGCATGTAGCGCGGCGCCAGCACCGTGTTGTGGACGATGAAGATGAGCAGATAGGGGGCGACCTGCCGCCATGCGATCAGCACGTTTTCGATGCTCACATGCAGTTCGGCCATCATCTGCGAGTTGAGCACCGGCACCAGAATGATCGCCGACCACACCATCACATAGAGCAGGTTCTCGCCTATGGCTTGTTTTTTCTGTATTTTCATGTCGTAAAGGTAGCAAAAAAGTCGGTTGTGCGGCGGCCTCAGTTTTTCAGACAGCCTATCGGCACCACCAGCACTCCGTCGTCGCGCCGGTAGGCGAATTCTCCGCCCGTCAGAACCATCAGGAACGAGGGTTCGCCCATCTTCTCGGTGTTCACCCGGCCGGCCAGCGTCAGCAGATGCCCGGCGGCTTCCTCGATCTGGCGGTTGCCCAGTTTCACTTCCACCGCCGCCCAGCGGCCGTCGTGCAGGTGTATGATCATGTCGGCTTCCAGCCCCGTTTTGTCGCGGTAGTGGAATACTTCGCCGTCGTTGTCCTGTGCGTAGATGCGTATGTCGCGGGCGCACAGCGATTCGAACAGGAAGCCGAACGTCTCGAAGTCGTCGAGCAGTTCGTCGGGCGAGGTGCGCATGACCGCCGTGGCGATCGACGGGTCTACGAAATGGCGTTTCTGCGCGGTGCGGATGGCGGTTTTCGAGCGCAGCGAGGGTTGCCATGCCGGCATGTCTTCCACTACGAATATCCGGCGCAGGGCGTTCAGATAGCCCGCAAGCGTCTTTTCCGAAATCGTCATGTCGTTGGCTTCCACATCGGCTTTGATGGTCTGCGCCGTGGCCATCGTCGCTACGTTGCGGGCCAGCGAGCGCAGCAGCATGCGCACCCGTTCGGGGTTCTTTTCGGTGCCGTCGACCCGTTGCACGTCCATGTTGATCACCGCTTCCACATAGTTGGTCGCCATGCGCAGGGCCGCAGGGCCCCCGGTTTTCACGGCCGCCGGCCAGCCGCCGCGGCAGATGGCATGGGCAATGCGTTCGATGGTCAGTTCGCTCGCGCCTTCGATTTCCCGGTTGCCGTCGAAAAGTTCTTTCAGCGACACCGTGCCGTTCGATTCCAGCGATTCGTACAGGCTCATCGGGCGCATCAGCATGCGCGATATGCGGCCCGTGCCCGTGTGCGCCGTCGCGCCGTCGGTCGGTACGGCCGAGCCCGTCAGCAGAAATTGGCCCATCGCGTCGCGGCGGTCCACCTCGAAGCGGACGGCGTCCCACAGTACGGGCGCCATCTGCCATTCGTCGATCAGCCGCGGCGTCGCGCCTTTCAGCAGCAGCGAGGGTTTCGTGTCGGCCAAGTTCAGATAGGCGCTCGCTTTGTCGGGGTCTTGCATGTAGAGTACGCTGCGGGCCGCCCGGTGGGCCGTGCTGGTCTTGCCGCACCACTTGGCGCCTTCGATCAGTACCGCGCCCGCCGCACCGAGTTCGCGTTGCAGTACGTTGTCCGATATGCGGTGCAGATAGTTGGTTTGTTTCATGGTGTTTCTGCCTTGTCGTGCCGGGGCGTTGTGCAGACGTCTCCGCAGCCCGTTTATCCTTGGTTTTCTGGGGCAAATATAGTTATTATTTCGTCCCCTGCAAATATAATTCCCGATTTTGGCGCTATTTTATTCCCAATTTTGGCATTGAATAATTCCCGATTTTGGCGCCATTTTACTCCCTGTTTTGGCGTTTTTGCAGTCGGCAGATTGCGGTCTCGGCACAAAAATCCCCCGCTGCGGTTGTTGCGGCGGGGGTGTGCAGGCGGTCGCGGGGCTTTATTTCCCCAGCACCGACGTGGTGTACAGATAGCGTTTGATGCTGCGCTTGGGGGTCTTTTCGAATTCGGTGGGGTAGAGTACGATCTCCGACACCCGTTCGTAGGCCGCCAGCTGCGCGTTCAGTTCTTCCAGATTGTTCTGCATGATGCCCGGCAGTTCGTCCTTGTCCACGCCTTCGTTTTCGGCTTGTTCGTAGTCGGGGACCACCAGCGCCCGCAGGCGGCCGTTGCCCACATCGATTACCAGTGATTCGAGCACCATATACATGTTGTTCAGCTTGTCTTCGATTTCTTCCGGGTAGATGTTCTGCCCGTTGCCCGAAAGTATCATCGTCTTCGAGCGGCCGCGGATGTAGAGTGTGCCGTCGGGGTCCATCGTGCCCATGTCGCCCGTGTGCAGCCAGCCCTCGGCGTCCAGTACCTTCTGCGTGTCCGCCTCGTTTTTGTAGTAGCCTTCCATCACATGTTCGCCGCGCACCAGTATCTCGCCCGCCGTGCGTTCCGGGTCGGGCGAATCGATCCGCACTTCGAGCAGATTCTTCAGGTAGGTGCCGCACGAGCCTGCTTTGAATTCGTTGTCCGGGGCAAAACTGATAAGCGGCGCGCATTCGGTCATGCCGTAGCCGATCGTGATCGGGAATTTGATCTTCATCAGGAACGCTTCGGTCTCCTGATTCATCGGCGCGCCGCCCACGATGAATATCGATACGTTGCCTCCGAACGCATCCATCAGTTTCTTGCGGATGACCGAGTATATCGCCGCGTTGACCAGCGGAATCTTCACCGCCAAGCTCATCGGCCCTTTTTCCAGCAGCGGCAGCACTTGTTTGCGGTAGACTTTCTCCAGTATCATCGGCACGCAGCAGATGATCGTCGGGCGCACTACCGACATCGCTTCTATGAGTATCTTCGGCGAGGGGATGCGTCCCAGCAGCGTGATGTGTCCTCCTACGGCCAGCGGGGCCAGAAAGTCGAAGGCACAGCCGTAGGCATGGGCCAGCGGCAGGAACGAGAGGGTCCGGCCGCCTTTCTGGAAGTAGCGCAGCCCCGTCTGGGTGTTCACTGCTTCCTTGGCGAACAGTACGTTGCCCGTCAGGTTGTTCACCGTCAGCATCACCCCTTTCGAGTAGCCCGTCGTGCCCGAGGTGTAGTTCAGCAGCGTCACCCGGTCGTTGGGGATTTCCGGGTATTTGATGTCGTTGATGCTGAATCCCCGCGGGTATTTGGCCCGGTAGTTCTTCAGTATGTCGCGTTGGAACTTGGTCAGCGACTTGCCTTCGCGTTCGTAGATCGTTCGGAAATCCGTCAGCGAGAATACCGCTTCGATCTGGCGGATTTGTTCTTCTTCGATCACATCCCAGAAGTTGTCGCTCAGGAACAGCAGGCGGCTCTCCGAGTGGTTGATGATGTGGATTACATCGTTAGGCGTGAAGTCTTGCAGGATCGGTACTATGACCGCCCCATAGGTGATCGTGCCTATGTAGGTGATGCACCAGCGGGGGTTGTTGCGGCCGATGAGCGCTATCTTGTCGCCTTGTTTGACGCCCGCTTTCTTGAACAGCAGGTGGAGTTTGGCTATCTCCTTGGCCATTTCGTAGTACGAGAAGGTCTCGCCGTTGAAATAGTCGGTCAGCGCCGGCATCTCGCGGTTTTCACGGAAGCTCGCTTCGTAGATTTTCAGTAGGTTTTCCTGTAACATAACGTGGAGTTCTTGCGCGCAAAAACCGGACCGGACGAATCATGCCGCGCGGCCTCGTGGAGTATGCGCCGGGCTATTTTCGGTCCGTGCCGTCGTTTTTCGGCGCCGCGCCGTCGGTTCGGGTGCGGCGGGGTTTCCAGATGTGGATTTTCGATTCGGTGCCTTTGCGCAGGCGTTTGATGTTCTTGCGATGGGTCACGATCAGCAGGATCGCTATCACGAACGAGAATACCACGAAGGCTTTCGAGCCGTTGACTTTGGGCGATATCAGTGTGAATACCGGGAAGCAGCAGCCCGCAATCATCGACGAGAGCGATACGTAGTGCGAAATCATCAGCACCACGATCCACACTCCGAAGCAGAGCAGCGCCGCCGGGGGGTAGATGCCCGTCACGGCTCCTACCAGCGTCGCCACGCCTTTGCCGCCGCGGAATCCCGCGAAAACAGGGAATATGTGGCCCAGCACGGCCGCTACTACGGCTCCGATCTTCAGGTTGATGATGTCGTTCTGGCCGATCAGAACATCGTATTGCATCAGTTCGATGATCGTCACCGCGACGAATCCTTTCAGGAAGTCCAGTGCGAATACCGGGGCTGCGGCCCGGCGGCCCAGTACGCGCAGCATGTTGGTCGTTCCGGCGTTCTTGCTCCCGTGTTCGCGGATGTCTATGCCGTAGTACTTCTTGCCGATCCACACGGCGCTCGGTATCGAGCCCAGCAGATAGGCAAGTACGATCATCGTCGTGGCGGTATAAATCGTTAGTATCATGGTCTGTTCGGTATGGTTCGTTATGCAAATATAGCCAAAATTTTCATATTCGGACATTTCGGCATAAAAATCGGACGAGTTGAACAGGATTTGCCTTAAGGCGAGGATTAATGAATAATTAATAAGGAATAGGGAATAATTGTTTTCGGGCCTGAGGTCAATTATTCATTGCGTCCGCGGCTCTCGGTCCGAAGTTAATTTTCTCCCACCCTCAGCGTAGTTAATTATTCATTATCAACTATTCATCATTCACTGGCTCCCAGCCCCGTCATTGCGAGCGAGTATAACGAGCGTGGCAATCTGAACAAACCACTGCGGCTTTCCGAAGCACCCGTTTTCTCGTCCGTTATCGCAAGGCCCTTGCCCTCGCAAAGGCTACGTTATCGCACAGTGCACAACATCAAAGAGTCCGCCCCGTCATTGCAAGGCGCCCAGCCCTCTCCCGTCATTGCGGGCGTAGTGTTGAAGCCCCCTCGTCATTGCGAGCGAATGCAATGAGCGTGGCAATCTGAACAAAGCGTTATTGCTTTCCCAAGCACCCGCTCTTCTGCAAAACGTTGTTGCGAAGACCGCCGCGCAGCAGCAAAAATCGATTTTTCATTCTTCATTTTTCATTTTTAATTATCTTTGTTCGCCATGACCGAATTCGGATTCATAGAGACCATCCGCACGCTGTGCGCCGACCTGCCGCTGGGCGGCTTCGAGGGCATCGGCGACGACTGCGCCGTGTTGCCGCTCGGCAACGGCGAATCGTTGGTATTCACAACCGACCTGCTGACCGAAGGGGTGCATTTCCTGCGCGGGGCCACCTCGCCCGAGGAGTTGGGCGGCAAGGCCTTGGCGGTCAACCTGAGCGATGTGGCCGCCATGGGAGCCCGTCCGGTGGCCACCCTGCTGTCGTTGTCGCTGCCCGCAGATGCCACCGACGACTGGGCCGCCCGTTTCATGCAGGGCTACCACGCGTTGTCGGCCCGCTGCGGCGCGGCGCTCGTCGGCGGCGACACCACCCGCTCGCAAACGGGCATCACGATCAACGTGACGGCCATCGGGCGGGCGAAAGATGCCCATCTGAAACGCCGCAGCGCAGCACGCCCGGGCGACATCCTGTTGGTGACGGACCCGCTGGGCGCATCGGGCGCCGGACTGCGCGACATCCTCGCCGGGAACTTCGGCACCCCGCTGGCCGCGCTCCACCGCAATCCGCTGCCGCAGGTCGAGGAGGGGCTGTGGCTCGGCATGCGTCCCGAGGTGCATGCGATGATGGACCTTTCGGACGGGCTGGCGTCGGACGTGCGCCGGATCATGGAACAATCGGGGGTAGGCACGGCCATCGAGCTGACGCAGATACCCGTGGCCGAGGGCAGCGACCTGCGCACGGCCGCCTGCGGGGGCGAAGACTACAAACTATTGCTGACGGCGGCTCCCGAAGCGGCAGAACGGCTCGCAACCGATTTCCGCAAGCGGTTCGGCCGGACGCTCTACCCGATAGGCCGCGTCGAAGCCGGAAACGGCCTGCGCTGGCTGGACCGAGGAACGGAAACGCAACTCGATTGGCAGGGATTCACCCACTATTGACCCGCCCGGCAACCGCATCGCAAACCTCTGCGACAACTACCCCTTGCGCATCCGGGCACAAACACACCCGCCCGAACAAACAAAAGCCCCGTTTCTAACGGGGCTCTTCAATGATGTATACATGGTCGTCGGGACGCCGCATCCGGAAATGCTCGCGGGCGTACTCCTCCAAATATTCGTCGTAGCGAAGCTGCCGGAGCAGCAGGCTGTCGGCGGTGATTTTGGCCTGAAAGGCGGTCTTCTGTCGGTTCAGCGCGTTGATCTGCCGTTGGATCCGGATGGCATGGACGACGTTGCGCCCCACGACGAACAGCGTGAAGACGACGATCAGCAACGTGGCGGCGATCCAGAATCTTTTGACCAAACGGGCATCCATGCGGCAATCAGGGTATCTGCATGTATTTGTGGGTCTGAACGGAGACGTTCCAGCGCGGGTGGGCCTTGACATACTCCACAATGGCGGGCATCGCCTGTTCGGCGACGCTCCACTCGGGCTGAAGATAGAGCAGGCATTCCCCGCCGACGCGCGCGGCGTTCTGTTCGGCCCACTCGAAATCCTCTTCGCATCCGACTACCACCTTCAGTTCGTGCGCACGGGCAAAAGCCTCGTCCAGCGGCGGACGGCGGCGCTTGGGCGAAAGACACACCCAGTCGAAACGCCCGCTGAAAGGATGCGAGCCCGAAGTTTCGAGGTGGATGCGCAACCCCTCGGCAGTCAAAACCTCGGTCAAGGGCCCCAAAGGGCGGAGCAGCGGTTCGCCGCCCGTGACCACGACCGTCCGGGCACCGGACGCCACCACGCGCGCCGCGATCTCCTCCACCCCCACGGGCGGAAAGAGCGACGGGTTCCACGCATATTTGGCGTCGCACCAGCCGCACCCGACGTCGCACCCGCCCAGCCGGACGAAGTAGGCGGGCGTACCGGCATAGCGGCCCTCCCCCTGCACGGTGTAGAAGTCCTCGGCGACGGGCAGCATCCGCCCGCCCTCGAACGACGCGTTGTCGGCTGCTGCGGCCATCAGTCGGTGACGACGTAAATGTCTTTCAAACTGCGCCCCAGCTGGTCGTAGTCGAGCCCGTAGCCGACGATGAACTCGTTGCCGATCTCCATGGCGCGGTACTCGATGGGCCGCTGCTTGCGGTAGGAGCCGGGTTTGAAGAAGAGCGTGCAGACGGCGATGCTCGCGGGTTTGCGGGCTTCGAGGTCGCGGACCATGTGTTCGATCGATTCTCCCGTGTCGACGATGTCCTCGACGATGATGACGTGGCGCCCCTCGATGGAGTTGTTGAGCCCCAGCAGGCTCTTGACCTCGCCGGTCGAGGAAGTACCCTCGTAGGACGAGAGCTTGACGAACGAGAGTTCGTTGTTGAATTCGATCTTCTTGATCAGATCGCTCATGAACATGAACGAGCCGTTCAGCACGCCGACGAACAGCGGGGTTTCCTTGTCGGCATAATCGCGGTTGATGCGCCGGGCCACGTCGCTCACGGCCTCGTCGATCTTCTCGGCAGGGATCATGATGCGGAACTTCTTGTCGTGAAGCTGTATGATTTCCTTCATGGGGTCAGAATTTGTTTCTGCAAAAATAACGAATTGCGCGTAAGAAACGCAAGTTCGGACAGAAAAAATAATAAGGGAAAAGATTCTTCGCCGCCTGCGGTTCCTCAGAATGACAAAAAGAGGGTTTCTCAGAATGACGGTCGGGTGGTCGGATGGCGGTGGGTTTTGTTCGGATTGCCACGCTCGTTGTACTCGCTCGCAATGACAGAGGGTAGCAGTATGTCATTCTGAACGCAGTGAAGAATCTGCTTTTGTTGGAAAAACCAGATTCTTCGTCAAGGCGATGCCTTTTCCTCAGAATGACAAAAGGAGCGAAGAGTGACATGGCGGCTGGGCTCCTCAGAATGACAAAAGGAGCGAAGAATGATGTGGCTGGGTTTCTCAGAATGACAGAGAGCCGCAGCATGTCATGTTGAACGAAGTGAAACATCTGTGGACATTGGATTCTTGACTGCGTTGCGCTCCTCGCAATGACGGTTAGGTGGTCGGATGGCGGTGGGTTTTGTTCGGATTGCCACGTCGCTGCGCTTCTCGCAATGACACAGAGCAGCAGCATGTCATGTTGAACGTAGTGAAACATCTGTATAGTTTGTTCGGTTATAGATTCTTCGCTATTGCTCAGAATGACGTAGTGAGTTGGGCTCCTCAGAATGACAAAAGGAGTTCAGAAGACAGGGCGAGGGCTCCGCAGAATGACAAGAGGAGCGAAGAATGACATGGCGGCTGGGCTCATCAGAATGATACAAGGCAGCAGTATGTCATGTTGAACGAAGTGAAACATCTGTGGACATAGGATTCTCGACTGCGCTGCGCTCCTCGCAATGACGATGCTGTGGAACAGATTCTTCGCTGCGCTCAGAATGACAGAGGAAGAAGTTTGGAATGACAAATGGTGGGGACTGAATGCCGATTAAAACGATTTATCACGCAGCTAAAACGTTTTAATCGACGCTTGTGCCGAGCAGGAGCAAAGTTCACTTCTCACATTTCACCTTTCACTTTCCACTTTTCACCTTTAACCTTCCACCTGAAAAAAATATTCGTCCCGGGAGCAATCCCCCGGGACGAAATATTCGGAAAGCGCGGATGCGCCCGATTGTCGGGACGCTACACGAGCCCCGAGAAACCCATGAACGCCATGGCGAGGATGCCTGCCGTAATCAGGGCGATGGGAATTCCCTTGAACGCCTTGGGCACGTCCTCGAAATCGAGCCGCTCGCGGATACCGGCGAAGAGTACCAGAGCAAGGGCGAACCCGACAGCCGTAGCCACGGAGTAGGTGACGCTTTGCAAGAGGTCGAACTTCTTCTGAATCATCAGAATAGCCACACCCAGCACGGCGCAGTTGGTCGTGATCAGGGGCAGGAAGATGCCGAGCGCCTGATAGAGCGAGGGCGACAGTTTCTTGAGGATGATTTCGACCATCTGCACCAGCGCCGCGATGACGAGGATGAAGACGATGGTCTGCATATAAACGATGTCGAGCGGCACGAGCACGTAGGTCTGGATCAACCAAGCCACTACGGCGGCGATGGCCATGACGAAAGTTACGGCCGCCCCCATGCCCAGCGAAGTCTCGACCTTCGACGACACGCCCAAGAAGGGGCAGATGCCGAGGAATTGCGCCAGCACGACGTTGTTGACGAAGATGGCGCCGATGATGATTGCGAAATAGGAAAGCTCCATAACTATCTTTTGGCTAATTTATTGAACAGAACCATGAGGTAACCGAGCACGAGGAAGGCACCCGGCGCGAGGACGAAGATCAGGGGCGTGAAGTCCGAAATCCCGAAGCTCCAGCCGAAGATCGAACCGCTGCCCAGAATCTCGCGCACGGCGCCGATGACCGTCAGCGACAGGGTGAAGCCCAGCCCGATGCCCACGCCGTCGAGCACCGAATCGAACGCCGAATTCTTCGAAGCGAAGGCCTCGGCGCGTCCGAGGATGATGCAGTTGACGACGATCAGCGGGATGAAGACGCCCAGCGACGCGTAGAGCGCCGGAACGAACGCCTGCATCAGCATCTGGATGATGGTGACGAACGATGCGATGATGACGATGAACGCCGGGATGCGCACCTTGTCGGGGATGATGTTCTTCACGAGCGAAATCACCAGATTCGACATGATCAGCACGGCCATCGTGGCCAGCCCCATGCCCATGCCGTTCTCGGCCGAAGTGGTGGTGCCCAGCGTGGGGCACATGCCCAGCACCAGCACGAACGTGGGGTTGTTCTTGACGATGCCGCTCAATATGATATTCAACTTATTCATTCTGACCTCCTTCCTGAGCCTCGGGCTCGCTGGTGCGGGTGGCGCCCGATGCCGCGTCGGCCGGGACTTCGCCCGTCGAAACGCTTTGGAAAGCCATCCATGCACGGTTGATCGCGTCGACATAGGCGCGCGACGAAATGGTGGCGGCGGTCAGCGCATCGACATCGCCGCCGTCCTTGGTGACGGCCAGCTTGCCGCCCACGAGTTTCTTTTGTTCGAGCTGCTGCCCCTTGATGCTGTTGATCAGCGGGTTGCCCTCGTCGGCCATCTTGGTGCCCAGCCCCGGGGTCTCGGTCTGCCGCAGCACGTTGACGTTGATGACTTCGCCCGCGGGGGTGAAGCCGACCATCAGGCTCACGGGACCGCCGAAACCTTGTTCGGAGAGGGTCTCGACCGCATAGCCCACGGTAATGCCGTCCTGCGA
Source organism: Alistipes sp. (assembly GCA_029060215.1). GTDB lineage: Bacteria > Bacteroidota > Bacteroidia > Bacteroidales > Rikenellaceae > Alistipes. The sequence continues at coordinate 25,820 of JAIDUK010000035.1, forward strand.
GGCAGTGTGGACCGTGATGGTCATGCCGTCGATGAGCAGTTCATCGCTTACCGTCTCGTCGAATGCGGGCAGCACTTCGTTGAGAGCCGCGGTCTTGGCGGCCTGCTCGGCCTGCGCGATGGGTTCCAGCGTAATCATGTTGACTACGCCGACACCCGCCGAAGCCACGAGCGTAATGCCCAGCAGCACGGCCGTCATGTTGAGAAGCGTACTTTTCATAATGCCGGTCCTCCTTATTTCACGCCGAAGCGCTTGGGTTTGACATACTTGTTGATCAGGGGCACGGTCGAGTTCATGATCAGGATCGCGAACGACATGCCCTCGGGGTAGGCGCCCCACAGGCGGATGCACATGGTGATGGCTCCGATGCCGATGGCGAAGAGCACACCGCCGCGCACGGTCATGGGCGACGTAGAGTAGTCCGTGGCCATGAATATGGCGCCCAGCATCGCACCGCCGGCCAGTACATGGAACAGCGGGAACTGCCACAGGGCGGCTTCTTCAGCACCGCGGCTCAGCGCCACGACAAAAGCGAAGACGGCCATCGTGAAGAGCACCGTGACGGGGATATGCCACGTAATGACCTGCCGCCACAAGAGGTAGACGAATCCGGCGAGCAAGGCCAGCGCGGCCACTTCGCCCAGCGAACCGGGCATATTGCCCAGCAGCAGATCCTGCACGCCGAGAATATCGGCGGCGGCTCCGTGTTTGACGGCTGCCAGCGGCGTTGCGCCCGACAGGGCGTCGAGCCCCTCGACCTCGGGGAACGCGGTCATCTGCACCGGATAGGCGATCAGCAGGAAGACGCGGCCCACCAACGCAGGGTTGAAGGGGTTCTTGCCCAAGCCGCCGAAAGTCATCTTGGCGATGGCGATGGCAACGAAAGCGCCCATGACGACGATCCACCACGGAATCGACGCGGGCAGGTTGAACGCCAGCAGCACACCCGTGACGACGGCCGACCAGTTGCCGACCGTGGGTTTGCCGCCCACCAAAAAACGCTGGATGAGATACTCGAACCCCACGCACGAGAGCACCGAAAGGGCCGTGACGCAGAGCACGCTCCAGCCGAAGACGACCGTCGAGACGATCAGCGCCGGCACGAGCGCAATGACGACGTCGCGCATGATCCGGGCCGTGGAGTGCGAAGTCTGCACGTGCGGAGCGGGGGCGACGATAAGTTTGTTAGCCATGTTTATTGTTGTTTTTCTGACTGCATGTGTTGAACTACTTCTTGGGGGCTGCCGCCGCGGCGCGTTGGCGGATGATGCCCATGACGGTCTGCTTGCCCAGCCGGATCCAGTCGAGCAGGGGCAGGTACGACGGGCACGTCGACTGGCAGCAGCCGCACTCGATGCACGAGGTGATCATCTGCTCCTCGAGGGTCTCCCAGCCCTTCTTCTGGGTCGTCTTCGAGAGGAAATAGGGTTCCAGCCCCATCGGGCAGGCGGCCACGCACTTGGCGCATTTGATGCACTGCGAGGCTTCGCGGCGCACGGCGTCGCGGCCGCTGAGGACGGTGATTCCCGAGCAGCCCTTCGTCACAGGCGAGCCGAGTTCGATCATGGCGCGGCCCATCATGGGTCCGCCGTTGATGACCTTGCCGGCGTCGGCGGGCAGACCTCCCGCAGCGTCGATGAGCGCCTGAACGGGCGTGCCCATGCGCGTCAGCAGGTTCTTGGGTTCCTTGACGCTCTTGCCCGTGATCGTCACCACGCGTTCGATCAGCGGTTTGTTCTTCTGCACGGCCTGATAGACCGCAAAGGTGGTCGATGCGTTGCAGACCACGGCGCCCACGTCGATGGGCAGTGCGGGCGGGGGCGGTACCTGACGGCCCGTCACGGCTGCTATCAGCTGTTTTTCACCGCCTTGCGGGTAGCGTACTTTCAGGGGCACCACCTCTACACCGTGGTATTCCTTGACAAGTTTCGAGAGGTGTGCAATGGCGTCGGGTTTGTTGTTCTCGATGCCGATGAACGCACGGTCGACACCGATGGCTTTCATCAGAATCGATACGCCGACAACCAGTTCCTCGCCGTGCTCCAGCATCGTCCGATGGTCCGACGTGAGGTAGGGTTCGCATTCTACGCCGTTGATTATCAGCGCTTCGGCTTTCTTGCCCGGAGGGATCGACAGTTTTACATGCGCGGGGAACGTCGCTCCGCCCATGCCCACAATGCCGGCATCCTTGATCTTGGCAATGATCTCTTCGGCCGAGAGCGTGCATTCTTTCACGAGCGTCTCCGAGCGGTCGATGCCTTCGGCCCATTCGTCGCCCTCGCGCTGGATGGTGATCATCATCTGGCGCAGGCCTTGTCCGTTGGGTTGCATGTCCACAGCCGTCACCGTGCCCGATATGGGCGAGTGGATGTTGGCCGACATGAAGCTGCCCGCCTCGGCTATGAGCTGTCCGGTGAGCACCTTGTCGCCCTTGGCTACCTTGGCCACGGCAGGCGCACCGATATGCTGGGCCAGCGGAATCATCACCTTATCGGGCAGCGGAAGCACCTCGACGGGCTTGCCGCAGCTCAGTTTGTTTTCCGACGGATGAACTCCGCCCATTGGAAATGTTTTCATAGGTATCTATCCTTTCTTCTTTGTACCGGAGGCGTTTCCGGTCCGAGTCCGCAGTTCCCGGGCGTTGGCGCCCTTCTCGCAGGGCGTCGTCCCGTTTCTTCTGGCGGGGGTTCGCCGCCGCGGCTCGACCGGCACGGCCGGTCCTCAGTACATGGTTGAACGATTCTTATTCGGCCTTGGGCGTTTCCTCGGCAGGTGCTTCCGCTGCGGTCTTGGCTTTTGCGGCGGCCGGTTTGGCGGTTGCCTTGGGAGCCTTTTCCGCCGCCGGTTTGGCCGGAGCTTTCTCAGCCGCAGGCTTGGCGGGTGCTTCCGCGGCTGCCTTGGCAGGAGTTTCGGCGGCCGGTTTGGCAGGAGCTGCCGGAGCCTTGGGCTCTTTGGGCAGGGGTTCCATGTTCACCAGCTTGATGGCACCCGTCGGGCATTCGTTGACGCACTTGCGGCAGAGCTTGCACTTCTGCGGATCGATGTAGGCAAGGTTGTTCTCGACCGTAATGGCTCCGAACGCGCACGCCTTCTCGCACTTGCCGCAGCCGATGCACCCGGCCTTGCAGGCCTTCATCACCGCAGCGCCCTTTTCTTTCGACACGCACGATACATACACTGCACGGTCCTTGGGCCATTTCTTGCGCAGTTCGATGATCCCCTTGGGGCAGGCTTTCACACAGGCTCCGCAGGCGGTGCACTTCTCGGGGTCGACCACCGGCAGACCCGTTTCGGGGTCTACGGCAATGGCTCCGAACGCGCACACCGTCGCACAGTCGCCGAAGCCCAGACAGCCGAACGTGCAGCCCGTCTCGCCCGCATAGAGCGACGAAGCCACGGCGCACGACCGGGCCCCGTTGTATTCGTTGGTGCGGGGACGCTTGGCGCAGGTGCCGCCGCAGCGGACCGTTGCGGTCTGCGGTTCCTTTTCGGCGGCCGCCTTGCCCAGATAGGCCGCGATGGCCTTCATGCAGTCGCCGCCGCCCACCGGGCAGAAGAGCGCCGAGATGTCGTCGTTCTTGACCAGCGCATCGGCCATGCCGCGGCATCCTGCGAAACCGCAGCCTCCGCAATTGGCACCGGGCAGCATCTTCTCCACCTCGTCTATGCGCGGGTCCTCTTCGACGCGGAATTTCTGCGCCACGAAGTAGAGGATCACGGCGGCAAGCACCCCGAGGACGCAAAGCGTCAGGATGGTGTAAAGTAATACTTCCATTAGTTTTTAGTTATTGTAAATTGAATTGTGTGTTCGATTCTGCGGCGGAAAAGCCACAATACCATATAATATAGGACCACGGCCGCCAGCGAGACCAGCGCTCCGCGGCCCTCGCTCCACCCGGCAACGCCGATAGTGAGCCCCAGCGCAGCCAGCAGGACCGCCAGCGCCCCGCCGTAGGCCAGCGCTACCGACAGCATCCCCGCCCGGCGCCGGATCCCCACGGTCACCGCATCGCCCGGTTCGAAGCGCGCCGCATCGGCCGCGGCCACTTCCACCATCTTCTCCTGCGTCTCGGCCAGTCCGCACGCTTGCCGCGCGCTGCACGTTCCGCAGGCGCTGTGCGAGGTGATCCGCACGAAGACCTTGCCGCCCTCCGCACGCTCCACCGTGCCGCTATGCTCGATCAGTTCCGCCACGGCTCAGTCTCCGTATTTGTTGGTCAGAGGCATCAGCCGTTCATGGCCGAACGAGCAGGCCGACAGGCGCAGCACGGGCGGAAACTGGTAGCGTTTCTTCTCGTTGCGCATGATCATGCCGTGGATCTTCTCCACCACTTGGGAGTCGAACCCGGCGTTGATGATCTCCTCGCGGTGCTGCCCCTCTTCGATCATGCGGAACAGAATGGCGTCGACCACCTCGTAGGGCGGCAGTATGTCGGTGTCCTTTTGCCCGGGGTGCAGTTCGGACGAGGGTTCTTTCTTGAGTATGTTCTCGGGTATGGGGTCGCCCTGCGTACGGTTGATGTAGCGGGCTATGTCGTAGATTTCGCCTTTGTAGAGGTCGCCCGTAGGGCTGAAAGCCCCGGCCGTATCGCCGTAGAGGGTGCAGAACCCGAGGGCGTTCTCGCTCTTGTTGGACGAGTTGAGCAGGATATGGTCGGTCTTGTTCTGCAAGGCCATCAGCAGCACCGTGCGGATGCGGGTCTGGATGTTCTCTTCCGTGGCGTCGAACTCCGTGCCGCCGATCACGGGTTTGAGCGTGTCGGTGACGGTGCCGTAGATCTCCGAGATAGGGATGACGTCGTAGCGGATGCCCAGCCGTTCGGCCAGTTCCTTGGCATCTTCGACCGAATCGTCCGGCGAGAAAGGCGAGGGCATCAGCAGCGCCCTGACATTCTCCTTGCCCAGCGCATCGGCGGCCAGACACGCCACCACAGCCGAATCGATGCCGCCCGAAAGACCTATGCAGGCTTTCTCGTAGCCGTTCTTGCGGAAGAAATCGCGCAGCCCGCACCGTGCGGCCGCATAGACCATCCGCGTGCGGTCGCCCGACGAGGGGATGGTCACGGGTTCGCCCTTGGCTTCGGTGTCGAAAATCCGGAAATCCTCCTCGAAACTCTTCAGCATCATGACCAGTTCGCCGCGGTTGTTGAACGCTCCGGACGTCCCGTCGTAGACGATCTCCGTGGAGCCGCCCACCTGATTGACCAGCACGAGGTTCTTGCCCTCGACGAACGAGAGGTTGCGCATCATCTCGTAGCGGCGGGTCATGGTGCCCTTGCCGTACTTGCGGGCGTTGATCGAGACGACGGTCTCCACCGAGCGGTCGAAATCGTGTTCGCGGCTCAGGTCGTCGCCCACGATGACGGCGCATTTGTGGCCCTTGACGGTCACATATTCGAAGCCCTTGGATGGTACCAGAAATCCCATCTCGCGACGGGCCGTGATGTATTTCTTGCCTACATACCGCAGCACCTTGCGGTCTTGGATGAGCGCTGCGGCACTCACCGTGCCTTCGGCCGTGAGCAGAGGAAGCCCCACGATGGCGGCTATGCCGTCGCAGCACGAGGCTATTTCGACCAGCGCCTCCTCGCACAATTCCAGAAAGGTAGTCTTACGCAGCAAATCGAAACCCGGCGTCCCGCTCAGCGCCTGCTCGGCGAAGACCACCAGATCCGCGTTTTCGGCTTTCGCTTTGTTGATCGCATCGATGATTTTCGAGGCATTGCCGTCTACATCGCCGACGGTATAATTCAACTGGGCTATAGCGATTTTCATCTATGGTAAATTAAGTCCGGAACTACAACTCCGCAAAGTTAACGATTATTTGCAAAAGTCGGAAACATTTTCCATTTAATAAATCTACATGCCCGCACGGACCGCAACATAGCAGCAATGAATAGTCGGGTTCCCAAAAGTGAAAAGTGAAATGTGAAAGTGAGAGGTGAAAGGTGAAAGGTGAAAGGTGAAAGTGAAAAGTTATATGTGAAAGGTGGAAAGTGAAAGTGAGAAGTGGAAAGTGAAAGGTGTCTTGTCATTCTTCACTCCTTTTGTCATTCTGAGGAAAGGCATCGCCTTGACGAAGAATCCGTTTTTCCAACAAAGCAGTTGTTTCACTGCGTTCAGAATGACATACTGCTGCCCTCTGTCATTGCGAGGAGCGCAGCGAAGAATCTGGTCCGCAGCATCGTCATTGCGAGCGAGTATAACGAGCGTGGCAATCCGAACAAAACCCACTGCCATCCGACCGCCTGACCGGCATTCTAAGAAACCCGCTCTGTCATTCCGAGAACCCCAGTCAGTCATGTCATTCTTCGCTCCTCTTGTCATTCTGAGCCCCCCCCCTTGTCATTCTGAGCGCAGCGAAGAATCCGTTTTTCAACAAAGCAGATTCTTCACTTCGTTCAGAATGACATCCGCTTCCCCTCTCGGACCCTGCCGGGGCGGTCGCGCCATAAGCACGAGCCGGGCGAACCGAAAATTATCCGGACGGCAAAACGACGATTCATTACACCTTATCGAATGATTCATTCGGTTTCGGGGCCAGCCGAAACGCCCTTTGCTGCTAAAACGTTTTAACTCGCCTTTCGCTTCGGGCTCTCGGAAAAGCAGACAGCCGAAACCCCAGCAAGGGTTCCGGCTGTCGAAACGTTCCGCCGAGCAGGCGGTTATTCCTGCGCAGGCTCGGGGTCGGCAACGAGGATGCGGCCGCAGTATTCGCAGATGATAATCTTCTTGCCCTGCCGAATGTCGACCTGACGCTGGGGCGGGATGCGGTTGAAGCAGCCGCCGCAGGCATCGCGCTTGACCGTCACGACGGCCAGTCCGTTGTGGACGTTGCGGCGGATGCGTTCGTAGGCCACCAGCAGCCGTTCGTCGATCTTGGCACGGATCTTCTCGGCCTGCGCGCCGAACTCGGCCACCTGCGGCGCGGTCTCGGCTTCGATGCCTTCCAGTTCGCTCTTCTTGGCTTCCAGATCGGCGGCGCGTTCGCGGCCCGAAGCCTCGGCTTCTTCCAGCAGCGTTTTCTTGCTCTTGACGCCGGCGGCATACTCCTTCAGGCGCTTCTCGGCCAGTTCGATCTCCAGCTCCTGATACTCGATCTCCTTGGTGATGGCGTCGAACTCGCGGTTGTTGCGCACGTTGTTCTGCTGCTCCTTGTAGTTGGCGATCATGATCTTGGCCTGATCGGTCTCGCGCTTGCGCTGCTTGGTCAGGGCGTTGAGCTCCTCGATCTCGGCGTTGATCTTGTCGATACGGGTCTGCATGCCCGCCATCTCGTCCTCGAGGTCCTGCACCTCCAGCGGCAGATCGCCCTTGACCTTGTTGATCTCGTCGATCCTGCTGTCGATACGCTGCAACTCGTAGAGCGCCAGAATCTTCTCCTGCATCGAGTAATCGGCCTCGGCAGCTTTCTTCTGTGTAGCCATATGTTGTATGATTTTGAACCTAATTAAACCCAATAGTTCACCGGATTGCGTGCGTGCGCGCTCCTGCGGAGCGCAAAGGTAAGCAAATTTTTCGACAAAACATCATCGAGCAGACGAATTGCGCAATATTCGCTCTCGAAATGGCCCGCGTCGGCCACCGTGAGGGCCGAATCGGGGGTCATGAAATCGTTGTACTTCAGGTCGGCCGTGAGGTAGAAATCGGCTCCGGCGGCCCGGGCCGCCCCGATGAGCGAAGCCCCCGCCCCGGTGCAGACGGCCACACGGCGCACCTCGTCGCGGACGATGTCGCTGTGGCGGATCACCCGGGCGCCCAACGTCCTCTGGATCAGCCGCATGAAATCGACCGTAGCCACGGGTGCGGCCAGTTCGCCGACCACACCGAAGCCCACCTTGCCGTCGGCGTCAGCGGGTTCCAGCACCCGCAGCCGCTCCACTCCCAGCTGCCCGGCCAAGTACCAGCTCATCCCGCCGGGCGCACTGTCGAGGTTGGTGTGGCAGGCATAGAGCGCAATGCCGCGGCGGATGGCCCGTTCGACGCACCGCTGCACCATGTCGGCCGAGTTAAAACGTTTTAGCGCATGGAAAACCACCGGATGATGCGCGATGATCAGGTCGCAGCCCTCGCGCTCGGCTTCGTCCATTACCTCGTCGGTGACGTCGACGGCCAGCAGGGCTGCATGCACCTCGTCGTCGGGACGTCCGACGATCAGCCCGGCGTTGTCGTAGGATGCCTGCCACGCAAGCGGCGCGAAACGTTCGATGACGTCGGTTATTTCCTTGATTCTCATTTCGGATATGTGCTCGGCGCCGTCCCCACCCGCTCCGGGTCAGAACAGCGATTGTTCGTAAAAGGCGAAAAGTTCCTTGTTCTCGCCATCCTCGGCCTTGCGGCGGGGACGGCGGGGCGCCCGGGGCTTCTTCTCCGCCGGGGTTTCGGGCGCATCGTCGGGCTCGATCTTCACCACGGCCTTGCGGCGCGGGCGGGATTCCGATTCGACAGCCGGGGCCTCGATGCCTGCAATATCTTCGGGAGCAGCAACTCCCACCACGCCCGCAACATCCTCCGGCTCTGCGATTTCCATAGTTTGTTCGGGTTCCGCAGCATCGCCCGCAACGTTCGCCGGCGCAGATGCAGGTTCGGATGCAGGCGCAGGGTCGACAGGGACAGCCGTTTCGGCCGCCCCGGCCGCATTGGCCTTCCGGACATCGGCCGCAACCGCCGCATCGGTCTCCCGGACATCGGCAGGCGCGGCGAACTCCGCGGCTTCGGCGGCGAAATCATCGACGGCGACGACCCCCTCGCCGCCCGTCTTGAGGTCCTCGCGCACCTCGACCAGCAGCGCCCGGATATGCCGCAGGCGGGTCATCAGCTCGGCTTCGCGCTTGATTTCGTCGCCGGGACCGCCCGCTGCGCGGCGCTTCATAGCCTTTTTGGCCCCCTCGAGGGTCATACCGCGCTCCTTGACCAGATGGTAGATCACTTTCAGGTTCTCCACATCCTGCGGCGAAAAGAGCCGGTTGCCCTTCTTGTTGCGCTTGGGCTTGAGAATGCTGAACTGCGAATCCCAGTGGCGGATGAGCGACGTCTTCACGTCGAACATCTCGGCCACCTCGCCCATCGAATAAAATAGTTTCTCAGCCATATTGTCGTTCAATTGCTTTTATAACCCGTGTTGCAAAAACATATTCGTCGTTCCAGCCGCTCCGAGCGGGCTTTCCCCGCTGCCATTTTGGAGAAGTCATAAGCCCCGGCGAAGAATGGCAGAATCATAGATTCTTAACTGCGCTGCGCTCCTCGCAATGACGATGCTGAGAACAGATTCTTCGCTGCGCTCAGAATGACAGAGGGATGGGACTGAATGCCGATTAAAACGATTTATTACGCAGCTAAAACGTTTTAATCGACGTTTGTGCCTTCTTGCCGTTTATCTCTCACTTCTCACTTCTCACTTTCCACCTTTCACTTTTAACTTTTCACCTTTCACTTTTCAAAATCCTCAGCGAAGCAGGATAGAGGTTGTTCACCCGGCCGCCGATGCGTTTGGCGAAGCCCAGCGCACGCCCCTCGCAGCAGATCAGGTTCATCCCCTCGGCCAATGCGTCGGGCCGCACCTCGGCCTTGCGCAGGTAATCGACGGCTCGCTCCGGATCGAACTCCGCCGCAGGCACCGCCGAGCGGTCGAGCCCGGCAAAAAAAGCCAGCGCGGGGTCGGGTTTGAGCCGCCCCTTGAACAACTGCCCCATCGCCACGCCCGAGCAGATGACGGGCAGCACCTCGGAGAGCGTCCGCACGGCATCGGCCTGTGCGGCGGGCCAGCCGTAGAACGTGTCGCCGATGGCTGCGAAGCGCATCGCGGCAGGCTCCTGCACCCACCGGCCCAACTCGGCCACGGCGCTCTTGTCGGCCTGCCCGAAGAGCGTCCGGCGGGCCTTGGGGCTGCGCATCCGGGCGTCGAGCTCCGGATCCTTGCAGGCCACGGCAGCGAAAAAGCCCTCGCCGCAAGCCCGGTGCGGAAAAAAGCGGTAGGTACGGAACGCCCCGACCCGCCCGCAGACGATGCCCCATTCTGACCCAACCTCGGGCACGGGGGCCTCGGCCGCTTCGTCGCCCGCCCACGCGAGCATCCGTTCGAGCGAACCTTCGTCCTCGTCGCGGTTGAAGGTGCAGGTGCTGTATATCAACCGGCCGCCGGGTTTCAGCGCCCGCCATGCTTCGCGCAGAATGGCGTCCTGCCGCGCGGCGCACACCCGGACGCTGCTCTCGCTCCACTCGCCGCGCGAAGCGGGGTCCTTGCGGAACATCCCCTCGCCCGAACACGGCGCGTCGACGGCCACGACGTCGAACCAATTCTCCAACTCGCCCAACGCCTTGGGCTCGCAGGCGGTGACCGCCACGTTGCCTGTGCCCCATTTACGGACGTTGTCGGCCAGCACCGAAGCGCGGCGGCGGTCGATCTCGTTGGCCACGACCAACCCCTCGGGGCCCGCGAGCGAGGCATACAAAGTCGTCTTGCCGCCGGGAGCGGCGCAAAGGTCGAGCACGCGTCGGCCGGCGAGGTCGCCCGCCAACAACCCGACGAACTGCGAAGCGGCTTCCTGCACGTAATAAGCCCCGGCATGGAACGCCGGGTCGAACGTAAACTGCGGCCGCGCGCCCAGATACCACCCGTCGGCGCACCACGGCACCTGCCCGACGGCACCCAACCGCTGCGACAGAACCACGGCGTCGCCGCACTTGGCGGGATTCAGCCGGATGCTCACGGGCGGCACGCTGTCGAGCGCTGCGCAAAGCGCGGCCCCCTCTTCGGGCCCGAGGTCGCGGGCGACGCGCCCGACGAAAGCGACGGGAAGCTCCATGCTATTTGACCCCGAGGGCGTCGATGCGGGCGCAGATCCGCTCGAACACGGCGGCATCCGAGACGAAATCCTCGTGGTCCTTGTCGATCACGAGCATGTCGCCCTCGTAGATATGGTCGATCCAATGGTTGTACTTGTTGTTGAGCCGCCGCAGGTAAGCCTCGTCGATGTTCATCTCGTAATCGCGCCCGCGCTTGCGGATCTGCGAAATGAGCGTCGGAACGCTGGCCTTGAGGTAGATCAGCAGGTCGGGCCGCGGAATCAAAGTGGTGATCAACCGGAAAATCTTCATGTAAGTCTCGATGTCGCGCGACGACATGAGCCCCATTTCATGCAGGTTGTCGGCGAAGATGTGGGCGTCCTCGTAGATGGTCCTGTCTTGGAAGATGATCCCCGCCCGACTGTCGTCGAGCATCTCCATGGTCTGCTGGATCCGGCTCCCGAGGAACGAAATCTGAAGGTTGAACGACCAACGGTTCATGTCGTTGTAGAAGTCGCCTATGTAAGGATTGTCGCTCTCCTCGTAATAGGCTTTGGCGCTGTAGCGCTCGGTCAGCATTTGGGTCAGCGTGGTCTTCCCGCTTCCGATGTTTCCGGCAATGGCAATATACATTATAATTAAGAATTAAAATCCAAAATCATGCAGCGGCGTTCGGGCGGCCCGTTGCGGGAACCTTTCGGGCCGGACCTCAAACCCGAGCCCTCTCCGCCATGAACGCGTGCAGGTCGTCGGCCACGCGGCGGTCGTTGACCAACCGCGGCACCTTGTTCTTGCCCCGGGCCCGCATCCAAGCCAAGAACGTACCGGGCTCGACGAGCGTGAGGTGCTGGCGCTCGAGGGTGGTCTGGCGCTTGGCATCGTAGTCGGAATTGACGCTGCGCAACGCCCGGTCGAGCTCCCCGGCGAAAAGCTCCGCATCGGCGGGCATGCGCTCGAACTCCACGAACCACTCGTGGGCGCCCCGCTCGCTGAGCGACATGTAGAGCGGCGCCACGCTGTACTCGGCGACGAGGGCCCCCGATGCGGCGCAAGCCGCGGCCAAGGCCCGGTCGGCGTTGTCGACGATGAGCTCCTCGCCGAAGACGTTGATATACTGCCTTGTACGCCCGGCGAAACGGATGCGGTAGGGGTCGGTCGAAGTGAACTCGACGCGGTCGCCGATCTCGTAGCGCCACAGACCGTTGTCGGAAGTGACGAGCATGGCGTAGCTCCGCCCTTTCTCGACCCCCTCCAACGGCACGACGCAATCGCCGTCGCGGAACTCGAAGTAAGTACCGTAGTCGAGCATCAACAACATGTCGTCGCGCTGCGGATCGTCGGCCAAGGCGAAGAACCCCTCGGAAGCGTTGTAAGTCTCCATGTAACGCATGCCGGACGAAGGGATCAAGGCCTCGAACGACCGGCGGTAGGGGGCGAACTCGACGCCCCCGTGGGCGAAGAGCTCCAGATCGGGCCACACCTCCAAGAGGTTGCTTTTGCCGGTGAACTCCAACACGCGCCGCATGAGGGCGAGGTTCCACGAAGGCACCCCGGCGAAAGCCACGATATGCTGGCCTGCGCACTCGCGGGCGATGGCCTCGGCCTTGCGGTCGAAATCGGGGATGGTCGCCGTGGCGCTGCGGGGAGCCCGGATCCAACGGCTGACGAACGCCGTTTCGCGGATCAGAATGGCGGAAAGGTCGCCCACGAGATTGCGCCCCTCGCGGCGGCACGAACCGCCCAAAGTGAGGGTCTTGCCGTCGAAGAGCCGGGTCCGGGGATCGGCCGAAGCGACGAGCGTCGCCAAATCGCGCATGCCGAGCGTATGGTTTTTCCAAAGCGACTCGCGGGTGACGGGGATATACTTGCTGCGGTCGGAAGTGGTGCCCGACGACCGGGCGAAGAGGTCGACCCGGCCGGGAGCGGCGACGTCGCGCTCGCCGTCGAGCATACGGCCGATCCACGGCTTGAAGGTCTCGTAATCGAAGACGGGCACGGCGGCGCGGAACTGCTCGGGCGTGCGGACCTCCGACAACCCGAACTGCCGGCCCAACGCCGTACGGCGGCCCCGCTCCAACGCCATGCGGAACATCCGCTCCTGCGTCTGGGCGGGGCAGCGGCGGAACCGGTCGATGGCCCGCGCGCGGCGCGAAAACCAAGCCCTGCATATGGAACTGCGCAATGACACCTCTGCTGCTATGCTAATTGAAGAAATAACCTACCTTGCTCACCGATGCGGGCATGGCGAAGATCACCACCCGGTCGTAGGGGTTGACCTCCATGTTGCCCACGGCGATGAAAGCCTTGTCGCCGCGGACGATGCCCCCGACGATGACATCCTCGGGAAGCCCCCAATCGCGGATGCGCGCCTTGGTGGCGGGCGAATTGGGCTTGACGATGAACTCCAGCACCTCGGCCTCGCTGCCGGTGAGGCACTTGATGGCCTGCACGTCGGTGGACATGGTGAAGCGGAAGATGTTGGACGCCGTGACGAGCTTCTTGTTGATGATCGTGTCGATGCCGATCGACTCGGCGAGGTCGATGTAATTGAGGTTCTCGACCTCGGCGATGACCTTCTTGACCCCCATCTGCCGGGCGAGCATGGCGGCCAGAATATTGGTCTCGCTGCGCCCGGTGACGGCCACGAAGGCATCCATGTTGGCCAGACCCTCCTCGAGCATGGCCTCGGTATTGCGCCCGTCCTCGTTGATGATGAGCGTCTTGTCGAGCATCTCGGCGAGCTTGTAGGCCTTGTCGGCGCTGTAATCGACCAACTTGATGTTGACCTCGTTCTGCAACTCGGCGGCGATGCGGATGCCGATGCGCGACCCGCCGAGGATCATCATGTTCTTGATCTCGACGTTGGTGCGCCCGGAGAACTCCATCACCTCGGCCACGGCATCCTGCCGGGCGATGATGTAGACCACGTCGCCCTCCATGAGCCGCTCGCCGCTGCGGGGGATGATGGTCTGCCCGCTGCGGGTGACGGCGACGGTGCGGTAACCGGGCGACGCGTCGCTGTCGTCGGGCAGCCCGAGCTCGCTGCCGATGAGCGGCGAAGCCGCCTCGAGCCGGAAGACGACCAGCGAGAGCTTGCCGCTCGAAAAATCGACGTACTCGGTGGAAGCCGTATGCCCCAACAGGTTGATGACCTCGCGGGCGGCGACCTTCTCGGGGTAGAAGAGGTAATCGATGCCCATGTCGATGAAGACCTCCTTGTTGTTGGGCTCGAGGTACTCGTTGTTGTCGATGCGGGCGATGGACTTGCGCGCCCCGAGCTTCTTGGCGAGCATGGCGGCGACGATGTTGTCGTTCTCCTCGTGGTTGACGGCGATGAAGAGATCGCACCGCCGCACGGCCGCGCGGCGAAGCACGGCGAAGGTGGTGGAATCGCCCTCGACGGTGATGACGTCGGCCAGACTGCCCACCTCCGAGAGGAGCTTCTGGTCGCTGTCGACGATGGTGATGTCGTGGCCGTGGCCGCTCAACATCCGGGCCAGATGGCTGCCCATCTCGCCCGCACCCGCTATCACGATTTTCATGCGCTGCTTCTGTTCAGGCCCGGCCGAACCCCGTCGGCTCCGCACGGACACGATTTTGCAATTTATCTGACAAATGTATACATTTGTCGGCGAAAGCCAAAATTTCGGCAGCTAAAAATCCAATATTATGCCAACGTGGACGATCGTCGTACTTTGCGCAGCGGGAGCCGTGGGGTTTTTCGTACTGGGCATGTCGCTGACCCTGATGATCAAGGGCCATCCCATCGACTCCGAAATCTCGACCAACAAGAACATGCAGCGGCTGGGGATCAAATGCGCCGTGCAGGAGACCCGCGAAGCCGACGGCACGGCCGACTGCGCCCCCGACACGGCGCAACCGGGCTGCACGGGTAACTGCGGCGCCTGCGACATACAGCACAAGGAATAGCGAAGGGATTGCATCCGGGCCGCTTATCATTCCACCGCCGTTTTCCGGGCCCTCTGCTGCCATTCTGCGGAGCCCTCGCCCTGTCTTCTGAACTCCTTTTGCCATTCTGAGGAGCCCAGCCCGCCACGTCATTCTGAGCGATAGCGAAGAATCTATAACCGAACAAACTATACAGATGTTTCACTACGTTCAACATGACATACTGCCGCTCTGTGTCATTCTGAAGGGCCCAGCTCACTACGTCATTCTGAGCGATAGCGAAGAATCTATAACTGAACAAACTATACAGATGTTTCACTACGTTCAACATGACATACTACGACCCTTTTGTCATTCTGAGGAAAAGGCATCGCCTTGACGAAGAATCCGTTTTCCAACAAAGCAGATTCTTCACTTCGTTCAGAATGACATCCGCCGCAGCCGCTGGCGGACCCGGCCGGGATGGTCGCGCCATAAGCACGAGCCGGGCGCCGTGTATTACTTAGTCTTGTCTTGCTAAAACGTTTTAGCGGGACGAGCCGTGCGAACCGCGGAAAATCGAACTGAAGGACGGGCGGGGAGCCGAGGAAAACCGGGCTGCGGGAAACAAAAAACAGCGGCCGGGAAACCGGCCGCCGTAGAATCGGAAAGACCCCAGCCTGCTAAATCAGCAAAGTACCGTCGGGCAGGATGTCGATCTCCGTATCCCGGTCGGAAGCGGGGTTGTCCAACTCGAAACGGTACCACTCGCGCGCAGGGCTCGCATAATGATCGACCTCGTCGATCCTCCAAGTCCCGTACTGCGACGCGCGCAACGCATCCAATACGACGGCCGGGACGTCGCTCGAACGGATCTCGGTTTTGGTCTCCACCCACTGGTCGGCCGTGTCGAAACGCACCTCGCGCACGGTAGTGCCGTCGACGATCTCGACCTCGAGCGAATAGAACGGATTGCGCTCGCGCTCGCCCCCGACGATGCGGGCGCCGGGATACTGCTGCGCGATGAACTCGGTCACGGCCTGCGGAAGCTGCCGGGGAAGCAGATGCTCGTCGTGGTCGTCGCTGCAAGCCCACATGGCTCCGGCTGCAAAGAACGCCAAGAGCCCGATTGCAAATTTTTTCATGTTGTAGATTCGTTATGGTTGATCCGGAATCCTATCAAAAAAGCGGCCGTTCGTCCCGGACATGGCGGACGGGGTTTGCTAAAACGTTTTAATCCGGGCGCTGGGTCTCCTGCGGCTGAGCGGAACGGCGATGTTTGCGCCCGCCGCGGTGCCGCCGCTTGCGGTCGCGCGACCCGCGGTTGCCCTCGCCGCGCCCGGAAGCATGGTTGTTGTCGGCCGGAACCGCAACGGCAGAATCGGCCGGAGCAGCCGCCTGCGCAGCGCCCTGACTTCCGGACCTCGCACCGCCCCGTTTGCGCCCTCCGCGGCCGGAACCGCCGCCCGAACCCGAACGGCCGCCACGCCCACGTCCGCCGCGACCCCGGTTCTCGGCGGGCGCATACTTGGGCCCCTCGCCCACGGACTCGGGCAAATCGGCCTTGCGGATGTCGCGCTCGATGAACTTCTCGATGAGGTGGAACTTGCCCTGCTCGTCCTCGCTGACGAACGTAATGGCGCTGCCGGTAGCGGCGGCGCGGGCCGTACGGCCGATGCGGTGGATGTAATCCTCGGGATCGTGGGGCACGTCGTAGTTGATGACGAGCCCGATGTCCTCGATGTCGATGCCGCGGGCGACGATGTCGGTGGCGACGAGGATGTTGATCTTATTGTTCTTGAAAGCGAGCATGACCTCCTCGCGCTGGAGTTGCTCGAGGTCGGAGTGCATGGCGGCGACGTTGAGCTTCATGCGCTTGAGCGTATGGGCCAACTCCTTGACCTTGAGCTTGGACGACGAGAAGATGATGGTCTTGAAATCGGACGGCTTGGCGAAGAGCTCGCGGATGATGCCCAACTTCTGGCTTTCGTAACAAACGTAGGCCGACTGATCGATGGCCTCGTTGGGCTTGGAGATGGCGATGTTGACCTCGGCGGGATTGCGCAGGATGGTTTTGGCCAACTCGCGGATCTTGGGAGGCAAGGTAGCCGAGAACATGACGGTCTGCCGCTCCTTGGGCATGTAGGAGACGATTTTCATGATGTCGTCGCTGAAACCCATGTCGAGCATGCGGTCGGCCTCGTCGAGAATGAGGCACTCGACGTGCGAGAGGTCGATGCCGCTGTTCTGCAAATGGGAGATCATGCGCCCGGGGGTGGCGATGACCACGTCGGACCCCAAGAGCATGCCGCGCTTCTGCACGTCCCACCCCTTGCCGTCGCCGCCGCCGTAGACGACCGTCGTGGAGACGGGCAGGTAATAGGAGAAACCTTGGAACTGCTGGTCGATCTGCTGCGCGAGCTCGCGCGTGGGCACGATGATGACCGACTTGATGACGTTGTCGGGGTTGCCCTCGATGAGCAGGCGGTTGAGCAAAGGCAAGGTATAGGCCGCGGTCTTGCCGGTACCGGTCTGGGCGCAGCCGATGATGTCGCGCCCGGAGAGAATGACGGGGATGGTGTGCTCCTGCACGGGGGTCATCTCGCTGAAATTCATATCGTAGAGACCGTCGAGGATTTCATCCTCCAGATCGAGTTCGTCGAATCGCATGTGTCTTTATATTATTTTGTATTAGATTCTTCGCTGCGCTCAGAATGACGGCACGAATGCCATGTCGGACAAAAAGAATTGCCCCCGGCGACTTCCTCGCCGAACAAAGTGGCCGAGGTGCAGCCGGTGATGCGGACGCGGACGTAATCGCCGACGCTATGCGCGCCGCGGTCGAAGACCACGACCTTGTTCTGCGACGTACGCCCGGAGAGCTGGCCCGGGTCGCGCTTGGAAACGCCCTCGACCAAGACCTCGAACTCCTTGCCGACGTCGCGCAGGTAACTTTGGCGCCCGAGCTCATTCTGCAAGGCGATGATCTCCTGCAAACGCCGCGACTTGACCTCGTCGGGCACGTCGTCGGGCAAGTGCTTGGAAGCGAACGTCCCGGGCCGCTCGGAATACTTGAACATGAAGGCGAAGTCGTAACCGACCTCGCGCATGAGCGAAAGGGTCTGGGCATGCTCCTCCTCGGTCTCGCCCGAGAAACCGGCGATGAGGTCGGTGGTGATGCCGCAATCGGGCAAGTAACGCCGGATGGCGGCGATGCGGCCGAGGTACCATTCGCGCGAATACTTGCGGTTCATACGCTCGAGCATGGACGAAGCACCCGACTGGGCCGGCAGGTGGATCGACCGGCAGATGTTGGGCATGGAAGCCATGACCTCCAACAACTTGTCGCTCATGTCCTTGGGATGCGACGTGGCGAACCGGACGCGCAAGAGGGGCGAAACCTCGGCTGTGAGCCGCACGAGCTCGGGAAAATCGACCTCACCGGCGCAGTAGGAATTGACGTTCTGCCCGAGGAGCGTGACCTCGCGGTAACCGTTGTCGAAGAGCGAACGCACCTCGGCGAGGATCGTCTGAGGATCGCGGCTCCGCTCGCGGCCGCGGGTATAGGGCACGACGCAGTAAGAACAGAAATTGTTGCAGCCGCGCATGATAGAGACGAAAGCACTGACGCCGTTCTTATCGAGCCGCACGGGGGCGATCTCGGCGTAAGTCTCCTCGGAAGAGAGCAGGACGTTGACCCCCTTGCCGCCCGCCTCGGCCTCGCGGACGAGCCGCGGCAGATCGCGGTAAGCATCGGGACCGGCGACGATGTCGACCCCCGAAGGGCCCTCGGTGAGCTTCTCCCGGAGCCGCTCGGCCATGCACCCGATGATGCCGACCAACAACGAAGGCTTGTTTTTCTTCAACCGCCGCATCTCGGCCAAACGCCCCCAGATACGCTGCTCGGCGTTGTCGCGGATGGAACAAGTATTGATGAGGATGACATCGGCCTCGTCGGGCCGCTCGGTATAGGTATAACCCTCCTGCTGCATGACCGAAACGACGATCTCGGAATCGCCGACGTTCATCTGGCAACCGTAGGTCTCGATGAAGAGCCTGCGGCCGCCACCCGGAAGGGGACGCAACGTATTTATACTAAGGTTCAAGGTGGAAAGTGAAAAGTGGAAAGTGAAAAGTGAAAAGTGAAAAGTGAAAAGTGAAAGGAAGATCGAACGTTTTGACAGATTCTTCGCTACGCTCAGAATGACATATTTTGTTCGGAAATCTTGCTCAGAATGACATATCTTGCTCGGAATATCTTGTTCGGAATGACACGCGGCCGCGCTATTCGGCCTGAATCTCGTTCTTGTCGGGGAACTGCTTGAAGCCCTCGCCGAAAGTCTCGTAGGCATCGGTGACGACGACGAAAGCCCGCGGGTCGATCTCCTTGATCTTGTGCTGGACCTGCCGGACCTCCTTGCGGCTGACGACGAGGAAAATCATGTCGCGGACGGTGTCGGTATACATACCCCTCGACTTGATATAGGTAGCGCTGCGGTCCAAATCCTCGATGATGAACTTCTTGAGGGGATCGTGGTGGTCGCTGATGATGAACAACAACTTATCGTACGACGCGCCGTCGAGCATATAAGCCACGACGCGCGACGAAGCGTAGATCATGAGCAACGAATAGAGCGTGAGCATCCACCCGCTGGAGGAAGCCTCGCCCGTACCGAGCCCGAACCCGATGACGGCCAGACCGGAGAGGACGACGAACCCGTCGGCGAGGAAGATGCCGGAGGAGAACTTGATGCCGCAGAACTTCTGCAACAACATGCCGACGATGTCGGTGCCGCCGGTGGTGGCCTGCTGCCGCACGACGATGCCCTGCCCGACGCCGACCAGAACGGCCCCCATGATACAAGTGAGCAACAAATCGTTGGAGAGGTCGAGGTGCCCGCCCAACAACAAGGCGGGGTCGAGCGACCGCACGGCCTCCTCGGACGGATAGACCAACCGGGTGAGGATGTTCATGAAACCCGGGGTATAGAGCGCTGCGGCGACGGTGCGCGCCCCGAACTGCCCGCCGAAGACCAACAAGGCGGTGAACATCAACGGCACGTCGAACATGTAGCCGAACGTACCGACCTGAACGGACGGGAAAATGTTGTGCAGCACGATACCCATGCCGTAGACCCCGCCGGGCACGAAATTATAGGGATTGATGAAGAGCACGAAACCGGCGCCCATGATCGAGCAACCCAGAAAAATCAGTACCCACGAGCGCCACCACGCCCACGAACGCATCGGCTTGAGCAAAGTTCCAGCATTCATAATGATTGCAGTTTTCAGAGAGACAAAGGTAGTGCAAGCCGAGCGGAAAAGCAAACGGAGTGTGCGATTATTGAAACTCCAACTCATAAAATCCGGCTCTTAGCCGGACAAGCCGAGAACAATGCAATGACGTAGCCTTTGCGTGTTTGTCCGGCTTGCGGGAAATGATATTGCGGGGCTATTCATCTGCGGCGGCTGGGGCCGGACGCATCGGAGATGCGGGCCGCCGCAGATGGCAACGCAGGGTGTTGCAAGCAAACCTACGTCCGGCATCGCGAGGAGCTGAAAGCGCTGGCGAAGCTATTTTCTCTCCGTCATCGCGAGGCATCACAGATGCCGTGGCGATCTGAACAAGAACAACAACTGGGCGGTTATGATTGAAACAAAGATGATCCGTTTTATTTAGGATGTTCTGTTTTGTTCAGATTGCCACGCTCGTTACACTCGCTCGCAATGACGTAGCTTTTGCGCAGTGCCCGGCCCTGTTGCCACAGATGGTAACGCAGAGCGTTGCGAACGATCTTACGTCCGTCATCGAGCGTTGAAGAAGTTGTATTTCTCTCCGTCATCGCGAGGCATCGCAGATGCCGTGGCGATCTGAACAAGAACAACGACCGGGCGGATTGATTGAAACAAAGATGATCCGTTTTTTTAGGATGTTCTGTTTTATTCAGATTGCCACGCTCGTTACACTCGCTCGCAATGACGAGGGTGGGTGGACTGCGCGCTTTGCAATGACGGGAGATTCTTCGGAAAGCAACAAGGGTTTATTCAGATTGCCACGGGCCTGACGGCCCTCGCAATGACGGGAGAGAAGCTGTGCACCTCGCAATGACGGGGCCGGAAACCAATGAATGATGAATAATTAATAATGAATAATTGACCTCAGACCGAAAAACAATTATTCTCTATTCATTATTCCGTGCCTTTGCGATTATGATTTGTGGTTTGCTTGCGTTATCTTTGTGGCCGAATTGGCCCGGGGAGCCCCGGGCTGTGTGCGAAGCTATGAAGATATTGATTCTCAACGGTCCGAACCTCAATCTGCAAGGGCGGCGCGAAACGTCGGTCTACGGGACGCAGCCGTTCGGCGAGTTTTTCGCCGCGTTGCAGGCGCGTTATCCGCAGCTGGAGTTGGCCTATTTCCAGTCCAACATCGAGGGCGAGCTTATCGATGCCGTGCAGCAGGCCGAGGGGCGTTTCGACGGCGTGGTGTTCAATGCGGGCGGCTACACCCATACCTCCGTCGCCCTGCGCGATGCTGTGGCCGCAGTGGGGGTGCCTGTGGTCGAGGTGCATATTTCGTCGATTCTGGCCCGCGAGGAGTTCCGCCATGTTTCGCTGCTCGCCCCCGTGGCCGTGGGTTCCATCATGGGTTTCGGGCTCGATTCCTACAGGCTCGGCATCGAGGCCCTGCTCCTGCGGGCCGGGGCATCGGCTTTGCAACATGATTGATTCTTCTATAGAAAATATTATATATTATGGATAAGTTGAAAAAGACTAAGATCGTCGCCACCATGTCGGATTTCCGTTGTACGGAGGAGTTCGTCCGGCAGCTGGCCGACGCAGGCATGGACGTGGTGCGCATCAATTCGGCGCATGTCACCCTCGAAGGGGCTTCGCAGATCGTGGAGACGGTCCACAAGGTCGATCCCGCCATTCCGGTGATGATCGACACCAAGGGGCCCGAAATCCGTGTCACGACCCTTGCCGAGGAGTTCGGCGAGCGCATCGAGTTCAAGGCGGGCGACCGTGTGGCGGTGCGAGGCTCCGACGGTTCGGACGCCACCACGCGCGAGGTCGTCTACATGAACGTGCCCGGCATCGTAGCCGACATCCCTGTGGGGGCACGGATGCTCATCGCCGACGGCGAGGTCGAGCTGCGCGTGGTCGGGAAGTCGGAGACGGAGCTCACCTGCGAATTCGTCGGCGACGGGGCCTTGCGTTCGCGCAAGAGCGTCAATGTCCCCGGTGTGTCGGTCGACCTGCCGTCGGTGACCGACAAGGACCGGCGGTTCATCGAGTGGGCCATATCGCACGACGTCGATTTCATCGCCCACTCGTTCGTGCGCTCGGTGCGCGACTTGCAGGCCGTGCAGGCCATTCTCGACACCCACGGCAGCCCGATCAAGATCATCTCCAAGATCGAGAATCAGGAGGGGCTCGACAACATCGACGAGATCATCGAGGCTTCGTACGGCATCATGGTCGCCCGCGGCGATCTGGGCGTGGAGCTTCCCGCCGAGGCGATTCCCAACACCCAGCGGCGCATCGTCGAGAAGTGCATTGCCGCCAAGCGCCCGGTCATCATCGCCACGCAGATGCTCTATTCGATGGTCCGCAATCCGCGTCCCACGCGGGCCGAGGTGAGCGACGTGGCGAGCGCCATCTACGAGCGCGTCGACGCCGTGATGCTCAGCGACGAGACCGCCGTGGGCGATTATCCTGCCGAGGCGGTGGCCACCATGGCCCGCATCGCCCGTGAGATCGAGCGCGACGAGAACCATTTCAAGCCCATGGTCGACATCAACATGATTTCGGTCAACCACGAGATTACGGCCCAGCTCGCCCGGTCGGCCGTGCGGGCTTCCACCAACCTGCCGATCCGCTACGTCGTCCTCGACACCAAGACCGGACGTACGGGGCGTTATCTGGCGGCTTTCCGCGGGCACAATACGGTCGTGGCGGTTTGCTATCAGCTTCATGCACAGCGTATTCTGGCTCTTTCGTACGGCGTCGTGCCCATCTTGCGCAAGCAGGAGCTGGGCGACCGCTACCACTTCCTGACGGACGCCATGGAGGTCATCGAGCAGAAGGGCAGCCTCGCCGACAGCGATCTGCTGGCCATCGTCGGCGGCAGTTTCGGGCCCGACGGCGGTGCTTCCTACGTCGAGATAGCCGACGTGAAGCGGATCCGCGAACGCAACGCGAACAGCGGCGGTTGTTCAACCCTTTGACACCTTGGCGGGCGAGTTGAAAGAGCGCGTCGCGCGGGGCGTGGCATGGTCGATCGCCGAAAAGATCGGCACGACGCTTCTCCAGACGGGGGTGTCGATCGTCGTGTTGCGGCTGTTGATGCCCGACGATTTCGGCGTCGTGGCCATCCTCACGGCTTTCGCCGCGGTGGCCGCAACGGTGGTCGACAGCGGGTTTTCGCAGGCCCTGATCCGCAAGGCCGAGCCTTCGGACGAGGATTACCGGTCGGTCTTTCTTTTCAATATCGGGGTCTCGGCGGTGCTCTACGGCTTGCTCGCGGCTTTGTCGCCCCTCGTTGCGGAGTATTACGACATGCCTGTCCTTGAGCAGGTCGCACCGGTATTCTTCCTGCTTCTGCCTGCCAATGCGCTCTGCGTCATCCAGCACACCATCTTCACCCGGCGCTTCCGCTTCGCCTTGTTGTCGAAGGTCACATTCGCCGCGTCGTTCGTGAGCGGGTGCGCCGCCGTGCTGCTGGCGTTGGCCGGGTGCGGGGTCTGGAGCTTGGTTGCGCAGCGGGTGTTGCAGATGGCCGTGCGGGCCTTGCTGCTGTGGCGGCTCAGCGACTGGCGGCCCCGGCGTCGGGGCGGACCGGCGTTCGTCTCCTTGCGCGAAATGGCGCCGTTCAGCTTCAGCCTGCTGGCCACCGACCTGATTTCGGCCCTCTACAACAAGATTCCCCAACTCTGCATCGGCAAGCTCTGGCCGGCCGATACGCTCGGCTATTTCGATCAGGCGCTCAAGCTCAAGGACCTGCCTGCGACCTCGGTCATGACGGCCGTGCAGGGGGTGACCTATCCCGCGTTCTCCAAAATCGCCGCCGACGGACGGAAGTTCGCCGAGAGTTTCCGGCAGGTGACGATGGTCGTCGCCTATGCCATGTTTCCCGTCATGCTCGGGCTCTCGGCCGCGGCGCACGACCTCTTTGCCGTGCTCTTGGGCGAGAAGTGGATGCCGACGGTCCCTTATTTCGAGGCGGTCTGTCTGGCCGGGCTTTTCTATCCGGTGGCCATGGTGGCCTACAACGTGATGAAGACCGGGTGCAGCGGGCGGACCATCGTCCGGCTGGAGATTTTCAAGAAGTGCATCATGACGGTCATCCTCGTCGTGACGCTCCCCCGCAGCGTGCAGGCCGTCGTGTGGGGGCTGGTCCTTTTCGCCGCCTGCGAAATGGCGGTCAACGTGGGGGCTGCCCTGCGTGCGGTGCCGCTCTCCGGTTGGCGGCTGGCGCGGACCCTGCTGCCGGTGGCTTTGATTTCGGGGGCCATGTACGGGGTTGTCCGTGCGGTGGCCGGGGCCCCGATCGAGCCGGTCGGCCTGCGGCTTCTGCTGGAAATAGCCGGTGGGGCAGGGGCCTACCTGCTGCTCTCGCTTCTCTTCCGGCCGGAGGCTTTTGCGGAGATGCTCTCTATCGTCCGCCGACAGCTCCGGGCATAGGCCGGGCCGGAGCGGCGAGAGCCTGTGCGCCCGGAAACGAACGGTGTGCGGATCGGTGTGCGAAACGGTGTGCGTCGGGCGGATCCGAAAAAGACTTAGCGTAAAAAAACGCTTTTTCCGGCCGGGCGGGAATCCTCTTGTTTTCTTCCTTGTTCATCGATGCGGTTTTCGGGGCGGCGTGCCGCTCCGGATTCTTCGGCGCCCGGTTTTCCCGGTTGCGGCCCGGGCGTTCCCGCAGCTGCGTGCGCCGGGTCCGATGCGGTGGCTTTTGGGTTGCGATTTTCAATAAAATCGCCGGTGTGTGCGCACACACTTTGGATATTCGAAAAAATGTTCCTATGTTTGTTCCGAGAGAAAACCCAAGCATGAAGGACAAACTCAAGGAACACATTCGGATCGTGGACGTTGCCCGCATGGCCGGAGTTTCGGCCGGAACGGTCGACCGCGTGCTGCACAACCGGGGCAAGGTCTCCGAGGAGAATTTGCGTAAAATACGCGAGGTGCTCGCCTCGGTCGACTACCGGCCCAATCTGGTGGCCCGGTCGCTGGCGTCGTGCCGCGAACGGACGCTGGCCGTCATCATCCCCGCCTACCGCGAGGACGATTACTGGGCCTATGTCGACGCCGGTATTTCGCGCGCCGCCGTGGGGGCCGAGCGTTTCAACGTGCGCGTGCGCCGGTTCTTCTTCGACCAGTACGACCATGCCACCTTCCTGAAGACGCTCGCCCGCGTACGCGACGAACATTTCGACGGCGTGCTGCTGGCCACGCTCTTTTCCGATTCGGTGGTCGACTACGCCCGCGAACTCGATGCCGAGGGCACGCCCTATGTCTTCGTCGACTCCAACATACCGGGGTGCAACCGGCTGGCCTATTTCGGCACTTCGTCGTTCGACGCCGGGGTAGTGGCGGCGCGCCTGCTCTCCGACCGCATCGCGCCGGAGGCCGACATTCTGGTGGGGAGCATCATCCACCGCGGCGACGGGGGCTCCAACCAGTGCCGCTGCCGCGAGATGGGTTTCCGCGACTACCTCGGCCGCGCGGGCTTCCGGGGCCGTCTGCTCGGGGCTTCGCTGCGGCTCGACGACGAGGGCTACAACCGCCGCGTGCTCGACGAACTGTTCGAGGAGAATCCCCGCATAGCCGGAGCCGTGACCTTCAATTCGACTTGCTACATCCTTGCCAACTACCTCCGCTCGTCGGGCCACGACGGGGTGCGGCTCGTGGGCTACGACGTCATCCGCCGCAACCGCGAGATGCTCGAAGCCGGGGTGGTCACGGCGCTCGTGGCCCAGCGGCCCGCGGCGCAGGGATTCCACGGTGTGATGGCGCTCTGCGACATGCTGGTCAGCGGGCGCCGCGGCCCGTCCGACAACCTGATGCCCATCGACATCGTTTTTCGGGAAAACGTCCGTTTTTACAACAGTCATATCATCTAAGTTATGAAAAATCTTTTCGATATTTCCGGCAAAGTCGTCGTCGTCACGGGCGGCGCCGGTATCTTGGGCCGCAGCATCTGTCTCTACCTTGCAGAGCAGGGCGCCAAAGTCGCGGTCCTCGACCGCGACGAGAAGGCTGGCGGCGAGTTGGTCGCAGCCATTGGCAAGGAGGGCGGCGAGGCGCTGTTCCTTGCCACCGACGTGCTCGACCGGGCCGTATTGGAGCAGAACCGCGCCGATATTCTTGCCGCATACGGCTGCATCGACGTGCTGCTCAACGCTGCGGGCGGCAACATGGGCGGCGCTACGATCGCCCCCGACAAGTCGTTCCTCGATCTGGAGATCGACGCGTTCCGCAAGGTAGTCGACCTCAATCTGTTCGGCACGGTGCTTCCCACCACCGTTTTCGGCGAGGCCATGACCGAGCGCAAGAAAGGCGTCATCGTCAACTTCTGCTCCGAATCGGCGTTGCGGCCGCTCACGCGCGTGGTGGGTTACGGCGCCGCCAAGGCCGCCATAGCCAATTACACCAAGTATATGGCTGCCGAACTGGCCACGAAGTTCAGCCCCGAGATGCGCGTCAACGCCATCGTGCCCGGGTTCCTGCTGACCAACCAGAACCGCACACTGCTCACCAACCCCGACGGCAGTTATACCGACCGGGCCAAGACGATCATCGCCCACACGCCTGCCGGACGTTTCGCCGAGCCCGAGGAGCTGCTGGGCACGATCCACTACCTCATCAGCGACGCTTCGTCGTTCGTGACGGGTGCGCTGGCCGTGGTCGACGGCGGGTTCGACGCGTTCTCGATTTAGTCTTCGGACAGGGATTCCGGCTCGATGCCGCAGCCGCGGCGGAGAACGGACTAAAAGCGCGAGCGGAGGGGCCGGTTTGCTTGCAAACCCGCGAATAGGCGCCCGGAGCCAGCGTTAGGCTGTTCGGAGCAGGCGAGGCATCTGCCGGAGAGTTTTTGGTACTTTTTGCGGAAAAAAGTACATAGTAAGAATTGATTGTAGGATAAAAAACGAAATAAGTTTTATCATGTATTATTGCACCCAATCTTGGCGCTGGTACGGTCCCGACGACCCCGTATCGCTGGCCTACATCCGGCAGGCGGGCGCCACCGACATCGTCCACGCGCTGCACCATGTGCCCAACGGCGAGGTGTGGCCCGTCGACGAAATCCGCCGCCGCCAGCAGCTCATCGCCGAGGCCGGGCTCCGGTGGTCGGTGGTCGAAAGCGTGCCCGTCCACGAACATATCAAGACCCGTTCGGGCGATTTCCGCCGCTACATCGACAACTACAAGCAGTCGATCCGCAACCTTGCCGCCTGCGGCATCCGGACCGTCACCTACAACTTCATGCCCGTGCTCGACTGGACGCGGACCGATCTGGCCTTTGCCGTGGGCGACGGCTCCCGGGCCCTGCGTTTCGAGCGGGCGGCCTTCATGGCTTTCGACCTCTTCATTCTGAAGCGTCCGGCCGCCGAACAGGAATATTCCGACGCCGAAAAAGCGGTGGCCGAAGCCCGGTTTGCGCGAATGGACGAGTTTGAAAAAGAACTGCTTACGCGCAACATGATCGCCGGGCTGCCGGGCGCCGAAGAGAGCTTCACGCTCGAGGAGTTCCGCCGCGAACTCGACCGCTACAAAGAGATCGACGCCGAAACCTTGCGCAGCAACCTTGTGGCGTTCCTGCGCGAAGTATGTCCCGTGGCCGACGAAGCGGGGGTCGTGCTGGTCATCCATCCCGACGACCCGCCCTGCTCCATTCTCGGCCTGCCGCGCATCCTCTCCACTGCCGAGGATTTCCGCAAACTCATCGCCGCCGTGCCCAACCCGTCCAACGGTCTGTGTCTCTGCACCGGGTCGTTCGGCGTGCGCGCCGACAACGATCTGCCCGCCATGATGCGCGAGTTCGGCGACCGCGTGGGCTTCGTCCATCTGCGCTCCACGCAGCGCGATGCCGAAGGCAATTTCTTCGAAGCCAACCACTTGGAAGGCGACGTGCCCATGTTCGAAGTGATGCGGGCGCTGCTCGAAATCCAACAGCGGCAGGGGCGGTCGATCCCCATGCGGCCCGACCACGGCCACCAGATGTGCGACGACCTCGGCCGCCGGTCCAACCCCGGCTATTCGTGCTACGGGCGCCTGCGGGGGCTCGCCGAACTGCGGGGGCTGGAGCAGGGCATAGCCCGGGCGTTGTTCGCCGACAGATAACCCGACTACACACACCAACCTAAATATCAACCTTTATGAAGAAACTATTGACGCAACTCCATTCGCAGTGGCTGCTCCTTGCGGGGCTCGTGCTGCTGCTTCCGGGGCTTGCCCGGGCGCAAAGTGCCGGGGGGGGAATTTTGCCTTCTCCGGGGCGGTTTACGCTGACGGCGAGCCTCTGATCGGCGCTTCGATCGCCGAGCCCGGTACGCCCAACGGCACCGTTTCGGGGGCTGGCGGCGAGTTCCAGCTCCGCGTGTCGAAGCGCGGCGCCGAGGTGCAGGTGTCGTTCATCGGCTACCAGACCCGCACCGTGCGGGCGCAGGCCGAGCACCTGCGCATCGATCTGGTGGCCGACGCCCAGCAGATCGACGAAGTGATGGTCGTGGCCTACGGCACCATGAAGAAACGCGACATCACGGGCGCCGTCACCTCGCTCTCCGAAGAGGCTATCGAACGCAAGATGGCTTCCAACGTCTTCGAAGCCATGCAGGGTCAGGTGGCCGGTGTCCACATCACCGCCGGTTCGGGCCAGCCCGGCGAGACCGCCACGGTCAACGTGCGCGGTATCTCCACTTTCTCGGCCGAGGGGGTCAAGCCCCTGTTCGTTGTCGACGGCATCCCCATGGAGGACATCGACGGCATCAACACCTCGGACATCCTTTCGGTCGAGGTGCTCAAGGACGCCGCGTCGGCCGCCATGTACGGTTCGCGCTCGGCCAACGGTGTCTTCATCATCACCACCAAGGGCGGTTCGGCCAGCGCGCCCCGCGTCGAGGTGAAGTACTACCATTCGTGGGGCAAGCTCTCCCACAAACTCGCGCAGGCCACCCGCGCCGACCGCCGCAACTACGACCTCAAGCGCCGCGCCTACCTCCTCGAGAACAAGATCGGCTCGCCCGACGAGAGCTACATGATCATTCAGGACTCGCTCAACGCCTCGTTCAACATCGACAACGACTATCAGGACATTCTGTTCCAGTGGGGGCAGAAGGATCAGGTCGACCTGAGCGTTTCGGGCGGTTCCGACAAAATCAAGTACTACGGCTCCACGGGCTACTACAACGAGCGCGGCATCGTGCCCAACACCGGGTTCCAGCGCCTGACGGCCCGCATCAACGCCGACTACAACGCCAACCGCTGGCTCACGCTCCACAGCCGCGTGTCGCTGGGCTATTCGCAGAAGAACGGCATCAACGAGGGGCAGCTCATGACCGCCATGCTCTCGCGGCGCCCCTACTTCAACCTCTACTATCCAGACGGGTCGCTCGCGGGCGTCTTCCAAGGGCAGAAATCCCCGCTGGCGCAGGTGAAGTACACCACCGACCGCACCGAGTATTACAAGGTCAACTTCTATCAGGGATTCGAGGTCAAGCTGGCCAAGGGGCTCACCTTCTCCACCAACATCAACGCCAACCTCTACCTCGACAAGCGGCGCCGCGTCTATCCCAGCATGATCACCGACGAGTGGCAGAAGAGCAATACGGGCTACTCCAACGACAACCTCAACTGGAACTGGCTCAACGAAAACGTCCTGACCTATAAGAATTCGTGGGGCGGCCACAACTTCACCGCCATGGCCGGTTTCAGCGAGCAGCAGTGGCGTTACGACCGCAACGTCCTGTCGGGCATCAATTCGTCGTCCGACTTCCTGACCACTATGAACGCGTTCTCGGCCAACCTCGTTCTCTCCGAGACCGGGGCTTGGCAGCAGAACCACGCCATGGCGTCGTTCTTCGCCCGCGTCAACTACGATTACAAGTCGCGCTATCTGGTGCAGGCCACCCTTCGCCGCGACGGGTCGTCGCGCTTCTCCAAGGAGAACCGCTGGGGCAACTTCCCCTCGGTGTCGGCCGCATGGCGCATCTCCGACGAGCCGTTCATGAAGTTCTCGCGCCGCGTGCTCGACGACGCCAAGGTGCGTGTGAGCTGGGGCATCACGGGCAACGAGCAGATCGGCAACTACGACTACCTCTATTCCTACGCTACGGGCGACATCTACGACGGCATCGGCGGCGTCTATCCCGCACGGCTCGCCGTCGACAACCTGCGCTGGGAGGAGACCCGCCAGACCGACGTGGGTCTCGACCTGAGTTTCTTCGGGCAGCGGCTCACCCTCACGGCCGACTACTACGACAAGTATACCGACGGTCTGCTGGCCAACCTCGAACTGCCCAAGGAGTCGGGTTTCGACCGCATGCGCACCAACATCGGCGAGGTCCGCAACCGCGGTTTCGAGCTCACCGTGGCCGGCGATCTGGTGCGGACCCGCGACTTCCGCTGGAACGCGTCGTTCAACATCTCGCGCAACTGGAACAGCATCGAGCGGCTCTCCACCGGCGAGCCCTACCTTGAGGGCGACCTGTGGTGGATGCAGGAGGGCGGTTCGATCGGCGACTTCTACGGCTACCGCCAGCTGGGCATCTTCCGCTACGACGAGTCCAACGCCTTCACGCCCGACACGTGGCAGCAGCTCACGCCCGTCTTCGAGGGCGGCGAGTTCCGCGGCTACACGCTCAACGGCGCGGCCTACACCGGCGACGTGGTGCAGAAGAAGCTGCCCAACGGCAAGCCTTTCCGCGGCGGCGACGTCAACTGGGACGAAGCGCCCGGCGCCCGCGACGGGGTCATCGACGAGAACGACCGCATGGTCCTCGGCAACGCCCTGCCCACCTACACCGGAGGTCTCTCCACGACGTTCACCTACAAGAACCTGTCGCTCTTCGTCTCGTTCTACTATTCGTTCGGCGCCAAGATCTACAACGACGCCGAGCACCAGCGCAACATGTTCAAGTATTCGTCCACGACCCCTTCGCCCCACGTCATCAACAACATCTGGGTGCATCAGGGCGACGAGGCGCTCTACCCGCGGCCCTACAACGACGAGTACAACAACGCGCGCTACGCCAATTCGTTCTACCTCGAAAAGGGCGACTTCATCCGCTTGCAGAACGTGCGTCTGAGCTACGACCTGCCCGAGCGGTGGCTCAAGTCCGTGCGCATCAAGTCGCTGCAAGTCTATTTCTTCGCCAACAACCCCCTCACATGGACCGCCTACAGCGGTTACGATCCCGAATTCTCGTCGTCCAACCCGCTGCAAATCGGCAAGGACACCTACCGCTATCCCCACAAGCGCGAATTCGGCGTGGGTCTGAACGTCAAATTTTAACCGATTTACCGTCATGAAAAAACATATCGTCATCCTCGCCGCCGTTTGTCTCTCGGCTTCGCTTGCCGGGTGCGAGTCGTTCCTCGACGAGCAGCCCGTCAGCGAGGTGCCCGCGGGCAGCATGTGGCAGACTTCGCGCGACGCCAAGGCCGGGGTCAGCCAGATCTACGGTTTCTTCCGCACCGCCATGCGCGAGAATTACTTCTATTGGGGCGAGTTCCGTTCCGACAACCTTTCGCCCGGCGCTTCGTCGGCCGCCGACCAGCAGCGCGTCATCGACAACCAGCTCACCACCGACCACCGGTGCACCCGCTGGACCGACCTCTACAAGGTCATCAATCAGGCCAACCTCTGCATCCGCCACCTGCCCGGCATCGACACGCCGTCGGTGGCCGAGCGCGACGACCTGCTCGGACAGGCCTACGGCATGCGCGCCTTGGCCTATCTCTACGCCGTGCGGGTGTGGGGCGACGTGCCCCTGTTCGTCGAGCCCAACGAGGAGTACAGCGACGCCATCTACCGCGAGCGCACCGACCGCGAATACATCCTGCGCGAGGTCATCCTCGAAGACCTCCGCAAGGCCGAGGGGCTCATCGACCGCACCAAGAACAAGGAGCGCAAACGCATCTCCATCTACGGCGTGTGGGCCGTCATGGCCGACGCCTACATGTGGCTGGGCGAGTACAGCCTTGCCGACCAGACCATCGAGAAGATGAAGAACGACGCGTCGTTCATGGCTTTCGAGCCCGGCATCGACACTTGGAAGAAGATGTTCACCGAGGAGCTCAACGGCAAGGCCAGCGACAACACCCCCGAGAACGACGATTATTCGACCAAGGAGTTCATCTTCGTCATCCATTTCAACATGGACGAGGTCGGCACCAACGGTTTCAGCTACATGTACCAGTGGTTCACCGGGTCGGGCAACCGCGCCGGGGTCGTCTCCGAAACCCTGCGCAACAAGTTCGACCGCGCCGCCGACCTGCGCTTCCCGCTCGTGACCAAGGAGTATCAGGCCGGTTGGGAGATGCGCAAATACATCTCGGGCGACATTTCGTCCACGCTCAACAAGACTTGTCAGGTGGCCTATCCCGTCTACCGCTATTCCGACATGCTGCTTTTGCAGGCCGAGGCGCTGGCCCGGCTGAGCAAGTGGGAGGAGGCGCTCGATCTGGTCAAGCTCGTCCGCACGCGCGCCGGGCTCGACACTCCGCAGGCGTCGGACTTCGCCACCGAGGACGAGCTGGTCGACTTCATCCTCGACGAGCGGCAGCGCGAACTCCTCGGCGAGGGGCGCCGGTGGTTCGACCTCGTGCGCACCGGACGCTGGAAGAGCGTCATGGGGCCCATCAACGGGTGCAGCGAGGACGGCAACGAGTTCTTCCCCATCCACTATTCGCACCTCGACCAGAACAAGGCGCTCAGACAGAACGCCTACTATGCCCAGAATCAGGAATAAATCCTCTAAAAAAAGCCAAGTTATGTTCAAGCATATCGTTCTTAAGTTGTCGCTGCTGGCGCTCGTCGTTTCGGCCGGGTGCAGCGACATGAAGTTGCAGACCGACGCCGACTACGACGCTTCGGTGCTCGATCCCCGCGTCGACATGACGGCGTGGGAGTGGATCGAGACGCGCCCCGACCTCTTTTCCAAGTTCATGGCGGCCGTCGAGATGGCCGGCATGAAGGAGTATTACACCCAGACCGGGCATCCCTACACGTTCCTCGTGCTGACCGACACCGCCATGAACAATTTCGTCGGGTCGCAGAACGTCTCTTCGCTCGAGGAGTGTTCGGCCGAGAGCGTGCGCAACCTCTTGCTCTACCACATCGTCGACGGTGTCTACAGCAGTTACGGCGATCTGCCCGTCGAGCCCATCTTCGTGCTCACGCTCCGGCGCGGCGAGCAGGGGTTGATGACCATGCTCACGCGCAAGAACCCGTGGATGGCCGACGCCGGAAAGATCGTGGTCAACGACACGGGCAGCAACGGTTCCTCGCCCATGCGGCTGGCCGTCAGCTCCAACATCATACCCACCAACGGCGTCGTGCACGTCTTCGAGAACTATTGTTATTACAAGAAGTAGGCGCGTCCCACCTTAAAACCGAATTCCTTATGAACAAGCATTTAATCATATCCTTGCTGGCATGGTGCTTCGCCGCCGTGTCGCTGGCGGCCTGTTCCGACGACGAGGGGCTCGACCCCTCGGCCGCCAAGCCCGTCGTGGCCTATCCCTACGACACGCTCGTGGCCGACCTCAACATGGTCGACAACCTGCCCGTCATCGCCGTCGTCAAGTCCGAGACCGGGTTGCGCAGCGTCTCGCTCTCGATCCGCACCGCCGAGGGCGGCGAGGTGCCCGTGACGACCGTCACCGAGTTCTTCGACCGCAACAGCTACAGCCTTGCCGAGTCGATTGCCTACAAGGCCGATTACGTGGCGGCCGTCGTTGCAGCCGTCGATTTGCTCGGGCGTTCGGCCGAGGCCGAGCTGCCCATCGAGATCGTCGACATCGTCGAGCCCCCGCAGATCGTCTTCACGCCCGAGAGTTGGACCTACGACGAGACCGTGGGCGGCGACTTGCCTAATACCCATTTCGTCGTCACCAGCGAAGTGGCGCTCAAGAGCATCGAGATGTTCCGCGTCTCCACCGAGGGGCAGACCCAGTACGGCGGTACCGTCACGGGCGGCGATACTGATCCGTGGGTGCGTTACGAGTTCGACGCACTGATTGCCTACGGCGAGAACGACCGCGGTTTCCGCGTGCGGGCCGTCGACAGCTACGATCAGGTGCGCATCGTCTCGCTCCCTGTCAAGTATAAGACCGTGCCGCCGCCCACCGTCACGCCGGCCACCGAAACTATCGTCGCCGAGCGCGACGAAAGCAAGGCCGTGGCGTTGGACATCGAGTCCATGGCCGGGGTGGTCAAGGTTGAGTTGTTCCTGCGCAAGGGTAAGACGGTCGCTTCCGAGCCCGTGTTGACGAAAACCTATGCCGAGAAGCTCAACAAGCTCGCTTTCGCCGAGCAGATTGAGTTTACCGATGACGTTTCCGGCGTCCGGGCCGTCGTCACCGACAATGTCGGCCGTTCGTCGACCGTCGACATCAAGGCTATCGTCGGCATGGAGTTCGTCGAGGATGCGATAATCGGGTCCATAGGCTTTACCGATGGAAATGCCTCTCAGCCGGGTGTCTATTCGCTCTTCTCGCTCAAGTATATGACCACCTTGCCTATGACCGAGGTGCTTGATAATGCTACTTCCACAAGCGCCGACGTGGACATTTGCTACTACAACATGAGTAACAAGACCTTCCGCATCTACTCTCCCGACGGCGAAAAGAAAAGCGAGTATAAGGTGGCGGACGGGCGTACGCTGAGCAATCTTCCGGCAGCCGTTCTGACCCGCTACCAGCTTCGCAACGACATCGACTTCGACAGCGCTACGGTCGCAACGATCTCCGAGCAGGTCATTGCCGGGCAGTTGACTTCGTCCAGAATTGATGCGAACGTCGGCGACGTGATCGCTTTCAAGACCGGCGGTAAGTCATCTGCTGGGGGTAACAGGGTCGGTATTCTCAAGGTGGTGAACATCGTGTCGTATACGACCGAAACGGGTGCTGCGAAAGATACCCAGAAGTCTACGGTCACCGTCGCCATCAAGTTTCCCAAGCAGTAGCAAGTAGTTTTTCGGGATTCTCCGGGTCCGCAGGGACCCGGGGATTCCCCGTTTTTTCCCGATTTCGTTTCGTATGAATCCTTTCCGCCTGCTTTTGTTGCCCGCGCTTTGCGGCGTTTTGTCCCTCTCGGCCCAGAACGGCAAGAAAGTCTACGCCGACTACCACGGCGTGCGCTATACGCGCGCCCACGACGGCAAGCTGGGCCGTTGGGAGATGCACGCCGATACGCACAAGTCGGCCACGGGCCGCCAGCGGCTTTGCTACAACGCCGATTTTTGCGATTCGCTCGGGCGCCGCGACCTCGCTGCCGTGGCTTCTCCCGCCATCGGCATGCAGTCCGACCTCGACCCCCACGCCATCGAGTACCGGATCCTCGCGGCCAAGACCGCCGGGATCGACGGCTTCTTCGTCGAGTGGGGTTTCATGGGCCACGAGAACGACCTTTTGCTCCGCGCCATGCAGCCCGTCGCCGCCAAGTACGGTTTCGAGATCGGCGTCAATTGGTGCGACGGCTGGCTCTACTACGATTGGATCACGCGCCTGCACCCGCATATCGTCACCCGCGAGCAGAAGACCGACCACTACGCCCGGTGTTACCAGTATCTGGTCGACAGCGTCCTTTCCGGTCCCACCGCGCCCCGCGTCGGCGGGCGGCCCGTCTTCTACCTCTTCGGGCCCGGGGCTTCGCCCGAGGAGTATGCCCGCGCCGTGGCGCAGGTCCGTTTCCCCGAGGGGGAGCCGCGTCCCGTCGTCCTGCGGCGGTGGGCCGAGTGGGGCAGGCTCGTCGGCGACCGTTACGAGCCCGTGCGGTGGAGCCCCGACATCGAGGCTTGGCGCAGGCTCGGGGCGGTTCCCGCTCCGTGGCTGCCCGCCCGCGTCCGGCCCCGCGACGAAGCCCATGCCGAGTGGGACCATTGGGCTTCGCCCGACGACTGCGTCGAGTTCATGAAGCCGTTCCGCGATTCGGTGTGGCTCGCTTCCGACCCCGCCTACAGCGTCAAGGCCGGTTTCGTCGCTCCCGGTATGGACAACCGCGGGTGCGCAGGGTGGGGGGCTCAGCATTTCTACCTCATCCCCCGCGACGGGGGCCGCACCTACGAGCGGCTGTGGCGGTTTTGTCTGGATTCGCGCGACAGTCTCGACATGGTTTTCATCGCTTCGTGGAGCGATTATACCGAGGGCCACGAGATCGAGCCCACGCTCGAAAACGGCGACCGCGAGTTGCGCACCACGCTGCGCTGCGCTGCGGCGTTCAAGGGCGTCGTTCCCGATTCTTCCGGTCTGGAGTTGCCCGCGCGGCTTTTTGCAGCCCGGAAGCGCGGGGTTTTGCTCGCCGCCGCCCGGCGCAAGACCGCCGGAGCCGATGCCTTGCTCGACCGCGCCGCTCTGAGCATCGCCCGCGCCGATTACGCCGATGCCCGGCAGTCGCTTGCCGAGGCCGAAGCTGCTCTTGGGGCATTGGAGAAGGGTTTGAAAGCCCGTTCCCTCGACCTCGCCGAATCAGACTTGCGTTTCAGCCGCGAGCCTTTGCACGGGGTTCGGAGCGCCGATCCCGAGTTGAAGGTTTACTTCCCCGCGTGGGCGCTCGGGCCGTTGATGACCGCCCGCACCCATTCCGGTTGCCTCGAATTCGAGTTCTTCGACGGTGCTCCCGACGAGCGTTTCGCTTTCGTCTATTCGCGTACCGACCGCGCCCCCAAGGAGTTGTTCGCCACCGTGGCCAAGTTCCCCACCGGCGGTTCCGGCCGTTGGAAGCGCGTGCGCGTCGAGCTGGCTCCCGGCAACGTGCTCTACGACATGGGTTCCAACTTCACCTTCATGTTCAAGGGGCCCGTTCGGGTGCGCAACGTTTCGTTCCACTATACTTTGTTCCGATGACCTGCAAAGCATTCCTTTTCGCCGCGGCTTTTCTCGCCTGCGCTTGCGGCGGCCCCCGCCGCGACGGCAATACGTTCCGGTTCGACGACCGGGGTATGGCCTGCGCCGTCGAATTCCGGTCCGGGAGGGCCGTGCGCATCCTCGTGCGGCCCGACAGCGCCCGGCTCGTCACCCGCAGGCTCGTCACCGTCCCTGCTGACGCTCCCGTCGACGTGCGGTGCCGTTCCGACAGGGAGGGTTATCTGTTCCGTACTTCGCAGTTGGAGGTCCGCTACGACCGTGCGTCGGGGCGTTTCTCGTTCTTCGATCCCGCTTCCGAGCAGCCCTTGCTCGAAGAGGACGCGCGCTCGCTCGTGCCCGACACCGTCGGCGGCGAGGCTTGTTATGCCGTCGCGCAGTCGTTCCGCACTTCGCCCGACGAATCGCTCTTCGGGCTCGGGCAGTACCGCACCGGGCGCGTCGACCATAAGCGCGATACGGTGCTGCTCTTGCAGGCCAACAAGGAGATCGCCAACCCCTGCCTCGTCTCGTCGCGCGGTTACGGCTTGTTGTGGGACAATTATTCGGCCTCCGAGTTCCGCGACGGCGGCGACCGCTTCGAGTTCGTCTCCGAGGTGGGCGATGCCGTCGACTACTGGTTCGTGCGCGGCGACGACCCGGCCGATTGCGTGCGCGGCTACCGCGAGCTCACCGGGGCCGCTTCGCTGCCGCCCAAATGGGTCTTCGGCTTCTGGCAGTCGCGCGAGCGCTACAAGTCGTTCGACGAGCTCGAAAGCGTCGTGCAGGAGTTCCGCAGGCGGCGCATTCCCCTCGACGTCATCGTGCAGGACTGGGAGTATTGGGGCGACAGGCCGCAGTGGAATGCCCTCGGGTGGGATTCCGTGCGTTTTCCCGACCCCGCCGCCCGCATCGACCGCCTGCACAGGCATTACGGCGTCCGGCTCATGCTTTCGGTCTGGCCCGGGTTCGGGCCGCAGACGGCCGTTTACCGCGAGTTGGAGCAGGCCGGGGCGTTGTTCGACGAGCCTACGTGGGCCGGTTACAAGGTTTTCGACGCCTTCGATTCCGTGGGCCGCGACATCGTTTGGCGCCACTTCAGCCGCGGGCTCCTCTCTACCGGGGTCGACGGTTGGTGGATGGACGCCACCGAGCCCTCGTTCCGCGAGGGATTCACCCAGCGGCGGCAGGAGGCGCGTTCCAAGGCGGCCGGGCAGACCGCTTGGGGGCCTTTCCACCGCTACCTCAACGCCTATTCGCTCGTCTGGATGGCCGACCTCTACGGCCGCCTGCGCGCCGCGCAGCCCGATCGCAGACCTTTCCTCTTCACCCGGTCGGCTTTCGCCGGGCAGCAGCGCTTCGGCACCGCCGTCTGGTCGGGCGACGTCGTCGCTTCGTGGGACAGTTTCCGGCGGCAGCTCGCCGCCGGGGCGGGGCTCTCAGCTTCGGGTTTTCCGTGGTGGACTTTCGATGCGGGCGGGTTCTTCGTCAGCACCAACGGCGGACCCTATCCCCGCGGTCTGGCCGACCCCGACTACCTCGACCTCTACGCCCGCTGGTTCCAGTTCGCGGCGTTCCTGCCCATCTTCCGCGCCCACGGCACCGACGTGCCGCGCGAGCCGTGGCAGTTCGGCGGCGAGCAGAGCCTCTTCTACCGCAACCAGCTCAAGTACATCGACCTGCGTTACCGCCTGATGCCTTTCATCTACTCCGCCGCCCGCCGCGTCGCCGCCGAGGACGCGTCCATGTTCGAGCCCCTCGGCATGGCTTTTCCCGCCGACCGTGCCGTCGCCGCGGCCGACGATTCCTACCTCTTCGGCGGGGCGCTGCTCGTGCGGCCCGTCTTCCGCCCCATGCCTGCCGGAGCCCGGCAGCAGCAGGTCGCCACCTTGTTGCCGCGCCACGAGGGGGCGTGGTGGTACGATTTCTTCACGGGTCGGGCTCACCGCGGCGGCGCATGCGTCGCCAAGGCTTGCGACCTCACCGAGTTGCCCCTCTATGTGCGCGGCGGCTCGATCGTGCCTCTCGGCGAGCCTAAGCAGTCCGTCATGGAGGGCCCCGACGAGCGGCTCGAAATCCGCATCTATGCCGGGGCCGACGCCCGTTTCGACCTCTACGACGATTCCGGCGACGGCTTCGGTTATCTCGACGGCCGCCATGCTCTTGTCCGTTTCGAGTGGGACGATGCCGCGTCCGTGCTGCGCATAGCCCGCCGCGAGGGGGCCTACGAGGGGATGGCTTGCGTGCAGGAGCTGACCCTGCGGCTGTTCCGCCCCGGCTGCGCTCCCGTCGTGCGGCAGGTCCGTTATTCCGGCGAGCCTTTGTCCGTTGCTTTTAACGATCCTATTTTATGATACGATTCCTTTCCGTTCTGTTCTTCGCACTGATGCCGCTGGCGCCGCTCGCCGCCCGCGAGCGCTATACCATCAACGAGGCTTGGCGCTTCTCGAAAGGTTCGCCTTACGGGGCGTTCCTGCCCGGGGCCGACGATGCCGCGTGGGAGACGGTCGACATTCCCCACACGTGGAACGCCGCCGATGCCGACGACGACGAGCCCGGCTTCTATCGCGGCCCGGGGTGGTACCGCAAGCGTTTCTTCCTCTCCGAAGCCGCCGCGGCCGGGCAGGTCTACCTCTGTTTCGAGGGGGTCGACCAGTTCGCCTGCGTCTGGGTCAACGGCCATTTCGCCGGGAAGCATGCGGGCGGGTACACGCGTTTCGTCGTCGACATCACGCCGTTCGTCGCCCCGGGCGAGAACCTCGTGGCCGTCGAGGCCGACAACCGCCACGACCCCGACATGCCGCCCCTCTCGGCCGACTTCACCTTCTTCGGGGGCATCTACCGCGATGTCGGCCTTTTGCTCACCGATAAGATCCACATCGCCCCCACCGACATGGCTTCTTCGGGCGTCTACCTCTCCACGCCCCGCGTCACGGCGCAGTCGGCCGAGGTCGACATCCGCACGCTGGTGGCCAACCGCTCCGGCCGCGAGGCCCGGGTGCGCGTCGAGCACCGCATCTTCGCCCCCGACGGTTCCGAGGCCGCCCGGGCGGAGCAGGAGTTTGTCGTTGCGCCCGGCCAGACCGCCGAGCCCCTTTGCCGGGGCATCCGCATTGCCGATCCGCAGCTGTGGGACCTCGACGCTCCCAACCTCTACCGTGTTCTCACGCGCATAATCGACGCCGACGGCACCGAACTCGACTGCGTATCCGACCCGCTGGGGCTCCGGTGGTTCGAGTTCGATCCCGACAAGGGGTTCTCGCTCAACGGACGTCCGCGCAAACTGGTCGGCACCTGCCGCCATCAGGACTACGAAAGGCGCGGCTGGGCCCTCGCCGACGCCATGCACGAACGCGACATCCGCCTTTTGAAGCAGATGGGCGGCAATTTCCTGCGCGTTTCCCACTATCCGCAGGACCCCGTCGTGCTCGAAATGTGCGACAGGCTGGGCATTCTCGCGTCGGTCGAGATTCCCGTTGTCAACGCCGTCACCGAGAGCGACGCCTTCCTCGACAACTGCGTCCGCATGGTCCGCGAGATGATCCGGCAGGATTTCAACCACCCGTCGGTGATCATTTGGGCCTACATGAACGAGGTCTTGCTTCGGCCGCCCTACAAGGATCCGGAGCGGCTGGCGACCTATTACAAGGCCGTCGAGCGCGTCGCCCGGGCCTTGGAGGATGCCGTGCGGGCCGAGGACCCCTCGCGCTATACCATGATGGCCTACCACAACGCGCCCGAAGCCTATGCCGCTGCCGGGCTCACCTGCATCCCCATGATTCAGGGCTGGAACCTCTATCAGGGGTGGTACGAAAAGGACATCACCCGGTTCGAGAAGATCCTCGACCGGCTCCACGCCGAGTATCCCGACAAGGTGCTGATGGTCACCGAGTACGGGGCCGACGTCGATCAGCGGGTCCACTCGTTCGCCCCCGAGCAGTTCGATTTTTCGCAGGAGTACGGGCTCGTCTATCATCGGCATTACCTGCGCGAGATCATGCGGCGTCCGTTCGTCGCCGGGTCGTCGGTCTGGAACCTCAACAGCTTCTATTCCGAGCCGCGCGCCGACGCCGTGCCCCATGTCAACCTCAAGGGGCTCACCGGGCTCGACCGCGAACCCAAAGACACCTACCTTTTCTATAAGGCCCGGCTGGCCGGGCCGCAGCTGCTGATCGGCCATCGGCGCTGGGAGAACCGCGGCGGGGCCGACGACGGCCGGGGCCGCTCGACGCAGCCCGTTCCGGTCTTCTCCGACCGGCCGGCCGTCACGTTGTTCCACAACGGGCGCAAGCTCGCCACCAAGAAGCCCGAGGGCGGGGTGGCTATGTTCGACGTGCCGTTCGTCGACGGCGAAAACAGGCTCGTCGCCACGGCCGGGTCGCACACCGACGCCCTGACCGTCGATTTCCGCCTGATGAAGGCTTCGCCGCGCGAGTTCTCCGAGCTCTGCGTCATGTTGGGCTCGCCCCGCTACTTCGACGACCGCACGGCCGGTACAGCGTGGATTCCCGAGCAGCCCTACAGCCCCGGCAGCTGGGGCTACGTCGGCGGACGTCCTCTGCGCCGCGAGGGTACGGGGTGGCTCGGGTCGGCGGCCGACATCAAGGGCACCGACTGCAACGCCCTCTTCCAGACCCAGCGCGTCGGCATCGAGCAGTTCCGCGCCGACGTGCCCGACGGTACTTATTCCGTCTACTTCCATTGGGCCGAACTCGATGCCGAGGGCGAGCGCGAAGCCTTGGCCTACAACCTCGGGGCCGACGACGCCGGGACCTGTTACCGGGGGCGCCGTTTCGACGTGGCGATCAACGGTTCCAAACTGTTGGAGAATTTCTCCATCGCCGACGAAGCCGGGTTCGCCCGCGCCTTGGTCCGCAAGGCCGAGGTCGTGGTCCACGACGGGCAGGGCATCCGCATCGACTTTCTTCCCGTCGAGGGCGAACCCGTGCTGAACGCCATCCGCATCTACCGCAACCATTGACGCCATGCGACGTTTCCTCTTCTTCGTTTTCGCTTGGTGCCTGCCCTCGGGGCTCGCCGCCCAGCCGCAGCGGTTGCAGATCGTGCTCTGCATCGGGCAGTCCAACATGGCCGGGCGCGGGGCGTTCGACGCTGCTGCGCGCGATACCTTGCCCGGCGTCTTTCTGTTCAATGCCGACGGGTGTTTCGAACCTGCCGTCGAGCCTTTGAACCGTCATTCGTCGGTTCGCAAGGAGCTCTCCATGCAGCGCGTGGGGCCTGCGGGCAGTTTCGCCGCCGCCTTCGCCGCCGCGACCGGGCGTCCCGTAGGGCTCGTCGTCAACGCGCGCGGCGGCAGTTCCATCGGCGAGTGGACAGGCTCCGACGGCCGCCTGCTCGATTCGGCGCTGGTCCGACTGCGGGCTGCGCAGGAGTGGGGCGACGTGGTCGCCGTGTTGTGGCATCAGGGCGAAGCCGATGCCCGCCATCCGGAGCGCTACGAAGCCCGGTTGCGGGAGCTCGTCGGGCGCTTGCGTGCCGAAGTCGGTGACCCGCAGCTGCCGTTCGTCTTCGGCGAGATCGCCCGGTGGAACTGGACCGGGCGGCCCGAGGGTACGGAGCCATTCAACGCCATGCTCCGCGCATTGCGGCTGCCTTATGCGGCCTGCGTTTCGTCCGAGGGCCTCGCACCCATGCGGGACGAGACCGATCCCCATTTCTCGGCCGCCGGCCAGCGCGAACTGGGAGCCCGCTATGCTGCCGCGCTATTGCGGCTTCTGTCCGAAAACCAACAAAAAAACCAACGACAATATGAACCTGTTAAAACGTTTTAGCACCATGAAGAAACCGATCCTTCCCATGCTTTGCGCGCTTTCCTGCGCGGCCCTTTTCGCCTGTGCCGACGACCCAGCCCCGGGCGCCGAAGAACGACCCGGACCCGGCGATCTGCCCGAATACACCTTCTCGCAGGTCGAATTCTGCCGACTGGTCAACGGCCAGTTCCGCGGCTGGACCGTTGCGGAGGCCATCGCCGGGGGCGAGATCGCCGACGCCACGCAGACCCGCACCGTGGAGGGCATGAACCGCTTCCGGCCTGTCGATTTCCATGTGGAAACCCCGTGGGGCGGGCGGCTCGACGGCGGCGAACCTGTATCGGTGCGCGGCGCCGAGGGCTTTTTCCGGGTGGGCAAGGTCGACGGCCGCTGGTACTTCCTCGACCCCGACGGCGGGGCGGCGATTCTCCGCGGCACGCAACATGTCCATCCCTACGACA
Source organism: Alistipes sp. (assembly GCA_029060215.1). Lineage (GTDB taxonomy): Bacteria > Bacteroidota > Bacteroidia > Bacteroidales > Rikenellaceae > Alistipes. The sequence continues at coordinate 68,793 of JAIDUK010000035.1, forward strand.
TCGACGACGTACCCACGGCCGAACACGAGGCGGGCTACAAAGCCCGTTTTGCGTCCGACGCCGCATGGAGCGCCGAGACGGGCAACCTGCTTGCGGCCAACGGCTTCAACTACATCTCCTACGGAGCCAAGCGCATCGCCCGCTTCCCCGACGACATCCGCACCAACCTGCTTGCACCCGAACAAACGGTGCCCGGCTGCCTTACGGGCCGCCGCAAACTGGCCTACGGCGAGAACCTCTACCTGCTGCGCACCTTCATGTGGGACATGACCACGAAGTTGGGCTATGACAAGAGTTTCGACACGGGCAAGTACAACCGGCTGGTGCTTGCCTTCGAACCCAAGTTCGAGGAATACATCGAGCAGCTGGCGCAGGAGAAATGCGCCCTGTTCCGCGACGACGAACATTTTGTCGGCTACTATCTGGACAACGAACTGCCTTTCGTGGCCTATGAGAACTCCAGCTCCACCCTCGGCATCGAACTCCGGCACTTCCTTTCGCTGCCCGACGACTACAGCGGAGCCCGCGACTTTGCGCAAGCCTTCATGACCCGCGAGGGGATCGCTTCGGAAGCCGCCATCACGGAAGTCCACCGCGAAAAATTCCGCGCCGAGGTGGCCGACCACTATTTCCGTGTCACGACCGAAGCGGTCCGCAAAGCCGACCCCAACCACCTGATTCTGGGCGCGCGCCTGCACGACTGGAGCAAATATGCGCAGGGGATCGTGGAAGCCTGCGCCCGCTATTGCGACGTGGTGTCGCTCAACTACTATTCGCGCTGGCAACCCGAACCCGCCTACATGGACAACCTTGCGGCGTGGTGCGGCGAACGACCGTTCATCGTCTCCGAATTCTATGTCAAGGCGGCCGACGCCTCGTACAAGGGACGCCCCTATGTCAACACCGACGGCGGCGGCTGGCTGGTCCGCACCCAACGCAACCGCGGCGAATTCTACCAGAATTTCTGCCTGCGTCTGCTGGAGACGCGCCGCTGCGCGGGGTGGATGCACTTCGAATATGCCGACGGCTACAGCAGCGGCAAGGGCTCCAACAAAGGAGTGGTGTCGGTGGAATATCAACCCTATACCCAATATCTTGCGATGATGAAATCGCTGCACGACAACCTCTATGCGCTGGCATCCTACTACGATGCCGAAGAACGCTGACCCATCCGGTGCCCCGAACGCGGAGCGGCCTGCGGTCCGGCGCAGTCGGACGACAGGCCGCGAAACGAGGCGGGCCGGGGATTTCCCCCGGCCCGCCTTTCTAATTGGACGAAGCGAGTGCCGCTACATGTATTTCTTGGGCTCGATGATGCCGCGAAGCACCACCAACGCATTGATGGCCAAGGCCTCCAACTCGTTCTCACCGGGGTAGACCGACACCGGAGCGATGAACGAACAACGCTGACGGATAGCCTCGACGATGGACTCGTTGTAAGCGATGCCGCCTGTCAACAAGACGCCGTCGACCTTTCCGGCCATGGCGGCCGCCATGGCGCCGATCTGCTTGGCAATGTTGTAACACATGGCGTCGAGCACCTTGGCGGCCCGCTGGTCGCCCTGCCCGATGCGCTCCATGACCTGAATCACGGAATTGGTGCCGAGCAACGCCACCAAACCGCCCTTGCTCGAAATGAACTTCAACAATTCGTCCTTGGTGTATTTGCCCGAAAAACAAACCTTGATCAACTCGGCCGAGGGGATGTTGCCTGCGCGATCGGGAGCGAACGGCCCGTCGCCGTCCAACGCGTTGTTCACGTCGACGATGCGCCCCTGCCGGTGGGCCGCCACGGAGATCCCGCCGCCCATGTGGGCCACGACGAGATTCGACTGCTCGTAGACGAGACCCTTGCGCTGGCAATGCAAACGAGCGATGGCTTTCTGGTTGAGCGCGTGGAAGATGGGCTTGCGCGGGCACATCGGCATGCCGGTGATGCGGGCCACGTCGTCCATCTCATCCACCACGGGCGGGTCGGCAATGTAAGCCTTGACCTTGGCCATGTGGGCGATCTGTGCCGCGAGCAATCCGCCCAAATTGCACGCGTGTTTCATCTGAGCGTTGCGCAAGTCGTAACGCATGCGCGAATTGACCTCGTAGACGCCTGCCGGCACGGGGCGGATCAAACCGCCGCGGCCGATGACGGCCGACAACTCCTTGAGGTCGAAGCCATTGCTGCGCAGGCTTTCGAGGATCAGTCCGCGGCGCCAGTCGAGCTGGTCGATGACATCCGTAAAACGCGAAACCTCTTCGGTCGAGTGGCGCAACGTCAGTTCCAACAAAGGCTGCTCGTCGTCGTAGAGGGCGAGCTTCGTGGAAGTGGAGCCGGGATTCAAAGCTAAAATCTTGTAGCCCATAAATGTCTCGGTTCTTGGGGGTGAGTGGTCCGGGTTTTCGGGGCCCGGGCGCCCGTTGCCGCACCGGTGCGGCGTCTGCGGCAGCGGCCGGGTTCCGACCGCAGAGGAAGGAACCCGGGGCAAACCGCAAACAACTCTTATTTGGCGGCCAAGCAGGCCAGCGCGATCGAATAGAGCTTGGTCTTGCTGCTGTCGCCGCGCGAGGTGAGCACGCACGGAACCTTGGTACCCATGACCATGGCGGCCAACTCGCCGCCGCACAAATGGGTGGTCGACTTGAAGAAGACGTTGGCCGACTCGATGTTGGGGAAGAGCAGGCAATCGGGGTCTCCGGCCACGGCCGAACCCTTGACCTTCTTGTGCTCGGCGACCTCCTTGAACAAAGCCACGTCGAGCGACAACGGACCGTCGACGACGACGTTGCCCAACTGTCCGCGGTCGCCCATCTTGGCGAGCAACGCACCCTCCGACGAGGAGATCACGTTGGGCAGCACCTGCTCCGACGGAGCGATGCAAGCGATCTTCGGGGTCTTGATGCCCAACAAGTTGGCGGTCTGAGCCAGATAAGCGATCTGCTTCATCTTCTGCTTGAAATCGGGTAGGGGAATCACCGCCACGTCCGACATGATGAGCAACTTGTGGTAACAAGGCATCTCGGAGATCGACACGTGGCTCAACACGCCTTTCGGGGGGAAGAGACCCGCATCCTTGTTGAGAATCCCGCGCATGTACTTGTCGGTGGAGACCAAACCCTTCATGAGGACGTCGGCATTGCCTGCGACGACGGCCGCCACGGCCTGCTGCACGCACTTCACGTCGCTTTTCTCGTCGACGATGTTGAAAGCCTTGATGTCGATGTTGTGCTCGCGGCACACCTGCTCGATGACGGCCTTCTCGCCGAAGAGCGTAGGCTCTACCAAACCCTCCTTGTAGGCTTCGTAGACCGCTTCCAGTGTGTGCGAATCCTGACCGTAGGCCACGGCCAGCCGTTTGCGGCCCTTCTTTCTGGCCTCTTCGACGATTTCCGTAAGATGTTGAATCATGGTTGTTTGTTTTGGTTTTATGCCTTTGCCGGAACGATGCGACCGGCGCAACAATTCATCGTTCGCTATTGATTATTCGTTATTTCACCAGATTGTATGTATCGGTGGCGATGACCAACTCCTCGTTGGTAGCCACGACGGCGACCTTCACCTTGGAATCAGCGGCCGAGAGGATCTTGTCCACCCCGCGGGCGCCGGCGTTGGCGCTCTTGTCGAAATGCACGCCCATGAACTCCAAACCCGAGCATACGGACTCGCGCATTTCGCACGAATTCTCGCCCACGCCGCCCGTGAAGACGATCAGGTCCACGCCGCCCATTTCGGCCGCGTATTCGCCGATGAACTTCTTGATGCGATTGTAATACATGTCGCGCGCGAGGATGGCCCGCGGGTTGCCCTCGTTGTAAGCCCGGTCGATGTCGCGCATGTCGCTCGAAATACCGGTCAGACCCTGCACGCCCGACTTCTTGTTCATCATGGTCTCCAACTGGGCGTAGGTCATGCCCTCCTTTTCGCCGATGAAGGTGACGGCGCTGGCGTCCACCTGCCCGCAACGGGTGCCCATGACCAATCCGTCGAGGGGCGAGAAACCCATCGAAGTGTCGAAAGAACGCCCGTTCACGACGGCAGTCACCGAACCGCCGTTGCCGATGTGGCAGGTGATGATCTTCGACCGGTCGAAATCGATGCCGGCCAACTCTGCGCCGGCGCGGGCGACGTACTTATGGCTCGTGCCGTGGAACCCGTATTTGCGGACCCTGTATTTCTCGTAGTATTCGTAGGGCAGGGCATACATATAATTGACGGCCGGGATGGTCTGGTGGAACGACGTGTCGAACACCGTAGCCTGAGGCACGCCCGGCAACACCTGCTCGATGGCCCGGATGCCCTCCAGACTTGCGGGGTTGTGCAACGGAGCGATCTGGCACAACGAACGGATCTTCTCCTTGGTGTCTTCGTTGACCAGACAACTCTGGGGGAAGAACTCGCCGCCGTGGGCCACGCGGTGGCCTACGGCCTTGACCTCGTCCAACGACCCGATGACCCCGTGCGCGGGGTCGGTCAGGGCCGCCATCACCAGTTCGATTCCCGTCGTGTGGTCGGGGATGGGGCGGTGCAGCTCGAAGGGCTCTTTGCCGACGGGTTTGTGCGTCAGGTCGCCTTCCGCCAGTCCGATACGTTCTACAAGACCTTTTGCGAGCAGTTTGCCCGATGCCGCTTCCATGTCGATCACCTGATATTTGATCGACGAGGAGCCGCAGTTGAGTACCAGTATTACCATTTTAAGTATGAATTGATAACGTTAAGAAACGAATGATAACATAAATGTAGGCAAATTTATACGATCGTGCAAATTTATGCAAAAAAATAGTTGCGGTCCGAAGAAATTTTGTTCGAACAGGCGGAAAAATTAGCGGATCGTGCGGAACGGGCGGCGGCATGGGGCAGGCAGGGCGAACCGCGGGGCGGCAGCTGCCGCCCGCTCAGGGCTCGTAGCGGTAGCCGACCCCCTTGACCGTCGTGATGCGCCCTTCGCCGATCTTCTGCCGCAGCTTGCGGATGTGCACGTCGATCGTACGGTCGCCCACCACCACCTCGTGGCCCCAGATGCGGGCGTAGATCTCTTCGCGGGGAATCAACTTGCCGGGCGAGGAGATCAACAAATCCAAGAGGGCGAACTCCTTGCGCGGCAGGGTGATCTCGCGCTCGCCGCACCGCACCGTGTAACGCTCGCGGTCGATGGCGATGGCGGTCTGCGGCGGAGCGGGCCGGGTCTCTATCCGGTTGAGAATCGCCTTGACCCGGCTCACCAAGAGCTTCATGCGGATGGGCTTGACCAAGTAATCGTCGGCACCGGCGCCGAACCCGGTCAACTGCTGCTCCTCCTCGCCCAAGGCGGACATGAACACCACGATCGTACTGCGCAAACGCGGGTCGCGGCGGATGGCCCGGCAAGTCTGGGCGCCGTCCATGACGGGCATCATCCGGTCCAACAGAATCAGGTGGGGACGGCAGCGGGCGGCCGTCTCCAACGCTTCGGCCCCGTTCGAGGCGGTGAACACCTCGTAGCCCTCGCGCAAGAGGTTGTAGCGGACGAATTCGAGGATGTCGGCTTCGTCGTCGACCAACAATATGCGATATTTCGTCATCTTCGGTTTGCTTTGGTTCGTGCTGGCGGAAAGCACTTATGCGAAGATACGAATTTTCCCCGGAAATCGTGCGGCGGCATGGGAAAAATGGTTATATTTGCAGGATTCCTCAGCCTTCGTGGCGAGGAGATTCCAAAAACGCTATCGAGATGGCTACCGAAAATCCTGCTCTCCATGCTCCTGAGGAGCATGTCAGCCCTGCGGCTGAAGATGTTCTGAACGCTCCTGCGGCCGAATTGCAAAGCGAACCGGCCGCAGCCGAAACCGCTCCGGACGCACCGGAGACCCCTGCCGGCGCGACGCCGGGCGATGCGCCCGAACCGGAAGTGCCCGCCGCATCCGACGAGGATGCGCCTGCGGAGACCGACCCGGGAACGGCAGCGCGGCCCCGCCGTCCCCGGATCAAGGCCGAAGCGGCGGAAGCGGCGGGCGAGGAGCCGACGGCGCTGCCCGAAGTCGATTTCTCGGAAGAAGACGCCGCGCTGGCCGCGTTGCGTGCCGGGCTCGAAATCGAAGGCGAGACCGCCGAGGAGAACGAAGCCGGAGCACAGACCGCGGCGGGCGAGACGTTCGCTGGCAAAGACAAGGACGAACTGCTTGCCATCTTCGCGCGGCTGCTCGGCGAACGGCCCGTGCAGACCCTCCGTCGCGATGTCGAAGCCCTGAAGATCGCCTTCTACCGGCTGCGCCGCGCCGAGGTCGAGACGGCCCGCCGTGCGTTCGTCGAATCGGGCGAACCCGAAGAGGCTTTCATGGCCCCTGTCGACGATGCCGAAACGCGGTTCAAGGAACTTTTCAAGCAATACCGCACCCGCCGCGACGAATTCATTGCGGGGCTCGAAGCCGAACAGGAGAACAACCTGCGCGTAAAACTTGCCATCATCGACGAACTCCGCGAACTGGTGTCGTCCGACGAGACGCTCAACCATACCTTCACCAAGTTCCGCGAATTGCAGAACCGCTGGAAGGAGACCGGACTTGTGCCGCAGGCCAACGTCAAGGATCTGTGGGAGACCTACAATCTGCATGTCGAGAATTTCTACAATTTCATCAAGATCAACAAGGAACTGCGCGACCTCGACCTGAAGAAGAATTACGAACGGAAGATCGCCCTCTGCGAACAAGCCGAAGCGCTGATGCTCGAAGCGTCGGTGGTGGAGGCGTTCCGCAAACTGCAAAAACTGCACGACGAATGGCGCGAGACGGGTCCTGTGGCCAACGAATTCAAGGAGACCCTGTGGGAACGCTTCCGGGCGGCTTCCACCCGCATCAACAAACTGCATCAGGAGTATTTCGAAAACCTCAAGGCCGAACAGCAGAAGAATCTCGAACTCAAGACCGAACTGTGCGCCGCCTGCGAGGAACTGCTCTCGCAACCCCTTTCTTCGCGCAAGGAATGGAACCGCGCCAGCGAACGCCTGCTGGCGATCCAACAGACGTGGAAGAGCATCGGGTTCGCCCCCAAGAAAGACAACACCCGCATCTACGAACGCTTCCGCACCGCCTGCGACAAGTTCTTCGACGCCAAGCGGCGTTTCTACGCCGGGCTGAAGACCGAGATGGAACATAACCTGCAACTCAAGAACGAACTGTGCGAAGCGGCCGAATCGCTGGCCGGCAGCGAAGAGTGGAAGAAGACCACCGACGAACTCATAGCCTTGCAGGCCCGCTGGCGGGAGATCGGCGTAGTGTCGCGCCGCCACTCGGATGCTGTCTGGAAACGCTTCCGCACGGCCTGCGACAAGTTCTTCGAACGCAAGAGCGCCCATTTCGCGTCGGTCGGCGGCGAACACGAAGAGAATTTGCAGAAGAAACTCGCCTTGCTCGACGAGATGCAGGCGGCCGACATCGAACAAGGCGGTTTCGACCTGATCCGCGATTTCCAGCGGCGGTGGGGCGAGATCGGGTTCGTGCCCATCAAACACAAGGACGCCGTTCAGAAACGCTACAAAGAAGTGGTCGACGGACTGTTCCGCACGGTGCGAGGCTCCGAACGCGACCGGCAGATGGAGCGTTTCCGCGAGAAGCTCTCTTCGCTCAAGGCTGCGGGCGGCAACCGGCTGCGCTCCGAACGCGAGAAACTGGCGGGCCGCATCCGCCAACTGGAACAGGAAGCCGCGCAACTCGAAAACAACATCGGCTTCTTCGCCCGCTCCAAGGGGGCCGAGGCTTTGATTGCCGAAGTGAAGTCCAAGATCGAACGCCTGCACGACGAAATCGCAGCGGCGCTCGGGAAACTCCGCGAAATCGACCGGCAGGCCCGCGAGGAACAATCCGGCAACCGATAGAGAGAAACAAAGACAAACGATCCATATGAAACTCACCAAACCCAAGTACATCTTCGTGACGGGCGGCGTCGCTTCGTCGCTCGGCAAGGGGATCATCTCCGCATCCATCGCCCGGCTGTTGCAGGCGCGCGGCTATTCGGTCACCATTCAGAAACTCGACCCCTATATCAATGTCGACCCCGGTACGCTCAACCCCTACGAACACGGCGAATGCTATGTCACCGAAGACGGCGCCGAGACCGACCTCGATCTGGGCCACTACGAACGTTTCACCGACCATCCCACCTCGAAGGCCAACAACGTCACCACGGGCAAGATCTACAAAAGCGTGATCGAGAAGGAACGCAAGGGCGAATACCTCGGCAAGACCGTGCAGGTCATTCCCCACATCACCGACGAGATCAAGCGCCGCATCCAACTCCTCGGCCAGACCAAGAAATACGATGTCATCATCACCGAAATAGGCGGTACGGTCGGCGACATCGAATCGCTGCCCTTCATCGAATCGGTGCGCCAGCTGCGCTACCAGCTCGGCTCGCGCAATTCGGCCCTCGTCCACCTTACGCTCATCCCCTACATGGCCGCCTCGGGCGAGCTGAAGACCAAACCCACACAGCATTCGGTCAAAGCCTTGCTGGAGAACGGTTTGCAGCCCGACATCCTTGTGCTGCGCACCGAACATCCGCTTACGCCCGCCCTGCGGCGCAAGGTCGCCCTGTTCTGCAATGTCGACGCCAACGCCGTCATGGAATCCATCGACGTGCCCACCATCTACGAGGTTCCGCTGCGCATGCACGCCCAGCATCTCGACGAGGTGGTGCTGGACAAACTCAACCTGCCTTCCGAACAGGAACCCGACATGGCTGCATGGAACGATTTCGTGGAACGGGTCAAACACCCGTCGCGGCGGGTCGAAATAGCCTTGGTGGGCAAGTACACCGAACTGCCCGACGCCTACAAATCCATTTGCGAATCGTTCATCCATGCCGGAGCCATGAACGACTGCAAGGTCAAGCTGCACTACGTCAATTCCGAGAAGATCGACCGCGGCAACGTGGCCGCCCAACTGGGCAAGATGGCCGGTATACTCGTAGCCCCGGGGTTCGGCAACCGCGGCATCGAGGGCAAGATCGAAGCCGTGCGCTTCGCCCGTGAGAGCGGCATCCCGTTCCTCGGCATCTGTCTGGGCATGCAGTGCGCCGTGATCGAATTCGCCCGCAATGTCCTCGGCATCGCCGATGCCAACTCCAGCGAGATGGAGCCCACGCCCCACCCGGTCATCGACCTGATGGAAGAACAGAAGGGCATCACGGCCAAGGGCGGCACCATGCGCTTGGGCGCCTATCCCTGCCAGCTGAAGAAAGGCTCGAAAGCAGCGGCCGCCTACGGCAAGCTCAACGTTTCGGAGCGCCACCGCCACCGCTACGAATTCAACAGCGATTATCTGGAGCAGTTCGAAGCTGCCGGGATGAAAGCCGTAGGCATCAACCCCGACACCAACCTTGTGGAAGTGGTGGAGATCGAGAACCACCCGTGGTTCGTCGGCACGCAGTACCACCCCGAGTACAAGAGTACGGTCCAGAGCCCCTCGCCGCTGTTCGTGGCGTTCGTGGCCGCCGCGCTGAAGCACGACGCGCAGAAAAAGTAAACAATTCGTTACAAGTCAGTTTCGCAAATTCATAGATGGATAAGAAATCAATCATAGGAATCGTGGTGATCGCTCTGCTTTTTGCGGGCTTCACCTACTACAGCAGCCGCGAGCAGAAACGCTACCAGCAGGAGCTGGCCGAGTGGCAGGCCTATCAGGATTCGGTCGCCGCAGCATCGGCGCCTGCCGTTCCTGCCGCCGATGCGCCTGAGAATCGGGAGCCGACAGCCGCTTCCGAACCGGCCGCTGCCGGGACGATCCGGGAGCAGCGCGCATCGCTCATCGGCGAAGCCTTGGCCGAAGCCGCAGCCGCACAAGCCGAGGAATTCACCGTGGAGAACGATGTCATGACGGTGCGTTTCTCCACGCGCGGCGGTCAGATCAAGGGAGTTGCCCTGAAAAAATACACCAAGCACGGACCGCGCCGCGAACGCTACGAACAGGTCGAACTGTTCGACCCTGCGAGCGCCCGCTTCTCGCTTGGGTTCTACGTGAAGAACGGCGCCAACAACGTGCCTGTCAACACGGCCGACTACACCTTTGCCGCCGAACCGGTCCGCACGACGGCCGAGGGGGCGCAGTCGGTGGTCATGCGGCTGCCCGTCAGCGAGGGGGCATGGCTCGAGTACGAATACCTTATATATAATAGCGCCGCACCCCAGCGCGACTACCTTGTCGACTTCAACGTGCGGCTGGCGGGCATGGCGCCCGAGATGGCCAACCAATCGTCCATCGGCATCCAATGGTCCAACGCCTCCTTCCAGAACGAACGCGGATTCAAGAACGAGAACATGTATACCACCGTGGCCTACCGTTTCCCGGGCGAATCGTCGATCGAAGAACTGGGCATGAGCGACGGCAGCAAATCGAAGAACGTCACCACGGCGGTCAACTGGGTCGCTTTCAAACAACAGTTCTTCTCGTCGGTCTTCATCGCTCCCGAGAACGTCTCCTATGCCGATATGTCGTTCTCCACGGCACAGCCCGGCAGCGGTTACGTGAAGGATTTCGCCGCCCAGATGGCCGTGCCCTACAACGCACAGACCGAGGGCTACGACTTCGCGTTCTACTTCGGCCCCAACAAGTATTCGGTCTTGCGCAAAGTCGAGGTCGACGGCGAACGTCTCTCGCTCGAACGGCTCATCCCGCTGGGGTGGGGGATCTTCGGGTGGATCAACCGGTGGTGCGTCATCCCAGTCTTCGACTTCCTGCGCAATTATATCGGGAGCTTCGGCGTCATCATCCTGATTCTTGCCGTATTGATCCGGCTTATCATCTCGCCGCTCACCTACAAGAGCTATGTTTCGATGGCCAAGATGCGGCTTATCAAACCGCAGGTGGACGAACTCAACAAGAAATACCCCAAGCAGGAAGACGCCATGAAACGCCAGCAGGCGACCATGGAACTCTACAAGAAAGCCGGCATCAATCCGATGGGCGGGTGCATTCCCATGCTGATCCAGATGCCCATTCTGATCGCCATGTTCCGGTTTTTCCCGGCATCGATCGAACTGCGCGGGCAATCGTTCCTTTGGGCGGACGACCTGTCGGCCTACGACAGTGTGCTTGAACTGCCGTTTTCGATTCCGTTCTACGGCGATCATGTGTCGCTGTTCGCCCTGCTGATGTGTCTTTCGACGTTTGCCTACTCCTATTACAACTACCAGCAGACGGCTTCGTCGCAACCGCAGATGGCCGGTATGAAGTTCATGATGGTCTACATGATGCCGCTGATGCTGCTTTTCTGGTTCAACGACTACGCCAGCGGCCTGTGCTACTACTATCTGCTCTCCAACCTGCTGACGATCGGGCAGACGCTCGTTATCCGCCGCATGGTCGACGACGGGAAGATTCAGGCTATCATGGCGGCCAACGCCGCCAAGAAGTCCAACGGCAAGAAATCCAAGTTCCAGCAGCGTTACGAAGAACTTCTGCGTCAGCAGGAGGCTGCCCAGCAGCACGCACGGCGCAAATAGTCGGAGCAGTCAACTTTATCAAGAAAGTCGTATCGAAAATAAATTCGGTACGACTTTTTGTTTTTGCAATAAGGGCCTCGGAATGCGGAAAACACAGTGCGAGGGGCTACACGCTTGTTCGGATTGCCACGTCGCTGCGCTCCTCGCAATGACAGATAATATTTTGCGCGGCGCCCGGCTCGCGCTGATAAGCGCGACCGCCCCAGCCGGGCCCGCGAGGGGAAGCGGCGGATGTCATTCTGAACGAAGTGAAGAATCTGCTTTGTTGGGAAACGGATTCTTAACTGCGCTGCGCTTGTTTTCCTCCTCCTTGCATGGCAGAGACTGCTTGCAGGCTCTGCGCATGCTTCGTTCGTCGGTTCGTCGCCTACGGCTCCTCAGAATGACAAGAGCATCTGCGACGGATGTCATGTTGAACGCAGTGAAACATCTGTGGACATTGTATTCTTGACTGCGTTGCGCTCCTCGCAATGACAATGCGTGAAACAGATTCTTCGCTGCGCTCAGAATGACAAAAGGAGACGTGTTCAGAATGACATGGCTGGCTGGGCCCCTCAGAATAACAGAGGGTAGCAGTATGTCATGTTAAACGCAGTGAAACATCTGTGGACATTGGATTCTTGACTGCGCTGTGCTCTTCGCAATGACGATGCTGTGGAACAGATTCTTAACTGCGCTGCGCTTGTTGTCCTCCTCCTTGCACGGCATAGCCTGCAAGCAGTCTCTGCGCATGCTTCGTTCGTCGGTTCGCTGCGCTCAGAATGACGGAGCGAAGAATGACGTGGCGGGCTGGACCCCCTCGGAATGACAGAAGAACCTACTCGACGTAGAGGACCAACCCTTTGAGGTATTCGCCCTCGGGGTGGTAGATGTTGATGGGGTGATCGGCGGGCTGGGTCAACTGGTGCAGGATGCGGACCTTGCGCCCGGCGATGGCTGCCGCCGAGAATACCGTGGTGCGGAAAAGCTCTTTCGACACCGCCTGCGAACACGAGAAAGTGAACAGGATTCCGCCGGGCTTGATCTGCGACAGAGCCCTTGCATTCAACCGTTTGTAGCCTTGCATGGCGTTGCCCAGCACCTTGTGGTGCTTGGCGAAGGCCGGAGGGTCGAGGATGATCAGGTCGTATTTGTCGCCTATGTCGCGCAGGTATTCCACCGCGTCGGCCGCTACCTCCGTGTGGGGTACACCCTCGCCGAAGTTCAACCGCATATTTTCTGTGGCAAGGGCGACGGCGCGTTCCGACGAATCCACCGAACAGACCTCTTTGGCGCCGCCCGAGAGGGCATAGACCGAGAACCCTCCCGTGTAGCAGAAGGTGTTCAGCACCGTGCGGCCCTTGGCGTAGCGTTTCACCAGCTCGCGGTTTTCGCGCTGGTCCAGAAAGAAACCGGTTTTCTGCCCTTTTTCCCAATTGACCACGAATTTCTCGCCGTGTTCGGAGACGACCTGCGACGCATGGTCCGTCGTGCCCCACAGGTAGCCGTCCACGGCTCCCAGCTCGGCTTTGTAGGGGAGCGTCTGCGACGATTTGTCGTAGATGGCCGTGATGCGCTCGCCGTAGACTTGGCGGATGGCGTCGCTGATCTCTTGGCGCGCGCGGTACATCCCCACCGAGTGGCATTGCACCACGGCCGTCGAACCGTAGATGTCGACCACGAGCCCCGGCAGCGAATCGCCCTCGCCGTGGATGAGGCGGTAGCAGGTGGTCTGCGGGTCGTCGGTGAGCCCCAGCGTGCGGCGCACGTCGCAGGCCACGGCCACCCGGCGGATCCACCACGACCGGTCGATGGCTTCGCGCTCGAACGAGAGCACGCGCACGGCGATCGAGCCGATCTGGTAGTGGCCTTGCGCTATGAATTCGCCCGTATGGGTGTATACTTCGACCAGCGCGCCTTCGGCGAACTGGGTCTCTTCGGCTTCGATGTAGTCGATGGCGCCCGAGAAGATCCACGGGTGGCGCCGAGCAAGCGATTCTTCCTTGCCTTTGCGCAGGTAAATTCGGGGTGTCATGGCAGTGTTTTTCGGTGCGGCGAGGGGCCGCGCATGGGGTTGGATGTCAGTTGTTTCGGGTTTTCGGCGTGCGTTGCAGCCGTTCGTAGATGCGCGTGCAGACCCACGCGTCGGTGGCGGCGTAGAGCCGCTGTTTGTCGGTCAGCGCCGCCGCTTCCCAGTTGCTCAGGCGCTGGGCCTTGGAGACGCGCTGCCCCAGCACGATGGCCGACAATTTGCGCAGGCTCTTTTCGGCGATGCCCCATTCGGGAGCGATGGTCTGAAGGTCGACGAATCCCCCGTCGCGGAAATGGCGGATCTGGCGCAGCGAACGCAGGTCGCCGCTCACGTCGGCCCCGATCTTGAGGATGTTGCGGTCCGCGAGCAATTGCAGGATGGGTTTGGCCAACGGTATCTTGTTCAGTCTGAACAGATAGCAACGCTCCGGCGAGGAGAGTTGCAGGAGCGATACGCGGTATGCGACGCCCGGGCGGAACGAGGGGCGCGTCTCGGTGTCGAAGCCCAGCAGGGGCTGCTGCGCAAGGTACTTGCAGGCCTCGGCTATGTCGCGCTCGTGGTCGACGATGCGGATTTCGCCCCGGAACTCGATGGCCGGAAGCAGGGCGGTCCGTTCGTTGCTGATTTTGTCCGTAAAGGTGTTGATCGTAGACATCGGGTGTAAAATTCCCACAAATTTACGGAATAATTCTCAGATTTCCCGCTTCGTCGGCCGCGATTTTCGCTTCGTCGAGCAACTGGCGCACCGCTTCGGCCACCCGTTCGGGCGGGGCGGCGATCGCTTCGGTCAGCGCGCGGACATCGGCCGGGCCTGCGGCAAGACGCTCCAACACCCGGTCGGCCAGCGGGTCGTGCTGCTTTTCGGCCCGCCGCCGGGCCAGACATACGTCGCAGACCCCGCACGCGGCGGCCTCTTCCGACCCGAAGTAGCGTTCGAGCACCATGCTGCGGCACTCCGTTCGGTTGGCGGCGTAGGCAAGCATCTGCCCGAAACGTTCGAGCATGAGCTCCTGCCGCCGCCGGTAAGTCGCGGGAGCTATGTAGAGGTCGGCGCGCGGGAGCCGCTCCTGATTGAAAAATAGGATCGGCGCCCGGTTGGACGGGATGTAGCGGATGACGCGCAGCTGCCACAACCGCTTGAGGAACTCGCGGACCTTGTCGACGGTGTAGCCGCTCCATGCGGCGATTTCGCCCTCGTCGATGGGCCGGAACTCGGTGAACACCCCGTTGTAGAGCCGCAGGAGCGTGCGGATGAAGTGGTCGAGGTCGCTGCGGCGCACGCGCAGCTTGTAGAGGTCGTCGCGCTGGATGGCGAACATGATCCGTGCGGGGTTCTCCTGCGCGTCGGTCAGCGTCAGGTAACCGTTCTGCTGCAAGAGTTTGAGCGCCCCCGCCACCGTACCCGACCACAGGTGCTGCCGGGCGCAGAAATCGTGGATGTTGAACAGATAGGAAGCCCCGGCTCCGTCGCCGATGCCCACTTGCAGATAGGAGCAGACGTGCTCGTAGATATCCTTGACCTTGTCCAGCGGCGGGAATTCGGTCCGGAAGCGCTGCTCGATGCGGTCGCGGTCGTCGGAGGCCACCAGCAGCAAGGCGTAGGCCCGCCCGCCGTCGCGTCCGGCCCGCCCGGCTTCCTGATAGTAGTTTTCGAGCGAATCGCACATCGAGTAGTGGACCACGAACCGCACGTCGGGCTTGTCTATCCCCATGCCGAAAGCGTTGGTAGCCACCATGATACGCACCTTGCCGCTGAGCCATTCGTCCTGCCGCAGCGTGCGCTCGGCGTGGGGCAGCCCGCCGTGGTAGGCCGCGGCCGCGATGCCTTCGTCGCGCAGGAGTGCGGCGAGCTGCTCGGTACCCTCGCGCGTGCGTACGTAGACGATGCCCGTTCCGTCGACGTTGCGGACCAGCCGCAGCAACTGGCCGTTCTTGTCGTCGGTATGGCGGACGCTGTACGAAAGGTTGGGGCGGGCGAAACTGCTGCGCAGCAGGCGGGGCTCGGCGAAACGCAGGTGGTGCATGATGTCGTCGGTGACGAGCTTGGTGGCCGAAGCCGTGAGCGCCAGCACGGGGACGCCGGGCAGCTTCTGGCGCAACTCGGCGATGCGCAGGTACGAAGGGCGGAAATCGTAGCCCCACTGCGAGATGCAATGGGCCTCGTCGACGGCTATGAGCTGCACCTTCATCCGCTCGACCCGCAGCCGGAAGGCCTCGGTGGCAAGGCGCTCGGGCGCCACGTAGAGGAACTTCATGTCGCCGTAGGCGCAGTTGTCGAGGGCGATGTCGATCTGCCGCGGCGAGAGCCCCGAATGGATGGCCGCGGCCGGGATGCGGCGCGCGCGCAAGCGGTCGACCTGATCCTTCATCAAGGCGATCAGGGGCGTCACCACGATGCAAAGCCCCTCGCGGGCCATGGCCGGCACCTGATAGGTCAGCGACTTGCCGCCGCCCGTGGGCATCAGAGCCAGCGTATCGCGCCCGGCCATCACCGAACGGATGATCTCCAGCTGCACGGGCCGGAATTCGCCGAAACCCCAATAACGGCGCAACACCTCGTATATTTTCTCGTCGCCCGGTTGCATAGGACAAAATTAAGAATTAAGAATGAAAAATTAAAAATTAATGCAAGTTTGTTGTGCCGCAGCGCTTGTTAGAACCATGAGAAAGAACCCCTTGCGACGGCTTGCGGACCGGGAGCCGGCGGACCGGCGGGGCGAGGTTGCGGCTCGGTTATTGGAGATTGCGGATATTTTTGTAATTTTGCAGTCGGACGGTATCTCCCGCCGATCGGGAAAACACCGCCCTATGGTCATGAGAACCCGTAACTACATAGCGTTGTTGTTGCTTGCCGTCTACCTTTTGGCGACGGGCGGTGCGGCGTACCGGTCGCTCTCGTGCCAATGTCTGGAACCGGCCCACGCCGCGGAGCACCTCTGCTGCGCCGACGGGCATGACGCCGCCGAGACGTTCGATATCGACGAGGCTTTGCATGCGGCATGTCCCTGCGACCGCCACTCCACGGCCATCGAACTCTACACCGCCGTGTCGGACGATGCCCGGCCTTGCAAGTGCGCGGTGTTGGCGTTGCCGCATTGTCTGGCCGCCGCGCAGGCCGCACGGCTCTCGGCGCCCAAATTCCGCAAGGAGCGGATCGAGGCACCTTCGGTTCCGCTGCCGCAGGCTCCGTGCCTTCTTGCCACGGGGCTGCGAGCTCCTCCCGTATTGGCTTAGAACCGTGTACGGCAGCGTCTCCAAGCAGATGGCTGCCCGGAAAACAGTTTTAACCGATTCAGGGAATATCGATGAAAGCCAAGACAATCCTTCTTACATTTTTGTCCCTTGCTCTCTGTGCAGCCGCTGTTGCGCAGGAGCTGCGGGGAACGGTGCGCGATGCCGAAGGGCAGCCCTTGGTCGGAGCCGCGGTCTATTGGGCCGGGACCACCGTGGGGGCGAGCACCGATGCGACGGGTGCGTTTCAACTGCACCGCGTCAAGAACTATGACAAACTGGTAGCCGCTTATCTGGGCTATCTGAACGACACTTTGCAAGTGGCGGCGGGAGAGCCCCGCGCCGAGTTCGCGTTGCAGAGCGAGGGTGTGGCGCTGGACGATGTAGTCGTCGAGGGCACGCTCAGCGGCAACTATGTCAAGCGCGACGGCATTCTCAAGGGCGAGATGATTTCGTTCGCCGGGCTTTGCAAAATGGCCTGCTGCAATCTGGCCGAATCGTTCGAGAATTCGGCGTCGGTCACGGTGGGCTACAGCGACGCCATTTCGGGCGCGCGGCAGATTAAGATGCTGGGGCTGGCGGGAACCTACACGCAGATTCTGGACGAAAACCGTCCTATCATGCGCGGTCTTTCGGCCCCCTACGGACTGAGCTATACGCCCGGCATGTGGCTCAACTCGATCCAAGTGTCGAAAGGGGTGTCGTCGGTGACGGCGGGCCACGAAGCCATCACGGGCCAGATCAATCTGGAGCACCGCAAACCCACCGACGACGAACGGCTCTTCGTCAACCTCTATCTGGACGACGAGCTGCGGCCCGAAGCCAACATCACGACGGCGCTGCCGGTGACCCGCGATAAGAAACTGTCGACGGTCATCCTGCTCCACGGCTCGATGGACACCGATGTACGCAAGATGGACCACAACCACGACGGGTTCCGCGACCTGCCCAAAGCCGATCAGATCAATGTGGCCAACAAATGGCTCTATGCGGCCGACAACGGTACGCAAGTGCGCTGGGGCTGGAAATTCGTGCAGGAGAACCGGCTCGGGGGCATGATCGGCTACAAGAACACGGCCGCGATGCGCGAGGCGATGCACGAGGACTGGGACAAGACCGGCGCGGAGATGCCGCTCTACGGCTCGCACATCCGCAACCGCGGCGCCAACGGCTACTTCAAACTGGGAACGCCCATAGGCCCGTCGGTCTACGACGAAGAAGAGGCCGACGAGATGCGCTCCAATCTGGCGCTGGTGGTGGACTTCGACCATTTCGACGAAGATGCCTACTTCGGGCTCAACGACTACGACGGCAACGAAAACACGCTGTCGGCCAACCTGATGTATGCCCATTACTTCACCTATCGCTCGTCGCTCAACGTCGGTTTGCAGGGCCACACGTCGGCCGTGCGCGAGAAGCTGCTGAACGAAACGCCGTGGATCGCCGGGCAGACGTCGGAGCTCTACCGGCTCGACCGCACGGAACACGAAGCAGGGGCCTACGCCGAATATACCTATACTATCAAGGATAAATTTTCGCTGGTGGCGGGCGTTCGCGGCGACTACAACAGCTACTACGACAAATTCTACCTGACGCCGCGCGGCCATGTGAAGTGGAACATCACGCCGACCACCACGCTACGCGCTTCGGCGGGGCTGGGCTACCGCTCGACCAACGTCGTTACGGACAACATCGGCATGCTGGCGACGGGCCGCCGGATCATCTTCGACGGCCGGACCGGAGCCGGCGAGGCGGATTTCCGGGCGCTCGACCGCATGGAGAAGGCGCTGACCGTGGGCGGAAGCCTGACGCAGAGCTTCTCGGCGCTGGGACAGGACAACCTGACGCTGAGTTTCGACTACTTCCGCACGCAATTCTACAACGCAGTGGTGGCGGACCAAGAATGGAACCCGCAGTATATCAACATCTACGACACGCGCGGCCGCTCCTATACGGATACCTATCAGGTCGATTTCTCGTGGACGCCCGTCGAGCGGCTCGACATCTTCGCCACGTTCCGCTACACGGACAGCGAGATGACGCTCGACCGTCCCGATGGCACGACGGCACGGGTGGAACGACCGCTGGTGAGCCGCTACAAGACGCTGCTCAACATCCAGTACGCCACCAAATTCCGCCGCTGGGTGTTCGATGCCACGGCCCAGCTCAACGGCCCCTCGCGGGTGCCGCGCTTCGGAACCGACGGGCAGCCCGACTACGACAACTACTCGCCGAGCTACCCGATGTTCTTTGCGCAAGTGAGCCGCAAGATAGGCAAGTTCGACGTCTACGCGGGCTGCGAAAACATAGCCGACTACCGCCAGAAAAACCCGATCGAGGGCGCGGACAATCCGTGGTCGGCGAAATTCAACTCGATGAACGTGTGGGGACCGCTCATGGGCCGCAAATTCTACATCGGCATGAGGTGGAACCTTTATTAAGGTGAAAGGTGAAAAGTTAAAAGTGAAAGGTTAAAGGTGAAAAGTGAAAGGTAGCTTGTCATTCTGAGCGCAGCGAAGAATCTTTCTCGTCTTGTCATTCTGAGCGTAGCGAAGAATCTATAACCGGACAGACGATGCAGATGTTTCGCTATCGCTCAACATGACATTCTGCGGCTTAGCTCGCTGCCTTGTCATTCTGAGGAGTGCGCGCTTTTGCCGGGGACTTTTTCGGATCATCATAAATGAACTTAAATAAAAACAAAACCATGAAAAAACTTGCAATGCTTTGCCTTGCGCTGACATTGGGTGCAGGCACGACCATGGCCGCCAAACCCGCGGCCGAGAAGAAAACCGTCACGACGGTCTTCGCGACCGATATCCATTGCGACCATTGTGCGCAGAAGATCATGAACAACATTCCTTCGCTGGGCAAGGGGGTCAAGGACGTGGAGGTCGACGTTGCCGCCAAGGAAGTAAGCGTGACCTACGATGCCGCCAAGAACTGCGACGAGAATATCATTCGGGGGCTTGCTTCGCTCAAGGTCAAGGCCCAGCCCAAGAAAGCCACGGCCGAATAGGTCGAAGCTCGAAAAAAAGCACAGGAACCTCGCGGTGAGGTTCCTGTTTTTTTTGTCCTTGAAAGGGAAAGTCCGCCCAGAGCGGGCATGTGCCTAAGTGGCTATTCCATAGGGAATACGCGGATGTCGGTGTATTCCAAGGCCCGGACCTCGCGGACGAGCCTGTCGATGTCGGTTTTTTCTTCGACCTGCCCGTAATGGTAGGGGTAGAAGATTCTGGGCTTGATGGCCTTGACGGCGTCGAGCGCTTGGTCGACGGTCATGGTATAGGGCTGATTCACGGGAAGGAACGCCGCGTCGATGTCGCGCAGAGCCTTCATCTCGGTCGTGGGCTCGGTATCGCCGGCGACATAGATGCGAGAGCCGCCGATGGTGAGCAGGTAACCGCAATCTTCCCGCAACCGGGGGTGGAACTGCTGGCGATCCTTGGTGGTGTTGTAGGCCGCAACGGCTTCGACCTTGACATAGTCGCGCGGTGTGGCGATGCTGCCGGGGCGCATGACGTACCCCTCCATGCCGAAAGCCTCGGCCGTAGTCCGGTCGCTGAGGATCTCGGTCTTCGAAGTCCTGAGCTTCTCCACGGCGGCGCGGTCGAAATGGTCGCTGTGCGAATGGGTCAGGAGGATGAGGTCGGCCTTGGGCAATCCGTGGAAGCTGCCTACGGGGTCGATATATATATGGTGCTCGCCGACCCGGATGGAGAACGAAGCGTGGCGGAAGAAAGTCAGCGTGAGCGGACAGCCGTCGCGCGAGGTGAGCGTGTCGGTGGGATAGACGGGGGCCTTGGACCGGCTGCGGCCGAAAAACGAGAACAGAGACATGGTTCCGAATATTGCTTTGAACGATTGTTTCCGAAAGATACGAAAATAAATTTGATTTCCCCGCGGAAAAATGGTTGCAGAATGCAAAAAAAATAGTACTTTTGCAGGCTATGTTTAACTAAATAACTGTTTACGACAATGCCGAAAATGAAAACCAATGCCGCGGCGAAGAAACGCTTTACCTTCACCGGCACAGGAAAGATCAAGCGTAAACACGCTTATCACAGTCACATCCTGACCAAAAAGACGACGAAACAGAAGCGCAACCTCTGCTATGCGGGGACCGTTTCTGCGGCCGACGAGGCCAAAATCAAGAACCTGCTGGTCAAATAACCGGGGGACAATCATTAACCGCGGAGCGAATCAGCCCCGAAGAACGCGGGAGAACCGCGTCGCTGACAGCTCTCTAAAAAACATTTCAGACTATGCCACGTTCAGTCAATGCAGTTGCGTCGCGCGCACGCAGAAAGAAAGTTCTGAAACTTGCCAAAGGTAACTTTGGTTCAAGGGGAAACGTTTGGACCGTAGCGAAAAACACGGTCGAAAAGGGCTTGCAGTTTGCCTATGCACACCGCCAGCTCAAGAAGCGGACGTTCCGCTCGCTGTGGATCACGCGTATCAACGCCGCAGTCCGCGCGCAGGGAATGACCTATTCGCAGTTTATCGGCAAGATCAACGCCAAGGGCATCGTGCTCAACCGCAAGGTGATGGCCGATCTGGCGATGAACGAACCGAAAGCATTCGAAGCGATTGTCAAAGCAGTGAAATAGCAGCGGCGGCCGTGGCCTTGCGGGCAACCGCGGGCCGGGGCTGTCGGCAGTTGCAGTATTCCGAAAAATTTAGTTGTTAAGGTTATTAATCCTAATCTGCAACTGCATCTTCAGGCGGGGAACCGATTTGTCGGCACCCCGCCTGATTCCTTTTTTGGGGGGGGCGGTACGTTTTTTGCCGCAGTCGACAGAAAAACGACTATGGAAAAGAACGATTGCAACAAACCGATGTCCGGCCCGAACGACCGGATGACCCCGGCCGATACGCGCCCGGGATGCGCCATGCGGGTGCCTGTGGTGACGCAGAACATGCCCGAGACGGGGAAGCGGATTACTCCGGCTGCGGCGGGCGAAGCCCCGACGCAACAACAGATCGAACAGGATGTGACGGCCACGAATCCTTCTATCGAGAGCATGGAAAGCCGAGGGTAAGGAAGAAAATGAAAAATTGATTTTTGTCGCAGCGCTGCGGCCTTCGCCATGACGGGGATAGCAAAACCCTTTTAGGCGGCGAAAAGGAATCGAACGAAAAAGCAGAACCGGGGAACCGGCTCTGCTTTTATGCTTGGGTGCGATCGGGTGCGCTACAAGAACGGCTTGCAAGCCGGGAGTGCGGCCCGGGATGCGGGCTCGATGGTCAGGTCGGGAATGGCGGTGCGGGTGTAGGTGGCGATGTCGCTGGTGCCGACCATCTGCCACTGCATGGAATTTGGGGTGATCGAACCGACGATGTACACCCCCCCCCACGAGGTGCCGTCGCTGTACGACCCGCGGATAGTGGCGTTGGCCGAATCGAACGAAAAGGTACCGTCGAACTGCTGGAACCCGTGCGAAACGAGGTTCTGGTAGAGGGTGAAGGTTCGGTCGGCATTGAGCCGCAGGTAGACCTCTTTGCTCAGATCGCTGCCGCCCGACCACGCGCAGAGACGCCACTCTCCGGCCAGATCGGCGATGTCGGCACCGATGGCGGGCGAGATGATGGGTGCGATATCCTCTTTGTCGCCGCTGCACGAGCCGCAGGCCAAGGTGCAGACGAGAAGAACGTATCGGAAAAGCCGGTTCATGATTTGCAGGTTTTTAAGGATTGTTCAGACAAATATAGTCGTTCGGACCTGAATAACAAAATTCTGTGCCGGAAAATTGTTGAGGGCGGGGCTGGCAGGCGTTTTTTTTGCGGTCGGCCGATGATATTTGCGAGAAAATGCCTATCTTTATCCGTTGCCGGAACGAACCGGCCGAAAAAAAAGCAAGAGAATCAGCATGAAAAATAGGAGTATGAAGAGATGGCTATGGCTGGCGGTCCTGCTCGGTGCGGCTGCCTGTGCGGAAGATTCGACGCAGCAACAACCCGAAAACACTGCGCCGCAGGAAGCTGCGGCGATCGTCAGCACACCGCAGGGAGCTCTTGCGGGCCGTCTGTCGGTCAAAGTCACCGACGAACTGGCCGAACGGATCGAAGAGGCGCAGCAGGCCGTGACGCGCAGCGGGGGAGTGCCGACCCGCTCGGGGGTGGCCGACATGGACCTTGTGCTCGAAAGCATCGGGACCGAACGCTTCGTCCGGATATTCCCCTACGAAGCCCGCTTCGAGCAGCGGCACCGCGAATTCGGACTTCACCGCTGGTACACGATCCGTTTCGACAGCGACGAGGAACTGACCGCGGCGGCGGAACTGCTGAGCCGGGTCGAGGGGATCGAGACGGTGCAGTACCGCCATCGGATCCGCTCGACGCGCAAGGGCCCGATGGTTCCGGCCGGCAACCGGCCGGCGGTGCCTGCGACGCGGGCGGCGATGCCGGCTAACGACCCGCGGCTGCCGGAGCAGTGGCACTACAACAACACAGGCAACATACTGGCCGACTACGGGATGCTCAAATTCCAGTCGAAAGCCGGGTGCGACGTGAACCTGTTCGATGCGTGGAACTTATGTACGGGTTCGCCGGAAATCGTGGTGGCGGTGCTCGACGAACCGGTGCAGGCGACCCATCCCGATCTGGCGGCCAACATGTGGGTCAATCCCCATGCAGGCGAGGATGCGGAGTTCGGCAACGATGTGCACGGCTACAATTTCTGCAACAACAAAGCGGAATTCAACTGGCAGGGAAACTATTACGATGAAGAGTACGGTGCGTGGATGTATGCCGACCACGGCACCCATGTGGCGGGCACGATCGCGGCGGTCAACGGCAACGGGATCGATGTCTGCGGCATAGCGGGCGGTGCGAACGGCGAGGGCGGCGTGAAAATCATGTCGTGCCAGATTCTCGACAGCGACGGCGATGCGACCAACGATTCGGACGTAGCGGCGGCGCGGGCTTTCGTCTATGCGGCCGACCGCGGAGCCCTGATCGCCCAATGCAGCTGGGGCTACGGCACGGGCATGCAGACGGAAGCGCAATGGATAGGCAACGACCGGGGAGCAGAAAAAGAGGCCGTGGACTACTTTATAAAGCATGCAGGCGAGGATGATCCTGCCGCCCCGCTGAGCGGCGGACTGGTGATCTTTGCGGCGGGCAACGACGGCGACGTGGTGGGCGACCAGATGATGTGGCCCGGGGCCTACTCGCCGACGGTGGCGGTGGCCTCGATGGCCCCGGACTTCACGCCTGCCTACTATACCGACTACGGCAGCTGGGTCGATATCACGGCCCCGGGCGGCGACTATCTGTACGGCGATGAAGGAATGGTGCTGAGTACGATTCTGGAAGACCCGCAGATGCAGTTTCAGGACGGCCGCACGGCGGCGGTGGGCTACATGCAGGGCACCTCGATGGCCTGTCCCCACGTTTCGGGCGTGGCGGCGCTGGGGCTTGCCTATGCGTCGAAACTGGGGAAACGCTACACCCTTGCGGAATTCAAGTCGCTGCTGCTGAGCAGTGTACACGACATAGACAGCTATATGAGGGGCACGAAACCCTTTATAGACGTAGAGGGCGAACTGGCGATGCTCAACCTGACGGACTACCGCCGGAAGATGGGAGCAGGCTATACGGATGCCTATCTGCTACTGTTGAACATCCAAGGGACGCCGGGCATCTATGTACAATGCGGCAAGGAGACCGAGATTCCGCTCGAACGCTATTTTGGCGGCTCGACCGGCCTGACGCTGAAAGCGGACGCGCCGACCGCTGCGAAGAACAAGGTGGGGATGGAGACCCTGACGACCCGCAATGGCAAACTTGTTGTCAAATGTACGAAACCGGGCGTGGCGACGGTGAACCTGACGACGCTGATCGGGCAGACTGCCGTGTCGCACGAAATAGCCCTGATCGTCCGGGAACAGACGGCGGCCAACGGCGGGTGGCTGTAGGAACGCGAATATGGAATGGGATTTTATCTGGCGGCTGTGTGCTGCGGGGCTGTGCGGCACGATCATCGGACTGGACCGCGAATATCGGGTGAAGGATGCGGGTTTCCGCACGCACTTTCTGGTGGCGCTGGGCAGTGCGCTGATGATGATCGTATCGCAATACGGTTTTGCGGATCTGCTTGCGGAGCATGAAGGCATCCGTTTCGACCCGGGACGCATAGCCGCGCAAGTGGTGAGCGGCATAGGTTTTATCGGAGCGGGTACGATCATCCTGCACCGCCAACTGGTCCGGGGCCTGACCACCGCGGCGAGCCTGTGGGCGACGGCGGGAATCGGGCTGGCGGCGGGCGGCCGCATGTATGCGCTGGCGGGAGCCGCGACGCTGCTGACGCTTTTCGGACTGGAAGCGCTGACCTTGTTTTTCGGAGGACTGGGCCGAAAACGCACCCTGATCGTCTACTCGTCGGTGCGGCGGGAACAGATCGATGCGATGTTCGACCGGCTTCAAACCTCGAAATACACGGTAATCTCCTATGAAGTGGAGACCGGCCGGGCGGACGGAGCGACGATATATCGGGCGACGCTGGTCATCCGGGCCAAAGGGAGCGCCACGGAAGAAGAATACGTCGATCTGCTGCGCAACGCACCGGACATTACGGTCGAACGGATCGTGTGACCGAAGGTTGGCCGAGCCCATCTGTGCAGAGATGTCGGCCCGATTCGCACGGTGTTCGTTTTGCATCCGGCTTGGAAACAGGCCGGGTGGGGGGGGCAGTGTTGCGCGAGCGAGGAGTCAAAACCAACGGAAAACCTCGGTCAGCGTGCTGTCCCGGGCCATGTCGTTGGGGTTGGTGCCGGGGAGCCCCTCGGGGATCTCTTCGCCCAGCTTCTCGAACAACTCGATCCAAAAAACCGGCATCGACCCGTCGGCGGTGCGGAAGTTTATGGGCCGAGCCGGAAAGATGCGCTCTCTGGCAGGAGTGAGGTAGCTTTCCCACACCAACTCGCTGCAATACATGCGGCCGTTGTCGGGGCGGAACGAATAATCGTAGGGCTGCCCGATGAACGACCGGGCGCGGGCGATGGCAGCGGTGAGCCCGGCGGTGTCTTTCAAGCGTTTGGCGACAACGACAGGCCGATCGCCGATGCGGGCCGATTTGTCGAGAAATTCGGAGAGTGCGGTCATGCGCACGCCGCCGGGGGAGGTGGCTTCCAACACCGAATCGGTCCGGTCGCCGATGACGGCGATGCCGACGTGGGTGAATTTTAACTCCTCGCTTCGACCTGTGGCAGCTGCAATGGCTCCGCTCATGGCCGACTCGCGGCCGACCTGAAACAATAAGTCGCCCGTGCGGATGGGTTGCTCGCTGCGGGAGCATGCGAACAGGGAGCAGGGGATACCTATATATAATAGTAGTTTTCGCATCGCATCGATCGTTGGTTTACTCATATTGATTGCTTGTGTCCGAATTTTTGGTCGAGCCATATCGTGGCTTGCCGGCCGACGAAGCGAAGCAGACCGCAGTTCGGACCGGTTGCACGCTGCAAATATATTAAAAAATTTTCACAACTAACTTGCTGACTTATAGAGAGGTGTCGGAAGCGGTGAAAAAATGGTGTAAAAAAGTGCAAAAAATATTTGGAAATAACATTCCGAAACGCTTATCTTTGCACCCGCTTCGAGAGAGAAACACTCCGAAGAGGTTCTGAAAAAGTTTTGAAAAAAGTTCCGGATTTTTTGGAGTTTCGGAAATTTGAATTACCTTTGCACCCGCTTCGATGAAGACCTCTTGAGGTCGGAAACGAGAAGGCGACAGGTTCTGAAAATTTTTCGAAAAATCTTCCGAAAAGATTTGGTGGTTTCAAAAAAGGTTTTTACCTTTGCACCACTTTCCGCTATGAAAAAACGGCGGACGGAACCGAGGGAAAAGACGAAAGTCCGGCCCCGGAACAGAAACAGAAATTGTTCTTTATAGAAATATATCGAGCAGCGTTCTTTGAAGTATTTGAGCAGCTAAAGTTTTCCCACTCTCTTCGGAGAGTGATTTCAAACAATACCTTTGAGATTAGAGCTAAAGATTTAAAACAAAACATTTTATACAATGGAGAGTTTGATCCTGGCTCAGGATGAACGCTAGCGGCAGGCTTAACACATGCAAGTCGAGGGGCA
>JAIDUK010000036.1 GCA_029060215.1 Alistipes sp.
CCCCCCTGCGATGTCTCGTGGGCGCGGTGATGTGTATAAGCGACAGGGTCGGACCTGAATACGCCGCCAAAGCGGCGGGGGAAACCCCGGAAAGCGAGAAACGGCCCGAACAACAGACACCGATTATTTTTTGCTTTTCGTTAATTTATACGTAACTTTGTGCCACGAAGCGCCGTAAAAGACCTTTCGATGAAGCGAACAATCCTACACGTCCTCTGCACCGCAGCCATCGCGTTCATACTCAGCGGATGCGGCGGCATGAACGCCGTTCTGAAAAGCGGCCAGCCCGACCGGATCTATGCCAAGGCGCTGGAGTATTACGGCAAAGAGAAATGGCAGCGCGCCTCGACCCTTTTCGAGGGGGCGCAGCACTACTACATCGGCACCCAGCGCGAAGACTCGATTTCGTTCTTCAACGCCCGCTGCAAATACAAGAACCGCGACTACGAAGCCGCCGCGCAGCAGCTCGACGACTTCCGCCGCAAGTTCGGGCGCAGCGCCTTCATCGAAGACGCCGAAGGGATGTACGCCATGTGCTTCTACTACCTCTCGCCGGGCCCCACGCGCGACCAGACGATGACCGGGCAGGCGCTGACGGCCATCAACGAATTCGTGTCGCGCTACCCCGAGAGCGAGCAGGTTGACAACTTCCTGAAGATCCACAAAGAGCTCTCCGAGCGGCTCGAAGAGAAAGCCTATCTGAACGCCTACACCTATTATAAGATAGGCCGCTACAAATCGGCCATCACGGCGCTGAAAAACGCCCTGAAGGATTACCCCGAGACCCGGCACCGCGAGGAGATCATGTATCTGATCGTCGACGCGAGCTACCGTTTCGCAAGCAATTCGATCGCTTCGAAACAGACCGACCGCTATCTGGACATGGTCGACAGCTTCCTGTCGTTCAAGGAAGCCTATCCCGAATCGAGCCGCATGAAGGACGCGGAGCGCATGGCCAAGCACGCCCGCGACTATCTGGACAGCAACAACAAGGACAACAACATATAAGATGGAAATCAAGAAGAACATCCCCAACAACACCGTCACGCGCAAGCTGGTCGATCTGGACAAGGAGACGGGCAACATCTACGAAACCGTCAACATCATCGCCCGCCGCGCCAACCAGATTTCGACCGAGCTCAAAAGCGAACTCAACCGCAAGCTGGCCGATTTCTCGTCGCCGACGGACACCATGGAGGAGACCTTCGAGAACCGCGAGCAGATCGAGATTTCGCGCTACTACGAACGGCTTCCCAAACCGGTCATCATCGCCACGGAGGAATTCCTCGACGACGAGCTCTTCTACAAGGAGAACAAGCCCGAGGCGCAGGCCTGAAAAACACACCGGACATCATGCAGTCAGGGGCCAAGGCGCTGCCCGCATTGGAAGGGCGGCGCATCTTGTTGGGTATCACAGGGAGCATAGCGGCTTACAAGGCTGCCGTGCTCTGTCGTTTGCTCAAGACGGCAGGCGCCGAGGTGCGGGTGGTGATGACCCCGCTGGCCAAGCAGTTCATCACCCCGCTGACCATGGCCACGCTGTCGAAAAACCCGATTCTGGTGGAGTTCTTCGACCCGGAAAACGGGGCTTGGAACTCGCACGTCTCGCTCGGCGAATGGGCCGACTGTTTCCTGATAGCCCCCGCCACGGCCAACACGCTGGCCAAGATGCGCACAGGGGTGGCGGACAACCTGCTGCTGACGACCTACCTTTCGGCCCGCTGTCCGGTGGTCGCAGCTCCGGCCATGGACCTCGACATGTACGCCCACCCGGCTACGCAGGAGAACCTGCGCGCGCTGGCCGCACGCGGAGTGAAGATCGTCGAGCCGGGCGAGGGCGAGCTGGCCAGCGGTCTGACCGGCAAGGGCCGCATGGCCGAGCCGGAAGAGATAGCGGCCTGTCTCAACGCGCTTTTCGCTCCTGAGACCGCCAGTCCGCTGCGGGGCAGGCGCTTCGTGGTGACGGCGGGCGCCACGATCGAACCGATCGACCCGGTGCGCTTCCTGTCCAACCATTCGACCGGCAAGATGGGCTACGCCATCGCCGGAGAACTGGCCCGCCGCGGAGCGGAAACGGTGCTCGTCAGCGGGCGGACCGCACTGCCGACCCCGGCAGGCGTCGAGCGGCGCGACGTGCTGTCGGCCGACGAGATGTTCGACGCCGCGGTCGAGGCTTTCGCCCATGCCGACGGAGCGGTCATGTGCGCCGCGGTGGCCGACTACACGCCGGCAGAAGTCGCGACGACGAAAATCAAGAAGAACGACGGCGAACTGACCCTCCGGCTGCGCCGCACGCGCGACATAGCGGCTTGCTTGGGCCAGCAGAAAGGCAGCCGCCTGCTGGTGGGCTTCGCGCTGGAGACCGACCGCGAAGAGGAGAACGCCGCAGCCAAGCTGGCGAAGAAGAACCTCGATTTCGTGGTGCTCAACTCGCTGCGCGACCCCGGAGCGGGTTTCCGCGGCGACACAAACAAGGTGACCTTCATCGACCGCCGCGGCCGCGAAGCGCTGCCCCTGCTGAGCAAGGCGGAGGTGGCCGCACGCATCGTCGACAAAATCGAATCGCTGTTAAAATAGTCCCGCCATGCTACGCCGTCTCACGGTCGAAAACTATGCCCTGATCGACACGCTCGTTCTGGAGCCCGATGCCCGGCTGAACATCATCACGGGCGAGACGGGTGCCGGAAAGTCGATCCTGCTGGGGGCGCTCGGGCTGCTGCTGGGAGCCCGCAGCGACCTTGCGGCGATCAAGGACACGGCGCGCAACTGCGTGGTGGAAGGGACCTTCGAACTGGAAGGGCTGGGGCTGGAAGCCTTCTTCGAGGACAACGACCTCGACTACGCGCCGCAAACCACCCTCACACGCATCCTGACCCCGGCGGGCAAAAGCCGCTCGTTCGTCAACGACATGCCCGTGCAGCTGACGCTGCTGCGCGAGTTGGGCACACGGCTGATCGACATCCATTCGCAGCACCAGAACCTGATCCTCTCGTCCGAGGATTTCCGGATTTCGGCCCTTGACACGGTAGCCGGGAACAGCGGATTGCTGGAACAATACCGCGCACGATATGCGGAATTCACCGCGCTCAAACGTCGGCTCGCCGCCCTGCGCGAAGCCGCCGAAGAGGGGCGCCGCAACGAAGAATGGCTCCGGTTTCAGGCCGAAGAGCTCACGGCCGCCAACCTTCGCGCAGGCGAACAGGCCCAGCTCGAAGAAGAATTGGCCGTGCTGGAGAACGCCGACCGCATAGGCGAAGCGCTGAGCGGGTTGCGCTCGCTGCTCGACACCGACGAAACGGGGATCCTCTCGCAACTCAAGCACGCGGAGACGGAGCTGGCCCATATCCGCGAGCATTATCCCGCGGCCGAGGAATATGCGGACCGCATCCGTTCGGTCATCGAGGAGCTCAAGGACATCAACGGCTCGGCCGCAGCCGAAAGCGAACGCATCGACGCCGATCCGGCCCGGCTGGCCAAGCTCTCGGCCCGGCTCGACACCCTGCTGGCTTTGCAGCAGAAACACCGCACGGCCGACGAATCGGAGTTGATAGCCCTGCGCGACCGCTGCACGGCACAGTTGGCGGTCCTCGACCACGGCAGCGAAGAGATCGAAGCCGCCGAACAAGCCCTGCAACAGGCGCTGGCCCAAACCGAAGCACTGGCCCAGCGGCTCCGCAAGGGGCGCGCCAAGGCCGCCCCGGCATTCGCCCAAGCCGTCTGCGCGACGCTGGCCCGGCTGGGGATGCCCGACACGCAGTTCGAAGCGCGTCTCACACCCGCCGAACCCGGCCGCACGGGGGCCGACACCGTAGAATTCCTGTTCACGGCCAACCGCAACGCCCAGCTGCGGCCGATCGAGAAAATCGCATCGGGCGGCGAGCTTTCGCGCGTGATGCTGGCCATCAAGGCCCTGCTGACCAGCCGCATGCAGCTGCCGACGATCATCTTCGACGAAATCGACACGGGCGTCTCGGGCCGCATAGCCGACGCCATGGGCGACATCATCGCGCAGCTCGCGGCAACGATGCAGGTCATCGACATCACCCACCTGCCGCAGGTAGCTTCGAAAGGCTCGGCCCACTTCGTGGTATCGAAGCACGACGGCCGCACCTCGATCGCCCGCCTGACGGCCGAAGAACGGATCCAAGAGATCGCCAAAATGCTCTCGGGCAATACCGTCACCGACGCGGCACTCCAGCAGGCCCGGATTCTGCTCGGCGACAAGAAATAATCCCCCGGGAAGCACCCCGCAGACGAACGCAGGAAAAAAAGTCCTGCGTTTTTTCGTCTTTTCCGCTCTTTCCGCGTCTTATCTGCAAACGCGCGTCGAAAAAAAACGAAAAACCATGACAAATCACACCCCCGAACACCGCAACGAACTGGAAGAGCTCGTCGAGCGATATCGGCAGCCGCTGTTCCGCTTCGCCTTCTTCCGGCTGGGGTCGCGCATGGATGCCGAGGATGTCGTGCAGGATGCCTTTCTGAAGTGGGCGTCCAAGCCCGAACGCAGCGTCGGCAATCCGCAGGCCTACCTTTTCCGGATGGTGAGCAACGGCTGCTGCGACCGGCACCGGCACCGAGCACCTCTGGTGCCGCTGGATGGTCGGCAGCCCTTGCCCGCCGAGCCCTGCGAAGAGAGCGAAGCTCTCGAAGAAGCCCGGCGCATCGAAGCGCTCCTCGACCGTCTGCCGCCCGAGCAGGCCGAAGCGATCCGCCTGCACACCTATGCCTCGCTCCGCTTCACGGAGATCGCCGAGGTGCTCCGATGCCCGGTCTCGACCGTCAAGTCCCGCTTCGGCGGCGGCATCGAGAGACTGAGAAAAATGTCGAATCTGTAAAATCCGCAACCATGAATTGCTCCGAATTCAAAACCCGTATCATCGACCTGCTCGACGGCCGCAACTTCACCGATGAAGAACGCCGCCATCTGGCACAATGCCCCGAGTGCGCCGCCGAGTTCCGCGCCGCGACCGAAGCACTCGACCTCGTCACGCCCCGCAGCGCTCCCCGCGCTTCCGACACCCTGCGCGACCGCATCCTGACGGCCGCCGCATCGGCCGGACAACCCCGCCGAAACCGCATCTACCGCCTGCTCGGCTCCGCAGCGGCCGCCGCTGCGATCTTCGCCGGAGCACTCCTGCTCTCCGTCCGCACACCGGCCTATGCCGCCCGCAAATATTTCGGGAGTGCCGTTGCTGCGATGAACGACCTCAAGACGCTCCGCATCGGTCTCCTCATCCGGACGGCGCCCCACGAAAATTTCTCCTACACCGACCCTACGCTGCCGCCGATACCCCACACCATAACGGCCGAATACGGCGACCCGCGGCGCTGGCGCATCGAAAAATCGGGGCGCATCGTCCTCTGCGACGGCGAATCGGTACGCATGTGGCTTCCGCAGTTCGGCGAAGGCTGGCGCCGCAAGGCCGAAGCATACCGTCTCGAAGCCGAGTTCGACCTGCTGCTCAACCTGCAACGGCTGCTGCTGACCGAACAGGCGCTGGCATCCCGAACCCAAGGAGCGCAATACGAAATCGCCGAGGATGCCGACGCCGTCCGGCTGACCGTAACGATGCCGGCCCAAGGCGACTTCAGCCAAAGCGACTACTCGCTCAACAGCTCCATCGCCGAATCGAACACCCTGCGCGAGTACCGTTTCGACAAGCAGAGCGGCCGCCTGCTCGACCTGCGCATCACGGCCATGCTGCCGGACGGCAGCCGTTCCGTATTGCTGGAAAGCACCGGCATCGTCTATGACGAGCCTGTCGACCGGGCGGCATGGACCGCTCCCGAAGGCATCGAGTGGATCGACTTGGCAGAACCCCTCTCCGGCGCACAGCTGGTCGACATGTCGGCCGAAGAGGCTGCCACCCGCATTTTGCAAGCAATGGGCCCGTGGGACGAGACGCTGCTCGGCCAAGCCCTCCACTACTATGGCTCCGGCGTCCGCGAACAACTCGAAGCGCGCTACGGAGGTCTTGCGATCATCTCTGCGGGCAAGGCCGTACGCTCGGGA
Organism: Alistipes sp.; assembly: GCA_029060215.1. Taxonomy (GTDB): domain Bacteria; phylum Bacteroidota; class Bacteroidia; order Bacteroidales; family Rikenellaceae; genus Alistipes. The sequence continues at coordinate 6,017 of JAIDUK010000036.1, forward strand.
GAGTACCCCGGAGTCTTCGTGCCCTGCAAGGTTCTGCTGGCCGACGGCCGAACCGAAAAGCTGATGCTGGCCCTGCGCAACGACAACCCCGAAAAATGCTGGCTTGTCGACGGCGGTCTCTGATCCGAAGCCGCTGAAAAACAAGACCCCGGTCTGCCACAAGGCAAACCGGGGTCTTCAGTAAACCGGACGTCCGTTACATCATGCCGCCCATGCCGCCTGCGGGCATCGGGGGCATAGCGGGCTGCTCGGACTTCTTCTCGGCGAGCACGCACTCGGTCGTCAGGAACATCGACGCGATCGACGCGGCGTTCTCCAAAGCCACGCGCGACACCTTCGTCGGGTCGATGATACCGGCCTTGAGCATATCCTCGTACTTGTCGTCGCGGGCATTGTAGCCGAAAGCATCCTTGCCCTCGCGCACCTTGTTGACCACGACCGAACCCTCGCCGCCAGCGTTGGCGACGATCTGGCGCAGCGGCTCCTCGATGGCGCGCTTGACGATCTGGATACCCGTCGTCTGGTCGTCGTTGGCACCCTTCATGCCCTCGAGAGCAGCCGTAGCGCGGATGTAAGCCACACCGCCGCCCGGCACGATACCCTCTTCGACGGCGGCACGCGTAGCGGCCAGCGCATCGTCGACGCGGTCTTTCTTCTCCTTCATCTCGACCTCGGTAGCGGCACCGACGTAGAGCACGGCCACGCCGCCAGCCAACTTGGCCAGACGCTCCTGCAACTTCTCCTTGTCGTAGTCGGAAGTCGACTTCTCGATGGAAGCGCGGATCTGCGCCACACGGGCGGCGATCTCCTCTTTCTTACCGGCGCCGTCGACGATGGTGGTGTTCTCCTTGTTGAGCGTCGCCTTGTCGGCCGTGCCGAGCATGTCGAGCGTAGCGTCCTCGATCTTCATGCCCTTGTCGGTCGAGATGACGGTGGCACCCGTCAGCACGGCGAGGTCCTCGAGCATCTCCTTGCGGCGGTCGCCGAAACCGGGAGCCTTGCAGGCGGCGATCTTCAGCGTACCGCGCAGCTTGTTGACCACGAGCGCCGACAACGCCTCGCCGTCGACGTCCTCGGCGACGATCAGGAGCGAACGGCCGCTCTGAGCCACGGGCTCCAAGACGCCCATGAGCTCCTTCATGGTCGAAATCTTCTTGTCGGTGATCAAGATGTAGGGCTTTTCGAGCTGGGCCTCCATCTTCTCGGGATCGGTGATGAAGTAAGCCGAGATATACCCGCGGTCGAACTGCATGCCCTCGACCACCTCGACATGGGTCTCGGTGCCCTTGGCTTCCTCGACGGTGATGACGCCCTCCTTGTTGACCTTGGACATGGCCTCGGCGATGAGCTTGCCGATGTTCTCGTCGTTATTGGCCGAGATGGTGGCTACCTGCTCGATCTTGGCGAAGTCGGAACCCACCTCTTGGCTCTGCTTGCGCAGCGACTCGACCACGGCGGCCACGGCCTTGTCGATACCGCGCTTCAGATCCATGGGGTTGGCACCCGCAGTGACGTTCTTCAGACCCACGCCGATGATCGACTGGGCGAGGACGGTAGCGGTGGTGGTGCCGTCGCCGGCATCGTCGTTGGTCTTCGAAGCGACCTCCTTGACCATCTGGGCGCCCATATTGGCGAACGGGTCGTCCAACTCGACCTCCTTGGCCACGGACACGCCGTCCTTGGTGACCTGCGGGGCCCCGAACTTCTTGTCGATGATGACATTGCGGCCCTTGGGACCGAGCGTCACCTTCACGGCGTTCGACAATGCGTCGACGCCTTCCTTGAGGAGCTCGCGCGCCTCGACGTTATATTTGATCTCCTTTGCCATAATATGCTGCGAAAATTAGATGATTGCCAAAATATCGTTCTGCTTCATGATGAGGTAGTCCACGCCGTCGATCTGGATCTCCTGCCCGGCATACTTGCCGTAGAGCACCTGATCGCCCGCCTTGACCTCCATTTTGACCTCCGAAGTGCCGGGGCCCACGGCGATGACCTTGCCTGCGAGCGGCTTCTCCTTGGCCGTGTCGGGGATGATCAGGCCGCCGGCCGTCTTCTCTTCCGCGGGATTCGGCAGAATCAGCACGCGGTCCGATAAGGGTTTTACGTTCATAGCTTTCTGTTTATTTGGTTAATATGAAATTGCCGAAGCGTTTGCGAATCCTACTCCAACAATCGGTGTGCCAAGCCGGTTTTGGCAGTTCCCGGCGCCTTTTCGACCTCTTTTTACTGACAAAGCTACAGGACAGTCTGCCATTTTGTCACTCACAGACGGCGACAGACGATTTTTCGGCGCTTTTATTTGGCGAAAGCGAAAAAACATATTACATTTGCATCCCGATACGGCATTGCGCCGCAGATGGTGGATGTAGCTCAGTCGGTTAGAGCGTCGGATTGTGGTTCCGAAGGTCGAGGGTTCGAGCCCCTTCTTCCACCCCCAGAGTTGCAAGAACAAGGCGTCCAATTCGATTGGACGCCTTTGTTTTGTCGGAATGCCGTCAAGCCAAGTCCGAACTTCCTTGCCGCATCCCGACAAAACGCTTCCGCGGAAGCTGTCCTTCGGCCGAAGCGCCTTTCACGGATACGGGTTGCGGGGCGAAAAAATATTTATTTTCAATGGCCGCCCCGCGACTGCTGCGCAGTTCGAGCCCCTTCTTCCACCCCCAGAGTTGCAAGAACAAGGCGTCCAATTCAGTTGGACGCCTTTGTTTTGTCGGAATGCCGTCAAGCCAAGTCCGAACTTCCTTGCCGCATCCCGATTCTTACAACAACCCCATCCGCTCCCGGGCGAAAGGCATGACCCACGCCGGAGACTGGTTGCGCTCGAGCAGCCCGCGCATGTAGTCCATATAAGGTTCGGCGTGCCGGAAATAGCGCATCAACCCCTCGCAAAGCGAATTCTTGCGGCAGCCGTCCGCCCCGGTCTCGAACCGATGCTTGGGGCACTCGCCCCGGCACGCGAAATAATAGTTGCAGCGCAGGCACTCGGCGGGCAGCGCATTGCGCTTGGCCAGCCCGAAGTCGCGGCGCTTGCGCGACCGATAGATTTCGGCCAGCGGCGTTTGGCGGATGTTGCCCAGCAGATATTCGGGATACACGAAGTGGTCGCAGGAATAGACGTCGCCGTTGTGCTCCACCACCAGCGCGTCGCCGCAGGTCTCGCCCATCGAACAGACGCCCGGCGGGACCCCGCACCATTGGGCCAGCGTAGCCTCGAACAGCTGCACGTAGCACTGCCCCACGTCGCTCACCACCCACCGGTCGAAAACATCGCACAGGAAATCGCCGTAGCCCTTTGCCGTGACGGACCACTCGGCCAGCCGCGCCCCCTCGTGCTCCGGCGAAACGATCGCCGGACGCCGCATGCCGGGACGGTCGGCGACATGCTCCACGGCAGGCAGGAACTGCATGTAGCGGCTGCCGACCGTGTCGCGGAAGAAACGGTATATCTCGCCGCCGCGCCCCTCGCACAGTCGGCTCACCACGCTGAGCGTGTTGTATTCCACCCCGGCATCGCGCAGCAGCCCGACGGCCCGCATCGCCTGCTCGAATGACGGCGCACCGCTCTTGGTCGTGCGGAACGCGTCGTGGATATCTTCGGGGCCGTCGAGCGAAACACCCACCAGAAAAGCATTGGCGGCGAAAAATTCGCACCACGCCTCGTCGACCAGCACGCCGTTGGTCTGCAATGTGTTCTCGATCCGCTTGCCGTCGGCATACTTCTGCTGGAGCGCCGCCGCCTTGCGATAGAAATCGAGCCCCAGCAGCAGCGGTTCGCCGCCGTGCCAGCAAAATTGCACGGTCGGCACCTCGTTGGCCTCGATGTATTGGCGGACATAGAGTTCCAGCAGCTCGTCGCTCATGACCGCCTGCCGTCCGCCGTACTGCGCCGCCTTGTCGAGGTAGTAGCAGTAGCCGCAATCGAGGTTGCAGGCCGAGCCCGCAGGCTTGAGCATGGTGGTGAAAGCAACGGGACTTGCCTGCTTCTCGGCATCGCGGAAGGTGAAGATATCTTTCATGATCGGTGCACCCCGGTTCTAATTCGATACGGCGGTGTCTCGAATCCGGGCGGTCCGGTAAAAATACGACATCGGTTCGGGATTTCAAAACGCCGCCCCGGCAAAACCGGCTGCGGCCAAGGTTGCGGCAAAAAAACACTGGACAAACATGGTTTTCGGACGCAGTCTGCGGAACACGCATTTGCGGGTCTCCGCCGGGGGAGACTGCGTCCCGCACGGCCCAAGAGCCGCAGCAGGCGCAAGAGCCGATACCGGGGCCATTTTACAGACAAAAAAAATTCCGGCAGCCCATTGCAGGCTGCCGGAATCCGTTATTGGGTAGACGCAGGGCCTACTTGCGGTATACCTTAGTATAACCGTAGATGGCTTCGTCGCCCAGTTCCTCTTCGATGCGGAGCAGCTGGTTGTACTTGGCCATGCGGTCCGAACGCGACATCGAACCGGTTTTGATCTGACCCGAGTTGGTAGCCACGGCGATGTCGGCGATGGTCGAATCCTCGGTCTCGCCCGAACGGTGCGAGGTCACCGACGTGTAACCCGCGCGGTGCGCCATCTCGATGGCGTCGAGGGTCTCGGTGAGCGAACCGATCTGGTTGACCTTGATGAGGATCGAGTTGCCGCAGCCCATTTCGATACCTTTCTTCAGGAAGTCGACGTTCGTCACGAACAAGTCGTCGCCGACGAGCTGGCACTTGTCGCCGATGGCGGCGGTCAGCAGCTGCCAGCCTTCCCAGTCGTTCTCCGACATACCGTCCTCGATCGAGTCGATGGGATACTTCTCCACCAGACCCTTCAGGTACTCGACCTGCTCCTTCGACGAACGCTTGGCACCCTTCTCGCCCTCGAAAATGGTGTAGTCGTAGATGCCGTCCTTGTAGAACTCCGACGAAGCGCAGTCCATGCCGATCATCACGTCCTTGCCGGGAACATAGCCGGCCTTTTCGATGGCCTTGATGATCGAATCGAGCGCATCCTCCGTGCCGTTCAGCGCGGGAGCGAAACCGCCCTCGTCGCCCACGGCCGTCGACAAACCGCGCTCGTGGAGCACCTTCTTCAGGTTGTGGAAGACCTCGGCGCCCATGCGCAGACCCTCCTTGAGCGAGGGAGCGCCCACGGGACGGATCATGAACTCTTGGAACGCAATGGGAGCGTCGGAGTGCGAGCCGCCGTTGATGATGTTCATCATCGGCACGGGCAGCGTCTTGGCGTTGGCACCGCCAATGTAGCGGTAGAGCGGCATGCCGAAGTAGTCGGCAGCAGCGCGGGCCACAGCCAGCGACACGCCCAGAATGGCGTTGGCGCCCAGCTTCGACTTGGTCTTGGTGCCGTCCAGCGCGATCATCGTCTTGTCGATGCCCACCTGATCGGCCACGTTCATGCCGATGACCGCCGGAGCGATCACTTCGTTGACGTTCTTCACGGCGTTCAGCACGCCCTTGCCCAAGTAACGGCTCTTGTCGCCATCGCGCAGCTCCAGCGCTTCGTTCTCGCCCGTCGACGCACCGCTCGGCACGGCGGCACGACCGAAAGCACCCGATACGGTGCGCACTTCGACCTCGACGGTCGGATTTCCTCGCGAATCGAGGATCTCTCTTGCATGAACTTCTACAATTTGCATAGCTCTGAATATTTGATTATTTGGTATGAATGCTTTCTCGGCCGTCGTTCCGAGCAGCAGCGAAAGATCTCGCTCGGAACGGATTCTTCGTCGCATAGTTCCTCAGAACGACCCATTTCTTTTCCTTGCGCCGCAAAGGTATAAAATTATTGCGAATCGGCGGCGCCTGCTGTTATTTTTTTCACGCATCGGCTGCAAACACCCCCGCCGTCCGGTCGCTGACCCCGCTTCACAAAGCCGCCCAGCACAGCTTTTTCAGCAAACAATGCACATGGTTGGGAATCAGCAATATACAAACCAACATTATATTTTGTCTGCAAAATTTTTTGGGGGGGGGATTTTTTACCTACATTTGCTACACGAACAACCCAAAAAATCCTTAAAATCATGAGAAAAGCATTACTTGTCATGACCGCCATCCTGTTGGCGAACGCCGTTTCGGCACAAAGTTTCAAAAAGAACATCCTGGGGGTCCGCGCCGGTCTCAACCTGTCGAACTATTCGATTTCGGCCGAGGGCGTATCCATCAGCTCCAAATCCCGGGCTGCGTTCCACATCGCCGTTTCCGACCAGATCCTGCTCTCCGGCAAACTGCCTTTCTACCTCGAAACCGGTCTCGCCTTTTCGAGCCGCGGCGGCAAAATCGAAGGCGTGAGTTTCCGTCCTTCCTATCTGCAAATTCCCGTGTTGGCAACCTACCACTTCAACATCAAAGACGTGGTTACTATCCAGCCGTTCGCAGGCCTTTACTACGGCATCGGCATCGGCGGCAAGGCGAAATCCGAAGATGAAAAGGTCGACATCTTCGGCAGCGACAGCGCACTGAAACGCTCTGACCTGGGCGTGCGTCTGGGTGCAAGCGTCGTCTGGAAGCGCATCTACTTCGGACTGGGCTACGACATCGGCTGCCTGAATCTTTTAAAGGAGAGCGACGGCGAGGGCACGCTGCGCAACAGCTGCTTCTCCATCAGCGTAGGCTACAACTTCTAAACCCCGACCGACAACCAAAGAGGGACGTTCCATTGTAAGGAACGTCCCTCTCGTTTTGCCCGGATTTCCGGTCAATCCCGCATCAGCAGCGACGAATCGCCGTAGCTCAGGAAGCGGAAATCGTGCGCAAGGGCGTAGTCGTAGATGCGCCGCCAGTCGTCGCCCGCGTAAGCCGCGACCAGCAGCAGCAGCGTCGACGAGGGTTGGTGGAAGTTGGTCACGATGTTGCTGACGATGCGGAATTCGTAGCCCAACGGCGTAATCATGATCTGCGTGGCGGCTTTCAGCCGGTCGAGCCCCTGCGCATCCATGTAGGCCAGCAACTCCGCCAGCGCATCGCGGCCCGTGAATTCATGCGGAATGTCGTAGAGTTCCCATTGCCCGATGACGCGTTCGGTGTCGGGGCTTCCGGCAGTGCGGATCCGCCACGCAAGGGCCGCCAGCGATTCGAGCGTTCGCACCGACGTCGTCCCCACGGCCGTCACTCGGCCCCATTTTTCCAGCAGCCGGGCCACCGTCGTGCACCGCACCTCGAAATGTTCGGTGTGCATCGGGTGGTGCGCAGCGTCCTCTTCCTTGACCGGCAGGAAAGTGCCCGCCCCCACATGGAGCGTCACTTCCTCGAACCCGAAGCCGCGCTGCTCCATCTCCCCGATCAGTTCGGGCGTGAAGTGCAGCCCCGCCGTCGGCGCCGCCACCGATCCCTCGAACTTCGAATAGACGGTCTGATAGCGCGTATTGTCGATCTCCTCGCTCTCGCGGTTCAGATAGGGCGGAATCGGTATGCGCCCCAGATGCTCCAGCAGCCGCCCGAAGGTCATCGGCGCCGACCACTCGAAACGCACGATGCGCTCGCGGCCGTTCTCCCCGACCAGCCACGCCCGCAGATGCTCGGGACGGCCGTCGTACTCGAAACCGATTTCGACATAGCCCTCTTTCCACTTCTTGACATTGCCCACAATGCACGACCACTCGCAGCTGCCCGTCACGGCGAACGCCCGTTCGTAGTCGGCCGGAGCGTGGGGCTCGAGGCAGAACACCTCGATGCGCGCCCCCGAGGGTTTGTGCATGATGATCCGGGCCCGGATGACCTTCGTGTTGTTGAACACCAGCAGCTGCCCGGCAGGCAGCGCGTCGCCGATCTGCGCGAAGCGCCGTTCTTCGATGCCGCCGCCGCGCCACACCAGCAGTTTCGATGCGCTGCGGCTGGCCAGCGGGAATTTGGCGATCCGCTCCTCGGGCAGATCGTAGCAATAGTCGCCGATAGGTATGTGCCGTTCCATTTTTATGTCCAATCGTGCCGCAAAGTTACTATTTTTTGTAACTTTGTGCCGCTTTAATGCTCGCATTCCCATGAAAACCGACTTTCTGGTCATCGGCTCCGGCGCCGCGGGTCTCACGTTCGCGCTGAAGGCCGCCGCCCACGGCCATGTCACCATCGTGACCAAGGGCGAAATGAAAGAGTGCAACACCAACTATGCCCAAGGCGGCATCTGTTCGGTGACCTACGAACCCGACACCTTCGAGAAGCATATCCGCGACACGTTGGTCTGCGGCGCAGGCAAATGCCGGCAGGAGGCGGTCGAGCTGGTCGTGCGCCATGCCCCCGAATCGATCCGCGACCTCATCGGCTGGGGCACGCGCTTCGACAAGACCCCCGACGGCCGGTTCGAGCTCAACCGCGAAGGGGGCCATACCGAGCACCGCATTCTCCACCACGAGGACCTCACGGGCGCCGAAATCGAGCGGGCGCTCATCGCCTCGGTCCGCAGCCACCCCGACATCACCGTGCTGGAGCACCGCTTCGCCATCGACCTGCTGACGCAGCACCACTTGGGCGAGTTCGTCACGCGCCACACCCGCGGGCTGGCCTGCTTCGGGGCCTACGTCCTCAACGAGCGGACCAACGAGATCGAGACCATGCTCTCGAAGGTCACCGTCGTGGCCACGGGCGGCTGCGGCAACATCTACTCCACGACCTCCAACCCCATAGTCGCCACAGGCGACGGCATCGCCATGTGCCACCGCGCCAAGGCCATCACCGAGAACATGGAGTTCATCCAGTTCCACCCCACCACGCTCTACAACCCCGGCGAGAAGCCCAATTTCCTCATCACCGAGGCCATGCGCGGCTTCGGAGCCATCCTGCGGTTGCAGTCGGGCGAGGAGTTCATGGACAAGTACCACCCCATGAAGTCGTTGGCCCCGCGCGACATCGTGGCCCGCGCCATCTACCGCGAAATGACCCGCCGGGGCGAGGATTTCGTCTGTCTCGACGTCCGGCACAAGGACCCCGAGGCCGTGCGCAGCCACTTCCCCAACATCTACGAGAAGTGCAAGTCCGTCGGCATCGACATCACGCGCGACTTGATTCCCGTGACCCCGGCGGCCCATTATTGTTGCGGCGGCGTGCGGGTCGACACCCACGGGCAGACCTCGGTCAAACGGCTCTACGCCTTGGGCGAGACCTCCTGCACCGGGCTCCACGGCGCCAACCGGCTGGCGTCCAATTCGCTCATCGAGGCGGTGGTCTACGCCGACCGGGCTGCCGCCCATGCCGCGGCGCTCTTGGACACAACGGAGTTTCAGGAGGGTATTCCCGACTGGGATTTCGAGGGCACGGAGCACACCGAGGAGATGCTGATGATCATCCAGTCCAAGCGCGAGATGCAGACCATCATGTCCAATTACGTGGGCATCGTCCGCTCGAACCTCTCGCTCAAACGGGCCATGCGCCGTCTGTCGACCCTCTACGAGGAGACCGAGGAGCTCTACGGCAAGACCAAGCCCAACCGCGAGTTGTGCGAGTTGCGCAACATGATCGCCGTGGCTTATCTGGTCATCAAGCAGGGCCGCGAAATCAAGGAGTCGGTCGGCTGCCACTATAATATAGATTACAAACAAGGTGAAAAGTAAAAGGTGAAAAGGGAAAGGCATCTTACATCCCGGCCTTCCCCGCCTTTCATTCTTAACTTTAAACTTTTCACTCTTCTCTTTTCACCTCACACCTTTCACTTTTCACCTTTCACTTCAAGAAATGGCTTTACACGACGAAATAGCGCGCCGCCGCACCTTTGCGGTCATCGCGCACCCGGATGCCGGTAAGACGACGCTCACCGAGAAACTGCTCCTCTTCGGCGGTGCCATCCACGTGGCCGGAGCCGTCAAAAGCAACAAGATCAAGAAGGGCGCCACCTCCGACTTCATGGAGATCGAGCGCCAGCGCGGCATCTCGGTCGCCACGGCCGTCATGGGCTTCGAGTACGCCGGGTGCAAGATCAACATCCTCGACACGCCCGGTCACGAGGACTTCGCCGAGGATACCTACCGCACCCTCACGGCCGTCGATTCGGTCATCATCGTCATCGACGGCGCCAAGGGCGTCGAGGCGCAGACCCGCAAGCTCATGGAGGTGTGCCGCATGCGCCGCACGCCCGTCATCGTCTTCATCAACAAGCTCGACCGCCCCTCCAAGGAGCCGTTCGACCTGCTCGACGAGGTCGAGCGCGAGCTGCGCATCCGCGTGCGGCCGCTGGCATTCCCCATCTCCAACGGCCCCTCGTTCAAGGGGGTCTACAACCTCTACGAGAAGCGTCTTTCGCTCTTCACCTCGGACGAGAAGCAGACGGCCGACGCTTCGACGGTCGAGATCAGCGATTTGCAGGCTCCCGAGCTGGCGCAGTACATCGGCGGACAGTTCGCCGAGCAGCTGCGGCAGGATGTCGAGCTGGTCGAGGGCGTCTACGATGCTTTCGACCGCGATGCTTACTTGCAGGGCGAGCTGGCGCCCGTCTTCTTCGGGTCGGCCGTCAACAACTTCGGCGTGCGCGAACTTCTGGAGTGCTTCGTACGCATCGCCCCCTCGCCGCGTCCCGCTCCCGCCGAGACGCGCACCGTCGAGCCGCAAGAGAGCAAAATGTCGGGCTTTGTGTTTAAGATCCATGCCAACATGGATCCCAACCACCGCGACCGCATCGCCTTTCTGAAAATCTGTTCGGGCACCTTCGAGCGCAACCGCAGCTATCTCCACGTGCGCAGCGGCAAGCAGATGAAGTTCTCGTCGCCCACGGCTTTCATGGCCGAGAAGAAGTCGGTCATCGACTTCGCCTATCCGGGCGACATCGTGGGTCTGCACGACACCGGCAACTTCAAGATCGGCGACACCTTCACCGAGGGCGAGGCGCTCAAGTTCACCGGCATCCCCTCGTTCGCCCCCGAGCAGTTCCGCTACATCGAGAACGCCGACCCCATGAAGTTCAAGCAGCTGGCCAAGGGCATCGACCAGCTCATGGACGAAGGCGTGGCGCAGCTCTTCACCTCTTCGCTCAACGGCCGCAAGATCATCGGCACCGTGGGCGCATTGCAGTTCGAGGTCATCCAGTACCGGTTGGAGCACGAGTACAACGCTTCGTGCCGTTGGGAGCCCATTTCGATCTACAAGGCTTGCTGGATCGAGAGCGACAACGCCGAGCAGCTGGCCGATTTCAAGCGTCGCAAGCACACCAACATGGCCGTCGACAAGCACGGCCGCGACGTCTTCCTCGCCGACACGAGCTATGCCCTCGCGCTGGCGCAGGAGAATTTCAAGGAGATCCGTTTCGCTTTCGCCAGCGAATTCTGACCAAGGAAAAGATGAAAGAGCGCATCGTCTCGTTTTGCTGGCAGCATCTGTGGCTGCTCGTCTCGCTGTTCGTCATGACCGTGGGCGTGGCCGTCTGCGTGCGGTCGATGTTGGGTTCGAGCGTCATCAGCGTGCTGCCCTACGTCTTCGAGAGCGCCGGCAAGCGCGCTATGGTGCCCGCGCTGACCATCGGCCAATATACCTACGTCATGAACTTCCTGCTGGTGGCAGGGCAGATCGCCGTGCTGCGGCGGAAATTCGAGTGGGTGCAGTTGTTCCAGTTGGTCGTCGGCTTCCTCTTCGGCACGCTCATCGACGTCAACATGCAGCTCACTTCGTGGCTCGTGCCTGCCGCTTTGTGGCAGCAGGTGCTCGCACAGGCGGCGGGCTGCACCATCCTCGGGGTCGGCATCGCGCTCGAGGTGCGCTGCGGCAGCATCACCATGCCCGGCGAGGGTTTCCCCGTCGCCATCAGCCGGGTCACGGGCATCGACTTCCCCAAGGTGAAGATCGCCGTCGACATCCTGCTCGTGGCCCTCGGCGCAGCAGCCTGCTACTTCTTTTTCGGGGCTTGGCAGTGGCACATCATCGGCATCGGCACGCTCTTCGCCATGATCTTCGTGGGGGCGGTGGTGCGTTTCGCAAGCCGTCGTCTCGGGTGGTTCGACCGCCTGCTGGCCTACCGCCCCGGATTCCGCCGCTACATCTACGGCTTGGCCCGCTTCATCTACGGCCGCAAGCCCTCGGAATAACCCCCGTCCATAGTACAAAGAAATCCCCGGAGCGTGTCTCCGGGGATTTCTTTCGATGCGCCTGCAACCGGCGCCGCAGGCCGCTACCACAGTTTTTCGGGGTATTCCCCGGCGTCGACCAGCGCACGGATCTTGTCGACCACGCCCTGCCGGTCCTCGGCATAGGTCACACCGAACCACCGGGCCGTGGTGTCGAGCACCTCGACCGTCGCCTTGCCGCTCACTATCAGTTCGTTGACCACGTAGGGTATGTAGAATTCGGCTTTGGGCCGGTCGATGTTTTCGGCCAGAAACCCGCGGAACATCGCTTCCGAATGGCGGAAATAGTCGGGTGTGAATCCCCACATGTTCATCGACACGGGGGTGGTCTCGTCCGTCGTCGCGGGGCGTCCGTCGTCGCCCGTAAAGGTGATCTTGCCGTCCACGCGCGCTATGTCGGTGCGCTCCGTCACCCCCGTCAGATAGCCCTCGGCATCGGTCCGGCAGACCCCGCGCGACACGGTGCCGCTCTCCGAGAGGGTGTTGCCCACCCGGTAGCCCACCATGCAGTAGCGACCTTCGCCGTCGGCCCGCGACAGCCACTCGGCCAGCACCCGGAAGCCGTCGCGGCCGTAGAAGTCGTCGGCATTGATCACGGCGAAAGGTTCGCGGATGGCATCCTTGCCCATCAGCACGGCATGGTTGGTGCCCCACGGTTTGGTCCGCTCCGCCGGGCATTCGAAGCCCTCGGGCAGCGCGTCGACCGACTGGAAGACCACTTCGACCGGGACATGGTTCTGATATTTCGAGAGCACCTTGTCGCGGAAATCCTGTTCGAAATCGCGGCGGATGACGAAGACCACCTTGCCGAAGCCGCTGCGCACGGCATCGAAAATCGAGTAGTCCATGATGGTTTCGCCGTGGGGACCCACCCCGTCGAGCTGTTTCAGACCGCCGTAGCGCGACCCCATTCCGGCCGCCAGTACAAAAAGCGTAGGTTTCATCGTTCTTTTTCTGTTTTTCGGAATGTAAATATAGCCGTTTTTTTCATAAAAACCGGCAACTGCGGTTTGAAATGTGCACTGCTTTGACTACTTTTGCGGCTGTAAATCCACCTTCCATGTCTCGTAAAATCGCGGCGGTCATCGGTTCGGTCCTCTTGCTTTCGGGGGGTTGGCTCTCCTGTTCGGGGCTCACGCTGCCGGTGGCTTTGGTGCCGCTGCTGTGGATCGGTTCGACCTACGATGCGTCGCGCCGTTCGTGGCGGCGCATGCTGGGGTGGGCGGCGCTGACTTTCGCGCTGTGGAACATCGCCACCGTCTGGTGGATCTGGTACGCCACACCCGTGGGGCCCGTGGCCGCTACGCTCGCATCGACGACGCTCAACCTCGTCGCCTTCATGCTCTACCATACCGTCTCCAAAAAGGGGCCCAAGGCCTTGGCCTACACCACCCTCGTTGCGGCGTGGCTCGCCACCGAATATTGGTATACCGTGGGCGAATTTTCGTGGCCGTGGCTCATCCTCGGCAACGGTTTTTCGCACGACGTGTGGGCCGTGCAGTGGTACGAGTTCACGGGCGTCTTCGGCGGTTCGCTGTGGGTGCTCCTCTGCAACATCCTCTTTTTCGAGGCGTGGCAGGCCCGGCGCTGCGTGCGCCGCTGGATCGCCGCCGGGTGCATGCTGTTCCTGCCCATGATTCTCTCGCTCGGCATGTGGCTGAGTTGGGAGCAGCCCCGCGAGGGTGCCGCCCGCGTGGCCATCGTCCAGCCCAACGTCGATTGCTACGACAAGTTCCACACCGACGCAGCCCGGCAGGAGCGCAACATCGTCGACCTGCTGGCCGGCGTCCCGGCCGATGCGCAGTTCATTCTCCTGCCCGAAACCGCTTTGCCCGGCTATTATCGCGAGCCCGCCGTCGAGGGCGAGTTCCTCGACGAACTCCTCGACACGCTCCGCAGCCGCACCCCCGGCGCCCTGCTCGTCACCGGCGCCAACACCCTGCGTTCCTATCCGGCCGGTTCGCAGAGCCGCACGGCACGGCCCTATGCCGACGGCCGCGGCTACTACGACATCTTCAACACCGCCCTCGGGCTCGACACCGCAGGCCGCCGCCAGCTCCACCACAAGGGGCGGCTGGTCATCGGCGTGGAGAAAACCCCCATGCCGTGGCTCTTCGAGTGGCTCGAATTTCTGGTCATCGACCTCGGCGGCACGCTCGGGCAGATCGGCGTGGGGCAGCACGGCACGGCATTCACGCACAACGGCATCGGCGTCGGCCCGGCCATCTGCTACGAGGGGCTCTACGGCGATTTCTACGGCGGGTTCGTCCGTCGCGGCGCACAGTTCATGGCCATCGTCTCCAACGACGGCTGGTGGGGCGACACCCCCGGCTACCGCCATCTGTTCACCATCTCGCGCCTGCGGGCCATCGAGCACCGCCGCGCCATCGCCCGCGCGGCCAATACCGGGCGTTCGGGCTTCATCTCGGCCCGCGGCGACATCGGCGCCACCCTCGGCTGGGAGCAGCGCGGTGTGCTGACGGCCGACGTGCCGCTCTGTTCGCAAACGACCTTCTACACCCGCTACGGCGACTACCTCGGCCGCATCGCCGAATACGTGCTGCTCCTTTCGCTGCTCTACTTCGCCGCCTACCGCATCCGCAAACGCAATCACCTCGTACAATAGCACATCTTCGGTATGAACTACACCCAGACCCTCGAATTCCTCTTTCAGGCCCTGCCCGCCTACGAAACCAAAGGCGCCACGGCCTACAAGCCGGGATTGGAGCGTATCGCCGCATTCTGCCGCCACATGGGCAACCCGCAGCGCAATTTCTTCACCGTCCACGTGGCCGGCACCAACGGCAAGGGTTCGGTGTCGCACATCGTCGCCTCGGTGCTCCAGCAGGCGGGTTACCGCACGGGGCTCTTCACCTCGCCCCACCTGCTCGACTTCCGCGAGCGCATCCGGGTCGACGGCGAGATGATTCCCAAGCAGAAGGTGGTGAACTTCGTCGACAAGCACCGCGACAAGATGGTGGAGCTCGACCTCTCGTTCTTCGAGATGACGGCCGCCATGGCGTTCGATTTCTTCGCGCAGAGCGACGTCGAGGTCGCCGTCATCGAAACCGGGTTGGGCGGGCGGCTCGACGCCACCAACATCATCGTGCCCATCGTCAGCGTCATCACCAACGTCGGGTTGGAGCACACCGACCTTTTGGGCGATACGCTGCCCAAGATCGCCGCCGAGAAGGCCGGCATCGTCAAGAAAAGCATTCCGGTGGTCATCGGCGAGAGCGATCCGCGCTACAACGCCGCCATCGAGCAGGCCGCCGCGGCCAACAAGTCGAAGGTGATCTACGCCGAGCAGATTTTCCAGTGCGAGGAGCAGCGTTCCAAGGAGAACGGGCAGCAGTTCCGCTTGCGCCGCATGCGCGACAGCCGGGCCTACGACATCGACCTCGATCTGGCCGGGAGCTACCAGCGCCGCAACATCGTCACGGCGGCCGCTACGGTCGACTTTCTGCACGAGGAGACCCCGCTCACCATTTCGCGCCGCGCTTTCATGGAGGGGACCCGCCACGCCGCGGCCAATACCTCGTTGTGCGGCCGTTGGCAGCGCATCGCCGAAGCGCCCCTCACCCTCTGCGACACCGGGCACAACGCCCATGGCATGGCCTATGTGGCCGAGCAGCTGAAAACCGTGCCGCACGACAAACTTTATTGTGTGATGGGCTTCGTCCGCGACAAGGACCTTGCTCACATTCTGCCCCTGCTGCCCCGCGACGCGCATTACATCTTCACGGCCGCACAGAGCCACCGCGCGCTGCCCGCAGCCGAGCTCGCCGCCAAAGCCGCCATCTACGGGTTGCAGGGCGAGACAGCGGAAAACGTCGCAGCCGCACTGGCGCGGGCCCGCGAGCTGGCGACGCCCGAAGACGCCATCTTCGTCGGCGGCAGCACCTACGTCGTGGCGGAAGCACTGGAGTAATTAAAAATGAAAAATTAAGAATTAAAAATTGTTTTTGCGGCAGCAAGGGGGGGGGCTTGAAGGTTTTCTCATCTAAGCAGAGTTCAAGCATTCCCCGACACCCTTTCATAAAAATCCTTAGACAAACTCAAGAACCATTCAGAACCCGGTTGATTCTGCATTCAGCCTATCGGCACCGCCGATTTTTAATTCTTAATCCTTAGTTAAAAAGGGAACTTTCTACGAAAGTTCCCTTTTTGTTACGCTTCTCCCATCTTGGGCCCTGCGTCGGAGGGCTGGGGCGAGGGGATTTCGATTTTGCCCACGTTGCTTTCGTAGCGCACGATGTTTTCTTGCAGCGAGCGCAGCAGCCGTTTGGCATGTTCGGGCGTCAGGATGATCCGGCTCTTGACGCGGGCTTTCTGCACGCCCGGCAGCACGGTCGCGAAATCGATGATGAATTCCGACGTGGAGTGGGATATGATCGCCAGATTGGAGTAGTGGCCCTGTGCCGTCTGGTCGTCCAGCTCCACATCGATTCCGAATTGTTTCATCTCCGCCATAGTGTTTCCGATTGGTTGTTGACAGCTGCAAAAATACCCCTTTCCGCCACCCGTTATGCAAGGCCGGGGCCAAAGTTTTCGATATTTTATCAACATATCCGACTTTTCGGAGAGCCGCCGGGCCTTTTTCGGGCGATGCTTGCGCGAATCTCGCAGCTTTTTCGTACCTTTGGCTTCGCCTTGCATACGGTCCCGCCCCGGCAGGTTCGAACTTCGGTTTGCTTCTGCGCGCGGCTTTTCGTATCTTCGCACGTTGAACCTATGTCACTCGAAATTCTCGAACTCCTCTTCCGCGGCATCTGCGTGGGCATCGCGGCGTCGATCACCGTCGGCCCCGTGGCGGTGCTGTGCATCCAGCGCACGCTCTCCAAGAACCGGCGTTCGGGCATCGTCTCGGGCATCGGGGTCGCCTGTGCCGACACCTTCATGGCCATGGCGGCGTTCTTCTTCTATTCGATGCTCCAGAGCCAGATCGAGCAGTACAACACGGCCTTGCGCATCGTCGGAGGGTTGTTGGTCATCGGGGTCGGCATCTTCATCTTCTCGCAGAACCCCGTGCCGCAGATCCGGCGCAACCGCGCCGGGCGGAGTTCGCTGTGGCAGGACTTCGTGTCGATCTTCGGGTTGACCATCGCCAATTTCATCATGGTCATCCCCTACATCCTCGCATTCTTCGCCGTCTTCAACATCTCCAGCGGCGACGTGCAGGGGCAGGGTTTCGGCGGGTTTCTCCGCGCCGTCTTCGTCATCGCCGGGTTCTTCGGCGGGGCCGCCGCGTGGTGGACTTTTCTGGCTTTCTTCATCAACCTCTTCCGGCGGCGGTTCCGGCCGCGCCACATGCTGACGATCAACCACATCGCCGGCGCCGTCATCGGTCTCTTAGGCATCTATACCATATTATCCACTTTTTTTGACATCTTTCCCCATGTCGGCCATTGATAAGAAGATCATCATCGCCGTCGACGGTTTTTCGTCGTGCGGCAAAAGTACGTTCGCCAAGGCCATCGCCGCCCGTCTGGGCTACATCTTCATCGACACCGGCGCCATGTACCGCGCCGTGACGCTCTACGCGCTCGAAAACGGCGCCATCCGTTCGGGCATCGTCGACGAGGAGGAGGTCTGCCGTCTCTTGGACCGCATCGCCATCACCTTCCGGTTCAACCCCGCGCGCGGCGCCAGCGACATCTACGTCAACGGCGATCTGGTCGAGGGCAAGATCCGCACCATCGAGGTCAGCAATTGCGTCAGTCAGGTCAGCGCCATTCCCGCCGTGCGGAAGAAGCTGGTGGCCATGCAGCAGGAGATGGGACGGCGGCGCGGCGTGGTCATGGACGGCCGCGACATCGGCACGGTGGTCTTCCCCGACGCCGAGTTGAAGCTCTTCATGACGGCCGATCCGGCCGTGCGGGCCCAGCGTCGCTACGACGAGCTCACGGCCAAGGGGCAGCAGGTCACCCTCGAGGAGATCGAGCGCAACGTCCGCGAGCGCGACAAGGCCGACATGAGCCGCGCCATTTCGCCCCTGCGGCAGGCCGACGACGCCATCGTGCTCGACAACAGCCGCATGACCGTCGACGAGCAGATGGAGTGGTTCTTGGAGTTGTTCGGCAAGATTTCGAGCGGGCAGTAGCGGGTTCTTTCGGCATGCGGATCGAGATCGACCATAAATCGGGGTTTTGTTTCGGTGTGGTCCGGGCCATCGACGAGGCCGAAGCGGCGCTCGCGCGCGGCGGCGAGGTCTTTTCGTTGGGCGACATCGTCCACAACCGCATCGAGGTCCAGCGGCTCGAGCAGCTCGGGTTGCGTACGCTGACCCGCAGCGGGATGCAGCAGGCGGCAGGCGGCAGGATGCTTGTCCGCGCCCACGGCGAGCCGCCGACTACCTACGCCGAAGCCCGCAGGTTGGGCATCGGCATCATCGACGCCACGTGTCCCGTGGTCGCCCGGTTGCAGGCCCGCGTCGTGCAGGCGCACGCGGCCATGCGGCCCGTGGGCGGGCAGGTGGTCATCCTCGGCAAGCGGGGCCACGCCGAGGTGGTGGGGCTCACAGGGCAGGTCGGCGAGCCGACCATCGTCGTCGAGAGCGACGAGGATCTCGCGCAGATCGACTTCGCACGCCCGATCTACTTTCTTTCGCAGACCACGCAGAGCATCGCCCTCTTCGAGCGGTTGGGCGCCCTGATGCGGCTTCGGGCCGCCGACCCTTCCGCCGTGCGCATCGACGACACGATTTGCCGGCAGGTGTCGGGGCGCGAGCAGCATCTGGCCGAGTTCGCCGCCCGCTTCGACGCCGTGATCTTCGTCTGCGGGCGCAAGTCGTCCAACGGCAAGGTGCTCTTCGAGGTGTGCCGCCGGGCCAATCCCCGGGCCTACAACATCGAGGAGCCCGCCGAGTTGCAGGCCGAATGGTTCGAGGGGGTCGCTTCGGTGGGTATCTGCGGCGCCACGTCCACCCCCAAATGGCTCATGCAGCAGGTGGCGGAAGCAATCCGCAACGAAGAGTTGCCGCCGTCCGCTTTCGGGAAAACCTGCATGAAATAAACAGCCTTTCACTTTTCACCCTTCACTTTTCACCCGACATGAACTATTTTCTCCGCTCACTGAAATATTTCGCCGCCCTGTGCGTTTTGTGCATAGTTCTGATGGCGTTGATGCTCGCAACGGGTACTTCGGCCCTTTCGGCCCGGGATACGGTCTACGTCATGTTCCACACCACCCGTTACCTCACCATGCTGGGCGCCATCGTGGTGTTGGCGGCGCTCTATCCCCGTTTCGGGTTCGTCGTCCGCAGGATCGAGGGCAGCACCGAGCGCCATCGGCAGCAGATCGTCCATGCTTTCAAGTCGGCAGGGTTTTCGCTGGTCTGCGAGGCCGACGGGCGGATGATCTTTCGCGCCGAGAGTTTTCTCCTTCGGCTGCTGCTGCTTTTCGAGGACCGGATCGCCGTGCGGCAGGACGGGGAGCATATCGTCCTCGACGGCATCCGCCGCGGAGTGGCTCGGGTCGAATACCGGTTGGATTCCTACATACGAATGACCGCACGCAATGAATAGAAAATACCGTTATCTGCTCACGGCCGCCACGGCCGTCGCCGCCGCAGGTCTGTTGACTTTCGGCAGCCGCAACGACTTCGGGCTGGGCCGCAACATGGAGATCGCCGTCAACATGATGCGCGAGCTGTCGGTCGGTTACGTCGACCCCGTCGACCCCGACAAGCTCATGCTCGGCGCCGCGCAGGGCATGGTCCGCGATCTGGACCCCTACACCGAGTTCATCCCCGCCGAGGAGATGTCCGATTTCGAGTTGATGACCACCGGCAAGTACGGCGGCATCGGGTCGCTCATCCGCAAGAAGGGCGACCGGGTCGTCATCGCCCAGCCTTACAAGGGTTCTCCGGCCGACCGCGCCGGGTTGAAGATCGGCGACCGGATTCTCGCCATCGACGGCAAGGATGCCCAAGGCTTCTCCACCGAGCAGGTTTCGGCCGCGCTCAAGGGCGACCCGGGCACCAAGGTCAAGATCAGCGTCGAGCATCTCGACGGTACGCAGCAGACCTTCGTCCTCACTCGCGAGCGCATCGCCATCCCCAGCGTGCCCTACGCCGGGTGGGTCGCCGACAGCATCGGCTATCTGCGCCACAGCGACTTCACCGAGGGTTCCTACGAGGAGTTGCGCGCCGCCATCGAGCGGTTGCGGCAGGAGCGGCCGCTCGGGGGGTTGATCCTCGACTACAGGTCCAACGGCGGCGGCATCTTGCAGGAGGCGGTCAAGATCCTCTCCTTGTTCGTGCCCAAGGGCACCGAGGTCGTCAGCACCAAGGGGCGCACCGAGCGTTCGAAGCAGACCTACCGCACCGCTTCCGAACCGGCGTTCCCCGATTTGCCGCTCGTCGTGTTGATCAACGGCAGCACCGCTTCCGCCGCCGAGATCGTCGCCGGGGCCTTGCAGGACCTCGACCGCGCCGTGCTCATCGGGCAGCGCAGTTTCGGCAAGGGGTTGGTGCAGAGCACCCGGCCGTTGGGCTACAACGCCATGTTGAAGCTCACCACGGCCAAATATTACATCCCCTCGGGGCGGTGCATTCAGGCCATCGACTACTCCCATTCGCAGGAGGGGGCCGTCAGCGCCGTGCCCGATTCGCTCGTCAGCGAGTTCGCCACCCGCGCCGGGCGCAAGGTCTACGACGGCGGGGGCATCATGCCCGATCTGCCCGCCGAGCTCGAGTACATCAGCCGCTTCGCCGCCACGCTCTACGCACTCGGGTTCATCGACGACTTCGGCGACGAGTACATGCGCCGGCATCCCGAGGCGCCCGCCGATCTGACCGCCTTCTCCATCAGCGACGCCGATTACGACGACTTCCGCAAGTTCATGCAGGACAAGCAGGTGCCCTACGAGTCCGATTCGCGCCGCGCGCTGCGGCAGCTCCGCGACGCGGCCAAGGCCGACCGGTTCGATGCCGTCGGGCAGCAGATCGCGGCCATCGAGGAGAGACTCCACGACGATACGCAGGCCAACATCGAGACTTACCGCAAGGAGATCGAGCGTTCGATCAACAGCGACATCGTCCTGCGCCACGGCTACACCCAAGGGGTCATCGCCCGTTCGCTGCCCGACGACAAGGAGGTGCGGCAGGCCGTCGCCTTGTTGGGCGATCCGCAGGAGTACGCCCGCATCCTCTCCGAGCAGGACACCCGCCGCAAATAGCCCGAGGCCATGAATTTCCGTCGTTTCCTCTCGTTCCGCAACCGCGTGGTGGTCATCGTCGTCGGGGTGTTGCTGGGCGCTTTGTCGCTCCTCTACACCAACAACATGGCTACCCGTCTGCGCGAGAAGGAGCAGCACGACGTGGCGTTGTGGGCCCACGCCATGGAGCGGGTCAACCGCGACGCCATGGGGGGCGCCATGGCCGATCCGCTCGTGGCCGACATCATGTCGACCAACAACAACATCCCCTTCATCATCACCAACGAGAATCTCGAGGTCATCACCTCGCACCTGATCCCCGACCGCATCATCGACCACCCCGACCTGCTGCGCCGGCGCATCGACGACTTTACCGAGGAGAATCCCCCGCGGCCCGTGCGTTTCTGGTGGCCCGACGAGCACTACCACATCATCTTCTACGGCAAGTCGCGGTTGCTCAAGTCGTTGTATTGGTTCCCCTACGTGCAGATCCTCGTCGTCACGGTCTTCATCCTCTTGGGTTTCATCGCCTTCCGGTCGACCAAGCACGACGAGCAGAACCGCGTCTGGATCGGGCTCGCCAAGGAGACCGCCCACCAGCTCGGCACCCCCACTTCGTCGCTCTTGGGGTGGATCGAGTACCTGCGGTCGCAGCCCGTCGACCAGTCGGCCGTCGACGAGATGAACAAGGACCTGACCCACCTGATGAAGATCGTCGACCGCTTCTCCAAAATCGGTTCCGAGACCCCGCTCACTCCGGCCAACATCAACGAGACCGTCGGCGAGTCGGTCATGTACTTCCGCAAGCGCATCCCCCGCAACGTCACGCTCGGGTTCAACGGGTTGGCCATCGCTCCGGTGCAGGCGTGCATCAACGCCGCGCTCTTCGAGTGGGTCGTCGAAAACCTCCTCAAGAATTCGCTCGACGCCTTGCAGGGGCACGGGTCCATCGACGTGCATATTTCGGCCGACGACCGCCATGTCATGATCGACGTCCGCGACACCGGCAAGGGGATCCCCAAAAGCAATTGGAAGCGGATCTTCGAGCCCGGGTTCACCACCAAGACCCGGGGTTGGGGATTGGGGCTCTCGCTCTCGCGCCGCATCGTCGAGGAGTACCATCAGGGGCGCATCGCCGTCATCGATTCCGAACCCGGCAAGGGTACTACCATCCGCATCACCCTCAAACGCATCTTCGAGGCATGATTCTTCTTCCGACCCAGACCGACATGCTCCCCGCACAGCCGGGCGGTTCTTCGACGCAGGGTTCCGCCGCGCAGCCGCAGGATCCGACCGTTCCGGCGCTGGATTCCGCCGCTCCGGTACAAACTTCCGCCGCTTCGCCGCAAACTTCCGCCGCACAGTCGCAGGGCATCTCCGCAGCCGATTCATCGGGGCATGCCGCCGCTCCGGACCGGCCGCAGACCGATTCCCTCGGCCGGCCGCTCTCCGATTCGCTCGCCTTGCGGCTCTTCGGGGCCGATTCCCTTTCGGGCAGCGATTCGCTTTTCTTGGCCGGGGCCGCAGGGATCGATTCACTGGCCCTTGCGCCCGACCCCGACCCGCTCTACCGGCCTGCTTCGGTCCGCGAGGTCTTCGGCAGCCAGACCCTCGTCGCGGCGCCCGTCCCGACGTTCCACAGCGAGCCCCTCAGGCCCCTCACCGGCAATCCGTTTTTCGAGGGTTTCGTCTTGTTGCTCGCCGCCGCCTACGCCTTGCTGCTCTACCGCCACATCGGCGACATCAAGCTGTTGCTCTACCGCGTCTCGCACGACCGTGCATCCAGCGAGCGGCTCATGGAAGATCCCGGCGGCAACACCCTCGCACGGTTTCTGAAGATTTCGGCCGCCATCGGCCTGCTCTTCATCGGCGTCGCGGCGGCCCGTTATGCCGAAACGTTCATCGCCCCGGCTTTGTTCCCGGCCCTGCCGCCGCAGGCCACGGCGGCCGTCTGCCTCTTCTTCGCCGCCCTGTGGGCCGTCATCGCCGCCTACCAGTCGCTCGTGCTCCGCACCGCGACCGCCATCACGCTGACACGTCCGTTCATGAACCAGCTGTGGCTGCTCAAGCGCACTTATTTCGCGCTGGCGGTGGTCGTCGCCACCCCGCCGCTGCTGCTCTTCGCGCTTTGTCCGCCCGGCGCCGGGCGGCTGTGGCTCGGGCTCTCGCTGCTCGAATTGGCCGTTACGGCGGTCTTATACGTCAGAGAGACGCTCCATCTGTTTCTTTCAAAAAAAGTTCCGATTTTGCATTGGTTTTTGTACCTTTGCGCCGTGGAAATCTTCCCTTTCAGCCTCTTGGCGCTGACGGCGGTACGATAGCCACCGAAGCACAACCGTAAAAACGAGTTTCCCAGTTGAAAATCAGCAGCGTATTGGTTTCGCAGCCGAAACCGGCCATCCTCGAGAAATCGCCTTTCCACGAACTCTCCCGCAAGTATGACGTCCGGATCGGTTATCAGCCGTTCATCCGCGTGGTCGGCGTGTCGTTGAAGGAGTTCCGCGCCCAGCGGGTCGAGATACTCACCCACACGGCCGTCATCTTCACGTCGCGCACCACCGTCGACAGCTTCTTCCACATCTGCGAGGAGGCGCGCATCACGGTCCCCGAGAGCATGAAATACATCTGCCAGACCGAGGCCGTGGCGCTCTATCTCCAGAAATACATCGTCTATCGCAAGCGGAAGATTTCGTTCGCCGACGGTTCGTTCACTTCGCTCGTCGAGCTCATCATCAAGCACAAGGAGGAGAAGTTCCTCTTGGCGCTCAGCGAGCCCCACAAGCCCGAGCTGCCCGACGCTTTGTCGAAGCTCAAGTTGGCTGTCGACCCCGTCATTCTGGCCCGTACGGTCGCCGCCGATCTCGACGCCCTCAGTCTGTCCGATTACGGGTTGCTCGCGCTCTATTCGCCTTCGGATGTCAAGACGCTCGTCGAGAAGTTCGGCACCGACGGCGTGCCGCCCGTCGCCGTCTTCGGCGAGGGTACCTTGCGCGCCGCGCTCGACGCCGGGTTGCAGGTCGTGGCCAGCGCTCCGTCGCCCGAAGCTCCGTCGATGGCCAAGGCCGTCGACCTCTATCTCTCGAAGCTCAGCCGCGGCGAGCAGGTCGAGCCCGTAGCCCTGACCGCCGACACCCGCAAAGAGGAGTTCCTGCGCACCCAGCAGCACAAGCTCGCCAAAAGCCGGACCCGCCGTTCGGCTTCCGACAGCCGCAAATAGTCCGCCCATGCCCGACCGTTCGCTCCCCCGTTCCGAGCGGCTCCGTTCGCTCGGGGCCGTGCGGCGTTTGTTCGAGCGCGGACAGAGCGGGTTCGTCTTTCCGTTCCGCTACGTGTGGTTCGCCGAGCCCGATGCGGCCGACAGTACGGAGGTGCTCTTTTCCGTGCCCAAGAAGTTCCACAAACGGGCCAACAAGCGCAATCTCCTGCGGCGGCGGACCAAGGAGGCCTATCGGTTGCAAAAGGGGATTCTCGCCCGCGAAAACCGCGCGCTGAACCTCGATCTGGCGCTCATCTATTCCTCGAAAGAGGTCTTGCCCTACAAACATATCGAGCACGCCGTGCGCAAGATCCTCGGCGCCGTTTCCGAAGAGTTGGAGCGGCGCGCCGCCCAAAATTGAAAGTTGCCGGGAGCCCGGATCGTTGGCATGTCTTTTTTCAAACGGATATTGGCTTTGCCGCTTGTCGGTCTGGTGCGGTTCTACCAGCTTTGCATTTCGCCGCTCACACCGCCTGCGTGCCGTTTTACACCCACTTGTTCGCAATACGCGCTCGAAGCCTTGCGCAAGTACGGACCTCTCAAGGGCGGCTGGCTCACTCTGCGGCGGCTCGCCCGGTGCCACCCGTGGGGCGGTAGCGGGTACGACCCCGTGCCGTAGGCTTGTTCGTTCGTCTTCGTTGAATCGTCCCCGCAGGGTCCTGCGGGGTTTTTCGTGCGGTCATTCGCAGCAGCCGCTGCAATGTTCCGAGACCGTCTCGCATTCGAGCGTGGCATGGACGATCCCCGCTTCGGCCAGCAGTTCCTTGAGCTTCGGTTTGACGCACACCAGCATGCACGGGTCGGAGAGCACCACATGGGCCGTCAGGGCCACTTCCGTCGTGCTGATGGCCCAGACATGGACATGGTGGACCGAATGGACCCCTTCGACGCTCTTCATCCGCCGTTCGATTTCGGCCACATCCATCCCCGCAGGCACTCCGTCGAGCGAGAGGCGCAGGCTGTCGTGCATGAGCGACCACACCGAACCGAGAATCGCGGCCGCAACGACCAACCCTACGATGGGGTCGACGATCGTCCAGCCCGTGTGCGAGATGACGATCCCCGACACCACCACGCCCACCGACACCAGCGCATCGGCAACCATATGCAGATAGGCCCCCTTCACATTGAGGTCGCGTTTGCGGTCCTTCATGAAAAGCCACGCCGTGAAGCCGTTTACCAGCACCCCGATGCCCGCCGTCCATGCGATGACCCCGCCCGGAATGGGGGCCGGATGAATCATCCGTTCGATGCTCTCGGCTACGATGAACCCCACGGCCAGCATCAGAATCAGCGAGTTGAACAGCGAGATCAGAATCGTGCTCTTCTTGTAGCCGTAGGTGTAGCGCGGCCGGGGCCGCGCCTGCGCCAGCCTGAACGCCAGCATCGCCAGCAGCAGGCTCGCCACGTCCGACAGGTTGTGGCCCGCATCGGACAGCAGCCCCATCGACCCGTACCACAGCCCTGCAAGGAATTCCACCGCCACGAACGCCACGTTGAGCCCGATGCCGATCAGAAAGGCACGGTTGAGCGACGATATGCGGTGCGTGTGCAGGTGTGTCATGCCGGGGTATCGCTAATGGAATCCTTGATTTCGGAGAGTTCGACCAGTTTGTTGACAATGGCGTAGATCGTCAGACCCGCCGCCGAGTGGATCTGCAATTTCGATGCAATATTGCGCCGGTGGGTGATGACCGTGTGGGCTGAGATGTGCAGTTCTTCGGCTATCTCCTTGTTGGTCAGACCCTTCACCACACAGACTATGATTTCGCGTTCGCGGGCGCTCAGCGGTTCCGTCCGTTCTTCGTCCGGACCGTCGGCCGCCAGCCGTTCGACGGCCGGGATGAAGAGTTCGTTTTCCACCGCGTTGTGCGACGCCAGCTCCTCTTCGCAGGTGAAGATGTCGTACAGCACGCCGTTGAGTTCGTTGGTGCCGCCCGAGGGGTAGTATTTGATGATGATGTTCTTGAGTTCGTGCAGCCGCGCCTCGACCTTGTCGTGCTGGCGGCGGAAGACATCCATCGAGTAGTCGGCCTTCTTCTCCCCGGTCAGCAGCGCCTCCACATAGGGGAACACCGACTTCTCCTCGTAGGTCATGTGGCGGTCCACTTCGGCCACATATTCGTCGAAGTAGCGCATGATGGCGAACGACACGTCGCTCAGGCTGCAATCGACCGCTTCGATCAGCTTGCGCCGGATGGCCGGCAGGCGAAAGCCCAGAAAATAGCCGTGCGAATTGTGCAGATAGTCCAGCAGCGACTTCACGGCCACGCTTCCCGACAGCTCCGCGCCGCCGCTGCGGTTCACCGATATTCCCACCACGGCCAGAAACGTATCCGTGTCCACCTTGTTTTCCGCGCATACTTCGGCGATGGTCTTGTCGCCGAATCCCAGCGCGATGCCGAAACGGCTCATCACCTGCAACACCGGATAGCGGTCGCAGACCAGATCGCACATGCGCATCTCCGAAGAGTAGCCCGAATTGTACATAGGGTTCTTGTTTTCTGAGGTTTCAAAGGTAGTTTTTTCCGCGCGGGCGGGCAATACCTAAAAAAGGGGATGGCCGCGCCCGTCGGGTCCGGAGCCTTCTTTAGCGCCGGCCGATGTCGACATAGGTCGTTTGCAGCAGCGTCCGCCCGATTCGCTCCAGCCGCGGGTCCGAGCCCGGCGCCGTCCGGCCCGTCGTGGCGTCGTAGAGCGCTTCGCCCGCAGCATCGACCGCCCCGAAACCGTCGTTGAACGTGTAGTAGGCGAATTTGGGCAGCTGCGGGTCGAAGATGTCCTTGCTGTAGTCGAAGTCGTCGTGACGGATGCCCAGTTGCCCCAGCAGCGTGGCACAGAGGTCGATCTGCGACGCATATTCCGCCACCTCGCGGGGAGCCGCCGCAAGGGCTCCGCCGGTCCAGATCATCGGAATCCGGTGGCGCAGGGGTTCGTTGTAGGCCAGCGTCGGCGGGTAGGCCACACTGTGATCGGCCACCAGCACTACCAGCAGGTCGTCCCACGCAGGCGAGGCTTTCCAGCGGTCGATCATCCGGCCCACGCATTCGTCCGCAAAGGCCGAAGCGTTGAGCATCCGGTCTTCGAACTTCGCGTAGGGCACATCGAACGGCGGGTGGCTGCTCAGCGTCAGCAGTCCCGCCAGAAAGGGTTCTTCTTCGGCGCTCCAGCGGATCACCTGTTCGCTGAACCAGTCGCACATCACCCGGTCGTCGTAGCCCCAGTCGGCCGGCGGCGTGTCGAACGCGAAATCTTTCTGCCAGTAGAGTTGCTGCCAGCCCGTGGCATACATGTACGACGCTTGGTCCGTGAAGTTGAGATCGCCGCCATAGACGAACCGCGTGCGATAGCCTTCGCGTCCCAGCGAGCGAGCCAGCGAGGGCAGGTCGCGGCTCTTGGCGGGCAGTTTCATGATCGATATGCGCGTCTGCGCCGGGAATCCGCTCAGGATGGCTACTTCGCCGCGGTCGGTGCGGAACGAGTTGGCAAAGAAGTTCCCGAACCACAGGCCCTCTTTCTTGAGCCGCTGCATGCGGGGCATGACCGGCCGGCCCTCGGCTTCGGCATCCATCACCGTCAGGCCGAAACTCTCCAGAATCACTACTACTACGTTGGGCCGCCGGGTCCGCAGCAGTTCTTCGGACGGTTGCGTCTCGGGGCGGTTTCCGCGTATCTCCTCGAAATTTTGCGCCCGCTCCGCTTCGTCGTAGAAGGGGTATTCGGCCGCATAGTCGCTCCTCTCGCCCAGCGTCGACAGGAACGAGAATACCGGGTTCACCGCCGCATGGTTGAGCAGCATCTCGGAGCTGAAGTAGGCTTTCGACACATTGGCCACCGAGGCCCCCAGCCCGCCGCGGATGGCCAGAAAGTCGAGCCCCGCCAGCAGCAGCATGCCCGCGCTCCACGGCAGGGCCGCCTGCCAGCGCAGCGGCTGCCCGTCGAACAGCCGCACTGCCCGCGAATAGACCCAGCTCATCGCCGCAGCATAGAGCGCAAACAGCAGAGTCTGCCGCACGCCCAGCCAGAAATCGACGCTGGCCATCGCTTCGCGCGGGTCGGCAAGGTAGATCAGAATCGTGCCGTCGATGCGGAATCCCCAGTGTTCGTAGAGCGCAAGGTCCACCGCAAAAATCGCCGCCGCAACGATCGACACCGCTATGAAGTAGCCCGTCAGCACCCGCCGCACGGGCCGCTGGGGCAGCCTCACCCACAGCGACAGCAGCACGAGCAGCACCGGCAGCGCCGTCACATAGCCCGCCACGGTCATGTCGAGCGACAAGCCATGCCGCACCACTTGCCACCAGTCGGCCGCCGCGAAGCCCTGCCCCGCAGCGTACCACGCCAGAAACACGGGTTTCTGCACGGCCATCAGAAGCACCGTCGCCGCAAAAACAGCAGCAAGAAATAGGAGCTTTTTACCCATGACTGAAACTGAAAACCTACCCCCGACTGCTGCCGCAGGCGGGAGTTGTCGGAACTGGTCCGGATCGCCGAGCCGCAGCAGCAGACAAGCCCCGCCTCAGGCCGGGGGATCCGGTCGTAAATCTTGGTCTTTTCCCGAATTCAGATCTTCTCCCCGTAGGCCAGATCGCCCGCATCGCCGATGCCCGGCACGATGTAGGAGCGCGACGTGAGTTCTTCGTCCACGGCGGCCACCCACACGGTGGTCGTCTGCCGGGGCATGTTCTTCATCACGTAGTCCACCCCCTGTTCGCTGGCGATGACCGACGCCACATGGGTGTGCGCGGGGGTTCCGCCCCGTTCGCACAGCGCATTGTAGGCCAGCACGAGCGATGAGCCCGTGGCCAGCATCGGGTCGACCAGCAGCAGGGTCTTGCCCTCCAAGTCGCCGCACGAGATGTATTCCACCTTCACGGTGAATTTCCCGTCCTTGGTGCTCTTGCGGTAGGCCGAGACGAAGGCGTTCTGCGCGTCGTCGAAATAATTGAGAAATCCCTGATGGAACGGCAGCCCCGCCCGCAGAATCGTCGCAATGACTATCCGGTCGTCGATCGTCTGCACGACCGCTTCGCCCAGCGGCGTCTCCACCGTGCGGGGCGTGTAGCTGAGTTCTTTCGAGAGTTCGTAGGCCGTGATCTCGCCGATGCGCTCCATGTTGCGGCGGAACCGCATCGAGTCGGTCTGTACGCCCTTGTCGCGGATCTGGGCGATGAACTTGTTCAGAACGGTGTTCTGTTGGCTGAGGATGTGCAACTCCATGGGTATTTAAGTTTTTTTTAATGTGTCTGCGGCCGTGGGTCAATAGAGGAAGTTGTTGAACGGATAGCGTCCGGCGTGGATTTCGCGCACCATGCCGTAGAGGTCCGTGCGGAATTTCTCGAGGTTGGTCTTCGCCAGCGCCGACAGGAAGATGCAGGGCGACTGGGTCTGCGCCATCCAGCTGCGGCGCAGGTCGTCGAGCGAGAGGTTTTCGCGCGTGGCCGGGGTCAGGTCGTCCTCGTCTTTCTTCACATAGGTGTAGGCGTCGATCTTGTTGAACACCAGATAGACCGGTTTGTCGCCCGCGCCTATCTCCTGCAAGGTTTGCTTCACCACGGCTATCTGTTCTTCGAATTGCGGGTGCGATATGTCGACCACATGTACCAGCAGGTCGGCTTCGCGCACTTCGTCGAGGGTCGATTTGAACGATTCGATCAGTTCGGTCGGCAGTTTGCGGATGAACCCCACCGTGTCCGAGAGCAGGAACGGCAGGTTGTCGAACACCACCTTGCGCACCGTCGTATCGAGCGTGGCGAACAGTTTGTTTTCGGCGAATACTTCGCTCTTGGCTATCAGGTTCATCAGCGTCGACTTGCCCACGTTCGTGTAGCCCACCAGCGCCACCCGCACCAGTTGTCCGCGGTTCGAGCGCTGCACGGCCATCTGGCGGTCGATCTTCTTCAGGTCTTCCTTCAGTTTGGCTATGCGGTTGCGGATGATGCGGCGGTCGGTTTCGATTTCGCGTTCGCCCGCGCCGCCGCGGGTCCCCGTGCCGCCGCGCTGGCGTTCGAGGTGGGTCCACAGCCCCGACAGCCGGGGCAGCATGTATTCGTAGTTGGCCAGCTGCACCTGCGTCTTGGCGTAGGCCGTCTGGGCGCGCGACATGAAGATGTCCAGAATCAGGCGCGTGCGGTCCAGTATGCGGCAGGGCATCGCCTTTTCGATGTTGCGCGTTTGCGACGGCGTCAGTTCGTCGTCGAAAATCGCCACGTCGATTTCGTTTTCGCGGCAGTAGCCGGCTATCTCCTCCAGTTTGCCCGGCCCCACATAGATCCGCGACGAGGGTTGCGGCAGGCGTTGCGTGAAGCGGCGCTGCGTGCGGATGTCGGCCGTCTCGGCAAGGAATTCCAGTTCGTCGAGGAATTCTTCGGCTTGCCGGGGTTCCTGATTGTCGCGGATAACGGCTACCAGCACGGCACGTTCGCATTCGTGCTGCGCCGGAGCGGTGAGGGTATTTTTGTTTTCTTCCACAATCTCTTTTCGTCGAATGGTTTTCTGTTCCCGCCGTGCCGAGCTCGTGCCGGACCTTTGCCGGGCCTTTGTCGAGCCTTTGCCGAGCCGGGTCGGACCTTTGGCAAGCCTTTGCCGGGCCGGGTCGAACCCATGTCGAGCCTTTGCCGGGCTCGGGTCTAACCGGCGCCGACTTCGGCGTGGAGCCGATACGGGACACGGAGCCGCTGTGCCAATCCGAGCCCAAGTCTCATCCCGACAGAATCCGGCTCCGAGACCCTGCCGAACCACAACAGGCCCTGCTATTGCCCAACCTGCGGCAGAGCCCAAGCCCTATCCCGTCAGTCCTCCGGCATTTTGCCCGTGCCGAGCCGCAACAGGCCTTGCTATTGCCCAACCCGCGGCAGAGCCCCAACTCTATCCCGTCGGTCTCCCGGCACTTTGCCCGCACCGGACCCATGCGGCTCCCGGGGCAAACACCGTGCTACGGCGCGTTTCTCGAAGCCCCATCATAAACAAGGGTATCCGCCCGGAAGCAAGATACCCTCGTTTTGTCGGATGCTGCGCCTTAGTTCTGCATGCGGAAGTCCACCGGCAGGGTGTACTTCACGCGCACCACTTGGTTGCGCTGTTTGCCGGGGGCCCACTTGGGCGATTTGTTCAGCACGCGGATGGCTTCCTCGGAGAGCGAGCGGTCGGGGGTCATCAGCACCTGTATGTTGGTCAGACGGCCGTCCTTTTCGATGACGAACGACAGCACCACACGGCCCGATATTCCATTCTCCAGCGCGATCTGCGGGAATCGGACGTTGTCTTGCACCCACTTGCGGAAGGTGTTGAGGTCGCCGCCTTGGAACGAGGGCATGGTCTCGGCCGTGAGGAACGGCTGGTCGTCTTCGATGATCTCTTCCTTGACCTCCACCTGCTGGAGCACTTCGGTGTCTTCGTCGAAGTCGGCGAAGTCTACGTCCGTCGTGATCTTGGTTTCGTTGGTCACCACTTGCAGCAGGTCGGCGATCACCTTCACCTCGACTTTCTTGGGAGGTTCGGGCGGCTTCTGGTCCTGACGCGTGATTTCGACGATCTGTTCGTCGACCGGACCGTAGTTCAGATCGACCTTGTCGATACGGTGCTCTCTCGGCGTATAGGCGAACGCCGCGATGACCAGCGCCAGCGCGACGATCAGACCGATTTCGAGCAGAAGACCCCGTTTGTTCTGGAGGTCTGCCTTGGGCGATTTCTTGATTTCCATCCTATGAATTCATTTTGATCGTTTCGGGTCGGGAGCGCACGCTTCCGTGCACTTACACCACAAATATATGGATAAAATTTCAAAATCGAGCGGCCTGCGACAAAAAATCTTCAATTTTTGCCTATTTTTGCCTGCGGGAATCGTTCCGGTTCGTGCGGTTTTTCCCGCTCCGACCCGGATTCGGGGCCGGTTCGGCCCGGCGGTCCGAGCATCGGAAACGGTCGTCCGCAGAGGGTTTTCTCCGCTCCGGATTCGGGCAGGGTCCGGATCTCCCTCTGTCACCGGTTTATTCTCTGCCCCTCTATATGGCTGATACGGAATTTCTCTACGGGCGTTCGCCCGACGAACTGGCCGCCGTGTGCGGCGAGTTGGGCATGCCGCGCTTCGCCGCCCGGCAGTTGGCCCGGTGGCTCTATGCCAAGCACACCGAGGACCCGGCGGCCATGAGCGACCTCGCGGCCGTCCATCGGGCGGCATTGGCCCAACGGTTCCGCCCGGCGCTCAGCGCTCCGGTCCGGGTCGCCGTCTCGGCCGACGGGACCAAGAAATACCTCTTCCGCACGCACCGCGAGGGATTCGTCGAGTCGGCCTACATCCCCGACAACGATCGGGCCACGCTCTGCGTTTCGTCGCAGGCGGGGTGCCGCATGGGCTGCCGTTTCTGCGCCACCGGGCGGCAGGGGTTGCAGCACTCCCTCTCGGCCGCCGAAATCCTCAACCAGATCGTCTCGCTGCCCGAGCGCGACCGCCTGACCAATCTGGTCTTCATGGGGATGGGCGAGCCGCTCGACAACCTCGACAACCTCCTGCGGGCGCTCGAGATCATCACCGAGCCGTGGGGGTTCGGCTGGTCGCCTACCCGCGTGACGGTCTCCACGGCAGGCGTCGTTCCCCGGCTGCGCCGGTTCCTCGACAGCACCAAGGTCCACCTCGCCGTCAGTCTCCACAACCCTTTCCCCGAAGAGCGTGCGGCCATCATGCCGGTCGAGCGGGCGTGGCCCATCGCCGAGGTGGCGGCCGTCCTGCGCCGCTACGATTTCTCCCGCCAGCGGCGGGTGTCGTTCGAGTACATCGTCATGCAGGGGCTCAACGATTCGCCGCGCCATGTCCGCCAGTTGTGCCGCCTGCTCGACGGCATCGCCTGCCGCATCAACCTCATCCGGTTCCACAAGATCCCCGGTTCGCCCTATTTTTCGCCCGACGATGCCGGCATGGTGCGTTTCCGCGACGCCCTGACGGCCCGCGGCCTCCGGACCACCATCCGTGCCTCGCGCGGCGAGGACATTCAGGCCGCCTGCGGATTGCTGAGCACTTCGGAAAAGGTGAAAGGTGAAAGGTGAAAAGTGAAAGGTTAAATGTGAAATGTGAAATGTGTCTGCTAAAACGTTTTAATCGGCGGCTTCTTACTTTTCACCTCTCACCTCTCACTTTTCACTTTTCACTTTATAAAGTTGGGTTCGGAATTTGCACCGGAACGTTCAAACAACCTATCGAAATGAAAAAATGGATTCTTTTTCTGGCCGTGGCGCTCGCAGCGGGCGCGGCTCAGGCTCAGGTGAAATTCGAGACCGTCTCGACGGACGCCGTGCGCGAGATGGCCGTCAAGCAGGGCAAGCTGGTCTTCATCGACCTCTACGCATCGTGGTGCCCGCCGTGCAAGATGATGGAACGGCTCGTCTTTTCGCGCAAGGACGTGGGCGACTTCATGGAGCAGCGGTTCGTGGCGGCGAAATACGACACCGACCAGCCCACAGGCAAGGAGCTGCTCAGCCGCTACGGCAACGGTGCGATTCCGCTCTACCTGATTTTCGACACGAAAGGCGAATTGCTGGGGCGCATCCAAGGGGCTTCGTCGGCCGACGAATTCATGGACAGCATCCGGAAGATTCTGAAAAGGTGAAAAGAGAAAAGTGAAAGGTGAGAGGTGAAAAGTAAGAAGCCGCCGATTAAAACGTTTTAGCAGACACATTTCACATTTCACCTTTCACTTTTAACGTTTCACTTTCGACTTTCAGCCTATCTCGAAGTATAGACCACTTTCTTGGTCTCGAAGAATTCCTCGTCGAAATATTGCGGGATGTCGTAGAGGGTCCACCGCTTGCCGGTCAGGGCCAGTTCTTCGGCCAGTTCCCCGCCCTTGAGGTAGAGGATTCCGTTGGGCAGCGTACCGCGCTGCCCTTTTTCGAGCTTGTTCCACACCCACCCCACGAACTCGGGCATGGCCGTGACGGCCCGCGAAACGACGTAGTCGAACCGCTCGGGCAGGGTCTCGACGCGTGCGCAGCGGGGTGTCAGGTTCTTCAGCCCCAGCCCGGCGGCCACCCCCTCGACCACGGTGATCTTCTTGCGGATGGAGTCGGCCGCCGTGAAGTGCGCTTCGGGAAAGAGGATCGCCAGCGGCACCGACGGGAATCCGCCGCCGCACCCTACGTCGAGCACCCGGGCGCCGGGCGCAAAGGCGCACACCTTGGCTATGGCCAGCGAGTGGAGCACATGGCGCAGGTAGAGTTGGTCGAAATCCTTGCGCGAAACGACGTTGATCTTGGCGTTCCAATCGGCATAGAGGTCCCACAGCGCCGCAAACTGCCGCCGCTGTTCGTCCGTCAGATCGGGGAAATATTTGAGAATCGAATCCAATTTATTAAAGTGAAAGGTTAAAGGTGAAAAGTGAGAAGTGAGAGGTGAGAGGTGAGAGGTGAGAGGTGAAAGGTGAAAGGTGAAAAGAGAAAGGTGAGAAGTGAAAAGAGAAAAGTTGAAGGTGAAAGGCTCCCGATTAAAACGTTTTAGCAGACACATTTCACTTTTCACTTTTCACATTTAACGTTTAACTTTTCACCTCTCACCTTTCACTTTGTTTATAGTTCTCCCACTTGGCCAGCAGGGCGCGGAAATCGGCGGGCAGGTCGCTCTCGAACTTCATCTCGCGGCGGGTGGTGGGGTGCTCGAACCCGAGCGACTGGGCGTGGAGCGCGTGGCGCGGCATGACGGCGAAACAATTTTCGACGAACTGCCTGTACTTGGCGAACGTGGTTCCCTTGAGGATGCGGTCGCCGCCGTAGCGCTCGTCGTTGAACAACGGGTGGCCCTGCCACGCCATGTGGACGCGGATCTGGTGGGTGCGCCCCGTCTCCAACCGGCATTCGACCAACGTGACGTAGCCATAACGTTTCAGCACGCGCCAATGGGTCACGGCATGCTTGCCGTCCGAACCGTCTTCGAAAACATACATCTTCTGCCGCTCGCGCGGACTGCGGCCTATGTTGCCCGTGATAGTCCCCTCGTCCTCGGCGAAATCGCCCCACACCAAGGCGACGTAACGACGGTAGATGCTATGGTCGAAAAACTGCTTGGCGAGCCGGGCGTGGGCCTGCTCGTTCTTGGCAACGACCAGCAGTCCCGACGTATTCTTGTCGATGCGGTGGACCAGCCCGGCGCGCATCTCGCCGCTGTCGGCGATCTCGGTGCCGCGCAAGTGCCACGCCAGCGCATTGACCAAGGTCCCCGAATGGTTGCCCACACCGGGATGGACGACCATGCCGGCCTCTTTGTCGACCAGCAGCAGGTCGTCGTCTTCGTAGGGGATTTCGAGCGGAATCTCCTCGGGGTGTATTTCGTTGTCGCGCCGCGGGTAGGGCAGCACGATCTGCACCCGGTCGAGGGGTTTGACCTTGTAACTCGACTTGGCCGGTTTGCCGTTGACGAGGATGCTGCCGCTGTCGGCGGCCGCCTGAATGCGGTTGCGCGAACAATGCTCCATGCGCGCCACGAGGAACTTGTCGAGCCGCAGCATGGTCTGCCCCTTGTCGGCCACGACCGCGAAATGCTCGTAGAGCCCCTCCTGCTCGCTCTCGTCCTCGGCAAGCGCCGGGTCGTCGAGCAGTTCGTCGTCGATGTAGGGAGCCTCGGCCATCAGTCGAAGAATCCGTTGTTCGTCTCGGCGGCGGGCTGCGGCCGCTCCGTCTCTTGCCGGGCGGTGCTCTCCCCGTCGAGACGCTGCCGCTCGCGGAACGCTTCGTCGGCCTGCTCCTCGGCTTCCTTGCGCCGCGAAGCGGTTTTCTGCATGTCGAGGGTCAATTGCAGGTCGACCTTGGTCCCGAGGACCACGCGGCGCTCGGCCCGGGGGCTCTGCATGTAGACATAGGCGTCTTTCTGGTTGAGCAGGTTGATGCCGGGGTCGAACGCGACCTTGCCGACGTTGAGCCCCAACTCCCACAGGCGGCTTTTGGCATCCTTGAGCGAGAGCCCGATGACCTGCGGGACGACGGTGACGTTGTGCCCGGGCTGCACCCCGACGTAGAGCGTGACGCCCGAACCCATTTCGGCCTCGACGCGGGTGGTCTCCGTGATGCGCTGCCTGCCGAGGTACTCGTCGAGCACGTAGTTGGTAGCCATGTCGGTCCGGTAGACGAGCTGCCCGATCTCGAGCCCGGCGATTTCGAGCATGTTCTTGGCCTGCCGCAGCGACCGGTCGGCGACGAAGGGCACGGGCACCATCTTCTGCCGGAACGAATTGATCGTCAGGTAGACCGTACGCCCGGGCTTGACCTCGACGCCCCCCTTGGGCAGCTGGTCGAGGACGATGCCGCCCTCGTAGACGGGCACGAACAACGAATCGTTGATTTGCAGCTTGAGGTCGTTCTTACGGGCCAGACGCTGCGCCTCGAGCAGCTGCACGCCCGAGAAATCGGGCACCGTGCGGCGCGAACCGTGGCGCGTGCCGATCTGCATGACCGCATGGGCGGCCAAGGCCAAGGCCAGCATGATGGCGGCGATGAACAGCAGATTGAAGAGCAGCGGATACTGGCGGCGGAAAGAAGAGAGAGTCTCCATAAGTCTCGGGTTATTTCGGGGCCTTCCGGTAGAGGTAGACCGCAATGAACAGATAGATGATGTTGGGCAGCCAAACGGCGAGCCACGGCGGCAGCGAACCGCTCTTGGCGAACTCCTCGAAGAAACGGTTGAAGAGGATGTAGGAGAAGCAGAGCCCCGTGCCGATGCCGATGTGGAGCCCCGTGCCGCCGCGCACCTTGCGCGAAGAGAGCGAGACGCCGATGAGGGTCAGGATGAAGGTCGAGAGCGGGTAGGCGTAGCGTGCGTGGCGCTCGACCTCGATGATGTTGATCTCGTCGGAACCCTTGGCCCGCTGCTGGGCGAGGAAGCGGTTGAGCTCGGAGATGTTCATGGTCTGGATAAGCTCGTTGACGCGCCCGAGCTCGGCGGCCTCGAGGTTGATGAGGGTGTCGAGGTTGCGGTACTGCCCGAAAGTCTCGACGCCCGCAGCGTCGAACTCACGGCGGGTGTAGCGCGGGGCGGTCCAGCGCTTGGTCTCGGGGTCGAACTTGACGTCGGAAGCCTCGAGCGAGCGGACGATGGACCCCTGTTCGTAGTGCTCCAGCACGAAGAACGACGCCTGACGCGCCCCGTCGCGGTAGCCGCGGATGTAGGCGAAGGTCCCGGGCTCGATCTGCCGGTAGATGTGCATGTCGTACTGGGTGTGCTGCTTGCGCTTGATGTACTGCGCCTCGAAGGCGACGATCTTGCGCTGCGAACGGGGTATCAGCCACAGGTTGAGCGTGAGCGACAGCCCGCCGATGATCAGCGCCCCGAGGAAGTAGGGCCACATGAGCCGCCGGAACGACATGCCGCCCGAGAGCATGGCCACGATCTCGGTCTGGTAGGCCATCTTCGAGGTGAAGAAGATGCAGGCGATGAAGGTGAAGAGCCCCGAGAACTGGTTGATGAAGAAGGGGATGAAATTGAGGTAATAGTCGAAGATCACCTTGCGGAACGGAGCGTGGAGCTCGGTGAAGTCGTCGACCTTCTCGACATAGTCGAAGAGCACC
Organism: Alistipes sp.; assembly: GCA_029060215.1. GTDB lineage: Bacteria > Bacteroidota > Bacteroidia > Bacteroidales > Rikenellaceae > Alistipes. The sequence goes on from JAIDUK010000036.1 coordinate 44,016, forward strand.
ACCACCACGATGATCATGGCTATGGCGAAGAAATAGGTGGAGAGGAATTTCCCCAAGATGTAGCGGTCGAGGATCTTGAAGCCCGGGAAGCGCAAGCCCCCGGCCGGGCCGGCCCCGAACCCGCCCGAAGCCCCGGAGCTGTCCGGCTGCCGCCGCGGCGAAAGGAAACGCTCGAACAGGAACTTCATGGCCTTACAATCTGCGTTGGAGTTTGACGACCATCGCCTCTTTCCAAGCCGCGAAATCCCCGGCGACGATGTGCTCGCGGGCCATGCCGACCAGCCGCAGGTAGAAAGCGATGTTGTGCAGCGACGCGATTTCGGCCGCGAGCATCTCGCCGCAGACGCAGAGGTGGTGCAGGTAGGCCTTGGAATAGAGGGTGTCGACGAACGCCGTGCCCTCGGGATCGACGGGCGAAAAATCGTCCTCCCACTTCTTGTTGCGGATGTTGATGATGCCCTCGGCGGTGAAGAGCTGTCCGTTGCGGCCGTTGCGCGTGGGCATGACGCAATCGAACATGTCGACCCCGCGGGCGATGCCCTCGAGGATGTTGACGGGAGTGCCGACCCCCATCAGGTAGCGGGGCCGGTCCTGCGGCAGGATGGCGTTGACCACCTCGATCATCTCGTACATGGTCCGGGTAGGCTCGCCCACGGCCAGACCGCCGATGGCATACCCGTCGGCATTGTACTGCTTGACGTTCTCGGCGGCCCGGGCCCGCAAATCGGGGTAGGTGCACCCCTGCACGATGGGGAAGAGCGCCTGATAATGCCCGTACTTGGGCGCCGTCTGCGCATAGCGCTCGAAACACCGGTCGAGCCACCGCTCCGTGAGGTCGAGCGACTTGGCGGCGTACTGGCGCGGAGCATCGCCGGGCGGACACTCGTCGAAAGCCATCATGATGTCGGCGCCGATGCTCCGCTCGGTGTCGATGACGCTTTCGGGGGTGAAGAGGTGCTTCGAACCGTCGATATGCGACCGGAAATGGCACCCCTCCTCCTTGAGCTTGCGGCAGGCGGCCAGCGAAAAGACCTGAAAACCGCCGCTGTCGGTGAGCATGGGCCCCTCCCAAGTAGAAAAACGGTGCACGCCCCCGGCCTTCTCGATGATGGGCATGCCGGGCCGCAGGTAGAGGTGGTAGGTGTTGGCGAGGATGATCTGCGCCCGGGCCTCGTCGCGCACGTCGCGGTGGAAGATGCCCTTGACCGTGGCGGCCGTGCCCACAGGCATGAAGATGGGGGTGCGGATGACACCGTGGTCGGTGCGCAGCTCTCCGGCACGAGCCTGCAAAGCAGGGTCCTTATGTAGAAGCGTAAAATCCATCGCACAACTGATGCGGGTGCGGAAGCGGCGGCGGGCTGCGAAAGTGCAGACGGTGCGCGCTGCCGGACTGCCGAACCGATATTGAGTGCAAAAATAGACAAAAAAATTCTTAATTCTTCATTCTTAATTCTTAACTTTGCGCATATTTCGGTCCTATGCAATTTTTGGAATCCTTGGCAGATACCTTTCTGGCCGCCTACGGCTGGGAAGGCGCCGCGCTGGCAGGCATCCTGCTGGTGCTGCTGGGCGTACAGCTCTACTACTATATTTTCGTCTACGGACGCATCCCCAGCTACAAGAACAACCGCCGCGAGGAAGTGCTCGACGCCGATCCTCCGGTGTCGGTGATCCTGCCGCTTTTCTCGGAAGACTACGGGTTCGTGGAGGAGCGCCTGCCGCTGATACTGGCCCAGAGCTACCCCAAATTCGAGGCGGTCATCGTCTACGTGGGCGCCGACACGGACTTCTACGAAGACCTGATGCGGCTCAAACAGTCGTTCCCGCAGATCACGACGACGAAAATCCATCTGAACCCGCGCTTCCCCATCTCGCGCAAGATGGCCCTCAACGTGGGCATCAAATCGGCCCACTACGAACACATGATCTTCACCTCGACGGACACCTGCCCGCAGACCGACCGCTGGCTCTCGCTGATGGCCAAGGGCTTCACGCGCGGCGAGATCGTCATCGGCTACTGCGGAGTGGAGCACACGGGGGGCCTAAAAAACTACCTGATGCGCACGTGGCGCATGATGCACGCCGCCGAATGGCTGGGCCGGGCCGTGAAGCGCCGCCCCTACCGGGGGATGCTCCAGAACTTCGGGTTCACCAAGACGCTCTACTTCGGCAACAACGGCTTCAACCACCTGAACATGAACATCGGCGAAGACGACCTGTTCCTGCAACAAGTGATGACGCGCGACAACGTGAGCGTGATCCTCTCGCCGCGAGCCACGCTGCGCGAAAGGATGTGGGGCGGACTGGGCTGGGGGCTGAGCCAGCTGCGCTACTTCGGCTCGGCGTTCCGGTTCTACCCGCGGGGCGCCCGCAACTATGTGCAGTGGGAAGTGGGTTCGCGCCTGCTGTTCTTCGCAGCCGCACTCTGCGCCATCATCGCGATGCCGCTCGAATATAAACTCGCCGCCGCCGTGCTCGTCGTGCTGCGCTACCTGATCGTGGCGCTCGAAGTGCGCCGCATAGCCAACCGGCTGGGCGAAACGGGAATCGCATGGATCTACTTCCTCTACGACCTGCTGAGCATACCGGGCGCCGTGCTGCTGAGCCTGCTGACCATGCGCAAGGACAAACGCGTATGGAGATAGCCGACTATATCGTGGCCGACGACCGGCAGCTGGTCGCGCTGGTGCTCGACGGCGACGATGCGGCATTCGAATACCTCTTCGACCGCTACCACGAAGCGATCCGCCGCCTGTTCGTGCAGCGCATGGGCGGAGCCCACGATGCGGACGACCTGCTGCAAGAGACCTTCATCAAAGTCTACATCAATCTGCACCGCTACAGCAGCAGCTACACCTTCGGGCAATGGGTCTACACCATAGCCCGCAACACTTTCGTCGACTACATGCGCCGCCGGCAGGACGACCTGCCCATAGACGAACGCTTCGCGGCCCCGGCGTCGAACGCCCCGACCCCCGAAGAGAGCGTGATCAACTTGCAGCAGCGCTCGCAGATCGAACACTACCTGAACCGGCTGGCGCCCCGCTACCGCCGGCTGATCGTCATGCGCTTCTTCGAAGAATACTCCTACGAAGAGATCGCCGCCAAACTGGCGCTGCCGCTCGGCACGGTCAAAACCCAGATCCACCGCGCCCGCGAACAAATGTGCCGGCTCATAACCAAGGGAGAAGAGGCATAGACCGCCATCGAACATGTTTCTGCCGACAACCATAAAGGAGATGCGCGCCCGGGGCTGGGACCAAGCAGACGTGATCCTCTTCACGGGCGACGCCTACATCGACCACCCGGCGTTCGGGGCGGCGGTGATCGGCCGTCTGCTGGAAGCCGAAGGCTGCCGCGTGGCGATCGTGCCGCAGCCCAACTGGCGCGACGACCTGCGCGACTTCACCAAATTAGGGGCGCCGCGGCTCTTCTTCGGAGTGACGGCCGGGGCCATGGACTCGATGGTCAACCACTACACGGCCAACCTGCGCCTGCGCCACGACGACGCCTACACGCCGGGCGGCAAGGCGGGGTTCCGCCCCGACTATGCGGTGACGGTCTACACGCGCATCCTCAAGCAGCTGTACCCCCATGTGCCGGTGGTGGCGGGCGGCATCGAAGCCTCGCTGCGGCGGCTGACCCACTACGACTATTGGAGCGACAGCCTGAAACCCTCCGTGCTGGCCGAATCGGGCGCCGACCTGCTGATCTACGGCATGGGCGAAGGGGTGATCCAAGAAGTAGCCAAGGCGATGCGCAACGGCTACAACGCCAAGCTGCTGCGCAAGATCCGCCAAGTAGCGTTCATGGCCGACGAAAACTATGTGTCGCGGCTGGACCCGGCGGCGACGATCCGCCTGCACAGCTACGACGAATGCCTGCGCGACAAACGGACCTTCGGCGAGAACTTCGCCACGGAAGAGACCCAGAGCAACCTGCTCGAACCCGAAGCGACGCTGGTCGAGCAGGTCGGCGACCGCTACGTAGTGGTGACGCCGCCCCGGGCGACGCTGACCACCGAAGAACTCGACCGCTCGTTCGACCTGCCCTACGAACGGGCGCCCCACCCGCGCTACGAGGGCAAGGGGGCGATCCCGGCGTGGGAGATGATCAAACATTCGGTCAACATCCACCGCGGCTGCTTCGGCGGCTGCTCGTTCTGCACCATATCGGCCCATCAGGGCAAGTTCATCCACTCGCGCAGCGAACGTTCGATACTGGCCGAAGTGGAGCGCATCGCGCAGATGCCCGGCTTCAAAGGCTACCTGTCGGACGTGGGGGCCCCGTCGGCCAACATGTACCGCATGGGCGGCCGCGACCGCGAACTGTGCCGCCGCTGCCGCCGGCCGTCGTGTCTGCACCCGGCCAAATGCCCCAACCTGAACAACGACCACCGGCCGCTGCTGGAGCTGTATGCGAAGATCCGCGCGGTGAAGGGGATCAAGAAGGCATTCATCGGGAGCGGCATCCGCTACGACCTGTTCGACACGGCGCCCTATCTGGAAACGGTGCTGAAACACCACACGTCGGGCCGACTGAAGGTGGCGCCGGAACACACCGAAGAGGCGGTGCTGAAACTGATGCGCAAACCGCCGTTCGCCCTTTTCGAGCGGCTGAACGCCGACTTCCGCCGCATCTGCCGCGACGAAGGGCTGCCCTACCAGCTCGTTCCCTATTTCATCTCGTCGCACCCGGGCTGCACCGAACGCGACATGCGCGCGCTCGCGGAAAAAGTATTGGGCAAGCTGCACTTCACCCTCGAACAGGTGCAGGACCTGACCCCCACGCCGATGACCCTTTCGTCGGTGATGTTCTACACGGGCGAGAATCCCTACACGCACGAAAAAGTCTGCGTCGCCCGCTCGCAAGAGGAGAAACGCAGACAAAAAAGCTACTTTTTCAAAGTGAAAGGCAGAAGGTGAAAGGTGAAAGGTGACAAGCCCGTTCCGGAATACTTGTCCGCCGAATGCTTCTCTGCTGTTTTTTTGCGGTTTTCGGGGTTGCGCGGGCCGCAACACCTCCCCCGGCAGAATCTTGTTTTGGATCCCTGTTCTTAGCAGCGCAGACTTATGCCCCCGTGCGCAAATACAAAGCCCCGCTTTTAGCGGGGCTTTTCATCTTTCACTTCTCACCTTTCACCTTGTCAGAACATCGGCTTCAGCACGCCGAACAAAAGGCAGGCGATGACCAACGTCACGACGATGTTGAACGTCTGAGCCCCGAGGAAAGCCCACAACACGTTGCGGTTTTCGCGCGAAACGATGTCCTTGAGCCGGGTGTCGAGCCCGATGCAGACGAACGCCAGCGAGAAGAAGACCGTGGAGAACATCTTGGCCACGCCGGGCTCGATGAGCTTGCCGTTGACGCGGGTGAGCAGATCGCCCGACTGGCAAAGGCTGAAGACCAGCGACGCCAGCACGAACCCGAGGATGAACTTGGGGAACTTCTCCCAGACGATGCCCAGCGACGGACGCTGCGCGCCGCCCTTTTCGCCGCGGGCCGAGAGGTAGAGGGCGATGAAGAAAGCCACCACGCCGATCAGCACGTTCTGGGCCGCCTTGATGATGACGGCATGCTGGTTGGCCACCGTGCCGACGATGGTGCTCGACGCGGCGACGCCCGAAGTGGTGTCGATCGTACCGCCGATCCAAGCGCCGGCCACCTCCTGCAAAGTCTGCGGATCGTCGAAGATCAGAGGCAGGACGGTGCGCGCGAGCCACGGCATAAGGTAGATCATCGGCACGACCACGATCAGCACCAGCGAAACGATGTACGACAGCTTCCGGTCATCGCCGCCCGCCACGCGGGCCGCCGTGATGCAGGCCGAGACGCCGCAGATCGAGACCCCGCTCGACAGAATCATGGCCGAACGCTCGTCGACCTTCGTCCGGCGCGAGAGCCAGAAAGCGAAGAACCACACCACGGCCACGACCAAGCAAGCCTGCAACAACCCGAAGACCCCCGATTTCATGACGTCGGAAAAGAGGATGGTGGCACCCAGACACACGACGCCGATCTTGATGAAGAACTCGCCCTGCACGGCCGGCTTCAACCACTCGGGGATGTGCCACAGGTTGCGGATCAGCAACCCGAAAATCACCGAAAAGAAGACCGACTCGAAGCCGTAGTAGGCGACCTGCGGGATCTTGGCCACGACCTGCGCCAAGAGCGAAACGGCGAAGACCATGACGAACGAGGGGAACAACCCTTTCAAAGGACGCCGCAGCAGCCACGACCCGACGTAGAGCACCGCCAGACAGATGGCGAACAAGAGGGCGATGTTGTACCAAGCCACCGACCCGACGAGGGTGGAGGGCACGGAAGGCAGCTCCCGCGGAATCAGGAGCGCCAGCAAAAGCAGCGGAACGGATACCCAGACCACGACCCAGTCTTCGGTCCGGAGTTTTTCGAGAAAATTTTTCATGGATTATGTATTGTTTGCAGATTCATACGATGATGCAGGTCGATTCGGATTGCCGCGTCGGGCCTTCGGCCCTCCGCACGATGACGGACTGCGGAAAACGAACGGACTTCCGACCTTTCGCTTCGTCAGAACATACCGGTGAACATGACCGAGAGAACGTTGCGGCCAGCAAGGTCGGAGGCCGTGCCGTAATCTTCGTAGGTATAGTTGAGCTGGCAGCGCAGATACTTGACGGGAGCCCACAACAGCCCCACGGTGTAGTTGTTCTGCCGCGTCTGCGAACGCAGGTCGGTGTCGAGCGTGAAATTCTCGAACCGGGCCACGGGCATCAGGTTGTGCGGAGCCCGCCACCCGGCCATGACGTACCAACCGTCGCTCTGCATGTTGCGGCCCGAGTCGGCCATGCCGGTGATGCCGCCGATCCACTCGCCGCGCACGACGACTGAACCGCGGTCGTAGCAGGCACCGACGCTGTAGCGCTCGCGCTTGAGGTAGGAAACGCCGTACTCGCCCCAATAATAGGAACCGGAGATCACCAGCCCCTCGACAGGCCGGATCATGAGCCGGGCGGCGATGTCCTTCGACTTGTTGGCGTCCTTGGTGTTGATGCCCTGCCCGTTGAAAACACCGAGGTCGTAGCTGACGATGCTGTAGCCGTCGCGCTTGAAGAACCCGCCGAAGAGCGTGGCGCCCAGATCGCGGCCGGTGGCCGAGATGCCGCATACGTCGCTGAAACCCATCAGCTTCTGCAAGACCATCGGATAATCGATCAACTCCAGCTTGGTGGGCACGTAATCGGTATTCTCTATGGAAAATGGGATCTTGTACTGGCCGACCTTGACGTTGAGCTGGCCGAACGGCCGATACTGGACGTAGGCGTCGACGAGCCGCGGCTTGCAGAACTCGAACTGGATCTTGTAGTCGAGTTTGGGCGCGATGTCGCCGGCCAGCGAAAGACGCACGCGCTTGAGGAAGAACGACGACGAATTGTCGGAATACTCGTAGCCCGTCTGCACGTATCCGGAAAGCCGGGGCAGGCGCTCGGCGATCTTCTGCCAAGTCGAAGTCCGGGTTTCGAGTTCGTCCACCCGCTCGCTCAGCCCGGCAAGGCAGGCGTTGTCGGCGGTTGCGACCGGTTCGGCGGCGGAGACCGTGGGCTGGGCTTTCAGCGCGCACGCCGAAAGCAACAGCAAAAAGGTAAAAAGAGGTTTCATCGTAGCTTGTTTTGCAATATGACGATGCAAAATTGGCAAAACATTGTCGAAGAGACAATACGCGAAAATACCTAAAAAACACCCGTGAACAACAAAGTGGCGACATTGCGGCCGGCGAGGTCGGACGCCGCACCGTAATCCTCGTAGGTATAGTTGAGCTGGCAGCGCAGGCGTTTCAGGGGCGACCAGAGAAGCCCGGCGGTGTAGTTGTTCTGCCGCGTATCGGCGCGGCGCTCGCAATCGGGCGCGAAAGAATCGAACCGCACGGTGAACATGAGGTTGCGCGGAGCCCGCCACCCGGCCATGGCGTACCAGCCGCCGCTCTGCATGTTGCAGCCGGTGTCGGCCATGCCGGTAATGCCGCCGATCCACTCGCCGCGCACGACGACTGAACCACGGTCGTAGCAGGCACCGACGCTGTAGCGCTCGCGAAGCACGTGCGCCGCGCCGTACTCGCCCCGGTAGTAAGAACCCGACACCGAAACCCCGGCCCAAGGCATCACGATCAGCCGGGCGGCGAGGTCCTTCGACTTGTTGGCGTCCTTGGTATTGATGCCCTGCCCGTTGAGAACCGCGATGTCGTAGCGCAACACGCTGTAGCCGTCGCGCTTGAAGAACCCGCCGCAACAGGCGGCCCCGATGTCGCGGCCCGAAGCGGCGAGCCCGCAGATGTCGTCGAAACCCATCAACCGGCGCAGGGCGAGCGGGTAATCGATGAACTCGAAGGCGAAAACGCCGTACTCGGTATTCTCTATGGAAAAGGGAATCTTGAACTGCCCGGCCCGGAACCCCAGCTGCGGGAGAGGCCGGTACTGGACGTAGGCGTCGACGAGCCGCGGCTTGCAGAACTCGAACTGGATCTTGTAGTCGAGTTTGGGTGCGATGCCGCCCGCGAGGGAGAGCCGGGCACGCTTGACGAAGAACTCCGAAGAAGCATCGGAATACTGATAACCGGCCTGCACGAATCCCGAAATCCGGAGCCGCCCGGCATCGGTTCGCGCCGCCGCCGTATCGGCCTGCGCGGCGGGAACCACCTCGGACCGCCCGGAAGCCAGTGCGCCGCCGCACGACAAGAGACAAAGAATGATCGATAAAGGTTGCTTCATAGCACGAAAAGGTTGGGGCGCCGAAACCGCAAGGCTTGCGGCAGGGGAACAAGATACGAAAAAAAGTCGCAAAACCCAACCCCCGGCCGCAGCCGCCTAAAACACCTCGCGCAGGATCCGCACCGACTGCACGGCGCTGATGGCGTCGAGGTGGTAGCCGAAGTAGACGAGCATGGCGTTGAGGAACTCGACCCTCAGAGAACGGTTGAGGGCCAGCGCCCCGAGCTCCTGCACGCCGCAATCCAACAGATCGCGCAGGACGACGGAACACTCGCGGGTCATGAACTCCGTATGGGAGGGCTGCACGGGGGTGAACAACCCCTCGCGGATGTCGAACCACGCACCGGGCATGTGGTCGTTGCCGGGGCAGAACCCCAAAAACCGGCTCAGATGGGCGAGGAACCACAGGTGGAAGTTGGCAACCCCCTCCTGCATGGCGTCGAGAGCCCCCACCGAACTCCACACGAAATCGAACAACGCCTCGTTGGGCTCGCTCTCGCGCACGAGCCGGTAGAGCACCTCGGCCATGAAAAGGGCCATGGTCGACTTGCGGACGTCGAACGGCGTACTCTGCAACGCAAAGGCGGTGCGGATCTCCTTGAAACGGTGCATCTGCTGCCGCGACGACTCGAGCCCCTCGAACTCGACGGGGAACATGGGCTGGAAGAGCGCCAGCTTGGAACCGCGGCCCGAACGGCTGCGGACCCCCTGCACCATGTAGCTGCGCCGCCCGCCGACGTCGGTCAACAGGTAGGCGACCATCGACGAATCGCCGTATTTGAGCGTATGGAGAACGACCCCGCGCCCCTTATAGCTTTTCATGCCTTGCGCACATGGACCATCATCCACCCGCCGCGCGCCGCCGAAGCGACGAACTCCAACCCCTCGGCCTGCGCGGCCTCGACGACGGCAGGCACATCGGACTCGAGGAACCCGCTCATGAGCAAGTCGCCGCCCGGAAGCAGCGCAGCGGCATAGGCGTGCATGTCGCGCAAGAGGATGTTGCGGTTGATATTGGCGAGGATGAAATCGTAGCGGCGGCCGGCGATGCGCGCGACGTCGCCCAACAAAGGCTCGACCGCGGCAGAAACGCCGTTGGCAGCGATGTTCTCGCGGCAATTGGCATCGGCCCACTCGTCGATGTCGACGGCGTCGACGTGCGCGGCGCCGCACTTGACGGCGACGATCGAGAGAACCCCGGTGCCGCTGCCCATGTCGAGCCCGCGGCGCCCGCCGACGCCCAGATCGAGCACGGCGCGGGCCATGAGCCACGTAGTGGCGTGCTGCCCGGTGCCGAACGACATTTTGGGCATGACGACGATCTCGGGCTCGCCCTCGGGAGCAGGCTCGTGGAAAGGTGCCCGGATGCGCAGGCGCCCCTCGATATCGGTGGCGGGAAAATGCTGCTCCCAGAGGGCATTCCAATTCTGCGCCTCGATGGAGATGTAACGCCCGGCCACCCCGTAGCGGGCCAGCAACGCGTCGACCTCGGACTTGCAATCGGCGAGCCTCTCCTGCGGGATGTAAGCCTTGAGCGCACTGCTCTCGGTCTCGAAGCTCTCGAAGGGAAAATCGGCCAGCTCGGCCACCAGAATCTCGGCCTGCACCGGGTCGGCAACGGGAATATTCAACACGACGGAATCCATAGATCTGCAATATCGACCGCCCCCGGAACACCGGCGAAAAACCCCTCAGCGGGACCCTCGCCGCCGGAACGGCATGAACAAGAACGACAATAGAATATTATGTAAAACTTTTGTATCTTCGCACCGGACAAAGTTAACGATAATCCGGCAAACAACGATGGCGGAAAACACGAAAAAATGGGAAGAAGCGGGACGCCGCTACCGCACTTACATCAAACTGGAGAAACGCCTTGCTGCGAACACCGTGGAATCGTACATGCGCGACCTGCGCCAATTCGCCCACTACATTCTGCGCCAATGGGACGTGCCGCCCCGCAAGGTGGAGCGCGAGATGATCGAACGCTATCTGGGGCTGCTCTACGAACGCGGAAGCCGCAAGACCTCGCAAGCCCGCATGCTGAGCGGCATCCGCAGCTTCTTCAACTATCTGCTGCTGGAAGAGAAGATCGAGACCTCGCCTGCGGAATTCATCGAAACGCCCAAATTCGGCCGCCAGCTGCCCGACGTCCTGACCACCGAAGAGATCGACCGCATCATCGGGGCCATAGACCCCTCGACCCCCAAGGGGCGCCGCGACAGCGCGATGCTGGAACTGCTCTACTCGTGCGGCCTGCGGGTGTCGGAACTGACGACGCTGCGCATCCCCGACCTCTTTTTCGGCGAAGGCTACATCCGGGTGACGGGCAAGGGCGACAAACAACGGCTGGTGCCGGTGAGCGCCGTGGCCCGCGACAAGATCCGCCGCTGGCTGGAAGACCGCGGCGACCTCTACGACAAACGCAAGAAAGAAGAGACCCTGTTCCTCAACAACCGGGGCGGCCGCCTGACGCGGGTGATGGTCTTCATGATCATCAAACAAGCGGCCGAGCGGGCGGGCATCGAAAAACGCATAAGCCCCCACACCTTCCGCCACTCCTTCGCCACCCATCTGCTGGAGGGGGGCGCGAGCATCCGCCAAGTGCAGGAGATGCTGGGCCACGAAAGCATCCTGACGACGGAGATCTACACCCATCTGGACCGCGAACACCTGCGCCGCACAGTGGAGGAACACCTGCCCCTGAAAGGCTAAATCCGCTCGATACGCGACTGCGGAGTAAGGCGCAACGACCCGCAATCGAGCCCGGAAATCAAGACGGCGACCCCGCGTCCGGGCACGACGACCCGCGGCAGCCACTCGCCGAGCGAAAGGCCGGGCGAAGCGCGGAACGACTCGAAAGCGGCGCGGAAATCCACCGGGAAATCCAACACGACGACCCCGGGCCGGAACTCGGCGAAAGCCACCCGGTCGGGCTCCGAACAAGCCCCCGCAACGCAGACGGAACCGTCGGCGGCCACCTCGACGAGCGGCTGCCGGACCCATCCCTGCGGAGTCCAAAGCAGGTTAGAGAGTATCTTTCGGGGCTGCGGCACTGAAAAACTCGTCGGCGAAGATACGGATGCCCAACTGCTGCTCGTAGAGCTGCTCGACGGCGGCGCCGGTCGGGAGCGTATGGGTGATGCGCAAATCGCGCACGGAAACCGACGGCCGCCGCGGCGCATCGGTGAATGTGAGCAGATGGACCCGCAGCCGCCGGTGGGTGGAATCGGCCGAGAACTTGCGCGAGAGGGTCCCCTCGGCGAGCCGCCGCAAACTGACGGTATAGGTCTGGACGCGGCTGCTGTCGTCGCGCTCGAGCCACATCTGGCTGCGCAGCCCCCGGGTGTTGAGGTCGAGCGAATCGACAAGATAACGCAACCGCACCTCGTACTCGCCGGGCGCGACGTCGAAGACGAAACTGACCCTTGCCGTATCGGCGAGCGACCGCACGCGGAGCAGCGAATCGGCCCGGAGCGTACGGCGGGCCGCACGCAAGGCGACGTTGTCGACGGTATCGAGCACGGCGACCTCGCGGTTGAAGAACTTGCCCTCGGCCTCGAGCAAGTCGATGGCCCGCTCGACAACGTCGCCCAACCGGGCGCTCTTGCGCTTGGAAAAATTGCCGATGGTATAGTGGACGTCCTGCGTGGTGTAGCCGTAACGGGCGAAGATGGGCTCGTAGACGTTGAGCGAATCCTTGGCGAGGTTGCGGGTGCCGAGGTAGGCGTTGGCGAGGAACGCATCGTGGAAAATCAAAGCCAACTTGTCGTCGGGGATGATCCGGTGGTGGGAACACGCCCCTGCGGACAAAACGCAGGCGAGACAAAGCAAAAAACGGAAGAAAGATTGCATACTCAAGAAGTCTTGACGATCATACTGCGAACGGTGATGTTGCTCAAGCAAAACGCCACGGCGGAAAAAGCGGCCGAGACGGCCAACAAATCGCCGAAGCGGAACTCGACGGGATAGCTTTTGGTGAGGAAACTCTCGGCGGGGATCTCGATGAACCCGAAATACTGCTGGGCGAGGGACAACCCCACGCCGACCGCGAGCCCGCACAAAGCCCCGGCCCCGCAGATGAAGAGACCCTCGGTGCGGAAAATCCGCCGGACGACCGACCTGTCGGCGCCCAGAGCGGCGAGGGTCCGGATGTCGTCGCGCTTGTCGACGATGAGCATGGCCAACGCCCCGACCACGGAGAACGACGCGACGACGAGGACCAGAAGCGAGATGAAGAAGACGCCCCACTTCTCGTACGTCATGATCCGATAAAAAGAAGCCCGCATCTGGTAACGGGTCTGCACGCGGAACCGCTCGCCGACGGCCTGCGCGACGGCCGCCCGGGTCCGCTCGGCATCGGCCCCGGGAACCAACGCCACGGCGACGGCCGAGACGCGCCCGGGGCGGGCGAAAAGCTCCTGAGCCAACCTCAACGAAGCGAGGACCCGGGAACGCTCGCTCTCGAGGTCGACGGTGAAAGCCCCGCCGACGGGCACGGTCCGCCGGGTGAAATTCTGCACGGGCAACAACGACGAAAACGACCCCCTGCGGACGGCGTACAACCCGACCTCGGCGTCGGCCAACGACCTAATGCCGAGCATGTAAGCCATGGTCTGCCCGACGACGAGCCGCTCCAGATCGCCCAGACGCACCTCGGGCGACCCGGCGGTGACGGTCTCGCGGAACGGAAAGACCTCGCCGTAACGGTCGTCGACCCCGCGGACGACCGCCGCAGCCTGCCTGCCGCCCCGCTCCAACAAGACGCTCTGCTCCAGAAAAAACGACCACGCCCCGACCCCCGGCACGCGGGAGAGGGCGGCCGTATCGAGGTCGGCGACGGCGAACGTCTGCCCCTCGCGCGGCGAAACCGTGAGGTCGGCGTCGAAAGCGGAACAATTCTGCCGCACGAGCGCCTCGAACCCGTTGAACACGGACAAGAGGATGATCATGGCGGCGACGGGAACCGCGACCGCGACGACGCTCAAGCCGGAGATCAGATGGACGACCGACCGCGAAGCGGATGCGAAGAAATAACGCCGTGCGAAGAAGTACGAAAGCATTCGAAGGAAGAAAAAACGAATTATTTTTTCAACGCCTGATCGATATGGTCGATGTACTCGAGCGAATCGTCGAGGAAGAACTGGATCTCGGGGACGCTCTTGAGCTGGTTGCGGATGCGCTGCCCAAGGGCCCGGCGGATGAACCAATTGTTCTGCTCGAGCGAATCGAGGAGCTCGCGGCTGCGCCCGAAGGGAAAGACGCTGACGTAGATCTTGGCATACCCGAAATCGGGCGAGACGCGCACGGCGGTGACGGTGACCAGAAGCCCCCGGACGAAAGCGGCGCCCTCCTTCTGGAAGATCTCGGCGACGTCCTTCTGAATCTGTTTGGCGATTTTCTGCTGACGGGTGTTTTCCATAAGTTCGAAGAAAGAACGGGGGCGCCGGGCTCGGGACGACGGCTCCCCGCAAGGTTTGCTAAAATCCGTATTTGAACACTTCGCGGTTCTTCTCCCGCTTGGGCCGGGGCGCCCAAGCGCGGAACCCCTCCCTGTTGAAACGATAACTCAGGCCGACGCTGATGTTGAGGTTGTCCAACGGCGACCGCATGGGTGTGGCCCAGAACGGATTCTCGGAACCGTCGGTCGAATTGTCGGCGTATTTGTTGCGGTTGCGCAGGATGTCGGAATAACCGAAGTAATAACGCACGCGGAAGTTGAGCTCGAACTGCCGGATCAGGAGAGCGATGCCCCCGCCGCCCGCGAGCCCGTAGCCCCACCGGTTGTCGCGAGCCGTGCGGAAACGGTAATCGCCGCGCCAATCGCCGGCACCCCGCTCGCGGGCCCACTCGTTCTCGTAGGACGAAGAGAAATTGTAGGAGAACGTGGCGGCCGCCTCGAGGTAGACGCGCACGCGGTTGTGCAACAAATAGAAATGGGGCTGCCAGACGATGGGCATGACCACCGAATTGATGCGGCGCGTATAATATAGGTAATCGGCCTTGTCGTCGACCTGCGAAGCGTTGGGCGCGAACGAGAACCCCTGCTGGAGAAACTCCAAATCGATGCCGAACCCGCCGACGAAACGCTGCGCGCCGTAGTAACGCCACGTGAGGCCGCCGCTGTACATGCCCCAGACGGCGCGCGACTCCTGCTTGGGATCGAAGCGCCCGCTGGCCATGCCGTAACCGGCGACCCACCCGAACGTATGCTGTGCGGCGGCGCCCTGCCACCCGGCGAGGGCCGCGAACACGAAGAAAATATGCCTTAGTTTTTTCATGCGAATGGCTATCTCATCCCTTGAAACATCCCAGCCGAAGAACTCCGGCCGCCGAAACCGCCCATCGTACCGCTGCTCTGCGGCGCCGACGAAGCGCTGCGCTGCGGACCCTCCTTGGCGCGCTTCTCCTCCTCGCGCCGCAGGCGCTGCATCTCGCGCTCGTCCAGAAGCCGCGAGAGCGACTGCATGGTGACGGGAGCGAAAAGCCGGGGCATGTCCATCGTGAACTCGATCTCCCAATTGGCCTTGGCGGCGAAAGTATCCTCGCCCTGCTCGTCGACGAACATCTCGGCCCGCTCGGGCTGCCGCCGGGCGACGACGTCGCCCGTGTCCCAACGGCCGTTGCCGTCGAGGTCCTCGATGACGCGGAAGCGGATTTCGCCGGGAGCGACGTAGTTGAACTGCACGGGGCCGGAGACGACGTGGCGCCGCTCCTGCTTGAGCGCCCCGCTGCCGTCGAGCAACTGGACGACGTACTGCACCCCCTCGCGCCCGCGGACGTCGATCTTGACGGTGGCAAACTTCTCGGGGTCGAGGACGGTATACTTACCCACGATGGAATCGTTGGAGAACCCGGCGATGTCGGTGATGGCCCCGGCCGGAACGGTGAGGGTATACTGCCCGCCCGACTTCCACGGAGCCCGGACATACCACCGCCGCAACGACGCCGTGTCGCGGACGAACCGCACGGGGACGTCCTCGATCGACTGGTCGGGCCGAACGACGGTCAAGAGCATGGCGGCGGAATCGAGCCGGGCGAGGGGATACTCGAAATCGACGGCGAGATGGTTCTCGGGGTTGACCTCGCCGCTGAGCGGGAGCTTGAAAACGAACGGACTGGGCTTCTTGGGCTCGACCCACTCCTCGCCGGCCTCCTCGGCCTTGCGCCGCTCGCGCTCGAGCCGTTCGCGCTCGCGCTCCTGCTCCTTGGTCTCGATGAACCGCCACGAGAGCTTCAACGGCTCGGTGACCCGCTGGAGCGTGTTGACGGAATCGTGTCTGAAATAAACGACCGACCCGCGGATGGTATCGGGCAGCTGGGCGCTCGGCACGGTGAACCAAACGGCCAACGTATCGCGCCCGGCGGTCTGGGGCTCGACGATGAACCCGCCCTCGGGGATGCTGTCGAAACGGATGCTGTCGATCTGCGGATGGGGCGCAGAGAAGTAGAGCATGGCCTTGTGCTGCAAAGGCCGCTCGGCCTGCGAAAGAAGCTGCCGCCGGAAAGCCCGGTCGGTGAACATGCGCAGGTACAACTGGGGCTCGGCGGAGACGTACTGCCGGAGCGAATCGTACCACATGGCGAAATCGGGCATCTCGGCGGGGTTGAAAGTCCCGTCGAGGAAACCGACCTGATCGGACCCGGGCTCGTAGAGCTGGTTGTCGTTCTTGTCCTGCACGGCGTAGACCCTGTAGGGGATGGGCTTGAGGTTCTGCGCGATGAAGATGCCGTTGTTCTCGGCGCGGGCGATGACGGCGGGCGAATGGTTGAAGAGGGTCGAATCGTACTCCTCGACGCTTCCGACCGAATCGGCGGGGAAGAACCAGATGAAAGTCTTCGACACGGAATCGGCCTTGTAGGCATCGGCGGTATAACCGGAGAGGATCATGGAATCGATCTCGGGCCCGGTGGAGAAGACGTAGCGCATGGAATGGAGCGGATTGCCCTCGTTGTTGTCGCGCAAGGCGCTGCCGAAATTGAGCGCATAGGTGGTGTTGGGCAGGAGCGTATCGCGCAACTGGATGACGACCCCGCGGCCGCGCAAGGTGACGGTGGGCTTCTTCTTCATCTGCGGCGAAGTGAAGAACTCCTTCTGCTGGTCCTTGAGCTGGACGAACTCGTCGAACTCGATGTAGATCTTCTCGTGGCCGACGAGGGGCCGGCCGGTAGAAAAATTGTCGGGCGTCATGTTGACGATGACGGGCGGCAAAGTGTCGCGGGGCCCGCCGGAGGGAACCATCATACTGGCGCACCGGCTGAAGAAAGCCGACGCGAAGAAGAGCACCGCGCAAGCGCGCAAGACGGGAAGCGTATGGGGAAAACGGATCTTCATCGTACTAAAAAGGTTTGGCTCTCCCCGGCGGAATCGGGAGCGTAGAGATCGCAGACGAAACACCACCCGTCGGTCTCGACGATCCACTGCTGCAACCACGGCCGGAAAAGCACGGAGAAATCGACGCTGGCACCGGAGAGGTCGACCTCGGCCTTGGTATAGGCATAGGTGCGGTGTGCACGGTCGACGACGACGAGCATGATGGGCGAAGCGGTGGCCTCCAAACTATAGAACGAACTCTCCGGAACGGGATAAGCGGGGAAATCGGGCGACGTACGTGTCTGGCCGGAACTCTTGGAAGTGAGGACCCCGTTGACGGCATCGTCGTAGGAAGCGATGCGCCAAGCAACGGTGTCGGCGGCGTAAGCGTAGATCTTGGGCTGGGAGAGCGGCTCGGACGGCCCGCCCTCCTCGGACTGGGCCTGCGCATCGACGAGACACTCGACGCGGGTAGGATCGACGTAAAAATCGTTGAAGAAAAGCCAATTGCCCCACTTGTAGGAACGCCCCGACTTCCACGGCTGGAAAATCAGGGAGACGGTGAGCGCGGAGAGGTTCTCGCCGATCTGCTGCCGGGTACAAGCGTAGAGCCGGTCGACGGGGTCGACGACGACGACCATCTGCCACTCGCGGTCGAGGGCCAGACTGATCCACCCGCTCTGGCCGTAAGGCTGCGACGAAGCGTAAGGCGCCGACTGCCTGACGGAAGGATCGGTGCGGGAAGTGATGATCCCGGCGAGGGCGTCGTCGTAGGAAGCGACGGTCCAAGCCGCGGTATCGGCGTCGAAAGCGAAAGCCACGGCCCCCTCGACGGGAGTGCGCGACGCATCGTCGGACGTGGCCTCGCGCAAGGGCTTGATGACGTAACGGGTGCGGAAAGCGACCTCCTTGAAACAAGAAACCGCAAGGATGGCGACGACGAACGGAAGTATGAACCCTATTTTTCGCATGGCTGAACGGATGACTGGGCGGCCCGCAAGGCATCGAGCAACTGACCGACGGTGAGCCCCGAAACGGGATGCCGGCGGGAACGCATGATCTCGCAGAGGGGCACGAGGGCGAACTCGCGCTCGGCCAACCGGGGATGGGGCACGCAAAGGCGCTCGCTATGGATGACGGCATCGTCGTAGAAGAGGATGTCGATGTCGATGGGCCTTGAGACGTAAGCAGCCCCGGTACGCGCCTTCTCGAGGGTCTCGGCGGCGCGGTTGCGGCCGAGCTCGGACTCGATCCGCTGCACGGCGTCGAGCACCTCCTCGGGCGAGAGGTCGGTGTCGACCTCGAGCGCCTGATTGGAAAAACGCCCGCCGCCGTCGAAGCCCCACGGCTCGCTTTGGTAACGATGCGAACAATGCAACACGGCCCCGACGCGGGCGTTGACGAGCTGCTGCGCCGACTGGAGGGTACGCTTGACGTCCCCGATATTGCCGCCTAAGAGAAGAACCGCACGTGCCATAGACTACAGATGCTTTATGAGTTTGCTCACCGCGAGGGCGAAATGGGTGAAGACGATGGCGGGGTTGCCGTTCTGCGACAACTGTGCCGCGGCGCTCTCGATCTGCGCGATGAGCGGCTCGATGTTGAGCGGCCCGACGAAGGGAGCGAACTTGGAACAAAAAGCCAACTCCTCGCCCCAAATATAACCGATTTCGGGGATCCCGGCATGGAGCATGAAACTTTCGCGCAACAACCGTGCGGCATCGGAGAGGAAAACCCGCTGCTGCTCGCGCGAAAGCTGGGCGGCCTCCTCGGCCCAAGCGACGAGCTCGAGATGCTTGTCGTTGTAACTCAACCGCATCAACGCACAGAACAACTCGAAATTCTCGTGCCGCAAAGCATCGTTCTCCCCGGCGGCCAGATGCTGCAACTCCAACAAACTGCCGCCTGCCAACCGGGCCATGCTATGCGCCTGCACGGGGTCGGCGACGCCGCACTCCGCGGCAGCGCGCTCCAACACCTCGGGGGCGATGCGCGGCACGGCGACCTCCTGCGTACGCGAGAGAATGGTGGGCAGCAACCGGTCGGGCCGCTCGGAGACGAGGATGAAGAGGGTACGCTCCCACGGCTCCTCGAGAATCTTGAGAATCTTGTTGGCGGCCTCCTCGTTCATGGCCTCGGGAAGCCATACGAGCATGGTCTTGTAATCGGCCTCGAAACTCTTGAAGGAGAGCTTGCGGATGATCTCGTCGGCCTCGCGGGCGGAGATCATCCCCTTGAGCGTCTTGCCCAGATCGAGCCGGTCGTACCAATCCTGCGGCGAAAAGTAACCCCGGCGCTCGGCGAACAACTCGCGGAAACGGGGCAGAAACTCGTCGCTCAACATGACCTCGCCCGACTTCTTGCCCTGCTTGTTGACGGGAAAGACGAGGTGGAAGTCGGGGTGGGCCAAAGCAGCGACCTGCCTGCAATCGGGACACTCGCCGCACGAATCGCCGTCGTGGCGATGGCGGCAACAAAGATACTGGACGTAGGCGACGGCCAAGGCCAACGCCCCGGCCCCGGCGGCCCCGGTGAAGAGCTGGGCATGGCTGACGCGCCCGGCATCGACCGACCGCGCCAAATGCTGCTTGAGCTCCTCCTGTCCTATGATATCGGCGAAACGCATCTGTTATCTTTTTCTGAAAACGGACCTTGCCAACGCCCCGACGTCGATGCGCTCGCGCCGGACGAGGTAGGCCGAATAAGCCGCAAACAACACTATATTAAACGCATAGGCGACCCACATATTGCCCGCGCTCCGACCGAAGAACTCGGCGACGAAGAACACGGCCAACGCCACGGCGGCGAACTCGCCGATGCGCCCCCACTCGTAGGGCGTAGGGAAGAAACGCCGGTTGAGCCACCAACTGACGGCGACCATGACGCTCTCGCTGGCCAACCGGGCCCAAGCGGCGCCGAAGTAACCCCACAGAGGGATGAACCAACACCCGAACCCAAGCATGGCGAGAAGCCCGGCCCCGGTGACGACGATGGCCAACGAAGTACGCTCCTCGCGCTTGTACCAAAACGACAGGTTGAGCCACACGCCGGTGAGGACGTTGGCCCCGAGGACGACGGGCAGGATGAAGATCCCCTCGCGGAAATCGCGCCCGACGATCAGAGCGAAGAAATCGCGGAACAAAGCGATGCCGAGGAAGATGAGCATCGACGCCATGACGTAGTACTTCAAAGCGGCGGCGTTCATCCGCACGAAATCGGACTTCCGGAAATTGGAGAGGAAGAAAGGCTCGGCAGCGAGGCGGTACATCTGGTAGAAGAGCATCATGACGACGGCGATCTTGGTGATGGCCCCGTAGACGCCCAACTGCGCCATGGCCCCCGAGGGGACGAGGTACTTGATCAACTGCCGGTCGATGAACTCGTTGGCCGTACCGGCGAGCCCGCCGACGAGCAACGGCAGGGAATAGGCGAAGATGACGGCGAGCAACGCCCGGTCGATGCGGGGCACGGTGCGGTTGACGGTGGCGAGGACGACGCACCAAGTGACGACGCTGGCGGCGAGGTTGGCGACGAAGACCCACCCGACCCCGAACTCGGAAGCGAAGAACCCGGCGGCCCCGAAAACGAAAGCGAGCACGACGTTGAGCACGACGTTCAGAGCCTTGATGCCGACGAAGGTGAGCGACCGCCCCTGCTCGCGGAGCCGCGAAAAGGGGATGCAGCTCCAGACGTCGAACAAGATGATGGCCCCGACCCAGACGACATACTCGGGATGGGCGGCGTAGGCCGCACCCATACCGCGGGAAAGGGCGCCGCGGAACCCGACGACGAGCACGAAGAAGACCGCCGCGGCCAACGAAGTGACCCCCCACGTAGTGGCGAACAAACGCCGCTTGGCCGCCGCGACATCGCCCCCGGCCTGATCGGCGCGGGCGGAAAAACGGAAGTAGCTGGACTCCATGCCCATGGTCAGGAGCGTGAGCGCCAAGGGGATGAGGGCGTAGACGTCGGTGACGATGCCGTAGGTCTCCTGCCCGAAGATACGGGTATAGTAGGGCGTGAGCAGATAGCTCAGGAACCGCACCACGATGGTGCTGATGCCGTAGACGGCGGTTTGTTTGGCCAACTTTTCGAGCATGGAGAACGGTTAACTTGGCAAAGATACGAATAAGCGAGAGCAAAAGCAAGCTCGCTTGCATTTTGCCGAGCGGGAGTATCTTCGGCGAAGCCAAAGTGCGCAAGTCGAGTGCAATGCCAAATTTATTTGAGCATTGCTGAGACGCAGCCTATATTCTGTAAAGATACGAATAAGCGAGAGCAAAAGCAAGCTCGCTTGCATTTTGCCGAGACGGAATATCTTCAGGTAACAACGACATGTCATGTTGAGCGATAGCGAAACATCTGTGCAGTCAAACGATATAGATTCTTCGCTGTGCTCAGAATGACAAACTGTGCTCAGAATGACAAAAAGAGGTCGATCGACTTCGCCGCGCTCGTATCCCTTCTCCTTGCACGGCGTAGCCTGCAAGCAGTCTCTGCCCATGCTTTGTTCATCGGTCCCTCACGTTCGTTCGGGAATAAAGAAGAGCTTCGGAACGGCAATATCGACCTTTCACTTCAAACGAGAGGTTCTTCGTCGGTCTTGCGACTTCCTCGAAATAACAAAGAAAAAGCACGAAACGGCAAAAACCTTTCGCTTTGCACCTTTCACCTTTCACTTTTAACTTTCCACCTTTCCCTTTTCACTTTGGCTTAAAGCCACTTCTTGAAACGGAAATACCAGATGGTGAGGCCCGAACAAAAGATCATGAGGGCGATGGCGAAGAGATAGCCGACGGGCACGACCCACCCGTTGGGCAAGGTGAAATGCCAGTCGAGCTCGGGCATGTACTTGAAATTCATGCCGTAGATAGAAGCGATGAGCGTAGCGGGCAGGAAGATGACGGCCGCCACGGAAAAGATCTTGACGATCTCGTTCTGCTCGATGTTGATCAGACCCAATGCGGCGTCCTGAATGTAATCGAGACGCTGGAACGAGAAATCGGCATGGTTGATGAGCGAATTGACGTCCTTGATCATCAGCTGCAACCGAGGGTAGATGTCGTTGGGGAAACGCTCGGAACGCAAGATGCCGGACAACACGCGCTGGCGGTCGAAGATATTCTCGCGCAACGACATGGTACTCTCCTGCAAGGCGCTGATGCGGTGCAGGACCTCCTTGTCGATGGAATCCTCGGAATTGATGGCCTTGGAGAGCGCGGCGACCTGCTTGGAGACCAGCTCGACCATGTCGGCGTCGAAGTCGATGCGCACCTCCAAGAGCGAAATGAAGAGGTGGTAACCGGTGGAATAACTGCGGTAGTTCATCTGCAACCGCTTCTCGGTCTCGCGGAACGTGCGTGACTCGGCCCCGCGCACCGAGACGAGCACCCCCTCGTTGGAGATGATGAACGACACGGGCTCGACGACGAACGAATCGCCGGTGGGAACGAAGAAATTGGAATTGGAGACGATGGCGTTCTCGCTCTCGGAATACTTGGAGGTGGACTCGATCTCCTCGACCTGCTGCTTGGTCTGGAGGCTGATCTCCATGAAATTCTCGACGGCCTTCTGCTCCTTGATGGTGGGGAGCAGCATGTCGATCCACAGGATGTCGTCGTAACCCAACTCGTCGAAGAGCCGGGTGTCGGCGTTGCGGATGATCTTGTTGTATTGCTTGAGGTAGATGGTAATCATTGGGAAAGGGCTCTCTGAAAGGTTCGTGTTCGTGCCGGTTGTCCGGCCTCGGGCGAAACCCCGGCGAACCGGGCGCCGCACGCGGCTCAACGGAAACCCAACGGAATCCGCGGAAAGAGAACGGAGCGCACGGCCCGCAGAACTCTTCAGCCGGGATTGGCCCGCGGAACCGCCTTCAGACCGCAATCCCAACGCTTGCGCAACGCCTGCCGCCGCTGCCGGCCGAACAAGGCATCGCGATGCCCCGACGCACACGCAGAAGCCACCCGCGCAGAAAACGCGAGGGCGGAAAAACGGCGGACGGCAAAGAGAGGGAAAAACAACGGTCGGACGGCACGCAGGCTACCTGCATGCCGGGCGCCGCAAAGCGACGGCATCGTGCCGGAACACGACGCAAGGGCTATACGCGGAACTATGACCATCGTCCATAGGGGGGGGGTAAACAGCGTTGGTTTGTGTGGCAAAGTTATACAAAAATCGGTAGTTTTTTACACGAAACGACCAAAAAACCGCCCGAAAACTTGACAAAGGGTGCGGCGGCGTTCTATATTTGCCCTGCGGTCCGACGCGAACCCGGGTGCAAGGAGAGTTATCCACAACCACGAACGACTGGTTCTCAGTCTATTGATTGCACCGATCAACACTTATCAACAATCTGTCGACGAGTTATCGACAAAACGGCATCCCGGCGGTCTTCCGACTGCCGGACAGGAGCGCCGCCCCTCGTCGCGGCGACGCGGCAAACGAACCGGCGCCGCAACCCGCACCGAACCGCACACCCATTCTCCGCACAGCCATTCTCCACGCACCCGACCAGAGCGGACGCGCCGCCGGCATGCCCGGCCCATCGCACGAACGACCCAAGAATCTTACATCAAACCACCCAGACAAATGCTGACCTTCATCATTCAACCCGGCCCCTGCGCGGCGGCGGGACAAAGAACCGAATACCGGATTGCGAGCGAACCGGCGCAGACGATAGACATCCGGATAACGGATGCGCAGACGGGCGAACTACTGGGCGCCAAACGCGTGGCCGACGCAGAGGAAGCGACGGTCGACGTTGCGCCCGTCGTACGGCGCAACATCGAATTCGACCCGCAGCCCGGCAACGTCACGGGATTTCTGCCGAGCGAAGACCGCACCCGCACGATACGGGTGACGGCGGCGACGCCCGAAGCCCCCGAAAACGAAACCTCGGCCGCGGAATGTCTCTTCTACCCGGCGAACGAAACCGCGCGACCGCCTGCGCTGCTGACCTCCATGCCCCTGCAACGCCTGCTCGCCCCGGGCGAACGGGACGAACTGACCCTGCTGCACGAAGGGACCGCGCGGGCGACGGTGACGGCGACGGGACCCGGCGGAACGACGACGCGAAACTACGCCAGCGGCACCGGCCTGCTGCACCTATTCCGGCTCTGCGCCGACGACTTCCCCGAAGCGGAAGAGATCCGCGTAGACCTCGGAGCGGCGGGAACGGTGGTCTACTCGATGACAAGCGTCCCGCACGATGCCTGCCGGCTTGCGTGGCGAAGCCGCGCCGGATCGCTGGAACACTATACCTTCCCCACCGAACTGTCGACCACGGTGGAAGCGTCGAAAATCCGGGTCTGCGGTCCCGACGGATATTCGACGGCAGGCCTTGCCGCAAGCCGCCTTACCCGCCTGCGCTCGGCCTGCGAAACACGCGCCGCGGCCGAAGCGCTGGCCGAAATCGTCGCCTCGCCGGAAGTGTGGCGGATCGTCGGCGACGGCTACGACCCGCAAGACGTGGTGACCGACACGGTGCAACTCCAACGTCAGGGGGCGCTGAACGTACTCGAAATCGAAATCCGCCCCCGGAAAACCGACGGGCCATGCCGATGACGCTGCAACTCCGCATAGACGGCCGCGACGGCGACCTTGCCCCGGGCCCCTGCGCCGTACCGGGCTACTCGGCCGAAAAGACAAAAGATGCGGAAGCCTGCCGCGAAGGACGCCGGATGGAACTGCGGATCCCGCCCACCCCGCGCAACCGGACCCTGCTGGGCGACCCGCGCGATCCGCACACGGGCATCCGCTTCAATGGGGCGCTGCACAAAGCCGCGCTGACGTCCGAAGGGAGCGTACTGCTGGAAGGGACGGTCCGCCTGCTGGCGGCGTCGGACGAAGCCTACACCCTCGAAATCCGAGCCGGCGGAGCGGACTGGGCGGAACGAGCAGCCCGGCGGATGTTCAACACGCTGGAAGTAGACTACCGCCAACCGCTGACGGCCGAAACCGTACTGCGAAGCTGGACCGACGCCTCGCCTGTGAAGTTCTTTCCCATCCACCGCGACGAATACCCGCAGTACAACGACCCGCAAGACCTGCTCCCGGCCGAACGGCTGCTGACCGTCGACGACTACCACCCGTTTCTGCATGTAGCCACCCTTGCGGAACGGATATTCGAAGAAGCGGGCTACCGGATCGAAAGCGCCTTTTTCGCCACGCCGCTCTTCCGCTCGCTCTACATGAGCGGCGCCTACCCGTCGCACGACACGACGGCCGCCATGGCCCGCATGGGATTCTATGCCCGGCGCCTGAGCCCGGCCACGGCCACGGCGAGCCCGACGGGCGTGGTCTACGCCGACCCGAAAGCCACGGCCCACACAGTGGGCAACATTGTGGAGACGGCGACCCCGCAGACGCTCGATGCCGACGGCGAAGCGATCCCCGAACTCTGCAACAACGGCGGCGCATTCGGCGTGGAAAACGGGATGATCCGCTTCGCAGTGCCGACGCAGGTGAACGCGGGGTTCGAATACTACCTCAAATACACCACCGACCACCGGATTGCGACCCGCACCCGGCTGCGAGGATTCGACTCGGTCTATCTGGGTCCGGGCTCGCAACTGAACTTCGCGCTGGCCAACCGCTACGAAGACCGCCGGCCGACGATGCAAGCCAACCATGCCTATCGGGCGATCGTATTCGACCACGCCGAGGGCGACCGCTACCGCCTGACGTGCACCCAAAACGGCATAGCGGGCACGGCGTGGACCACCTTCACGGGCCGCACGGCGCGAGTGACGAGCCCGACGACGGGCGATCCGCAAAGGCCCTTCCTATGGGTCATGCGCGACGGACTGTGGGAAGCCTACGCAGGCGACTGGGCGCTCTACGACGGCCACATCGAAGAGACGGGCCGCACGACGGTCGAACTACGGGTGCGCACGGCCGCGGAAACGATAACGCCCGCGTCGCCGAAATATTTCTATGCCATCCACTTCTTCGGAGCCGAAGCGGGCATGACGCTGACTCTCCACAAAGAATGCTCGCTGCGCCCCTGCTTCCTGTCGGGCCCGGGATACGGCTCGGTGCTGAACTTCGCCGATGTGGCGCAACACCGCATCCGCCAATCGGAACTGCTCCGGGCGCTGGGGCACCTGTTCAACCTGCGCTTCTACACCGAAGAAACCACCCGCCGGGTATTCATCGAACCGGCCGACGACTTCTACGGAAGCGGCGCGGAGGCCGACTGGCGCGGCAAAACCGACTTCTCGAAACCGGTGGTGCTGGAAGAGATCGCACCGCAGATCCACGAACTGCGCACGTGGTGCTACCGAGAAGGCGACGGAGCGGTGAAACGCTACGAAACCGAAACCGGCACCCGGCTGGGAGCGTGGAGCGTGAACGCCGACAACTACGCAGCCAAACAAGGCGAGGGAATCGAACGCAACACGCTGTTCGGCCCCACGCTCAACAGCACCGGCCACTACCGCAACGCCCCCGCGGCGCAACTGCTGCAAGTGGGCGACCGCGACGATGCGACGCAAGACGGCAACGGCTTCACGCCCCGGATCGTACGCTACGCGGGGATGCACCCGCTGCCCGCGGGCCAACGCTGGGGCTATCCGTCGCATGCGGCGGAATATCCGCTGGCCGCATTCC
This sequence comes from Alistipes sp., assembly GCA_029060215.1. GTDB lineage: Bacteria > Bacteroidota > Bacteroidia > Bacteroidales > Rikenellaceae > Alistipes. The sequence continues at coordinate 70,686 of JAIDUK010000036.1, forward strand.
ACTTTGCGGGCGACGAAACCGAACCGCCCAACACGCTCTGCTTCGAAGACCGCGACGGAGCGCAAGGACTGCACCGCTACTACGACCGCCAGACCACGCAGGAAAGCGACTGCCAACGCATAAGCCTTTCGCTACGGCTGGCGCCCCACGAATTCGCAGCCCTGCTTGCACCGGGAACGGGCGCCCCGGACATCCGCTCGATATTCCTACTGGACACGGGCGGCGAGACGGTCCGGGCCACGCTCCACACGCTCGGCGACTACGACCCGGCCGAAGGCTCGGTCCGCTGCACCTTCATCCGGCTGCCGGAAGGATGACCCCGGCCCAACGGACGGAACGGACGCCCCGCCCGAAGCCGGACCGAAAAGAAACACACACCAAAAACCCACATCATACATGAACTCCAACATTCAAATCAACAATGCAGCGGACGTCTGCCGCATCGACATCGAAGGGACGATCGGAGTACCCGAAGCATGGCAATTCGACGAACCGGAACAACGGGTGGCGACCTACGAAAAATTCCGCGAAACCGTACGGCGCATAAGCGAAATCGAAGCACCGGAAATCGTGGTCGACATCCGCTCGACGGGCGGCGACGTGAACGACGCACTGCTCATCCACGACGCGCTGCGCCAACTCCCGGGCCGCATCACGACCCGCTGCTACGGCTACACGGCCTCGGCGGCGACCATCATTGCGCAAGCGGCCAGCGCAGGCTGCCGCGAAATCTCGGCCAACGCCCTCTACCTGATCCACACCTCGATCTGCGCCACCGAAGGCAATGCGGCGGAACTGAGCGGAAAAGTCGACCTGCTGCGCCAAACCGACCGCCGGCTGGCCGAAATCTATGCCGCCCGAGCCGGACGCGACGCCGCAGAATTCGAGACCCTGATGGCCGAAAACAACGGCAACGGCCGCTGGCTCTCCCCGGAAGAAACCGTGGCGGCGGGGCTGGCCGACACGATCGTCGGAACGGAAGAACAAACGACCGACCCGGCACCCCGCAATGAAGCGAACGGCTGGAAAAAACTCCTTGCGCAACTGGGAATCCGAACGGAAACCCGCCTCCCGCGCCCCGAAGACCGCAACATCCTGCACTTCGAGGAAGACCGAACGACCCGCCGCTCGGCGACAGCGGCGGCCGAAGAAGCCTTCGGCAACGCAGGCCCGACGCGCGTACTACCCAGAGAAGACCCCGGCTATGCCGAGACGATCCGCACGGCCAACCAACGAGCCTACGAAGCCGACGCCCGCCGATTCCGGAAATAGGGAACGGCGAGGCCGCGAACGGCCCGTCCGAAAAGAGATGTTTCGCTTCGCTCGACATGACAAAGCAAACGCTCGGCCGAAAACAAAATCCAACCGCATCTCCGCGGGAACAAAGTTTACTTTCTCACCTTTCACCTTTCACTTTTCACCTCTCACTTTTCACTCTTCACTTTTAACCTTATTTGCCATGAGTTTCTTGGAAAATGCCAAACAGTACACGGGTGCCGATCTGGACACCATCTTTTTCCGCCCCTTTCTGACCGGACCCTCGGCGCAGGAACTGGGAGTACGGGTACTCTACAACATGCCGGTCCCCACGACCGTCCAACTATGGGACGGACGCCTCAACATCCTGCAAAAACACACGGGAAAAGGCTGGACCGGAGGTGCCGCCGCCGCGAAGTACCAAAAGACCATCCAACTCAACCGAGTCAAAGCCGAACTGGGATTCTCGGCCGCCGACTACTTCTCGCTGGTCTATGAAAAGATCGCCACGGGGCCCGATGTCAACATGGACGACCTGACGGGCACCCAACTCGAACAAGCCGAGACGGAACTTTTCCGCCAAGCCGTAGCGGAGAGCATCCGAGCCACGATGTGGGTGGGCGACGTAGAAGCGACGAAAGGCTACAACACCTTCGACGGGTTTCTGAAAACGGTCAAGGAGTGCATGGTGGCCGAAACGTTCTACACCCTGCCCTACCAACAATCGAGCCTCAACCAACCGGACAGCGTCGTAGAAATACTGGACGCCCTGTGGAAAAACGCCGACATACGCCTGCAAGACAGCAAAGCCGAAGGGGAACTGGCCTACTTCGTCACCTCGGACTTCTACTTCCTCTACGAAAAATATCTGGACTCCAAAGGCACCGACGCGGCCTACGTAGACACGGTCAACGGCCGGCCGGCACTTGCCTACCACGGGATTCCGATCGTCGACGCACGGCTGGGCAACTACCTGCCCGAAACCTCGCTCCACCAATCGTTCTGCCTGCTGACCGACCGCCGGAATCTGGTGCTGGCGGTCAACACGTCGGACTTCCCGGGCAACGAAGTACGCATGTGGTACAACCCCGACGAGATGGAGAACCGCCAACGCGCCCTCTTCATGGCGGGATGCGACGTACTGGACGAAACCCTGCTGGCCTACGCCTACCGCGAATAAACCCCGAACGCCCGCAGCGGCCGGAATACCGCTGCGGGCGTTACCGACACAACCCGGACAACGACACGAACATGGAAAACCGCACACCCAAAACCAACGTAGGCGTCGCCGCACGCATAGACCCCTATGCCACGCTGGGCGCCGGAACGGTCCGCAGCGACAAATTCTGGCGCTGGGGCGACGACAACCTATTTCCCGACGCACTGGCCCTCATGGCCCGCCGCTCGACGACGCACCGCCGGATCATCAACGACAAAGCCGACTACATATCGGGCAAGGGATTCGTCTGCGACGAAACGGCCCAACCCCGTCTGCGGACGCTTATCGACCGGATAAACCCGCAAGGCGAAAGCCTGCGCCAAGTAGTCAACAAACTGGCTTTCGACAAAGCACTCTTCGGAAACGCCTTTCTGGAAGCAGTCACCGACGCCCGGCACACCTTTCTGGCACTCTACCACCAAGATGCGACCCGCTGCCGCATAGCCCGCGACGAAGGCCACATCCTGCTGCACCACGACTGGGCCAACTTCAAAGCCTCGGAAGCCCAGACGCTGCCCCTCTACCCGACGTTCGAACAACGACCCGACGGCACGCTGCGGACGATGATCCACTACAAAGACTACGAACCCATGTTCACCCACTACGGCGTACCGCCCTACATAGCGGGGTTCGGAGTCTCGGCCATCGCCTACAAAACCGACCGCTGGAACATCTCGCGGCTGGACAACTCGTTCCAACTCTCGGGGATTCTGCTGCTGGACTCGGCCGTCGACAACGAAGCCGAAGCCGAACGCGTCATGCGGCTGGCCGAAGAAAAATTCGCGGGAAACCCGGGGCAAGTGATGTTCGTGGTACGCGACGGCTGCGACAGCAGCAAAGACAACTCGCGATTCATACCGATCGCCTCGCAAAACGAAGGCGACTGGCAAGCCCTGCACGAACAAGCCACGGGCGACATTGTGGTGGCCCACTCGTGGTTCCGGACCCTGAGCGGACTGGACTACGCGGGCGGCTTCAACGCGGAACGCATACTCCACGAATACGAAGTGGCGCTGAACACGGTGATCCTCGGCGAACAAGCCGAACTGCTGGAACCCATCCGCGAAATACTGGGCCTGATACCGGGAACGGACCCCTCGTCGCTGGAGATCGTCAACCGCCCGCCGACGCGCTCCAAACCCATCTACATGAAAGTCTGGGAAGCCCGCAAAGCCGACGGACTGGACTACGACCCCGACGACGAACGCCAACAAGCCTTCCTGTCGGAAATCACGAAGTACAACATCCGAAGCATCGAATAATGAAAACCCTCATCACCCCGCAACAAGCAATGCGGCTGGCGTTCGGCGCAGACGAACCGCTGCCGCCCGGGGGCATCGGCGAAGCCGACATAGCCGCGGCCGAAGCCCGCTGGATCGTACCGGCCCTCGGCCGCAGGCTGCATGCGAAACTCCTGACGGGAGCCCACCTCGAATTCCGCAACGAATACCTTGCGGCCCCGCTCGCCCTCTACACACGAGCGCTGATCCAACCCCGGCTGGACGTCCGCACCGACCGCAACGGCACCACGAAACCCGCACCGGCCGACGCACAACCGGCCGACGCGGCGGCGCGCTGCGAACTCCGCCGCCAACTGCTGCGGCAAGGCCGCACGCTGCTGCTCCGGGCCACGGACTATCTGGACGAATACGCGGCCCTCTACCCGGAATACGAATCGGGAACCGGCCCTGCCGCCCGCTGCTCGCTGGAAAGCGGCATCGTACTACCCGCCCGCACACGCTAAAACCCCGAAACCATGTCAAGAGGACTGAAAAACTGCAACCCGGGAAACATCCGCCGATCGGCCGGGACCTACAAAGGCGAAGTACGCCCCTCGCGCGACCCGGCATTCAAACAATTCGAAACCATGGCTTGGGGCTACCGGGCCATATTCGTACTGCTGGACATCTACCGCACGCGCCACGGCCTGCGGACCATAGCGGAGATGATCGGCCGCTGGGCCCCGCCGACGGAAAACCGCACGCAGACCTACATCCGCACGGTAGCACAACGCACCGGAATTGCGGCCGACCGGGCGCTCGACACCCGCGACCGGGCGACGATGATACCGATTGCCGCAGCCATCTCGCTGGTGGAAAACGGCACGGCCGCCGAGATGCACGAAGTGGAAAAAGGGTGGGAGCTGTTCGTCGATTAAAAATGAAGAATTGAAAATCCGCCATTCCGCAGATCGCTTTTTCGATGTCTCCTATCGCAGCGCCCCAACCGAGCGCAGAACCGAATTTGCCGAAGCAAGAAAAAGTGCAGGAAATCGAACGAAAAAACAGAGCTCGCCGGACGATTTTTAATTCCTAATTTTTCATTTTTCATGACAAAGTCCTATCTTTGTCCCCCGAAAACAGGCGGAAATGGGATGCGGCCCGCGAGACCGCGTTGAGAACCGCCGGTGGAAACAACAAAAAAACAAAACACGATGAAAACCATTGCTGTAAAAGCTACGAAGCGCGCAGACTTCGGCAAGAAAGCCGCCAAAGCGGTACGCCGCGAGGGGCTGATCCCCTGCGTACTGTGCGGCAACGGCGAGACCGTATCGTTCTCGGTCGACCCCCGCGAGATCAAACCCCTGATCTACACCCCCAACTCCTACATCGTAGAATTCGACTTCGACGGCAAGACCGAAAAGGCCGTGTTGCGCGAAGCGCAGTTCCACCCCGTACGCGAGGAGATTCTGCACCTCGACTTCTACCGCATCGCTGCGGGCAAACCGGTGTCGATCGCCATTCCGGTGCGTCTGACCGGCAACGCCGAAGGTGTGAAGGTGGGCGGCAAGCTGGCTCTCTCGGCCCGCAAACTGACCGTGAGCGCGCTGGTGGAGAACCTGCCCGACGAAATCGTCGTAGACGTGACGCCGCTGGGTGTGGGCAAGACCATCTTCGTAGGCGACCTGCAAATGGAGAACCTGAAGTTCATCACGCCGGCCACGACGGCCGTCTGCGCCGTACGCGTAACGCGTGCTTCGCGCGGTGCCGCTGCCGCCGAAGGCAAATAACCGCTGACGAGGCATGAAATACCTCATCGTTGGGCTGGGAAACATCGGCGCCGAATATGCCGAAACCCGCCACAACATAGGATTCAAAGTGTTGGACGCTCTTGCCGGAGCGTCCAACGCGCTTTTTACGACCGGACGATACGGCGATGTAGCCGAAGTGAAGCACAAAGGCCGAACGCTGGTGCTGCTGAAACCCTCGACCTACATGAATCTGTCGGGCAAGGCGGTGCGCTACTGGCTCGACGCGGAGAAGATCGCGCGCGAGAACCTGCTGGTCGTATCGGACGACATAGCCCTGCCGTTCGGCACGCTGCGCATCCGGCAGAAAGGAAGCGCGGGCGGCCACAACGGACTGAAGAACATAGCCGAACTGCTGGGCGGCGAAGATTTCGCCCGCATGCGCTTCGGGGTGGGCGGCGACTTCCCGCGAGGCCATCAGATCGACTATGTGCTGGGCGAATGGACGGCAGAAGAACGCGAAGCGATGCCCGAACGGCTGAAAATCTTCGGCGAAGCGATCCTCTCGTTTGCCACGGCGGGCGTGGAACGGACGATGAACTTCTACAACAAGAAGTGATGAACATCGAAGAATTCAGGGAGTGGTGCCTCTCGTTCGCGGGCGCGAGCGAAAAGATGCCGTTCGCAAAGGCGGCATCCGAATACGACCGCAACCTGCTGGTATTCGAAGTGGCGGAGAAGTGGTTCTGCTTCGTGAACATCGACGCATTCGACTTCTGCAACATCAAATGCGACCCGGACCGGATCGGCGAACTGCAAGCGCAGTACGAAGGCGTGACGCCCGGATACCACATGAACAAGAGACACTGGATCAGCGTCCATTTCGACAAAGACGTGCCGGACGACACGATCCGCGAACTTGTCCGGCAATCGTACGACCTCGTTGCGGCGTCGCTGCCGAAAAAGGAACGGCGATCTCTCTGAATCGGCAAAAAGGCGATCGTGCGGATGCACGATCGCCTTTTTGCATCAACGACCTCGCAACCGAGACGACAAATAATAAACCCCGATGGCCAACGAGGCGAGGGTCTCAGAAAACGGCATGGCCAACCAAATGCCGGGCGTACCGAACAACCGGGACAGGAAGATGAAAGCGGGCACGAGGAAGAAAAACCCGCGCAAAAGGGCGAAAACCGTGGCGGGGCGCACACGCTCGAGACTCTGGTAATAACCGATGGCCGCGAGGTTGACGACGAAGCAGACGAACCCTGCTGCGAAGAGTGGAAATCCCTCGACGGCGATCTGCGCGGCGGTGTTGTCCAACGGCAGGAACAACCCGACCAACGCCTGCGGAACCCCGACGAAAGCGGCAGCGACGACGGCACCGCATGCCACCGCGGTGAGCAGTGCGACCCGCTGGGCCGCGGCGACGCGGTCGAAACGGGCGGCCCCGAAGTTGAAACTGACGATGGGCTGGGCCGACTGGGCGACGGCGTTGCCGATCATGAAGACGAAAGGCGTGTAGTAGCAAGCGATGCCGAAAGCGCCCACGCCGTCGTCGCCCAAGTAGTGCATGAAGACCAGATTGCCGACGAACATCAACATGGCCATCGTAGCCTCGCCCAACAAAGCCGACGACCCGATGCGGCACTGGTAGCCGATGTTGCGCAAGGAGAGCCGCAGGCTTTTGCGACTGGCCTTGAGCGGGCAGAACCGCAAAGTGCGCGCATGACGCGACAGGTAGACCGCGACGATCGCCCCGCCGGTGAACATTCCGAGCGAAGAAGCGAGCGCCGCGCCGAAAACGCCCCACCCCAACGGGAAGACGAACCACCAATCGAGGATGGTGTTGACCAAAGCCGAGACGACGCTGCACCACATGGCCAACCGGGGAGCCCCGTCGAGCCGCACGATGAACAAACCCACGGAAATCCACATCTGGAACGTCAGGGCGGGGACGAAACCCCACAAGTAATCGACGGCGGCGGGCAACAAATGCTCCGAAGCCCCGAGCCACGAAGCGACGGGCCGCGCGAACCCGAGGATGAACGCCGAAGCCAACACGGTGACGAGGGTGACGAACAACAACGCCTGTGTGACGTTGAGACGGGCGGCCTTGACCTTGCGGCAAGCGAGGTGGATCGATGCAACGACCGAACACCCGGCGCCGACCATCAAACCGAAACCCGTGAAAATCATCAACAACGGGATGCAGATGTTGATGGCGGCGATGCCGTCGCTGCCGACCCCGCGGCCGACGAAGATGCCGTCGGCGACGGTGACGGCCGAAATGCTGAGCATCCCGAACAACGTGGGGACGAAAAACCTGCGGAACAAACGGCCGGCGCGCTCCGCACCCAGATCCAAAGCGTCTCTTTCCATAACTTTTGACAATCGGTATCGGCGGCACCCGACCCGAGACCCGACCGAAGGGCACCCGCGGCTCCGCGCACAAAAAAGGCCGGACAAGCCTCGTGGTTTTACCCAGTCATCTTATCCGGCCCCGGTATGCGGCCCTCCGATGAGGATTACAAAACTCCCTATGTATTTACGGCAAAGATAGCGAAAAACCGGCGCCGAAACAAATGAGCTACTCCTCGCCGTCGTCGTAAAAAATCCCGTCCATCAAAGAATCGAGATCGCGCCGCTCCTTCTTGGTAGGACGCCCTGCCCCGCGGTCGCGGAAGACGAAGATGGTCTCGCGCGGCACGTTGAGCTTGTCGAGCTCTTCCTGCGGAGTAGTATTGAGGCAGTAATCGGGAACGTTCTTGGCGGGCTGGCGGCTGGAAACCAGATCGAGGACCTTGTAGGAATAAGTCACCTGCTGGCGCCTGACCTCGATGCGGTCGCCGATCTTCACCTCGCGCGACGGCTTGGCATAAGCCCCGTTGACGGTGACCTTGTTGGTACGCACGGCATCGGCCGCGTCGCTGCGGGTCTTGAAAATCCGCACGGCCCACAAATATTTGTCCAATCGAATATCGTCCACTTTTTCGGAAAGTTAAAGGTTAAGGGTGAAAAGTGAAAAGTGAAAGGTGAAAAGTGAAAAGTGAAAAGTGCGGCACACAAAAGTACTTTCAACCTTTCACCTTTCACTTTTCACTTCTCGTAAATCGTTTCCCCCTTGGGCGTGTCGTGCGACCGCTCGTCGTTCTGACGGCTGACGGAGAGGATCATACCCAAGGCGATGGAAGTGAAGAGCACCGACGACCCGCCGCGCGAAACGAGGGGCAGCGTCTGCCCGGTCTCGGGAATCAAATTGACGGTGACCATGATGTGCAACAAAGCCTGACAAGTGATCTGCAACGCGAGCCCCAAGACCAACAACCCCGGAAAAGCGGTGCCGCAACGACGGAAAATCTCGATGGCCCGAAAGAAAATCCACAGGTAGAGCATCAACACCACCACGGCCAACAACAACCCGTACTCCTCGACGAAAAAAGCGTAGGCATAATCGCTCTCGGGGTGGATCATCTCCACACGCATGGCGCTCTGCCCGGCCCCCTCGCCCAAGATGCCGCCGTTGTAGATGGCGATCATCGAACGCTCGGTGTCGGTGAGCTCCTCGATGGGCTTCTCGGTCTGCGAAGAAGTCCACAACCGGGACCAAGTGGAGAAACGCCCCTCGGCCGTCTCGCCGCGCCCCCAACTGAAAACCATGGAGAGGACGACCACGACCGACGCCCAGACGAGCAGCTTCACGAGCTCGCGGAACCGCACGCGCCCGATGAGCATCATGACCCACGAAGCCATGAACACCAACAAAGCCGAAGAAAAATGGGCCGGGAAAATGACCATGCACGACACCAACATAGGCATGAGGATGGGCCACGTCCCCTCGCGCCAGATGCGGCGCTGCTCGCGCGAAGAACGCCACGTCCAGAACCTCCACGAAGGGACGATGCGGATCTTGTCCATCTTGGACTGCCGCCCGGCCAACTGCCGGGCGAGAAAGAGCACCGTAGCGACCTTCAACGCCTCCGAAGGCTGGAACATGAAAGACCCGATGGGAATCCAACGCGCCGCGCCGTTGGTGGCCGCGCCGAAGAAATAGACCCCCAACGTCAACAACACCGAGACGTAATAAACGGGCGCCGCAAAAAAATTGTAGACGCGGCTGTTGATCTTCTGCACGGCCAACATGACGAACAGACACGCGCCGAGGATGAAGAGCTGCTGCCGCAGGAAATGGGCCGTAGTACGGGCCGTATGGGCATCGTAGGCCATCTTGGCGGTCGACGAATAGACCACGAGCACCGAAATCACCGCCAACGTAGCGACGATGATCCACAACACCCGGTCGCCGGTGAACAACCGGAACCCGGAACCGTCGGAGGTATCGGAAAGATGCGTCGTTTTCAATTTTCCAGCACCCATTGCTTGAACAATTCGCCGCGGTTTTCGTAATTCTTGAACAGGTCGAACGACGCGCAGGCGGGCGACAACAACACGACGTCGCCGGGCCGAGCGGCCGCCTTGGCGGCTTTCATCGCCGCGTCGAGCGAATCGGCGGAAACGACCTCGGGCACGATGCCCGAGAACTCGCCCACGAGCTTGGCGTTGTCGAGCCCCATACAGACGAGCGTATGGACCTTCTGGCGGGCGAACTGCTTGAGCGGCTCGTAGTCGTTGCCCTTGTCGGTGCCCCCGGCGATCCACACCACGGGCCGCTTCATGCTTTCGAGGGCATACCACACCGAATCGACGTTGGTGGCCTTGGAATCGTTGATCCACAACACCCCGTTCTTCTCGGCCACGGGCTCGAGCCGGTGCTCGACGGGCGCGAAGTCGTAGAGCGACCTGCGGATGCTGGCCGGAGCGACGCCCGCAGCGAGGGCGGCGAGGGCCGCCGCCATAGCGTTGTAGGCGTTGTGCAACCCGGCGATCCGCATCTTGGCCATGTCGATCTCGACCGACGCCCTGCCCACCGAAGCAGTGAACCGCCCGTCGCACAGAAACGCATCGCCGGCCCCGCTGGCCACGGCATTGCGAGCCGCGAAAGGCAACTGCCGCCCCCGCAGATCGTACTTGGGCAACTGCTGCCAAACGGTCTCGTCGTCGCCCGAGAAGACGAAGAAATCGCGCGAAGTCTGGTTCTGCGTAATGCGCATCTTGGAATCGACGTAATTCTGGAAACAATGGTCGTAGCGGTCGAGATGGTCGGGCGTGATGTTCATCAACACGCCGATGTGGGCGCGGAACTTATACATGCCGTCGAGCTGGAACGAACTGAGCTCCAAAACGTACCAATCGTAACCGCCCTCGGCCACCGAACGAGCGAAACTCTCGCCGATGTTGCCGCCGAGCGCCACGTTCAACCCGGCGTCGCGCATGATTTTGTAAATCAACGACGTAGTGGTCGTCTTGCCGTTCGAACCCGTAATGCAGATGCACTTGGCCCTGCCCAAGTAACGCCCGGCGAACTCGATTTCGGAGATGACGGGGATGCCGGCGGCCCGGATCTTCTGCACGATGGGCGCCGAATCGGGGATGCCCGGCGACTTGACCACCTCCGAGGCGGCGAGGATGCGCTCCTCGCTATGGCCGCCCTGCTCGAAGGGAATGCCCTGCTCGTCGAGCATCCGCCTGTAACGCTCCGCGATGGGGCCGCTGTCGGAGAGGAAGACCCCGAAACCCTTTTTCTTGGCGAGAACGGCCGACCCGCAACCGCTGATCCCGCCGCCCAAAACGACAATGTTTTTCATAATGCGTCGAATCTTTGCCGTCCGTTTTCGGACCGCGGCCTGCGGGTCTGCGCCGGGCGAGACTGCGGCCTGCCGCGAATGCGGACGGACGATTTGCAGTTTCTTCTATCTGATTTTCAGCGTGACCAACGTAATGGCCGCCAACAACAACGAAACGATCCAAAAACGGATGGCGATCTTGGTCTCGAACTGCCCCTTCAACTGGTAATGATGGTGGATGGGCGACATGAGCAAGATACGCCGCCCCTCGCCGTACTTACGCTTGGTATACTTGAAATAACCGACCTGCAACATGACCGAACAACTCTCGACGAGGAAGACGCCGCACAACAAAGGCAACAACAACTCCTTGCGGATGCACAATGCGAAGACGGCGATGATGCCGCCGATGGAAAGCGACCCGGTGTCGCCCATGAAGATCTGTGCGGGGAACGAATTGTACCACAGAAAACCGACCAACGCACCGACCAACGCAGCGGCGAAGACCACCAACTCGCCGCTGTCGGGGATATACATGATATTGAGGTAATCGGCGTAGACGATATGACCCGAAAGGTAGGCCAACACGGCCAACACGACCACGATGGGCACCGAGACCCCGGTCACGAGCCCGTCGAGCCCGTCGGTGAGGTTGGCGCCGTTGGACACGGCCGTAACCACCAGAATGGCCACCAACACGTAGAGCAACCACGTGGCGATCTCGCGCCCGCCGGTCAACCAACCGTAATCGAACTCGTTGTTCTTGATGAAGGGGATGGTGGTCTTGGTGGTTTTGGTGCTCTCGGAACTGATGAGCAAATGCTGCCGGACGCTCTGCTCGACCGAACCGTCGGCATTGACGTAGACCGTCTCGACGGGCCGGGTCACCTTCTCGCGCACGACGATCTCGGGCGAGAGCCACATGGCGGTCCCGACGATGATGCCCAGACCGACCTGCCCCACGATCTTGAAACGCCCCTTGAGCCCCTCCTTGCGATGGCGGAACACCTTGATGTAATCGTCGAGCCCGCCGATGAACCCGAGCCACACGGTCGAAACCAACAACAACTGGATGTAGATGTTGTCCAACCGCCCGAACAAGAGCGTCGGCACCGACACGGCCAACAAGATGATGACCCCGCCCATGGTGGGCGTGCCGCGCTTCTGGAGCTGACCCTCGAGCCCGAGATCGCGGATCTCCTCGCCGATCTGCCTGCGACGCAGGAAATCGATGATCGACCGGCCGAAGATGACGGCGATCAACAACGAAAGGATGATGGCCGCAGCCGAACGGAACGAAATGTACTGGAACATGCCCGAACCGGGCACGTTGTGGATGCGGTCGAGATAACGGAAAAGACTGTAGAACATTATTCTTGAGGTTTTTCATTCAACAAACCGAACGCCTTGCGGACCTGCTGCCGGTCGTCGAACGGGAACTTGGTGCTGCCGATGATCTGGTAATCCTCGTGGCCCTTGCCGGCGATGAGCAGGATGTCGCCGGGCCGAGCGAGCAAGACCGCCGTACGGATGGCCTCGGCGCGGTCGGCGATACGCAGGAAACGCGCCGAAGGATCGAGCCCGGCGGTCATGTCGTCGAGGATGGCCTCGGGCGACTCGTGGCGCGGGTTGTCCGAAGTGAAGATGGCCGTCGACGCGTACTTGACGGCGATGGCGGCCATCTCGGGACGCTTGGTCCGGTCGCGGTCGCCGCCGCAACCGCAGACGACGACGAGCTGCTGCTCCGGGGTGCGGATCTCCTCGATGGTGCGGATGACGTTCTCCAACGCATCGGGCGTATGGGCGTAATCGACCACCGCCGTTTTGCCGTCGTCCGAACGGATCACCTCGAAACGCCCGGCGACGGAATGCAAGGCGCTCAACACGCGCAACACCTCGTCGGCACCGAACCCGAGCAACCGGGCCGCGCCGTAGACGGCCAACAAATTGTAGGCGTTGAACCGCCCGGGCAAAGCCACCCACACCTCGCGGCCGTCGATGCGGAGCAACATGCCGTCGAGGTGCTGCTCGACGATCTTGCACCGGAAATCGGCCATGGAACGCAGAGAATAGGCGACGACCCGCGCCGCCGAATTCTGCACCATGATGCGACCGTTGCGGTCGTCGATGTTGGTCAACGCAAAGGCATCGGCGGGCAGGAAATCGAAAAACCGCTGCTTGGCCTTGATATAAGCGGCGAAAGTCTTGTGGTAGTCGAGGTGGTCGTGGGTGATGTTGGAAAAAAGCCCCCCGGCGAAGTGCAACCCACGCGTACGCTCCTGCACGATGGCGTGGGACGAACACTCCATGAAACAATACTCGCACCCGGCATCGGCCATTTCGCGCATCATGGCGTTCAGGCGGATGGAATCGGGGGTCGTGTGGGTCGCCTCGACGGTCCGGCCGCCGATCTTGTAGACGACGGTCGAAATCAAACCGGCCTCGTGGCCGAGCGCCCGCACCAAATCGTAGAGCAACGTAGCGGTGGTGGTCTTGCCGTTGGTACCGGTCACTCCCACCAATTTCAATTCGCGGCTCGGATGCCCGTAGAACGCCGCAGCCATATCGGCCATGGCGCCCGCGGGATCGTCGACGACCGCATAGGCCACGCCTTGGGCAAGGCGCTCGGGCAGACGGGAACAAACGATGGCCGCGGCCCCCTTTTCGACCGCGGCGGGGATGAAATCGTGCCCGTCGCACTGCGTACCGGCCACCGCGAAGAAACAACAACCCGGCACCGCGGCCCGCGAATCGTAGGTCAACGCCCCGACCCCGGCCGCCGCATCGCCGTGCAACTCACGCACCGGAATCATCTCCAACAACTCGGAAAACAACTTCATGGTTCTATTGCAATCTGATCTCTATGGTCTTGTAATTACCCAACAAAGTCCCCGGGGCGATGCTCTGGGCGACGACGGTGCCCTGTCCCGAAAACCGGACGCTCAACCCGCAATTCTCCAACAGAAACAACGCATCCTTGAGCCCCATGCCCCGCACGTCGGGCACGCGCGTACGCTCGCTGCCGAAACTACGGACCGAGACCCCCGAAAGGCTGTCGACCTGCGCCCTGCCCCAACCGCTGCGGTCGCCCGAGACGGCGCGGGGCGAAAGGCGCTCGGCCACATGGCGGATCTGCCCGATGTCGCCCCCCTTGACCTGCCGGGGATAGTGCTGCGGCCCGGGGTTCTCCTCCTGCACGCTGCGGCCGCTGCCGCGGTTGTAGATGTAATCGACCAACCGCTTGACCACGGGACCGGCCAACGGACCGCCGTAATAAGCCTTGCCCGGCCGGGCCTTGGTCTCGATGGCGACGAGCACCGTATAACGCGGATTGTCGGCGGGGAAGAAAGCCACCATCGAACCCAGATAATAACGGTCCGACAAACGTCGCGAATCGGTGATCTGAGCCGTACCTGTCTTGGCCGCGACCTTGAGCCGGGTGGTGTCGCCGAAAAACTCCTTGGCCGTACCCTCGGTGCAGACGGCCTGCAAACAACGCCGCACCTCCTGCAAAGTACGGTCGGTGCAGACCGACCGGCGCAAAGTACGGGCGGCAAAACGCTCCTCGACCCGGTCGCCGCGGCGCAACTCCTTGACCAACACGGGCGAAATCATCCGCCCGCCGTTGGCGATGGCGTTGTAGAAAGCGAGCATCTGGATAGGAGCCATCCGCACGCGGTAACCGTAGGCCATCTTGACCAACATGACGCCGGGGTCGGGCACCTTCCAATCGGCGGTGATCTCGGGCGGCCGCTCGCCGAAACGCTCCAACCCCACGGTCTGGCCCAACCCCAACCGGTTGTGCAGATAATCGCTGTACTGCTGCTTCTTGCCCGTGGCGCCGTAACGATCCCAGATGGCGCGGGCGAAATAGACGTTGGACGACGCGGCGACGGCCCGCCGGAAATCGATGACATGGTCGCCGCGGTGCGAATCGCAGACGTCGTCGGCATGGCCCACGGTGACGGGCTTGCCGTCGTTGACGTCGTAACGGGTAGTCACGGGCATCCCGGCATCGTCCAACAACAGCAACATCGATGCGAGCTTGAACGTAGACCCGGGCTCCATGCTGCGGCCGAGGGCGTAGTTCTCGCGCTCGGCGTAGGTACCCTCGGAAGTACGGCCCAGATTGGCCAAAGCCAGAATCTCGCCCGTGCGGCTCTCCATGACGATGGCCGTACCCCACTCGGCCCCCTGCTCGCGGAGCTGCCGCCGCAACACCTTGTCGGCGGCATCCTGCAACTCGACGTCGAGCGTGGTGACCACGTCGAAGCCGTCTTGAGGCTCGACATGCTCGCCGGCCACGCGCCCGTAGAACCCGCGCGCGATGCGCTGCCGCCGGGCCTTGCCGTCGCGGCCCGACAACTCGGCATGGTAGGAATCCTCGATGCCGTAATTGCCCTGATCGCCCTTCTTGCCGATGGTGCGCCGTGCGAGCTCGCCATGCGGATAGACCCGCTCGGCAGTCTCGACCAGACGGTAGACCACCCCCATGTTCCAATTGAGCAACGGGAAGGTCTTCAAAGTCTCCCACTCGGAATAATCGACGTCGCGGGGGAAAATCTCGACGGGCGTATGGTCGCGCAAGGTATCGTAGACCTTGTGGCGGATGAACTCCTCGCCCCGCATACGGTCGGTGAGCCGGGCGAACCACCCCTCCGAACGGGCGTAGACCGTATCGCGCGGCCGCACGAGCCTGTAACGCCGGGCATGCTCCTCGCGGAAGAGCCTGCGGTAGTCGGAAGCCGGACGGTCCTTGAAAAAAGCGGCCAGCAACTTGGCCAACGAATCGCTCTGCTCGTAGAAAAGGCTCAACGAATCCAACCCCGACGCCGCGAAGTCGAAAGCCACGCGATAACGGAAGATCGACGCGGCCAACGGCTCGCCGCTGCGAGCCAGAATACTGCCGCGCTGCGCGGGCACGGTCACCTCGGTGAAGATGCGGCCAGCCAACCGCTGGGCGTTGTAAGCCACCTCGCCACTGAAGAACTGCACCCACACGAGCCGCCCGAACACGACGGCCCCGGCCGCGATGAAGAGGATGTAGAGCACCCTCACCCGCAACAGAATATCGCTTTTAATCCGGGACGGTTCCTGCTGTTTCATGGCATACGATCGATGGTTTCGCCCGGAGCGGGCGGATCGGAAAGCGGAATATTGCGCTCGCGCAACCGTGCGACGATGGCCGAATGGGTGGTGGCCCTAAAACGCTCCTCCTCCAAACGGATCGCCCGCTCGCGGAGCTTCTGCACCTCGCGCTCGAGCTCGGAATGGCGCATGTCGAGCCGCAGAGCCATGAACATGACGAAGATGCTGGCGAAAAGCATGACCGCGATGCAAAGCATGTAGGGATAGGACTTCGACACGCCCTCGCGCACGAGGATCGTACCGGTGAAGAACTGCCGCACCAAACTGGCCCGGCGCCGCCGCTCCTTGCGCGCCTCCTCCTCGGCCTCGGCGCGCTCGGCGGCCTCCCGCTCCAAATCGGCACGGATCTCCTCGTCGGCCTCGCCCCGGCCGATGCGCAGCACCTCGCGCCGCACGCGGCGGGCCAACTCCTCGTCCTGCCTGCGGCGTGCCTCCTCCTCGGCATTCACCGGATCGAACTCCGTATCGCGCAACATAACGTATCGAGATTATTTTCGGTATGGATCGTCGGACTGTTTTTTCACGGCGGCCCGCAACTTGGCCGACCGCGACCGCGGATTGCGGGCCAACTCCTCGTCCGAAGGGGTGACGGCCTTGCGGGCGACCAACTCGAAAGGCACCGACGGCCGGCCGAAGAAATCCTTTTCGACCCGGCCCGAGAAATTGCCGCTGCGCATGAAATTCTTCACGAGCCGGTCCTCCAACGAATGGTAGGAAATCACGACCAACCGCCCGCCGGGCCGCAACACCTTGAGGCTCTGCTCCAAAGCCATGCGGAGCGCCTCCATCTCGCCGTTGACCTCGATGCGCAGCGCCTGAAACAACTTGGTCAGGAACTTGGCCTCGTCCTTCTTGGGAGTGCAAGGCTTCACGGCCTCGACCAACCGGGCCGTAGTCTCCAACGCCCCGGCGCTGCGCGCGCGGACGATGCAATTGGCGACCTTCCACGGGGTCTCGATCTCGCCCCAATCGCCCAAGATACGGGTCAGCTCCTCGGGAGAATAACGGTTCACGACCTCGGCGGCCGTCAAACGCCCCTGCTGATTCATACGCATGTCCAACGGAGCCTCGCCGCGGAACGAAAAACCGCGCTCCAACGCATCGAAATGGTGCGACGAAACCCCCAGATCGGCCAAGACGCCGTCGACCTGCGTCACGCCCCGCAACCGCAAAGCCCCGCGCAAGAAACGGAAATTGCTCTCCACGAGACAAAAACGCGGATCGTCGGGACGGTTGGCCCACGCATCGCGGTCCTGATCGAAGGCATAGAGCCGCCCGCCCTCGCCCAACGCCTCGAGGATACGCCGCGAATGGCCGCCCCCGCCGAAGGTGAGATCGACATAGGCACCCTGCGGCTCCACGGCGAGCAAGGCCACGGATTCTTCCAACAACACCGGCGTATGGTAGGCAGACATGGGATCGGGAACAATAGGCTATTTGGGTGTAAAGTTAGACAAATTTCAAAAAAGAATATTTATATTTGTGGATATTTTTAATCGGGGGCTCCCGAACCGGCAGGCCGACCGCCCTTTCGCCGGGCACCGCCGCGCCGCCTTTCATCTTTCAACCCAGAGAAATGCCACAGATAGACATCGGCGAAGTACTCCGGCAAAAAGCACCGGGACTGGCCCGCAGAACACCGCGCTGGGCCGTCGACTGGCTGCGCCGGACGATCCGCGAAAAAGAGATCAACCACATCCTTGCCACCTACTGGGAACTGCCGCCGCAGGAATTCATCCGAGCCTGCTTCGCCGAATGGCAAGTCACCTACTCGGCCACGGGGCTCGAAAAACTCGACCCGGCGGGCCGCTACCTGTTCGTGGCCAACCACCCGTTCGGAGGGATGGACGGGATGATGCTGGCCGACAAACTTATCGACCGCTTCGGCGATGCGCGCGTGGTGGTCAACGACCTGCTGATGCACGTCGAACCGCTGAGGCCCCTATGGGTGCCGGTCAACAAACACGGCTCGCAAAACAGCGGCTACGCCCGCCGATTCGACGAAGCCTTCGCGAGCGACCTGCCGCTGCTGACCTTCCCGGCGGGGCTCTGCTCGCGGCGCATCGGGGGACGCGTGGCCGACCTCGAATGGAAAACCAACTTTGTGAAAAAAGCCGCGGCCGCGCAACGCGACATAGTCCCGGTCTACGTCGAAGGACGCCTGTCGAACTTCTTCTACCGGGTGGACCGGATCCGCAAAGCACTGGGCATCAAGTTCAACCTCGAAATGCTGTGGCTGCCCGACGAAATGTTCTCCCAACAAGGCAAACACTTCCGCATCGTGGTGGGCGACCCCATTCGGGCCGAAGAACTCCAACGGCTCGGATCGCTGCGCGAACAGGCCGAAGAAGTACGCAGAAAAACCTATTTTTTGGAAAAAACGCTCGCCCCGCACCGGGATAAAAGGTAAAATCGCTACTTTTGCATCATGCAACAAAAAACCGAACAACCCATTGCACCGCCCGTGGACCGGGCTCTGCTGCGAGCAGAACTGACCCCCGAACGCAAGATACGCGACACGAAGAAAGCCGACAACGAAATCTACATATTCGCCGCGGCCGAATGCCCCGCCCTGATGCGCGAAATCGGCCGCCTGCGCGAACTGGCGTTCCGCGGAGCCGGGGGCGGCACGGGCTGCGAAGTAGACATCGACGACGAAGACCTTGCGGGCGACGGCTACTACCAACTGATCGTATGGGACCCTGCCGCCGAAGAGATCGTAGGCGGCTACCGCTTCATCGTCTGCACGACGCCCCACCCGCGCCACCTGTCGACCGAACACTATTTCCGGTTCAGCGAGAAATTCCGGCGCCGGTTTCTGCCCCGCACCATCGAACTGGGCCGCTCGTTCGTACAACCGGCCTACCAAGCGCGGCAGAACCCCAAAAGCCTCTATGCGCTGGACAACCTGTGGGACGGACTGGGGGCGCTGATCGTACTCAACCCCAAAGCCAAATACCTGTTCGGCAAGGTGACCATGTACACCACCTACCAAGCGGTGGCGCGCAACGCACTGATCTGGTTCCTGCGCCGCTATTTCCCCGACCGCGACCGGCTGGTGGAAGGCATAAACCCGCTGCGGCTCGACTTGGACGACCCCTACTACGAACGATTCTTCACGGGAGCGAACTACCAAGAAAACTACCGGATACTGATCCAGAAGATCCGCGAATTCAACGAAAACATACCGCCGCTGATCAACGCCTACATGAACCTCTCGCCCACGATGCGGGTGTTCGACACGGTATCGAACCCCGATTTCGGCGATGTCGAAGAGACGGGCATTCTGGTCACCATCCCCGACATATACCCCGAGAAACGCGAACGCTACACGCGCTGGGTGGGCTGGCGGCGCAACCTCAAGGCCCGGCGCGAAGCCTTCCGGCTGCACCTGATCGACCACCTGTCGCGCATCAAGAAACGGAAGACGAACACCGCCAAGCAATAACGAAAAGACCCGACGCTCTCTTGAGAGTATGTCGGGTCTTGAATTTTGCACTTGGAACGCCGCCTTGCCCCTCGGCCGGGGAAGGGCTCAATTGGAAGCCGCGAGGGTCGAAGGAGTGACGCCCTGCGAATCGCGGGCCCAATCGCCGCGAGCCCGCAACACCTGCTCCACGATGTCGCGGACGGCCCCGGCGCCCCCGGCGAACTGCGACACGTAACGCGACGCCTCGACCACCTCCGGAGCGGCGTCGGCGGGGCACACCGGAATCCCCACCTCGCGCATGCACTCGAGATCGGGGATGTCGTCGCCCATGTAGATGACGTTGGCGGGATCGAGCCCCTCGCGGCGGAAGTAATCGTGCAAAACAGCGATCTTATCCATGCAATCGAGGTGGTATTCCTTGATGCCGAGCATTTTCAACCGGTTTTCGAGCGTCCGGCCCCGGCCGCCCGAGATCACGCACACGCGGTAACCCATCTTGATGGCATAGGCCAGCGCGTAACCGTCCTTGGCATTGTAACGGCGAATGAAATCGCCCTCGGCCGTGGGGATGATACCCCCGTCGGTCATCACGCCGTCGACATCGAAGACGAAGGCTTCGGTGCGGGCTACATCTTCCTTGAAGTTTCCCATATATGTTGGCTTATTGCAATGTAAATCATTCGTAACAACCGGTCGTCGATCATGGACGCATGGCGCTGCTGCGTGGGCAGGTCGCCCCGCACGGCCGGACCCGTCTGCACGGCGCAGGGCGACGCGGCGTCGAGAGCCTTGGCCGTGGTCTCGGCGATGAGCGGCTTCAACAAGGCGAAATCGAGCCCGGCATCGCCCATCAACCGCGCACCCACGGCATACATGTGGTTGACGAAGTTGCAGACGAAGACGGCCGCCAGATGCAACTGCGCCCGCCGGGCCGAATCGGCCGCGAAGACATGCCGCGAAATCCGCCGGGCGAGGGTCTCCAATTCGGTTTGCAGAGCGGGCGTCGAAGCCTCGATGAAGAGGGGAATGTCCCGGAAATCGACCCGCCGGCCCTGCGTAAAAGTCTGCAACGGATAGAACACGGCCCGGCGGGCGAACTTTGCGGGCAACGCCTCCAACGGCACGCTCCCGGCCGTATGCGCCACCGCGGCATGGTCCGGGAAAGGCAGCGCCGCAGCCACTTCGGCCACGGCCCGGTCGCTGACGGCCAACAGATAGAGATCGGCCGCAGCCAACTCCTCGGGCCGCGAAGCCCAACCGCAACCCGCCGCGACGGCCACCTCCTGAGCCCGGGCGGCATTCCGCGCAAAGACCTGCACGAGCCGCAACCCGCTTCCTGCGACGGCCAGCGCCAACGATTCGGCCACATTGCCGCTGCCTATGATAACGATGCTTTCCAAACTAAAAAAACTTATCTGTTTTGTGATGTCCCGGCGCTCGAAGAATCCGCTCTCGAATCCGGACGTTGCAACCTGCGGCCCCGGCAAGTGCCGGAAACGGGGTTTCGGACCAAACGGATCGGGGCACCGACCGCGACACTCCGTGGAACCGGCGAGGGAGTGCTTTCATGCTTCCTTTTCCAACAAATCCACGATCCGCACGTTGTCCTGCGAAGCACGGGCGCTCTGCTTGAGACGCTCCAACTCGCGGTCGATGCGCAACAATTCGGGCGAGGGCGCAGGGTCGAAATGCTCCTGCCCCGACCGCTCCACGGCCTCCAACACCCCGTAGACGGTCAGCGACGCGATGTCGTGGGCCGGGATATAAGCCAGCTCGCGCTCGTTGTCGTCGACGGGCACGGCCAGAATCAACCCCGCCTGCACCAACTGGTAGAGGATGTCGTTGACGATGCGCGTAGGCAGCTCCAACTGCTGCCGGATCGTCTCCGCCGGAGTAGCGCCCCCGCGGCTGCGCAGATGCCCCACCACCGTCAACATGACGGCCAACAAGAGCTTGCGGCGCTGGTCGTAGCTGATCAACAACGACTCGCGCTCCTCGCAGAAACGCGCCACGTTCTGGTAGGCGAACGACAACTCGCCGCCGAAGAGCAGGATCTGCCACGAAGACTGCAACCAAATCAGAAAGAGCGGCAGAGCCGCGAAACTACCGTAGATGGCGTTGTAGGAAGTCATCCACCGCTGCACGTAGAGATAACCCCACTGGAAGAGCGCAAAGGCCGTCCCGGCGATGATGCCGGCGGTCAGGGCGCTCGAAAAACGCACACGGGCGTTGGGGATGAGCATGTAGAAAAAGGTGAACATGACCCAGATGACCCCCACCGAAACCAACCGCGACAACACGGCGTAGAACCACCCGTCGCCGAAGCCGAGCAACTGGCGGGCATAACCGCCCAACGCCCCGGCGATGACCCACAGGATGGGCACGATCATGACGATGGCGATATAATCGCTCCACTGCCGGGCCAGACTGCGCCCGACCTTCACCTCCCAGATGTTGTTGAAGGCGCTTTCGATCGACCCGAACACCCGGATGACGGCCCAGAACAACATGACCAGCGCCACGACCGCCACCACGCCGCCCTGCGTACGGGCCAACGCCTTCTCGGCGAAAGCCACGATGTAATCGATGGTCTCGGGGCTCTGCGGGAAAAGTCCGTAGAGGCTCTGCACCAACCCGTCGGCCAGCCCGAAGCCCTTGACCACGGCGAAGACCACGGCCAGAATGGGCACCAACGACATGAGCGTATAAAAAGTCAACGCCGCCGACCGCACGATCGTGCCGTGCTCCAACAACCCGCGGGCCGTATAGAAAAGCAACTTATACTGCTGCACGAACCACCGGGCCGCCGGGCTGTGCCACTCGCTGGTGTCGCGCCGGAAGATGGTGTCGGTGAAATAAGTGAGTATCTCTTTGATTTTCATGATTTATCAACTATCGAAGCCGGACGCTGCCGGACGCTTGTCCGGCGGAAACTGCCGCGCAACAAAAATAATCATTCGAGCCGGACCGTCCAAAAACGGCCCTCGATTTTGGTAAAGGCCAACCGCACCCCGTCGCCCGCACGAAGCCCTGTGCGGCGCATGATTTCGTCGGCCGAGAGCGGAAAATCGCGCTTGAAGAGGGTGGCGCCGCACCCTTTCAACTCGCGCCGCAACAACCGCGGATCGTAGGGCTCGATCCGCTCGACAGCGAATATCCTGCCGATGGCCCCCTCGGGCCGCTCTGCCGAGAAACCGAAGCCGCCGTCGCTCCAGATATCGGCCTTTCCGGCCAACTGGAGACGCGCCAGACGGGCTTTCTGCAACGCCACGTCGGGCACCGTGAGCCACCGGTAACGCGAGGGGTCGAAGGACCCGGGAAGCGGCGCGGAAGCCCCGCACGGCGCCGAGAAAGAACGATCCTCGGCCCCCAGCACCGTGGCCGTGACCGCGGGTCCGCTGCCGTCGTCGTAGACCACCACCTCCTTGCATTCGCCGTCGAGCGAGACCACCTCGACCCGGCTCTGCGGAAAGAGCCGCAACGCTTCGTCGACGTCGAACAAAGGCGAATTCTTCAGGCACAACCGCCCTGCCGCACGCCGGATCGCGGGCAGCAAAGCGGGAATCGAAGGCGAACAATCGTCCAACCGCACCAACTTCCGACCGGCGGCCGACCGGCGGTCGGGGTCGGCGAAGACCCAATCGAAACGCTCCTGCGTCCGGGCCAGATACTCCTCGGCCGCAGAACAGACGACCTCGACGTTGGACACCCCCAACCGCCGGAAATTCTCCTGCGCGATACGGACCAGCACGGGATTGCGCTCGAGCGCCACGACCCGCCCGAAACGGCGGCTCAGGGCCAACGCATCGACCCCCAGCCCGCAAGTCAGGTCGAGCACGGAACCGCCCCCGAGAGCCTTGTGCATGGCGCAGCGCTCGCTCGACGCCTGCTCGAAAGCCAACGGCGGCAGGATGCACTGCGCGGCGGCGTAGGACGGGAGTTTGCGGACCGCACGCGCCAGATACTTGACCTGCGTGGCGACCAACCGCGCATGGGGCACCCGGGCGTCGAGCGCCACCTCCAACGGATCGCGGCCGAGGTTGGCGGCCACGGCCCGTGTCACGGGCTCGCCGACCAACAATTCGTATTCTTCGGGAGTTATCACAAAGACAAATGTACGCTTTTTTTCGACTTGCGACGCCACCATACCGCCGTGGCGAGCGCAAAAAACAGATAACAGAGCGCCGTTGCCCAAGCCGGAAGCGCATACTCCACCGCCCCGCCGGGCAACGAAGCGACCCCGCGGGCCAAGGCGTTCAACGCCCCGGCGGCCGCCTCGCCGACGGCAGGCAGCCCGGGCACGAACCAACCCAACACCCCGCAGAAGACCGCGACGCCTGCCAAAGGAACGACGACGGGATTGAGCAACACCCCCGCCACGGGGACGATGCCGAACGCGTGGGAGACCAACGGCGCGGCAGCGACCGAAGCCGCCAACCCCACGACGAGGGCCCCCGACAAGAGGTCGACCGCCCGACGCCCCGTATGCAACCGCCGGCAGAGCGGCACGGCCCACAACAAGATGGCCGCCACGGCGACGAACGAAAGCTGGAATCCGATGTCGGCGATCCATGCCGGATTCCACAGCAACATACCGAAAGCAGCCGCAGCGAGGGCGTTCGAAGCGACATACTCCGAACCGGAAGCAACCGCCGACTGCAACAACGAACACATGACGGCGGCCCGCACGGCGCTGGGCGGGAATCCGGCCGCAGCGACATACGACCACACGGCGCACACGGCCAACAAATCGCGCAACAAATGCCCCCGCCTGAATAACGCCAACCACCGCAGCGCCCAATTGACTAAAAGGAAGACGATGCCCGTATGCAACCCCGAAACGGCCAACAAATGCGACATGCCGCTGCGGGCATAGGCGCTCCGCAACTCGGGGGTCAACCCGCTCCGGTCGCCGGAGGTCATAGCCCGCACCACCGCACCGGCATCGCCTGCGGAACAACGCTGCCTGATGCGGTCCGCAGCCCGCAGATGCAACCCACGAACGGCGCCCGGCACCTCTTCGACGCCGCTGCCTGCCGAGAGAAAAAGCACCCCGGCCACGCCCCGCCGCACCGACAATCGCCCGTAAGCGGACGAACCGCCCAGCAAAGGCTGAAGCCGCCCGACGCAACGGATCCGCCCGCCGTCGGGCAACGCCGCCACCGAATCGGCCCGCAACAAAACACGATCGGCGGCCGGATGCCAAACATCCTCCACCAACGCCCGCCAAGCCCGAATACGGCCCTCGACGCGGGCATAACGTCCCCGGACGGCGGGGAACCCGTCGATGTCGATCTCCCACACGCAACACACCCCCGAAGGGACGCTGCGCACGGGAGCCCGAAACTGACCCACACCCCATCCGGCCGCGAAAAACAACCCAACGAGCGCCGCCCCCGACCTCAACGACAAAGCCACCAGACCGCACGACAAAAAAACCGCGGCGAGCAACCACCACGGCAAGACGAAACAAAGGGCCGACGCGACGCCAACCGCGAACGGCACCGACAACTTCACCATCGGGAACGACCTCATGGAACCGACGCTCAGGAACGGCAACCCTCGGGCTCCCAAAACTGCAAATAACGATCTTCCTTACGGTGCATGATCCGATTGGCGCGAGGTGTCTTATCGCCCTGCCCGCAGAGGTGGAGAAGCCCGTGGACCACCACGCGCCGCATCTCCTGCAAACGGGCGGCGCCGTACAAGCGGGCGTTGTCGGCCACGGTCTCCACGTCGATGAAGACATCGCCCGAGACGACCCGCGAACCCTTGCGGTCGCCATAATCGAAAGTGATGACGTCGGTATAATAATCGTGCCCGAGGAACTGCCTGTTCATGGCCAACAAACGACGCGACGAACAAAAGATATAATTCACGTCGCCCAACACGTAACCCTCGCTTTCGGCCACGAGGCGCAGCCAAGCCGCCGTCCGCCGCTTCTGCGGCAACCGGTAGGCGCAATCGTCGGTATAGTAGCGTATCATACTTATCTGACGGAGACCCGGCCGCAACGGCGGGCGGAACCCCGACGCAATTACTTTTTGAAACAATTCTCCGCCAACATCCTCTGCGACGGATCGGGCGGGTAGATGCCGAAGACGAGCTTGTACTCGACCTGCATGGTCAGGGCGTCGACCCCCGAACCGACCGAACCGATCGGCTGGTCGCGGGCCACCTTCTGCCCCTTCTCGACGCAGATGGAACCCAGATTGGCGTAGGAAGTGATGTACTCGCCGTGGGCGATGAAGACGTCGAACTTGTCGGTGATGCGGTTGCGCTTGATCTCGACGACCTTGCCCTCGTAGATGGAGATCACCTTGGCCCCCTTGGGCCCGACGATCTCGGCCATGTTCTCGCGGTAACGCTTCACCCGCCCGGAAGCCACCGGAAGCCGCAAACCCGAAGTCTTGGCCGAAAACGAAGCCCCGGTCTTGTTGCCCTTGGTCAACTTGCGCAAGGCGCTGACGGCCACGCTCAACTGCTGCTGCTGCGACACCTTGCGCTGAAGGGCCGTCTTCTCGCGCTCGGACATCTGCCTGATTTCGGACCGTGCGTTGCGGGCGTCGCGCTCCAGATTGCTTTTCTGAGTAGCCAACTTGCGGGTCACCTCGTTCAACGACTGCTGACGCGCCGCGAGCTTCTCCTTCTCGGTGCGCACCTGCTCGGAAAGCGAAGCGATCTCCTGCAACTTACGGGCCCGCATGGCCGAAATCTCGCGCAAAGCAGCGATCCTCCGGGCCATGTCGGCGAAACTGCGCGACGAAAAGAGGTAGGTCAGGTAATTCTGGTGCCGATAATTGCGGTAGGACTCGCGGATCATGGCCGCATACTCCTCGCGGTGGCGGTTGCGGGCGGCGGTCAGATCGCCCGCCAAACGGTCCTTGCGCCGGATCTCCTCGCGCAACAACTGCGCCTGCTTCTCGGTCTCGTCCAACAACCGCACGCGCGACTCGATCTGTCCGGCCAACCGCCGGGCTCGCTCCTCGGTGGCGGCGCGCCCCTTCTTGAGCTTGGCGATCTGCTGCTCCTCGGCCGCGATCTTCTTCTCGAGGGCGGCGATGACGCGCTTCTGCTCCTCGATCCGGCGGTCGTTCTGAGCCACAGCCGAACAAATCGAAAACGCAAGCAAAAGGGTCGTCAACAAACGGAGCGGTTTCATGGTCGGGGTGGCTTTGGGGAGGAAACATCCAGACGCCGGGCGATGGCAGCGGCGTCGTAGCCCTTTTCGAGCGCCTTGCGCCAATAAGTCTCGGCCATGAAACGCTCGCCCAACGCATCGAGGATGTCGCCATAATGGACCAACAACTCGGGGCTGCTGCGGCTGTCGAGAGCGATGGCCTGCTGCATGATCTTGCGCGCCTCCTCGGTACGGCCCAACCGGAAAAGCACCCACGCATAGGTGTCCAGATAGGTCGGATTGTTGTCGGTCAAGGCCACGGCCCGGCTCGACATGGCGAGGGCCTTTTCGAGCTGCAACCCCTCGACGGCGAGGAAATAAGCGTAGTTGTTGAGCACCAACGGATTGTCGGGCAAGAACCTGAGACTGCGGTCGTAGGCCCTGAAACACGCTTTCAACGCCTTGCGCCGGGCAGCCGTCGAACGGGCCGCCTGCGATCGGGCGGCGGACGCGGAATCCACAGCCGCCTGATGCCAAGTATCGCCCGTCAACCCCCAGATGACGCCGCGCAACGAATCGCTGTCGGCCAACCGCAACGAAACCCTGTAAGCATCGAGCGCCGGACCGTAATGCTTGGAATAACTCAACGCATTGCCCTTGGCGATGTGGAACACCGGCCGCTCGGGAAAGAACTCGAGGGCCCGGGCGACGTAGCGATCGACCGAATCGGGCCGCCGGAGGTAAGTCTCGATATCGATGACCGCCGTGAAATAATCTTCCTCGGCAGGCATATCGAAGGTATGCGACTTATAGAGCTCGAGCGCCTGCTGCAACTGCCCCGAAGCGATCAGATGGCGGGCATAGAGCTCGACGGCCTGCTTCTCGCGCGGATAACGGATGGCGAGCATCGAAGCCAGATCGTTGAGCTGGATGTAGAACTCGCGGTAGAAACGCGTATCGGAAGTGAACTGCCCGAAACGGGCGACCTTGCTTGCCAAAGGCATGGCGTCGAGGGCGAACATGCGCTTGGTCACGGCCAACATCGACCGGAAATCGCGGCGGTCGTTGTAGTAGTCGGACAAGGCCGCGAGGGTAGCCAACGAAGTGGAATCCGCCTCCAACGCCTTGCCGTACTCGGCCAACGCGAGCGAATCCTTGCCCGTGCGGGCATACAGCCCGGCCAACACCACGCGGCTCTCGGCATCGTAGGGCGCGGCGTCGACCAAAGCCCGGGCCTCGGCCACCGCCTTGTCGGTCTGGTGCGTAGCCAACAACAACTGCCGCTTCATGGTGCTCAACACCGGAATCCGCCCGAAACGCATCTCGGCCGAATCGAGGGTGGCGATGGCGGCGAAAGGCTGGCGGCTCAACTCGTAGAGGGCCGCCAAGATCCGATAATTGTCGGAATTCTTGGGATCGGCGCGCCGCAAGTCGCGGAACACCCCCAACGCCCGGTCGTACTGACCCGAATAGACCAAAGCCTGCCCGTAGAGCGAATGGTACCACAGGTTGGCCGTATCGAGCAAATAAGCCTTGCGGGCCAACTCGGCCGCCTCGGCGGGCGAACGGTCGACCTGAGCCACGGCCAACTCGTAGTAAGCGGGAGCGAAAGCCGAATCGCAGCGGAGAGCCTCGCGGAACAACTCCCGGGCCCGCAACGAATCGCCGACGACGCTATGCTGCTTGATACCCTCGGTATAGAGGTAGAAACTCCGCAGCGAATCGGCCCAAGAGGGCGCAGGCGAAGGGCTCTTCCCGGCCGCGAATGCGGTCAGAAAGAACGCCGCGCAAACGAACGATATGGCTGCCGGACGCTTCATGCCAATCAGAGCGCCTCGTCGAACTGGTGCAGGAAACGCACGTCGTTCTCGAAATAGAGACGCAAGTCTTTGACTCCGTATTTGAGCATGGCGATGCGCTCAATACCCATGCCGAACGCGAAACCCGAATACTTCTGCGGGTCGATGCCGTTGGCCTCCAACACATTGGGGTCGACCATGCCGCAACCCATGATTTCGAGCCACCCGGTGCCCTTGCAGACGGCGCAACCCTTGCCGCCGCAGAGGTTGCACGAGACGTCGACCTCGGCCGACGGCTCCGTGAAGGGGAAGTAAGAAGGGCGCATGCGGATGACGGCCTGCTCGCCGAAGACCTCCTTGGCGAAGTAGAGCAGCGACTGCTTCATGTCAGCGAACGAGACGCCCTCGTCGATGTAGAGACCCTCGATCTGGTGGAAGATGCAATGGGCGCGGTAGGAAATGGCCTCGTTGCGGAAGACGCGCCCGGGGCAGATGACGCGGATGGGCGGCTTCTGGCGCTCCATGGTCCGCACCTGAATGGACGAAGTGTGGGTGCGCAGCAGGATGTCGGGGTTCTTCTCGACGAAGAACGTGTCCTGCATGTCGCGCGCAGGATGCTCGGGCGGGAAATTCAACGCCGAGAAGACATGCCAGTCGTCCTCGATCTCGGGACCCTCGGCCACGGTATAACCCAACCGCGAGAAGACCTCGACGATCTGGTTGCGGACCAGCGAAATGGGGTGGCGCGAACCCAACTCCCCGGCCGAACCGGGACGCGTCAGGTCGCCCGACGACGAAGCCGTGTCGCCGGCGGCGTTCTGCAACTCCTCGCGCAGGGAATTGATGCGCGCCGTGGCCTCGTTTTTGAGCCGGTTGAGCTGCTGTCCCAACTCCCGCTTGAGCTCCGGAGCCACCGTCTTGAATTCCTCCATCAACGCGTTGAGCTCGCCTTTCTTGCCCAGCACGCGGATGCGGAACTCCTCGATCTCGGCCGCGGCCCGGGGCTTGAACTCCTCGACAAGTCGCAGAAGTTCATTGATTTTGTCGGTCATATTTTGTCGGTTTGTCGTTTTTGCCTACTTTTGACTGGCACCCTTGCGAAAAGGGGCTTTAACACGCAAAGTTAAAAAAATTTTACATGCACCGCAAATATCTGTTCCTGCTTCTTGCCGCCATACCGCTGCTGGGGGCCCGGCCGGCCGCCGCCGAACCGCCGCGCAGCGGGGTAGGGGTGGTCATGAGCGGCGGCGGCGCCAAGGGGCTCTACCACATCGGCGTGCTGGAAGCGCTCGAAGAACAAGGCGTGCCCATCGACTGTGTGGCGGGCACCTCGATGGGCTCGATCATAGCCGCCATGTATGCCGCAGGCTACTCGCCGGCCGAGATGCGCGCCATCGTTGCGTCGGGCGCGGTCAAAGAATGGGTGTCGGGGCGCATCGACCCCACCCGCTACCTCTCCTACCACCGGCAGCTGAGCCGCAAACCCGCCATCGTCAGCTTCCGGTTCGACCTGAGCGACCCGGGCCGCAAGTTCCGCGCCCCGACCAACCTGATCGCGTCGACCCAGATCGACATGGCCTTCGCCGAACTTTTCGCCCCGGCGACGGCGGCCTCGCGGGGCGATTTCGACCGGCTGATGGTCCCGTTCCTATGCGTAGCCAGCGACATGAACCACCGCACGCCGGCCGTCCTGCGCAACGGCGATCTGGGCGAAGCGGTCCGCTCGTCGATGTCCATCCCGCTGGTATTCAAACCCATGACCCGCGACTCGATGCTGCTCTACGACGGCGGCATCTACGACAATTTCCCGTGGAAGAGCCTCGACGAAGAATTCCGCCCCGAACTGATCGTCGGGTCGATCTGCACCAAAGGCAACGCACCCCCGAGCCCCGAAAGCAGCCTGCTGGACCAAGCATTCATGCTGGCCATGCAAGACACCGACTACACGCTGCCCGAAACCCGCAGCGTCACCATCCGCCGGGGCATCGAAGCGGGGATGCTGGACTTCGACCAAGCCGACGCCATCATGGATGCGGGCTATGCCGACGCCATGGCCGCCATGCCGCAGATAACGGAACGCATCGGCACACGCCGCACGCCCGAAGAATATGCGGCCCGCCGCGAAGCCTTCCGGGCCCGATGCCCGGCGCTGGTCTTCGACGACTACCGGTTCGACGGCCTGACACCGGCCCAACGCGCCTACATCCGCGACATAGTCAAAGCCGACCGCCACGCCCCGGGCGAACAACGGCAGATGGGATTCGCCGAACTGCGCGACAACCTCTACGGCGTACTGGCCGACGGCGACTTCACGATGGAATACCCGACCGTGCGGTACGACTCGCTGCGCGGACGCTACTCGTTCCGCACCCGGCTGGGCACCAAACCCAACTTCCGGATCACGGTGGGCGGCAATGTCTCCTCGACCCCGTTCAACCAAGTCTACTTGGGGCTGGACTACCAGACCGTCGGCCGTGCAGCCCAACAATTCGACCTCGATCTCTACCTCGGGCCGCTCTACACATGGGGGACGGTCGGCGGTCGCACGGACTTCTACATGCGCTACCCAGTGTTTCTGGAATACGCCTACAACTTCTCGGTGAGCAACTACCAACACGGCTCGTTCGGCCGCCTGACCAAGGTCGACAACACCCAACCGGTCAAAGAAAGCCAGAGCTTCCTGACCCTCGGAGCGGGCATACCGCTCACGCGCCGCAGCGTACTGATGGTGCACGCCAACGGCGGCCACACCAACTACCGCTACGAATCGGCCCGGCAACCGGCCGACGACACGGGCCACACCCGCTTCACCTTCCTTGGGCTCAAAGCCGAAGTAGCGCGCAACACGCTGGACAAACTCCTCTACCCGCGCCGCGGCACCGACCTCTCGCTATCGGCCATCTACATCCGCGGGCTCGACCGGTTCCGGCCCTTCGAAAGCCGCCGGTTCATCTCGCGCCGGACCCGGCAATGGGCGGGCGGAAGGTTCTCGTGGGACGCCTATTTCGACATACCCTCGTGCCGCTGGTTCTCGCTGGGGATCGACATCGACGCGGTAGCCACCACGCTGCCCGACTTCACCACCGACGACGCCACGATGCTGGCGATGCCGGCCTATGCCCCGGTGGCCCACGCCCGGATGATCTGCATGCCCGATTTCCGGGCCCGGCGCTTTGCGGCGGGCGGCGCGATGCCCACCTTCGACCTTGCACCCAACTTCTTTTTCCGCACGGGATTCTACGCCATGTACCGCGAGCGCCACGAATACCCGGCAACCGCGGGTCGCACCGACCGGCAATGGCACTATATTACCGAAGCCTCGCTGGTCTACCACTCGCCCATCGGCCCGCTGAGCCTTGCGCTCACCAAATACGACCTGCGCGACTGGAACAACATGTATCTGACCTTCAACCTCGGCTATGCGATCTTCGCCCCGAAAGGAACGTTCTATTGAAGAAGTGAAAGGTGAAAGGTGAAAGGTGGAATGTCGTTCCGAGCGTTGGCGAACCGACGAACGAAGCATGCGCAGCGACTGCTTGCAGGCTATGATGCCTTGCAAAGAGGAAGTCAACAAGCGCAAAGCGGTCAAGAATCTTTTTCTCAGGTGAAAGGATTGAAAGCGAACGGTTCGGGTCGTGCTAAAACGTTTTAATCGCCTGTTATTCACCCTTGACCTTTCACTTTTCTCTTTTCACTTTTGACCTTTCACTTTTCACCTAAAAAAGAGAGAGATCCGACCTTGCGGCCGGATCTCTGCTTTTTTCGTCGAAGACGCGGTTACCAGATAATCACGCGCTCCTCTACGGGCAGGAACATCTCCCCGTCGGTGATACCGAACGCATCGTAGAACGACTGCAAATTACGCAACGTAGCGTTGACGCGCCACTTGCCGAGCGAATGGACGTCGAGCTTGGTGAGCCGTGCGATCTCCTCGTCGCGGATGTTCTGCGCCCAAAGGGTCGCATAACCCAGATAGAACCGCTGGGCGTCCGTAAAACCGTCGATCGGAGCCGGAGCGTCCTTACCCTCGAGCGAATTGCGATAAGCCGTCCAAGCCACCCGCAAACCGCCCTGATCGGCGATGTTCTCGCCCAGACACAAAGCGCCGTTGGCGAAGAGGGCGGGCTGGCCCTCCTTGGCGGCCAACACCTCGATGGCGTCGAACTGCTTCACCAACACCTCGGTCTTGGCCTTGAATGCCTCGGCATCGGCGTCGGTCCACCAATTGTTCATGTTGCCGTCCTTGTCGAAATTACGGCCCTGATCGTCGAACCCGTGGGTCATCTCATGGCCGATGACCACGCCGATGGCCCCGTAGTTCACGGCATCGTCGGCCGCAGGGTTGAAGAACGGCGGCTGGAGAATGGCGGCCGGGAAACAGATCTCGTTGGTCGTGGGGTTGTAATAAGCGTTGACCATCTGCGGCGGCATGTGCCACTGGGCCTTGTCGACGGGCTTGCCCAACTCGGCGAAGTTGTCGGCCGTATACCAAGCGCTGGCACGCTTGAGGTTCTCCCAATAACTTTTCGTCGGGTCGATTTCGAGCGTCGAATAATCCTTCCACTTGTCGGGATAACCGATCTTCACGGTGAACGAAGCCAACTTCTCCTGCGCCCGGGCCTTGGTCTCGGCCGACATCCAGTCGAGGGCCTCGATGTGCTGCGAAAGGGCGGTCTGCAAATTCTTGACCAACGCCAACATACGGGCCTTGTCCTCCTCGGGGAAGTACTTGGCCACATACATTTCGCCCACGGCCTCGCTCAACAACGAATTGGGCACCGCCATGGCGCGCTTCCACCGGGGACGCTGCTCTTGACGGCCCGACATCTGACGGCCGAAGAAATCGAAATAAGCGGCATAGGTCTCGTCGTCCACGTAGGGAGCCGCGCTGGTGATGGTCTGAGCCGCCAGATAGTTCTTGACCGTGGAGAGCGGCTCGCTCTTCAACAAGCGGTTCACGGCATCCAACACCTCGGGCTGGCCCACGATGATGCGGTCGAACTCGCCGCAACCTACGCCCGCCAGATAAGCATCCCAATCGATGGCGCTGTAACGCTTCACGAAATCCGCCTTGGACATGGGATTGTACATGGCGGCGATGTCGCGCAACTGCACGTTGGAACGGAACACCTCGGCCAACTTGGTCTCGAACTCCAACACCGACGCGGCGCGCTCGTCGGCCTTGTCGAGCCCGGCCAACGTGAAGAGCTGCGTCAGGCAAGCGACGTAACCCTCGCGCAAAGCGGCGTTCTGCTCCTCGAGGTAATAATCGCGGTCGCCCATGCCCAATCCCGACTGCGAGATGTAGAGGGCGTTGGTATTGCTATCCATCAGGTCGCTCTCCACGCCCAAGGCGAAGAAGGGGTTGCCCGTGGTCTTGTGGAGGTCCGCCAGCACGCAAGCCGCGTCCTTCAGATTGCGGATGCCGCAGATCCGGCCCAGATCGTCCTTGACCGGGGTCAGCGCCTGCGCATTGAGCCGCGCCGAATCGAGCCCCATCTTGTAGAGGTCCGAAATCTTCTGCTCCACCGAACCGGGCTCGGCCTTCTGCGCCGTCATCCCGGCGAAGAGCTCGTTGATGCGCACCTCGTTGTTGTCGCGCAGCATGTCGAACGACCCGTAGCGCGAATACTCGGGTTTGAGCGGATTGTTCTTCTGCCAACCGCCCGTGGCGTACTGGTAGAAATCGGCGTTGGGCGCCGTCGAGGCGTCGAGGTTCGCGAGGTCGATCGCCGGAGTCTTCGGAGTGTTGTGGCAGCCAGCCATGCAAGCCATTGCAGCCATGATCAGGATTCTTTTCATTCGGTTATCGTATTTGTGTTTCGGTTTCTTCTCTGCGAAAAAAGCCGCCTTTTCGGGCGGCCTTTTCTGTTAGTCGCGGATGGCCGCTACGCCCGGCAGGTCGCCGAACTCGATGTATTCGAGCAACGCACCGCCGCCCGTCGAGATGTAGGAGACTTGGTCGGCCAAGCCGAACTTGTTGACGCAAGCCACCGAATCGCCGCCGCCGATGAGCGAATAGGCGCCGTTCTTCGTGGCTTCGGCGATGGCGAGCGCCACTTCCTTGGAACCCGTGGCGAACTTGTCGATCTCGAACACGCCCACGGGACCGTTCCACAGGATGGTCTTGCAACCGAGGATATGCTCGCGGAAAGCCTTCTTGCCCTCGTCGGCGATGTCGACACCCTCCCAACCGTCGGGGATATCGTTGGCCGGAGCAGTGCGGGTGTTGGCGTTCTGCGAGAAATCGTCGGCCACCAAGGCGTCGGGCGACATGACGAGCTTCACGCCCTTCTGCTTGGCGAGCTCCAAGATTTCAAGCGCCACGGGGAACATGTCGGGCTCGCAGATCGACTTGCCGACCTTGCCGCCCTGTGCGGCTGCGAAAGTGTAGGTCATGCCGCCGCCGATGACGATCGAATCGCACTTCTCGATGAGGGCCTTGATGACACCGATCTTCGACGAGACCTTCGAACCGCCGATGATGGCGCAGAACGGACGAGCGGGGTTCTCCATGACGGCAGCGATGGCCTTGACCTCGCGCTCCATCAGGTAACCGAACATCTTGTCGTTGGGGAAGTACTTGGCGATCAGGTAGGTCGAAGCGTGCTTGCGGTGGGCCGTACCGAACGCGTCGTTGATGTAGCAATCGCCCAGCGACGCGAGCTTCTTGACGAACTCCTTCTGCGGACCCTCCTTGAGGGCCTTCTTGGCGGCGTCCTTCTCCTCCTTGGTGGCATCCTCGGCCAAACCGCGGGGCTTGCCCTCCTCCTCGGCGTAGAAACGCAGGTTTTCGAGCAGCAGCACCTCGCCGGGCTTGAGGCTCTTGGCCATTTCGGCGGCCTTGTCGCCCATGCAATCGCCGGCGAAAGCGACCTTCACGCCGAGGTTCTTCTCGACGGCGGGCACGATCTGCTCCAACGAATATTTGGGATCGGGGTTCTTCTTGGGACGTCCCATGTGCGACATCAGGACGACCGAACCGCCCTCCGACAGCACTTTCTTGATGGTCGGCACGGCCGCACGGATGCGGGTGTCGTCGGTCACCTCGCCCTTGTCGTCGAGGGGCACGTTGAAGTCGACGCGGATGAGCGCGCGCTTGCCTTTGAAATCGTAGTTGTCGATCGAGATCATAGCTGTTTGATTTTGAATTATTTCGTTGAAATTTTCGTCCGTCCGGCAGAAAACGCTGCAAATTTAATGAAAATATTTTCATAAACTTGTTATTCGGATAACGAAAAGACGATTATATACATCGATGTACCAACGTTCCTGCTCTCCGATTCGTATCCGGCTTTCGGCCGAAGCCCCTGGGAGGTCGTGCAGAATCGCGCTGAAAGCATAATCCTCGCAGCCGAACCGGGTAAACGATTCACAACGACGCGAAACCATATGAGGTTGTTGTTTTCGTATTTGCAAGTGCCGAAATATATTTCTATTTTTGTAACAAATTTTGTAACAAAGAGGCCTCCTTAGAAAAGAACGGGATTCCACACATTACATCGA
Source organism: Alistipes sp. (assembly GCA_029060215.1). Lineage (GTDB taxonomy): Bacteria > Bacteroidota > Bacteroidia > Bacteroidales > Rikenellaceae > Alistipes. The sequence goes on from JAIDUK010000036.1 coordinate 106,817, forward strand.
TAAACAAAAAAACAAAAACATGGCGACAAATTCGAACGACAAACTCTTGACCGCATTGGATATCGACGAAACAATGCTTTGGCAAGGATGTATCTTAGCTTCATGTGCCCATGCCGTAATGCTTCCGGAATATCCGTTCACCCTGCATGACAATTTATGGTCCGGAGGCATTTGCATAACCGGGAGCAGCGAAGGCAAAGCCGCTCTTGTCTTTTCGGAAGAAACCGAATTGCTATTCGGCATGTTTTGCAGCTACGAAAGCGATCGCGTCTTGCAAGTCGAATCGGAAGAGGACTTTCGAAAGTATTACAAGGGTGCTCCGGAAGAGATACGAGAGATGGCGGACGGGCTCTCCATGCTTTTCGAAAACGAAACCCGAGAAGGCGTCGAATGCCCCATAATAACCACCGGATTTTGGAAAGAAAACGGTCGTATCGTCTCTTTCGACACTCGGAGCGACTGGCATGAACACGGCGGACATCTTCTGGACTACCGAATGATGCCGTTCGAAAAAGCCATGCCGTATTACGAGGAAGTAGGCTCGATGGACGCATCCCGAGCGAAAATTGCGGAACGCATCTACCGGGAACGCATCCAATCCCCGGATCGAAAAGTCGTATTGACAAAAAGCGAAATCGCCGTATTGAAAAAGATCGGAGAGGAAAATATCGAAGTTTGCAAAGAGGTATTCGAATCTTTCGGTGTAGGATTCGAAGAATAACAATTATTTATATCCTACGAAAAAAACGGAGTTTGACGACTCCGTTTTTTTGTATTATCGTCGGCGTTAAATCTTTTTGCTCCCCTCAATACTTGTATCTCATCCACTTGAACAGCTCCCCGAACGAGGGTTTCTTACCGTACATGAATATGCCCACGCGGTAGATCTTGCCGGCGAGCCACACCATGCCGACGAACGACGCATAGAGCACCGCGAGCGAGAGGACGATCTCCCAGCCCGGAATGCCGTAGGGAATACGGGCCATCATGACGACCGGCGACGTGAAAGGAACGATCGAACACCAGAACGCCAGCGACGAATCGGGGTCCTTGATGACGGCCATCATCGCCAGCAGAGCCAGTATGATCGGCAGCGTGACGGGCAGCTGCAACTGCGAAGCGTCCTGCACGTTGTCGACGGCCGAACCCACGGCCGCAAACATCGCCGAATAGAGCAAGTAACCCCCGAAGACGAAGAACAGCAGGCAGACGAATATCTTCACCACATAACCCATGTCGGTCATCGCCGCCACGGCCGAGAGCATCTCGGGGTCCAAACCGGATGCGGCGGCCGCGTCGGGCATCCCGGCTTGCAGCGCCTCGGCCCCGGCCATCACGTCAGAAGGCATGAGCGAAGGCAGCACCGCACCCCCGACGCCGCAGATGAGCACGCCCCATGCCACGATCTGGATCACCGCCACGAGCGCCACGCCCAGAATCTTGCCCAGCATCAGGTCGAAAGGCCGCACCGACGACACCATCACCTCCAACACGCGGCTGTTCTTCTCCTCGATGACCGACTGCATGACCATCGAACCGTAGATCAACAGGAACATGTAGAGCACGAAACCCAACAAATAACCCAACACCGTAGCCACGACCGACGACTGCGCCTGCGAATCCTCCTCCTGCGACTTGTCGTTGCGGAAAGTCTGCATCGTCACCGAAGTTTTCACCTCGTCGAGAATCTGCGACAGGTTTTCGATGTGATAGCCCTTGAGCTTCTCGGTCTCCAGAATCTGCTCGATCTGCCCGGTGATGTTGCTCTCCACGGAGAGCGACGACGACGAATTGGCATAGAGCCGCACGGCGGCGGGGTTGGTCAGGATGTCGGCGCCGATGAAGAGCACCCCGAAACGGTCGGTCAGCTCGCGCCTCGCCTCGTCGAGCGGCAGATCGGCCGACTCGAACGACAATTCGTCGCGGTCCTGCAACCGGGGCCCCACCAACCCGCTTTCGTCGACGACGGCGATACGCTTCTCGTCGCCGCGCGAGAACTGCATGATGAGGGCCGGAGCGACCATCAGGCCGATCATCAACACGGGCATCAACAAGGTAGTGATGATGAAGGATTTCTTGCGGACGCGCTCGTTGAACTCGCGCCCTATGATAAGCGATACGTTGGACATGGATTCGTGATTTTAGCGTTTATTCTGCTTATTCTGCGCCGATGCGAACAAAGCGACACCGACCGACATGAAGATGATGGCCCCGGCCAAGGAGACGGCAGCCCTTTCGGCCGCCGCGCGCCAAATCAGACCGGCGAGACCGCAGGCGAAAAAGAGGGCTCCGGAGAACCTCAACAAGGTCTTTTCTGCTTTTTTCATGATAGCCCGGTTTTTCAGAGAGTGCCGTTGACGGCGCGGATGAAGATGTCGTTCATCGAAGGGATGACTTCGCGGAACGAACGCAGCTCCACGGCATCGTTCACCGCGGCGACGACCCCGCGGACCTCGTCGTCGCGCCCGACGCGGAGCCTCAACGTACGGCAGGCCGACTCCTCGGCGTCGCCCTCGAGAATCTCGCAACGGTCGGCGAGAACCTGCCGCAGAGCGGTTTCCTCGCCGCGGTAAGCCACCTCGAAGATGTTGGACCCGTGGCGGCGGCGGATGTCGTCGACGCGGCCCGAGAGGATGTTGTGCGACTTGTCGATCAAAGTGATGTGGTCGCAAATCTCCTCGACCGACGACATGTTGTGGGTCGAAAAGATGACCGTAGCCCCCTTGTCGCGCAAAGCGAGAATCTCGTCCTTGAGCAAGTTGGCGTTGATGGGGTCGAAGCCCGAAAAAGGCTCGTCGAAAATCAACAACTCGGGCTCGTGGAGCACCGTCACGATGAACTGCACCTTCTGGGCCATGCCCTTGGAGAGCTCCTCGACCTTCTTGTCCCACCAACTTTCGATGCCGAACTTCTCGAACCACGCCTTGAGCCGCACCGTCGCATCGCGCCGCGAAAGGCCTTTGAGCCGGGCGAAGAAGAGGGCCTGCTCGCCCACCTTCATCTTCTTGTAGAGCCCGCGCTCCTCGGGGAGATACCCGATGCGGAAGACATCCTCGGAACGGATCTCCCGCCCGCCGAAAAAGACCCGCCCGCTGTCGGGAGCCGTGATGCGGTTGATGATGCGGATCAGGGTCGTCTTGCCCGCGCCGTTGGGCCCGAGCAAGCCGTAGACCGAGCCGCGCGGAATGGCCAGCGAGACGTCGTCGAGCGCCGTGTGGCCCGCATAACGCTTGGTAACATGTTCTGCTGTGAGCAAATCCATCGTGTCAAATGTGTTTTGGTACGTTCGATGCAAGGTTCCGGCCGCGACAGAAGATTCCGCACCCGGCCGCCGACCGGTCTTGCTTGGCGGCAAATGTAAAAACAAATATTTGAATATCAAAAAAATTTTATCGTAATTCGATAAAAAACAGACTTTGCGACGCGACGAACGCAGCGCCGAGACTACGCGCCACCGGCCCCAGCCGGAAACGCGGCACGAAAGCGCATCCGCCCCGCTCGCAAGCCGGACCCCGCAAACAAAAAACTCCGGACGCTTCCGCATCCGGAGATTCCGTATCGAAGTAGGCAAGACGGCCCGCAGGCAATATCCCGGCAGGGGAGACGGGAGGACCGGCCGTACGCCACGCAATTGCAGCAGGCAACGTTCCGTCGGCGGACAATCGTCGCAAAGGGCTGCGCCGGGGTGCATAGCCTGCGGTCCGCAACCGTACACCGGCCCACACATGCAACCGAACCGAGACGACCGTGCAGCCGGACCGGGACGACCGGCCTGTGCGCCGCGCCGCCGATTTCCCGACCGGACCGGCCCGTCGCGCGACCGCCCCCTGCGGCCCGCGGGATCAACCCTCGATAAAATCGATGTTTACCTGCCGCTGGAACGACTCTTCGAGCGAAATGGTGGTCTCGGTCGTCGCGATGCCCTGAATGCGCAGAATACCCTCGAAAATCGTCTGCATGAGGTGCTCGTTGTCGACGCAATAGAGCTTCACCAGAATGTTGCCCTTGCCGGTGACGAAATGGCACTCCACGATCTCCGAAATCTCCTTCAGACTTTCGACCGTGGGCTTGAGCATCTGCGGATCCTTGAGCGTGATGTTGATGTAGGCGCAGACGTCGAAACCCATGGTCTTGGGATCGACGATCAGGCGGCTGCCGAGAATCACCCCCGAATCCTGCAACTTGCGGATCCGCTGGTGGATGGCGGCGCCCGAAATGCCGCACTCGCGCGCGATCTCCAGAAAAGGCATCCGCGCATTGCCGATCAGATATTTGAGGATGCGCCGGTCTATGGCATCCAGATTGGCTTTGGACATGGCAGTTCTTCGTTTATCGGATAACCTTGAGTTCCTTGCCCACCTTGACGAAGGCGGCGATGCAGCGGTCGAGCTGGTCGAACGAATGCCCGGCCGACACCTGCACGCGGATGCGGGCCTGCCCCTTGGGCACGACAGGGTAGTAGAAACCCGTCACGAAAACGCCCTCCTCCTGCAACCGGGCCGCGAAATCCTGCGACAACTTGGCATCGTAGAGCATCACGGCGCAGATGGCCGACTGCGTAGGCTTGATATCGAAACCGGCGTCCATCATCTTCGTGCGGAAGTGCTCGACGTTGGCGACCAGCTTGTCGTGCAACTCGCAACTCTCGCCGAGCATCCGGAACATCTCGATGCCGGCGCCGACCACGGCGGGGGGCAGCGAATTGGAGAAGAGGTAGGGGCGCGAACGCTGCCGCAGCATGTCGATGATCTCCTTGCGGCCCGTGGTGAAACCGCCCACTGCGCCGCCGAAAGCCTTGCCCAAGGTGCCGGTGATGATATCGACCTTGCCGCGCAAACCGTAGAGCTCGGTGATTCCGCGGCCGGTCTTGCCCAACACACCGGCTGAATGGCATTCGTCGACCATGACCAACGCATCGTATTTCTCGGCCAGCTCGCAAATCTTGTCGAGCGGAGCGGCATTGCCGTCCATCGAGAAGACGCCGTCGGTGCAGACGATGCGGAAACGCTGGGCCTGTGCCTTCTTGAGGCACTCCTCCAACTCGGCCATGTCTGCATTGGCGTAGCGATAACGCACGGCCTTGCACAGACGCACGCCGTCGATGATCGACGCGTGGTTCAACGCATCCGAAATGATGGCGTCCTCCTCGGAGAACAACGGCTCGAAAACGCCGCCGTTGGCATCGAAACAGGCCGCATAGAGAATCGTGTCCTCGGTCCCGAAATAATCCGAAACGGCCTTTTCGAGCTCCTTGTGGATGTCCTGACAACCGCAGATGAAACGCACCGACGACATGCCGAAGCCCCGGGCGTCCATCGCCCTCTTGGCCGCCTCGACGAGCCGCGGGCTGTCCGACAAACCCAGATAATTGTTGGCGCAGAAGTTCAGCACCTTGCGGCCGGCCACCTCGATTTCGGCACGCTGGGGCGACTCGATCACCCGTTCGGTCTTGTAGAGCCCTGCCGCCTTGATTTCGGCCAATTCGTGTTGCAGATGTTCCTTGATTTTTCCGTACATGGCAAGTTATAGGTTTTTGTTCGTCAGCGCAGCGATTTCCCCGGCTTCATACCCGGCGCTTTCCGGCCGCCGATGCCCCTGCTGCCGGCGCCGTCGGGCCGAAGCAGGGCAGGGTAGAGAGGGACAACAAACAAAGGTACGATTATTTTTTCATTATTCGCTTCGAAGCCCCTGTTTTTCTGCTTTTCCGACAGGCACGATCCGGGCGATCGTACGACTTTCCCGCACCGCCAAGAACGGGAGCTCGGGCCGACACCCTGCGGGGACGACGAGGTATGGACCCGCAAAAAGATAAAAAGCGGTCGGCAGATGCTGGACGCAGCGCACGGAGTCGCCGTAGGCTCTATTCGTGACGGTAAGCGGGTGCACACTGACGGCGTAGAGCGCAAAGGCACCCACACGTCCCTCGCCAGCCACGCAGGGAGACGACGACAAGTACCAGCCGCTCGTCCCTACGTCCGACAAGGCTCCCGTCGTACAGTGGCGGAAGCCCGCGGCAGGCGGTCGAAGCAGTCGCTGGAATGAATGACAGAAAAAATACTCAATGAATAATTAATAATGAATAGTGAATAATTGTTTTTTGAATTTCGGATAATTATTCCTTATTAACTATTCATTATTCACTAAAGTTTGTTTTCTGCCAGACTGGGATATACAACTGACGGCATCCGGCTGCTAAAATTTTAGCACGGGTGCTAAAACGTTTTAACAACCCCGAGAATAGAAGTTCCGGGCATCGCCGCCAGCGGACTGCTGAATCTGCCGGTCGCACTGACGCAAGCCTGTTCGAAGAACCGAGGACAAGGGCGACCCCGCCAAGGCGAAAAACAAGAGGAAAGGAACTTCGACCTGCGCCACTCCGGACCGAAAACCGCTTTTTATCGTTGTCGAATCCAAGGAAGGGCCCTGCAACGGCCAACCGAATGCAGAACCTCTTCGGCGAACAAAGATAAGCGCCGAAACGCAATATACCGCACGGGCCGCACGGTTTCTTCCACCGGGGAAACCAACGGCGCACAACCCGGCCATTGCACCGGCCAAACCCTACGGCGAACGACCCGGACACCGGAACGCGAGAAACGATTATAGGAAACACCGGACGGCATTCGGCCATCAAAAAAAGCCGCCGCCGCCCGCCGATCGCGAATAAATCACTACCTTTGCCGCGACGGTCTCCGAGCCTGCAACCGACAGGGCAGGGGAGACGGCAACGGATTACCCACACAACACACGATCGTCATGCTCGAATACGACATCATAGTGATCGGCGGCGGACACGCCGGATGCGAAGCAGCCGCGGCGGCGGCCCGGCTGGGCTCGCGCACGCTGCTGCTGACGATGGACATGACCAAGATGGCCGCCATGTCGTGCAACCCGGCCATAGGCGGAGTAGCCAAGGGCCAGATTGTCAGAGAAATAGATGCACTGGGCGGACAAACCGGCCGCATCACCGACCTCACGGCCGTACAATTCCGGATGCTCAACCGCTCGAAAGGAGCCGCCATGTGGAGCCCGCGGGCGCAATGCGACAAAACGCGGTTTTCGGAAGAATGGCGCCGCACGCTGGAGAACACCCCCAACCTCTATATCTGGCAAGATGCCGCCACGGAACTGCTGTTCGACACGACCGCAGAACGGCCCAGCGTCCGAGGCGTACGGACCCGCATGGGGGTGGAATTCGCCTGCCGGGCCGCAGTGCTGACGGCGGGCACGTTCCTCGACGGGATGATGCACTGCGGCGATTCGCATGCCGAAGGGGGCAGGGCAGGGGATGCCGCCTCGCACGGCATCACGCAAAACCTCGAAGCCATGGGATTCGAGACAGGCCGCATGAAGACGGGAACCCCTGCGCGGCTCGATGCCCGGACCATCGACTTCGAAGCGCTCGAAGTGCAAGAAGGCGACGAAAACCCGGCCAAATTCTCCTTCTCGGCTGACACCCGGCCGGTCGAAAACCAACTGCCGTGCTTTCTGGTCTACACCTCGGGCGAAGTCCACGAAATCCTGCGCGGCGGTTTCGACCGCTCGCCCCTGTTCAACGGCACGATCCACGGCATAGGCCCCCGCTACTGCCCCAGCATCGAAGACAAACTGCGCACCTTCGCCGACAAGGAACAACACCAGCTTTTCCTTGAACCTGAGGGACGTACGACCAACGAATACTACCTGAACGGCTTCTCGTCGTCGCTGCCGTGGGAAGTCCAACTAGCGGCGCTGCACAAAATCCGCGGACTGGAAGACGCGCACGTATTCCGACCGGGATACGCCATCGAATACGACTATTTTCCCCCGACCCAACTGCACCATACGCTCGAAACCAAACGGGTGAACGGGCTCTATTTTGCCGGGCAGGTCAACGGCACGACGGGCTACGAAGAAGCGGCGGCCCAAGGGCTGATGGCGGGCATCAACGCCCACCGCAAACTGAAAGGGGAGCAACCGATCGTCCTGCGACGCGACCAAGCCTACATCGGAGTGCTGATCGACGACTTGGTGACCAAAGGTGTGGACGAACCCTACCGCATGTTCACCTCGCGGGCCGAGTACCGGATTCTGCTCCGACAAGACAACGCCGATCTGCGACTGACCCCGCTCGGCCGAGAAATCGGACTTGTCGGCCGCAAAAACTATGAAAATTTCCTCGAAAAAAAATCGTCCGTAGAATCGCTTATTTCGTTCGCTCGTGAACGGAGCATCAAAACAAGCGAAATAAACGACTATCTGAAATCGGTCGATTCGGACCCTTTGACCCAAGGCCGGAAGCTGAGCGACATCCTGATGCGCAACCAAGTGACGTTCGACGCGCTCCGAAAAGTGCTGCCGCCGCTCGAAAAGTTCATCGCCGACAACGGCATTTCGGCCGAAGCGATCGAAGAAGCCGAAATCCAAATCAAATACCGGGGATACATCGAACGCGAAAAATTCATCGCCGACAAACTGCATCGGCTGGAAAGCATAGCCATTCCGGCCGACTTCGACTATTCGCGGATGAACGCGCTCACCATCGAAGCCCGGCAAAAACTCAGCCGCATCCGTCCGACAACGATCGGACAGGCATCGAGAATTCCGGGGGTTTCACCGGCCGACGTCAGTGTTTTGTTGGTGAAATTCGGGCGATAGGGTAGGAGTGTTCCACGTGGAACACGAAAAAAGCTCAGCAAGCCGAATTCTATCACACCAAAATATACAAAGGATTTTACTAATAAATAAGCGTTCCACGTGGAACAAAAACACAAGGAAGGCGGGTTGTAAATTAACCCGCCTTCCTTGTATCGATTATCAAAAATCTACAGAACGACCGTACACCAACCGTGTTTATCCTCGGCACGGCCGTACTGGATATCCTGCAAAAGGTTATACAATTTCAAAGAAACCGGTCCGACATTCTCACCATACTCATAGACCTTATTGGTCTGCATGTCGAAAATCTTCGACACGGGCGAAATAACAGCGGCTGTTCCGCAAGCACCGACCTCTTCGAAAGAAGACAACTCTTCCAACGGAACATCGCGTTCCTCGACGGTCATACCCATATCGGCAGCCAACTGGCGGAGCGACATGTTGGTAATCGACGGCAGCACTGAGGGCGATTTGGGGGTAACATACTTGTTATCCTTGATGCCGAAGAAGTTGGCAGCGCCGAATTCCTCGATCTTCGTATGCGTCTTAGCATCCAAGTAGAGCACATTGGAGTAGCCCAAATCGTGGGCATTTTTGCTCGAATAGATACTGGCCGCATAGTTGCCGCCGACCTTCACATCGCCTGTTCCACGTGGAGCAGCGCGGTCCTGTTCGCGGTCGAGAGCCACCTTGATAGGCTTGATACCCTCCTTGAAATAGGCGCCGACGGGCGACGCATAGATGATGAGCAAGGCATCTTTGGCGGGCTTTACACCCAATCCGGCCGTCGTACCGAACATGACCGGACGCAGATAGAGCGAAGCTCCCGTACCGTAGGGCGGGACGAACTTCTCGTTGCGGCGAACGACTTCCATACAACCGTCGATGATCATCTCCATCGACGGAAGCGGCAGGCAGAGACGCTCGGCCGAAGCGCGCAGACGCCGCGCATTGTCGGCCACGCGGAAAAGCCGCACCTTGCCGTCCTTGCCGCGAAAAGCCTTCAACCCCTCGAAAAGCTCGATACCGTAGTGCAGGCACGAAGCCGACATGTGCATGCGGATGTACTCGTCGGAAGTGACCTCCATCGCACTCCATTTACCGTCGGTAAAGGTATAGCGAACGTTGCAATCCGTTTTGGTGTAGTCGAAACCCAGTTCGCTCCAATCCATATTTGCCATGATATCTATGTTAGAATAATCGATTTTCAACCGACGATGGCGCCGTTGGCCGTCGGCTGGCCGGGACCCAAGAGACGCAATTTGCCCCCGGCATCCTCAGCCATGAGAATCATGCCGCGCGAAAGGGTGCCCTTCAGTTCGCGGGGCTCGAGATTGACGAGGACCAACACCTGCTTGCCGACCAACTCTTCCGGAGTAAAATATTCGGCGATACCCGAAACGATTTCGCGCCGGTCGATTCCGGTGTCGACGGTCAACTTGAGCAATTTTTTGGTTTTAGCCACCTTTTCGGCCGTCAGGATGGTCGAAACGCGGATGTCCATCTTCTGAAAAGCGTCGAACGAAACCGGATCCTTCTGCGCCTCGACATGCTGCGCAGCTTCGGCGGCAAGGTTGGCCGCCTTGGCCGCTTCGAGCTTGTCGAGCTGACGCTGGATGGCGTCGTCCTCGATCTTCTCGAAAAGCAGGGCCGGTTCGCCGATACGATGACCGGCGGCGATCAAATCGGCAGCGCCGAGACGCTCCCAACCGAATTTGCCGACAGCCAACATAGCCAAAATCCGCTCGGCCGAGAAAGGCATGAAAGGCTCGATGGCGATGGCCGTGTTGGCCGTAATCTGCAAAGCGATATGGAGGATGGTCTTCACCCGTTCGGGGTCGGACTTCACCACCTTCCAAGGCTCCGTATCGGCCAGATACTTGTTGCCGATGCGGGCGATGTTCATAGCGTCCTTGAGCGCTTCGCGGAAATGGTAGTTCTCGATATTGCGTTCGAGCGAACCTTTGACGGCCGCCACTTCGGCCAACGTCTCCCGGTCGTAATCGTTCGGATCGCCGCAAGCGGGAACGATGCCGTCGAAATATTTCTGGGTCAGCACCAACGCCCGGTTGACGAAGTTGCCGAGCACGGCCACCAACTCGTTGTTGTTGCGGGCCTGAAAATCCTTCCAAGTGAAATCGTTGTCCTTGGTCTCGGGAGCATTGGCGCAGAGCACGTAACGCAAGACATCCTCCTTGCCGGGAAACTCGTCGAGATACTCGTGCAACCAAACGGCCCAGTTGCGCGAAGTGGAAATCTTGTCGCCCTCGAGATTGAGAAACTCGTTGGACGGCACGTTTTCGGGCAAAACATAACCACCGTACGCCTTGAGCATCGACGGGAAGACGATGCAATGGAAAACGATGTTGTCCTTGCCGATGAAATGGACCATCTTGGTGTCGGGAGACTTCCAATACTTCTCCCAATCGGGCGTAAGGTCCTTAGTAGCAGATATATAACCTATCGGAGCGTCGAACCACACGTAGAGCACCTTACCCTCGGCACCCTCGACGGGAACCGGAATGCCCCAATCGAGGTCGCGGCTGACGGCCCGCGGCTGGAGCCCGCCGTCGAGCCAGCTTTTGCACTGCCCGTAGACGTTGGTCTTCCACTCCTTGTGCCCGTCGAGGATCCACTCGCGCAAAAAGGTTTCGTACTGATCCAAAGGCAGATACCAATGTTTGGTCTCGCGCAGCACGGGCACCGAACCCGACACGGCGCTATGGGGCTCGACGAGCTCCTCGGGCGAGAGGGTAGACCCGCACTTCTCGCACTGGTCGCCGTAGGCGCGGTCGTTGCCGCACTTGGGACAAGTGCCGACGATGTAACGGTCGGCGAGGAAAGTGGCGGCCTCCTCGTCGTAATACTGCATGGAGGTCTTCTCGATGAACTTGCCCTCGTCGTAGAGCTTGCGGAAAAAATCGGCCGCAGTGACGGCATGGGTGGACGAAGAAGTGCGCGAATAGATGTCGAAAGAGATGCCGAACCGCTCGAACGAATCCTTGATGAGGGCATGGTAACGGTCGACGATCTCCTGCGGCGTGACGCCCTCCTTGCGGGCCTTGATGGTGATGGGCACGCCGTGCTCGTCCGACCCGCAGACCGACACCACGTCGCAACCCTTGAGCCGCAGGTAACGAGTATAGATGTCGGAGGGGATATAGACGCCTGCCAGATGGCCGATGTGCACCGGACCGTTGGCGTAGGGAAGCGCCGAAGTGACCAAATAGCGTTTGAACTCTTTAGACATAGATGCGAACTTTCCAATTGGTGTCAAAATTACGAATTTTTAGAATAAAGAGAAACTAATTCGCCCTTTTTATCATCGGGTCCGACGGCCGCCGAAAAACAAACCGGACCAACGAACCGCGGATTCCGACCGACCTACCGCGGAAACCGCCTGCAAAAAAATTCGGAACCGTTGAAAATCAACGGTTCCGAATTTTCTATAGAGGAAAAATCCTAACGCTTCTTTCCGCCGACAAGGGTCATTTCGTCGAGGAGCCAACCGGCACCGGCGAACTTGTCGATGACGAAGAGGACGTACCGCACGTCGACGGCGATGGTGCGCTGCAACTCGGGCTCGAAAGCGACGTCGCCCGACATGGCTTCCCAATTGCCGTCGAACGCCAGACCGATCAGATCGCCGCGCGAATCGAGCACGGGAGAACCGGAATTGCCGCCCGTGATGTCGCAATCGGCGAGGAAAGCGACGGGCAACTCGCCCTGCCTGTTGGCGTAAGACCCGAAATCACGGGCAGCATAGAGCTCTTTGAGTTTGGCGGGCACGGTGAACTCGGCCGGATTGTCAGGATCCTCCTTCTCCATGACGCCCTTGAGCGTTGTATAATGGTTGTAACGGATACCGTCGGCCGGGTCGTAGGGCAGCACGCGGCCGTAGGTCAGACGGATCGTGAAGTTGGCATCGGAAGCCCACGCCTTGTCGGGATTCTGCAACATCAGACCCGCGACATACTTGCGATGTCCCTCGCGATAGAGCTGCTGGAAAGGCCGGACCGCCTTGCTCAACTCCACATACTTCTCCCAAACCGACTTGGCGAAAGGCACGAAAGGATCGGCCGCCCACTTCTCGGCCGAAAAATCATCGACCAAAGCCAAGGTTTTCTCCTCGGAAACGAAGCGGGAATTGTCGTAGAGATAATCGACGTAGGCATCGGTATCGCCGCCGAACTCCTTGTCGACGATCTCGGCGTAGAACGACGGCAGGTCGGTCATATGCTCGCGGGCGATCTTCAACATACGCTTGGCCACCTTGCGGTCGGTGGGAGCGTTGTAGTCCTTGTACCAATCGGCCAGTTTCCGCTTGCTCAACTCAGGGTCGACGATCGTCTCCCGGCCCATGAACGAACGACAAGGGGCGAGGGCCTCGATGGAGAGCAGGAAAGCCTCGGCGAGATACTGGCGGTTGTGGCCGATCTGCCCAGTTCCGTCGACATATTCCTTGATTTTGGACAAAGCGCCGACGTAACCCTCTTCGAGCAGAGTATGCTGCTCGGCCCAACGCTGGAACTCGGCTTCCTGCGCCTGCTTGCGAGCCTTGACGTTGAGTTTCTCGATGCCGCGCGACATGCCGATGGAATTCTTCCAATAATTGGACGACCCGGCATACTTGGAAGCATACTGGATGCGCACCTTGTCGCTGGCCTGCATGTCCTCCCACAGGATGGCCTGACGCTCGCCGCGGATGAAGATGCGGTTGGGGTTGGAAATCTGCAACATATCGTCGATTTCATAGGAAGTCATGTAGCGCTCGGTCGAACCGGGGAAACCCATGATCATGGCGAAATCGTTCTCGTCGACCCCGTCGAGCGAAATCCGAAGGAACTTGTCGGCCTTGTAAGGCTTGTTGTCGGGCGAATAATCGGCCGGCTTGTTGTCGGGCCCGGCGTAGACGCGGAACACGGAGAAATCGCCCGTATGGCGCGGCCACATCCAGTTGTCGGTATCGCCGCCGAACTTGCCGATCGACTGCGGAGGAGCACCCACCAGACGCACGTCGGTGAACTTCTCGATGACGAAAGCGAAGAACTGGTTGCCGCCGAAGAAAGAATCGATGTCGATCGACATGCCGGGATACTCGGCGCCCAACTTGTCGGCCAACGCCTTGCGGTTCTCGGCAGTGATCTTCTCGAACTCCTCCTGTCCGGCAGCGGAAGGCACGTTGCCGATGATTTCGGGCGTGACGTCCATGATCTTGCGGATGAACCGCACGGAGAGCCCGGGAGCAGGCAGCTCCTCGGCCTGCGACATGGCCCAGAACCCATGCTTGAGGTAATCGTGCTCGACGGACGAAAGCTCTTGAATCGACGAAAAACCGCAATGATGGTTGGTGAAAAGCAGACCTTCGGGCGAAACGATTTCGCCGGTGCACCCGTTGCCGAAGATGACGATGGCATCCTTGAGCGAAGAACGCTCGGCGCTGTAGATCTGCTCGGCGGAGAGCTTGCACCCGCGCGCCTTCATGTCGCGGATGTTCATCTTCTGCAAATAGGGAAGCAGCCACATCCCCTCGTCGGCGAAGGCCGAAAACGAAACGGCCGAAGCGACCAGCAACAAAAAGAATTTCTTCATGGCATTATCTGTTAATTTGTATCATGTTCAGAATGGAACGTTCGGCTTTCTGCCGAATCTCTTCGTCGAGAAGGATCTCGGGGATTTCGTTCTCCAGACAGGCCGCGATGTTTTCGAGCGTGACCATCTTCATGAAACGGCAGTTGTTGCACCCGCATGTCTCGTCGTCGGGCGGAGCGGGAATGAAGGTCTTGCCGGGAAAACGCCGTTGCATCTCCGCAAGGATGCCCGCCTCGGTGACAACGATGAATTCGGCCGAATCGGCCTGCCCGCAATAATCGAGGATGGCGGCGGTGGAACCTACGAAATCCGCCGTTTCGAGAATATAGGCCCGGCACTCGGGATGGGCGACGACCTTGGCCGCCGGATGCTCGCGCTTGAGCTCCAGCAACTTTTCGAGCGAAAATTCTTCGTGGACGTGGCATGCGCCGTCCCACAGCAGCATGTTCGTGCGGCCGGTCAGCTTCCGGATGTAGGAGCCCAGATTGCGGTCGGGTCCGAAGATCAGCGGCTGGTCGTCCGGAATGGAGCGGACCACTTCCAACGCATTGGAAGAGGTGCAGCAGATGTCGGTCAGCGCCTTGACCCCGACGGTCGTATTGACATAGGAGACCACCTTGTGATCCGGATGCAGCGCCTTGAAAGCGGCGAACTCCGCCGCATCGCACGACTCGGCCAGCGAACAGCCCGCCTCGGGACAGGGGATCAGGACCTTTTTCGAGGGGCAGAGCACCTTGGCCGTCTCGGCCATGAAATGCACGCCGGCGAACAGGATGATCTCCGCATCCGTGTTCTGCGCACGGACGGCCAGCGCCAGACTGTCGCCCAAGAAGTCGGCCGCAGCCTGCACCTCCGGCCGGGTGTAGTAGTGGGCGAGAATGACGGCTTTCTTCTGCCGTTTCAGTTCTTCGATCTTTCGGATCAGCGGTTCCGAATGGGTGTCATTCATTTCGGTTCGGGTGTTTTCGTTTTTAATTTTTCAATATTCATATAAAAATATTAAAAAATAAGAATAATAATAGCTGTCGATAATGTTGAACGTTTTTTTCTATCAGTATCTTTCAACCGATGTCGGATCGGTTGTTGAAAGTGTTTTCGTTTCAGTTGTTTGTAAATCAGATGGTTGGTTTAATTGTCAACAATTGTGTACAAGCATGTAACGGTTTTCGACATGTTTTTGTTATGCACAATTTCTTGCGATTTCCCTTGTCGGACGAGGGGATAAAGCGTGATAACTTTTTTTGCATATCCGCAAAATCCGTATATCGGAATCCGCGGGCAAAAGTCCAAATTTTTTTCGGGGCGAGTTTTCATTCTTTATCGTCGGAATATCGTCCGGTTTTCGACAACTTATCGACCGTTTTTCACGGTTTTTTCAACGATTTTCCCGGCTATGTCGCGGTACCATTTTTCGACGCGCGCGTCGATGCCCACTGCCGGGCGCCCCTCGTCCGAACCCTCCATAATGGATTGGACGATAGGTATTTCGCCCAAAAAATCGATGCCGTTTTCGGCCGCGAATTTCCGGGCGCCGCCCTTGCCGAAGAGGTAGTAGCGGCTGTCGGGCAGTTCTTGCGGAGTGAACCACGCCATGTTTTCCACGATTCCGGCCACAGGAATGCCGACGTTCGGATTGCGGAACATTTCGACACCGCGGACCACGTCGGCGACGGCGATCTGCTGCGGCGTCGAAACGATGACGGCCGTGTTGATCTTCAGTTCGCCGATGATCGAGAGGTGGATGTCACCCGTGCCGGGAGGAAGGTCGGCCAACAGAAAATCGAGCGTGCCCCATCGGGTCTGGTGGATCATCTGCTTCAAGGCGTTGACGGCCATGGCTCCGCGCCACAGAAGGGCGTCGGTCGGCTTGATGAAGAATCCGATCGACATGAGTTTGATGTCCATCGATTCGGCCGGAACGATCCGGTCCGCCCCTTCTTCCTGCACGGCGTCGGGCAGGTAGCCTTCCACTCCGAACATCTTGGGTTGCGAGGGACCGTAAATGTCCGCGTCGAGAACCCCGACGCGGAATCCCATGTTGCGCAGGGCGATGGCGAGGTTGGCCGTGACCGTCGACTTGCCCACGCCGCCCTTGCCCGAAGCGATGGCGATGACATGGGCTATTGCGCCCGTGGTCGTAGAATCTTTCGGTTCGGGACGCGGCGGTTGTCCCCCTTCCTTGACGACGACCAGAATCTGCGACTGCGGAAATCTCTCTTGCAGAAGCGTTTCGACTTGTTTGCGTATCTTTCCGGCGAACGGGTCGCGGGCCTTGGCGAATCGCAGTACGACGGTGGTTTTGTCCGCTGCGGAAGCGATATGTTCGATCAGGCCGTCCGAAACGATGTCCCTGCCGGTTTCGGGATGGACGACGGCTGCGAGCAGCCGTTTGATTTCGTTTTCCATGTTCACGATTGTTTGCAGCGATAGCGCAGGCCGCATGCGGTTGCGGGTTTGCCCCGACGCGCCGCAAAAGGGCCGCCTATCTTCTACAAAGATAGCGCAAGTTGAACGGAGTACCAAATTTATTTGCGCACGGTCGGATTGGGCAGGAAGATGCCGATTTTGTCGGGGGATGCTTCTTTTCCGAGCTGCGATTATGTTATCTTTGTAAACAAAACGAATGATCCGACAGATGAAAAAGACGAGTTTGGTTTTGTTGCTGGCGGTGCTGGCAGGATGCGGGGCCGGAAACAGCGATCTGAAGCTGCGCTACGACCGCCCGGCCGAAGCGTGGGAAGAGGCCTTGCCGCTGGGCAACGGCCGGATAGGCGCCATGGTTTTCGGCGGTCCGGAGCACGAGCGTTTCCAGCTCAACGAGGAGACGGTGTGGGGCGGTTCGCCTTACAACAACACCAATCCGGCCGCGGCCGAAGCTTTGCCCCGGATCCGGCAATTGATTTTCGAGGGGCGCAACCGCGAAGCGCAGGAGTTGTGCGGTCCGGCCATCTGCTCCCCTTCGGGAGCCAACGGGATGCCTTATCAGACGGTCGGTTCGCTGTGTCTGGATTTCGATGCGGGCGCCGGGTATGCCGGTTACGAGAGGGAGCTGGACCTTGCCCGGGCGGTGGCGACGACCTGTTTCACGGCGGACGGGGTGACCTACTGCCGCGAGGCTTTCACCTCGTTGGCCGATGAGCTGTTGATCGTCCGGCTCACGGCGTCCAAACCGGGAAGCATCACCTTTACGGCCCGTTATGAAACCCCGTACGAAACAGGAATTTCGCGCTCTGCGAACGGGAACGAACTTTGGTTGGAGGGAAAGGCCGACGACCACGAGGGAATCGAGGGCAAGGTGCGTTTCGCGGCTGTCGCCCGCATCGAACCCGTGGGCGGCGAGCTTGCGATCTTGTCCGACAGCATGGTGCATGTCCGCCATGCCGACGAGGCGATCGTCTATGTGTCGATTGGGACCAATTTCGTCGACTACAAGGATGTGTCGGGCGATGCGCGTGAACGGGCCCGGAGCTGTCTGGCGAATGCCGGACGCGGTTACCGGAAGGCGCTCCGCGATCATGAAGCGATCTACAAGCGTTATTTCCAGCGGGTTTCGCTCGACTTGGGCCGTACGCCGCAGGCCGACAAGCCCACCGATGTGCGGGTGCGCGAGTTCGCTTCGACGTTCGATCCGCAGCTGGCGGCGCTCTACTTCCAGTTCGGGCGCTACCTGCTGATCAGCTCTTCGCAGCCGGGCGGACAGGCCGCCAATCTGCAAGGTATCTGGAACCATCGGCGCCACGCACCGTGGGACGGGAAATACACCACCGACATCAACGTGGAGATGAACTATTGGCCTGCCGAGGCGGCCAACCTCGCCGAGATGCACGAACCGTTCCTCGACTTGGTGCGCCGTACGGCCGAGCAGGGCCGGGCGGCCGCGGCCATGTACGGCTGCCGGGGCTGGACGCTCCACCACAACACCGACATCTGGTGTTCGACCGGGGCGGTCGACGGCCCGAAATACGGCATTTGGCCCACTTGCAACGCGTGGTTCTGCCAGCATCTGTGGGACCGCTACCTCTTTTCGGGCGACCGCGGCTACCTCGAACGGATCTACCCGTTGATGCGCGGCGCCTGCCTTTTCTACCTCGATTTTCTGGTGGCCGAACCCCGCCGCGGTTATCTGGTGGCGGCTCCGTCCTATTCGCCGGAGAATGCGCCCAAGATCGGCGGCCGGCGCGATTTCGTGGTGACGGCCGGTACGACGATGGACAACCAGATGATCCACGACCTGTTTTCCAACACGCTCGAAGCGGCGGCGGTCGTGGGCGAAGATCCCGCCCTGACCGACAGCCTGCGGACGGTGCTCGGCCGCTTGGCGCCCATGCAGGTGGGGCGTTGGGGGCAGTTGCAGGAGTGGCTCGAGGACTGGGACGATCCGAACGACCGTCACCGCCACGCTTCGCACCTGTGGGGGCTCTACCCGGGGCGGCAGATCACGCCCGACCGTCCGCTGCTGATGCAGGCGGCCCGGACGACGCTGCGCGGCCGCGGCGACCATTCGACCGGCTGGTCGATGGGGTGGAAGGTCTGTTTTTGGGCGCGCCTGCTCGACGGCAACCATGCCTACAAGCTCATCGCCGAGCAGCTGCATCCGACCACCGACACGCGGGGGCAGAACGGCGGGACCTATCCCAATCTGTTCGACGCCCATCCGCCGTTCCAAATCGACGGCAACTTCGGCTGTACGGCCGGAATCGCCGAGATGCTGGTGCAGAGCCATGCCGGAGCGGTCCATCTGCTTCCGGCGCTGCCCGACGTGTGGGCGCACGGGACGGTCCGGGGGCTGCGCTGCCGGGGCGGTTTCGTGCTCGACGAAATGACGTGGGACGAGGGGCGTCTCGAAAGCGCCGTGCTCACCTCGACGGTGGGCGGAGTGCTCCGAATCCGTTCGGCCTGTCCGTTGAGGCTCAGCGGCGGGGAGTTGCAATCGGCCGCCGCGGCCGATTGCCCCAATCCGCTGTTGAGGGCGCAGGGCGTGCAGGAGCCGCTCGTTGCGCCGCAACTCGCCCTCTGTCCGGAAGCCGGGCGCACAGACTATCTGTACGACGTGCGGACCGAGCCCGGAAAGAGCTATCGGTTCGTCCGGGCCGGGCAGAAGAAGTGATTGCGATTTGTTCTTATCGAAAAACGATAAATATTATTTGTTTTTCAGAAAAAGATAGCTATCTTTGCCGAAGACAGGCTGCGCCTTAGGATTATTTTCCGAACCGACGAATCTTAATTATATATAGGTATGAACTTTTTCAAAACATTTCTGGCCGGCGTGCTCGCCTTTCTGGTGGGCTCGTTCCTTTCGCTCTTTTTCTGGATCTTCATGTTCGGCATGATCGCGGGTATGGCCGCGTCGCTGGGCGGGGGCAAAACCGTCGTGCGTCCGGGCACGATCCTCAAGATCGACCTTGCCGAGGAGATCGTCGATTCGCCGTCGACCGATCCGTTCGGCACCATCGACTGGATGTCGATGTCCTCGACCAAGCAGCTTTCGCTCATCAAGGCCCTGCGGGCCATCGAATCCGCCAAAGACGACGACCGCATCGAGGGCATCTACCTGCGGCTGAACGGCGGCGGCGGGGTTTCGGGCTCGGCCATCGTCGAGGAGCTGCGCGCCGCGGTGGCCGATTTCAAGCAGAGCGGCAAATTCGTGGTGTCGTACAACGAGGTCTATTCGCAGGGGCAGTACTACCTTGCTTCGGTGGCCGACAGCATCTACCTCCAGCCGCAGGGCGGTATGGATTGGTCGGGTCTTTCGACGACGCTGATGTTCTACAAGGGGTTGTTCGACAAGCTCGACCTGAAGGCCGAGGTTTTCCGTCCGACGGCCTGCAAGTACAAGAGCGCCGTGGAGCCCTATATTCTGACCAAGATGTCGGATGCCAACCGTGAGCAGATGCAGCAGCTGGTCAATTCCTTGTGGAAGACCATCGCCGCGAGCGTGGCCGAATCGCGCGGCATCGACCTCGCCGAGCTCAACCGCATCGCCGACGGGTTGGAGGTGTCGCTGCCCGAAGAGGCGTTGGAGAAGAAGTTCGTCGACGGCCTGCTCTTCGAGGACCAGATGGACGATGTCTTCGCTGCGCTGGGCGTGGAGACCGACAAGGAAGGCGATTATCGTTTCGTGTCGCTCGGCGACTATGCCGCACAGCTTCCGGCCGATACCGATTTCGCGGCTCCGCAGGTGGCGATCGTCTATGCCGAGGGCAGCATCGTCGACGGCGAGGCGTCGGGCGGTTCGATCGGCGGCAATTCGCTGGCCCGGGCGCTGGCCGAGGTGCGCGAGGACGACGATGTGAAGGCCGTGGTGCTGCGCGTCAATTCGCCCGGCGGCAGTGCGTTGGCTTCGGACCTGATCTGGCGTGAAATGGAGCTGCTCAAGGCCGAGAAGCCCGTGGTGGTGTCGATGGGTTCGTATGCGGCCAGCGGCGGCTACTATATTTCGGCTCCGGCCGACGTCATCGTGGCCGACAAGATGACGTTGACGGGTTCGATCGGCGTGTTCGGCATGTATGTCGACAAGATCGCCGCGCTCAAGAACAAGCTGGGCATCACGCTCGACGGCGTCAAGAGCAACGCTTCGGCCGGTGCGGGTTCGATGGCGCCCCTCACACCGTTGGAGCGGGCTGCGATCATGCGCGGTGTGGACAAGGTCTACGAGACCTTCACGAGCTATGTGGCCGAGGGGCGCAACCTGCCCATCGAGAAGGTGCTGGATATCGCCGGGGGCCGTGTGTGGTCGGGCGAGGACGCACTGGCCATAGGCCTGATCGATGCCTATGGCGGACTCGATGCGGCCATTGCGCTGGCGGCCGACAAAGCCGAAATCGCCGACAACTTCCGCGTGGTGGAGAAGATCGACCAGCCTACGGGCCTTGCGGCGGTTCTCGCCGCGTTGGACATGCGGTTGCAGGTGTGGGCGGCCCGTTCGCAGACCGTTGTTCCCGAAGCCGAGTGGCGGCAGGTGCGCGAAGCGCTGGGCCGGCAGGGCATCATGATGTATTCGCCTTACAAAGTCGAATTGCGATAGTTCGGGCATCTTGTCCGGACAAGCGAGCTGTTCCCATCGGGTGCAGCCCGCTTTTTTCATGCGCGTTCGCGACCGTCGGTGCCCAGCCCGGCCGTACGGAAGATCTTTACAGAAGATAGGCTGCGTCTCAGCAATGCTCAAATAAATTTGGCATTGCCTTCGACTTGCGCTATCTTTGTATCATGGCAACAATCAGACTGACGAAGGAATTTTCGTTCGAAGCGGCCCATGCGCTGGGCGGCTACGACGGTCCGTGCCGCGAAATACACGGCCATTCGTACCGGCTGTTCGTGACCGTGAAAGGAACGCCGTCGGAGGTCGAAGGCGACCCCAAATGCGGCATGGTGATGGATTTCGGCGTGCTCAAACGTATTGTCAACGAGGAGATTACGGAGCGGCTGGACCACGCCTTGATTCTTCGGAAAACAGCCCTCGGCCCCGATTTGCGCGCGCTGCTGACCCGCGAATTCGGCAATGTGGCAGAGGTCGATTACCAGCCCACCTGCGAGAACATGCTCGCCGATTTCGCCCGGCGCATCGCGGCCCGTCTGCCGCAGGGCACGGAGCTTTGGTCGCTGCGTCTGCACGAAACGGCGACTTCCTTCGCCGAATGGTTCGCCGAAGACAACCCGCCTGTCGGCAAGGACCGGGGCGCAATCGCTGAAAGATGAAAAAATTGTTTCTGGTCGACGCCTATGCGTTGATGTTCAAGTATTACTACGCTTTTCTGGGGCGTCCCATGCGCAACCGCACGGGGATGAACACCTCGGTGGTGTTCGGGGTCGTGAAGTTCCTGCGCGACATCCTCAAGCGCGAGCATCCCGATTTGCTGGGCGTGGCGTTCGACCCCAAGGGGGGCAGCTTCCGCCGCGAGATTTTCGCCGATTACAAGGCCAACCGCAGCGAGACGCCCGAGGACATCATCCTCTCGGTGCCCTATGTCAAGCGGGTGCTGGAGGCCATGTGCATTCCGATCCTCGAAGTTCCCGGTTACGAGGCCGACGATGTCATCGGCACCTTGTCGCAGAAGGGGGCCGACGCTGGTTACGACGTCTATATGGTGACCCCCGACAAAGACTACGGGCAGCTGGTGCGCGACAATTGCAAGATCTACAAGCAGAAGGGCACCGACGGAATCGAGATCGTCGACCGAGCGGCCATCCGCGAGAAGTACGGAATCGACGATCCGGTGCTCGTGCGCGATATTCTGGCCCTGTGGGGCGACGCGTCGGACAATATTCCGGGGGTGCCGGGCATCGGCGAAAAGATCGCTTGCAAGCTCGTGCAGGAGTGGGGGCCGGTGGAGAACATCTTGGCCAACGCGGCCAGCATCCCCGGCAAGCAGGGCGAGAAGATCGCCGCTTGGGCCGACAATCTCCGGCTCGCCAAGACCTTGACCACCATTTGTCTCGACGTGCCCATCGAGTTCCGCGAGGAGGAGCTCACCATGTGCGAGCCCCATATCGACGAGCTGCGGGCCTTGTTCGCCGAGTTGGATTTCAAGCTCTTTCTCAACGACCTGACCAATCTGGCGCCCGCCGAGCCGTTGTCGGACGCTCCGCGGCAGGAAGCGCAGCGTCAGCTGGCCGAAATGGCCCGGGCCAAGTCCGCCGCAGCCAAAAAGGCGGCGCTGGCCGGGCAGGGCGACCTGTTCGCCGGACCGGCGGTGCCTGCGCCCGCCACACCCGCCGAAGACGCGGCCGAAGAGACGGATTTCCCGCCCGCCGCTCCGGAACCCATGCCCTTGCGGACGGCGCTCGACACTTCGCATCTCTACACGTTGGTCGATTCGCCCGAGGCTTTGCAGAAAGCGGTCGACGAAATCGCGCAGTGCTCCGAGTTTTGTTTCGATACCGAGACCACCGGGCTCGACGTCTTCAACGACCGGATCGTGGGGTTGTCGTTGGCCGTGAGACCCCACGAAGCGTGGTACGTGCCTTTCAGGGAGGAGACTGCGGCCGAGCTGGCGGCCATCGTGAAACCTTTGTTCGAGGACGAGCGCATCGACAAGATCGGCCAGAACATGAAGTTCGACATCATGGTGCTGCGGCAGTCGGGCATCGCCGTGCGGGGCCGGAAGTTCGACACCATGATTCTCCATTATCTGCTCGACCCCGAATCGCGCCACAACATGAACGCCCTTGCGGAGCGTTATCTCAATTACAAGCCCATCGAGATCGAGACCCTCATCGGCAAGGGTTCGCGGCAGCTGACCATGGATCTGGTCAATGTGGAGCGGGTCAAGGAGTATGCTGCGGAGGATGCCGACATCACGTTCCAGCTCAAGCAGAAGCTCTTCCCCATGGTGGAGGAGATCGGGTTGCAGGAGCTTTATTTCCGCATCGAGGAGCCGATGATCGAGGTGCTGGCCGACATCGAGACGGCGGGCGTGCGCATCGATTCCGATGCGTTGGCGGAGTACAGCGTCGAGTTGAGCCGCAAGTTGGCGCAGTTGGAGGCCGACATCCGCCGCGAGGCGGGCGAGCCGTCGCTCAACATCAATTCGGCGCGGCAGTTGGGCGAGGTGCTCTTCGGCAAGATGCGCATCGCCGAGAAGCCCAAGATGACCAAGACCAAGCAGTTTTGCACCGACGAGGAGTATTTGCAGTCGTTCGCCTGCCAGCACCGCATCGTGGCGATGATTCTGGAGTATCGCGGGGTGAAGAAGTTGTTGTCGACTTACGTCGAGGCGCTGCCCCAGTTGGTCAACCGCAGGACCGGGCGCATCCATACTTCGTTCAATCAGGCCGTTACGGCTACCGGACGCTTGTCGTCGGCCAATCCCAACCTGCAAAATATTCCCGTCCGCGAGGAGATGGGCCGCCGCATCCGCGAGGCTTTCATCCCCACCGACGAAGAACATATCCTGCTCTCGGCCGATTACAGTCAGGTCGAGTTGCGGCTGATGGCCCACCTCTCGGGCGACGAGTCGCTCATAGCGGCTTTCAGCCACGGCGAGGACATCCATGCTGCCACGGCCGCCCGGTTGTTCGGCAAGTCCATCGGCGAGGTCACCTCCGAGGAGCGCCGCAGGGCCAAGACGGCCAATTTCGGCATCATCTACGGCATCTCGGCTTTCGGGCTGAGCCAGCGGCTCGAAATCCCCCGCAAGGAGGCCCGGGAATTGATCGACGGTTATTTTGCGTCGTATCCCAAGGTCAAGGAGTATATGGAACGCGTGGTCGAAAAGGCCCGCGAAGAGGGTTTCGTCTCCACCATTTTCGGACGCCGCCGCTACCTCAACGACATCGCTTCGCACAACGCCGTGGCCCGCGGGCTGGCCGAGCGCAATGCCGTGAACGCCCCCATTCAGGGTTCGGCGGCCGACATCATGAAGATCGCCATGATCGAGGTGCACCGGCGTTTCGCCGCCGAGGGGATCCGTTCGCGGGTCATCTTGCAGGTGCACGACGAGTTGGTCGTCGATACGCTCCTCTGCGAGCAGGAGCAGGTGGCACGGATCGTCACCGAAAGCATGGAGCAGGCCGCGTCGTTGAAGGTCCGGTTGTTGGCCGACTGCGGCGTGGGCAGCAATTGGTTGGAAGCGCATTGAGTATAAAGTGAAAAGTGAAAAGTGAAAGGTGAAACGAGAAAAGTTAAAGGTGAAAGGGATTTTTTAATGTTGACCCTGACGATGCTTCATTGCAGACGAGTTTTGCTGGAGGTGCCGAAACCGATTTCATGATAGTTTGCGATAATTTCCGCTCTTTTCCTGCTCGCAAGGCTCACCTTTAACTTTCGACCTTTCGCCTATAACCCTTAACTTAAATAGAATGTCCCGTCAGCTGACCCTTGTTCTCTCGCCCCGCGAGGCGGCCGATGCGAAGCATTATACCGCATTGGCGGCCCGGCGCTTGGGCGTGTCCGAGCGCGACGTGGCGTTGGTCCGGGTGCTCAAGCGTTCGATCGACGCTCGGCAGCGGCGGCCCAAGGTCAACCTCACGCTGGAGTTGTTCGTCGACCGCGAGCCGATGCCTGCTCCCGTGCATTTCGATTATCCTTCGGTCGCGGGCCGTACGCCCGTGGTCATCGTCGGGGCTGGTCCCGCCGGGTTGTTCGCCGCCTTGCGGCTCATCGAGCTGGGGTTGCGGCCCGTGTTGCTGGAGCGGGGCCGCGACGTCTCGGCCCGCAAGGTCGACATTGCGCAGATCAACCGCAACGGCCGCGTCGACCCCGATTCCAACTACGCCTTCGGCGAGGGCGGGGCGGGTACTTTCTCCGACGGCAAGCTCTTCACCCGCAGCAAGAAGCGCGGCGATTACAACAAGGCGTTGCAGACGCTGGTTTTCCACGGCGCCACGCCCGAAATCCTCTACGAGGCCCATCCCCATATCGGCACCGACCGTCTGCCGGGCATCATCCGCAACATCCGCACGACCATCGTCGACGCGGGCGGCGAGGTCTTCTTCGGCCGGAAGGTCACCGGTTTGATCGTCGAGGAGAACCGGATTCGCGGCGTCGAGTGCGGCGCCGAGCGCTTCGAGGGGGCCGCCGTGGTGCTGGCGACAGGCCATTCGGCCCACGACATTTACGAGCTGCTCCACCGGCAGGGCGTGCGGCTCGAAGCCAAGCCCTTTGCCATGGGGGTGCGCATCGAGCATCCGCAGGCGCTCATCGATTCGATCCAGTACCATTGCGAGCAGCGCGGCGAGTATCTGCCCGCGGCGGCTTATTCGCTCGTCAGTCAGGAGCGCGGGCGCGGGGTCTATTCGTTCTGCATGTGTCCGGGCGGGTTCATCGTCCCGGCCATGACCGACGCCGCGCAGTCGGTGGTCAACGGCATGTCGCCCAGCGGCCGCACGTCGCCCTACGCCAATTCGGGCATCGTCACGGAGGTCCGGCTCGGCGATTTCGAGCATCTGCGCGCCGAGTGGGGCGAGTTGGCCGGGCTCAGGTTCCAGCAGCGGTTCGAGCAGCTCGCGCGGCAGTACGGCGGCGAGCACCAGATCGCTCCGGCCCAGCGCGTCGCCGACTTCGTGGCCGGACGGGCCAGTGCGTCGCTCCCGGCTACTTCCTACATCCCGGGTATCGTTCCCTCGCGGCTCGACCGGTGGATGCCCGCGTTCATCGCCGATGCCTTGCGGGCCGGCATCGCCACGTTCGGCCGGCGCATGCGGGGGTTCGTCACCTCGGAGGCCATCGTCGCAGGCGTCGAATCGCGGACCTCGTCGCCCGTGCGCATCCCGCGTGACCCGCAGTCGCTCATGCACCCGCAGGTCGCGGGGCTTTTCCCCTCGGGCGAGGGGGCCGGTTACGCCGGGGGCATCATCTCCGCGGCGCTCGACGGCGAGCGGATCGCCGATGCAGTGAAAGAATATGTGCGTTAGAAAATCGAATAGTTATGGAGCATCTCTCTGAGCCGGCCGTTTCGGTCGTCATTCCGGTCTACAATCTGGAATCCTATGTAGCTTGTTGTCTGGATTCGGTCCGGCGGCAGACTTTCGCCGGTTTCGAGGCCATCGTGGTGGACGACGGTTCGACCGACGGTTCGTGGGACATCGTCCGGCGCTATGCCGACGCCGACGCTCGGATCGTGGCGGTACACACGCAGAATCAGGGCGTTGCCCGCGCCCGCGAAACGGCCCTCTCCCGGGTCCGCGGGCGCTACGTCTGTTTCCTCGACGGCGACGACTGGTGGGAGCCCGACATGCTGGAGCGGATGGTCGCCGCCATCGAAGAGGGCGACGGTTATGATGTTGTGTGCTGCGGATTTACGCGTGTCGCCAGCACCTACCGCACTTCGATGCCCGAACGGTTGAGCGGCGCGACGATGAATCGCGACGCTTTCCTGCAAAACATCGTGGCCCATCGTGTAATGCCCTCCTTGTGGAGCAAGATCTATCGCCGGACGTTGTTCGTCGATTCGCTGCATCATTACGTCATGCCGATGGGGCAGGATCTGCTGCTCAATCTCCAGATCGCTTGCGGGGTGTCCCGGGTCCGGGTGATAGACTATGTAGGCTACGATTATTTGCAGCGGGCCGGGTCGTCGATCCATACCAATCGCCTGACGTTCGATTATTGCAGGAGGTTCGCGGAGTGCGTGGCCGATATTTTCAGCCGGAATGCCGGGAGCCTCGATCCGCAGCAAGCCGAGTTCTTGCAGATTGTCAGCGATTTGTGGTGGTATGTCGGATATGTTTCCAAGAGCCGCAACCGTTGGGTGGGCCGCGAGGAGTTCGCAAGGCGGCTGCACGAAAAGGCCCCTCGCCATTGGCGGGCGCTGCGCTCGATATTTCCGCGCAGGCAGTTGCTGCTCTTCCGGTTGGACCGACGGCGGGCTTTGCGTCCGCTCGTTGTCATCCTCTCCACGGTGTACCGATGGGGCGAGAGTATCGAACGTCGTTTGACACGTTGAAAACTGCGCCATGAAACCGATTTTCCAGATTTTCGCTTCGGCGGCATGGGGCGGCGGCGAGCAGTTCGTGGCCGATCTGTCGCGGCGGCTCGTGGCCGACGGGCGGCAGGTCGTATTGATTGCCCGGCGGCCGGGAAGGGTCGTTCGCGAGCGAACGGCCGATTTGCCGGTTCCGTTTTTCCGGTTGCCGCTCAAGGGCGCCGTCGATTTGATTTCGGCTGCGGGATTGGCGTGGCTCATGTTGCGCCATCGTCCGGCGGTGGTCCATGTACACCATTTCCGGGATGCGTTCACGGCGCTTTATGCCCGGGCGCTGGTCCGGTTGTTCGGGGTGCGCCCGCGCATCGTGCTCACGCGCCATTTGGTCCGCAAGGCCAAATCCGACCGGCTGCACCGTTGGATGTATCGGCGGCTGGACGGGCTGGCGTTCGTTTCGGAGCGGGCGCGGAGCGAGTTTTTCGCCGCAGCGCCCGGTATCGGGCGGGAGCGGACGAGCGTCATCCTCAACAGTTCGACCGAAGACCGGCTCCGGGGCGAGGCGCCCGATTTGCGGCGTCTCTACGGAGTCGCCCCCGAGGTTCCGCTGCTGCTTTTTTGCGGGCGGCTCGTCGAGGAAAAGGGGTGCGACGTTTTGTTGCGCGCCTGTGCCCGGGTGGGCCGGGGGCGGCGCTTCGCACTTTTCTTCGCCGGAACGCCCGCCGATTCGGCCTATGCGGCGAAGCTCCGTGCCTTGGCGGCGGATTTGCCCTCCGGGGTCAGGGCGGAGTTCCTCGGTTTCGTGCCGAACGCAGGGGCGCTGCTCGCGCAGGCCGATATTTCGGTGCAGCCCTCGGTCGTTGCCGAAGCGGGCGGCGGTCTGTCGGTCATCGAATCGATGCAGGCGGGTCGTGCGGTCGTCGCTTCGGACAACGGGTCGCAGCCCGAATATGCGGTTGCCGGAGTTACGGGGCTGCTGGTCCCGCCGGGCAACGACGAGGCTTTGGCCGCGGCCTTGGTGCGGTTGATCGACGACAAGGTTTTGCGCGACGGGATGGGCGCGGCGGGGCGCCGTCATTTCGAGGAGAACCTTGCTTACGAGCATTTTTACAGAAAATACCTTGCTTTCTATGACGGACAAACCGCTTGAAATCGCCTACGAGGCCAAACGCATCACCCACAATGCCACGGGGTTGGGCAATTACGGCCGGACGATCGTCGAGATGCTGGTCCGGCAGGCGCCGCAGCACCGTTACCTGCTCTATACGCCCGACCCGGGGCGGGAGGAGTTGCGCAAACGATTGCCCGAGTGCCGCCAGATCGAAATCCGCCTGCCCCGCACCCCGAAGCACGGTTTGATGAAGGCGTGGTGGCGCAGTGCGGGGGTCTGCCGCGAACTTCCGGCCGGGGTGTCGTTGTTCCATGGGCTGGGGGCCGAGCTGCCGCGGGGCCTGCGCAAGCGGGGGATTCCGTCGGTGGTGACGATCCACGACCTGATTTTCCTGCGTTTCCCGGCCTACTACAAGTGGTTCGACCGCAAGATTTATGCGTGGAAATATCGGGCGGCTTGTCGGCAGGCCGACCGCATCGTCGCCATCAGCGAGGCGACCAAGCGCGACATCGTTTCGTTTTTCGGCATTGCGCCCGAAAAGATCGACGTCGTCTACCAAGGTTGCGACGAGAGTTTCAAGCGCGAGGTGACCGACGAGACGAAACGGGCCGTGCGCGAGAAATACGCTTTGCCCGAACGTTACGTGTTGAGCGTGGGAAGCATCGAGGAGCGCAAAAACCTGTTGCTGCTCGTGCAGGCTGCGGCGCGGATGGCCGAACCCATACATATCGTGGCGGTCGGCAAGCGGACGCCCTACACGGTTGAGGTCGAGCGCTTTGCCGCGGAGCACGGGCTGGCTGATCGGTTGCATCTCTACCACGATGTCCGCTTCGCCGAGCTTCCGGCTTTCTACCGCATGGCCGAGGTCTTCGTCTATCCCTCGCGCTTCGAGGGTTTCGGCATACCGATGATCGAGGCGGCTTGCTGTGGGGTGCCTGCCGTGGGGGCGGTGGGTTCCTGTCTGGAGGAAGCGGGCGGCCCCGATGCGGTCTATGTCGACCCCGACGATCCGCAGGAGCTGGCCGACAGGCTGACGGAGATCCTTGCCGACGAAGCCTTGCGCCGCCGCATGTCGGAGCGGGGCCGCGCCTATGTCGGGCGCTTCGAGCCTGAAAAGCTCGCGGCCGACATGCTGGCCGTCTACGATAAAACGATTCAGCAACAAAAAAACGAGCGATGAAACTTGTCGCTCTGCCCGAAAAGAATCGGCTGCGAGGCTGAAATATACGATTGTAAATACTTGCTAATCAGTTTTATGAAACGTTTTAGCCGATTTTTCGGTGTAGTGTATATTAAATTTTCTGAAAAAAATCTGCAAAAAATTTAATAAAAACTTGCACGGTTCGATTTTTCGGCTTATCTTTGCAGTGAAGTTTTAAGGTTCATTTAGGTTAGTAGTTTTAGGTTGGTTGAGGAGATCGGCAGGTTGTAGCGGTTCGGCCGCTACTAAGACTTCGAGGGCGGTGCTCGTCCGAGGGGTCGAATACCTCCGATTGATCCTCGGTTTTCGACGGGAGTGGTTCCCCGTTGAAAAAAAGGTCCGGATCGCAAGATCCCGGACCTTTTTTATTGCCCCCCCCCTCGGCCGGAAGCCGGGAGCCCGTCAGAGCGCTGCGAGTTCTTCGCGCGAGATTTCGATGTCGATTTCGCCGTTGGCGTAGCAGGCGATTTCGTAGGGGTTGTAGTGGAAGATCATCCCCTCGGGCGTGATGCGGAAGTTGTCCGTCACGGAGATGTATTCGGGGAAGAATCCGGCGGCCGAGAGTTCCGCATCGTTGGCGGCGCCGTAGGTCCGGCAGAGCTTCGCGCGGATGAGCGCCCGCAGGGGTTTCATCTTCTCCTCGCCCAGCAGATCGGCGGCCGAGAGTTCGCAGCCGTCGGCGAGCGAATAGGTGTGGTATTCGGTCGAATACATGCCGTGGGCTCCTCCCAGATAGTTGGAGCGGTAGATCATGTAGCAGAGCAGCGAGTCGACGACCGAGCCTTCGCTTTCGACCGAAATTTCGTATTCGGCTTTCCGACCTTCCGTAGCAAAACTCTCAGGCAGAGCCAGTTGTTTGTCGGTCTGGCGCAGCGATTCGGCCAAGGCTTCGGCCGCATCGCCCTCGAAATCTTCCAGCTCGAAAAAGTAGTTGATGTTGCTTCGTTCGATGGTTCGCAGGGCTTCGGACTTGCGGGCGTTGGCGATCGATGCGAAGCGGTAGCCCACCCGGCAGTCGTAGGTGGGTTGCACGAGGAGCGTATCGAGTACCGTGGCGTCGAAGCGGGGTTTCGCGGGACGGTCGGTGCAGGCTGCGAATGCCGCGAGGGCAAGGGCTGCAAGGAGCAGGCGGGTTGTTTTCATAGGCGGATGGTTTTGCGGGGCTTCGGCGGCGGGGCGCAGGCCGTCCGGCTGCGTTCCGGAAATGCGGCATCGGCTTTGCTGCTCCTCGGGGCCGAAGCGTTCCCGAATGTAAATATAGACAAAAAGCGGGGAAAAATGCGGCTTGCAGCGAATTTTTTTGCAGAATTCGACTGAAAATTTTGGAGTTTGCCGAATTCGCGCTATCTTTGTGCCACAAAACCGACGGTGGATTCATCTAAGGGTTAGGATACATGCCTCTCACGCATGACATAGGGGTTCGAATCCCCTATCCACTACGAAACTTCAGGCGGTCATATTCCAATATGGCCGCCTGAAGTTTTATATTAGGTATGAGAACCCCGGGGTTCGGATGAACGGAGCAGCGAGGGCAGAGCGAACGAAGTTCGTTTTGCCGAGTCGCGACGTTCAAAGACAAGCGAAGCGCCGTCAATCCCCTATCCACTACTAAAACCTCGTAAATTTCCGATTAACAGGCAATTGCGAGGTTTTTGCAAAACAGCCGGGACAGAAACGGGACAAAATGAAAAACCGTCTTGCCGACCGTTGCTGAATCGTTATAGCACTCTGCGAAACAAAAAAAACGAGGAGATCGTCTCCTCGTTTTTTTGCGATATGCTGCGGACCGCTATTTCTCGAAACCCTTGCCGATGGCGAGGAAGTCCTCGGCCTTCAGTGCGGCACCGCCGATCAGACCGCCGTCGACGTCGGCCTTGGCGAAGATCTCGGCAGCATTCGAAGGCTTGCACGAGCCGCCGTAGAGGATGGCGCACTCGTCGGCTGCGGCGCCGAACTTGGCGGAGAGCACCTTGCGGATGTAGGCATGGATCTCCTGTGCCTGCTCGGCCGTCGCGGTCTTGCCGGTGCCGATGGCCCAGACAGGTTCGTAGGCGATGACGAGGTTCTTGAACTGCTCGGCCGTGAGGTTGTAGACCACCTCTTCGATCTGGGCTTTCACCACATCGAAGTGCTTGCCGGCCTCGCGCTCGTCGAGGTTCTCGCCCACGCAGTAGATGGGGGTCAGACCGTTGGCATAGGCCTGCGCCATCTTCTTGTTGAGGGTTTCGGAAGTCTCGCCGTAGTACTGGCGGCGCTCCGAGTGGCCGAGGATGACGTACTTGCAGCCCAAGGCGGCGATCATGGCGGCGGATACTTCGCCCGTGTAGGCGCCCTTCTCCTCGGCGGCGCAGTTCTGGGCGCCCAGCGCGATGCCGGAGCCCTTGAGCGCTTCGGCCACCGTCGAAAGGTGGGTGAACGGCGGGCAGACGATGAAGTCGACGCACTCGCACACTCCGCCGCGGCCGGCGGCGACGCCCTTGGCCAACTCTACGCCCTCGGCCGGAAGCGTGTTCATCTTCCAGTTGCCGGCTACGATTTTCTTTCTCATAGTTTTATCATTGATTATGAAACGATTCTTCGTCTATTCCTCGCACCACTTCTTCACTTCCTCCATCGAGGGGGCTTTCAGTCCGAGTTTGTTCTTCTTGTTGAAGCCGCAGAGGTCGTTGAAGAACTTGCCGGGCGAGAGCTTGCGCAGCGATTCGACGGTCAGATAGCCCATCTTCTGGACGACGGGCACCCACTCCTCGGGCACGCCGATTTCGATGTATTTCTCTGCCGGGTCGTTCACGGGTTTCTTCTCGGGGCGCATCTGCGGGAAGAACAGGACGTCCTGAATCGAGGTCTGCCCCGTCATGAACATCGTCAGACGGTCGATGCCGATACCCATGCCCGAGCACGAGGGCATGCCGTATTCGAGTGCGCGCACGAAATCCATGTCGATGAACATCGCTTCGTCGTCGCCCTTTTCCGAAAGACGCAGCTGCTCTTGGAAACGCTCCAGCTGGTCGATGGGGTCGTTGAGCTCCGAGTAGGCGTTGCACAGCTCCTTGCCGTTGACGAAGAGTTCGAAGCGTTCGGTCAGGTCGGGATTTTCGCGGTGGCGCTTGCACAGGGGCGACATCTCGATGGGGTAGTCGGTCACGAACGTGGGCTGGATCAGCTCTTCCTCGCAGTATTGTCCGAAGATGGCGTCGATGAGCTTGCCTTTGCCCATCGTCTCGTCGGTTTCGACGTTGAGCCGCTTGCAGGCCTCGCGCAGCTCTTCTTCGCTCTGGCCCGTGATGTCGTAGCCCGTCTTTTCGCGGATAAGGTCGGTCATGGTCACCCGGCGGAACGGCGCCTTGAACGACACGGCCTTGCCGTCGACGGTGAGCTCGGTGGTGCCGTTGGTGGCCAGAGCCACGCGTTCGAGCATCTGCTCGGTGAACTCCATCATCCAAAGGTAGTCCTTGTAGGCTACGTAGATCTCCATGCACGTGAACTCGGGGTTGTGCGTGCGGTCCATGCCTTCGTTGCGGAAGTTCTTGCCGAATTCGTAGACGCCGTCGAAACCGCCGACGATGAGTTTCTTC
Organism: Alistipes sp.; assembly: GCA_029060215.1. Lineage (GTDB taxonomy): Bacteria > Bacteroidota > Bacteroidia > Bacteroidales > Rikenellaceae > Alistipes. The sequence continues at coordinate 140,291 of JAIDUK010000036.1, forward strand.
AGATAGAGCTCCGTGGCGATGCGCAGGTACAAGTCGATGTCGAGCGAGTTGTGGTGGGTGATGAACGGACGCGCCGAGGCTCCGCCCGGAATGGGCTGAAGGATGGGCGTCTCGACCTCGATGTAGCCGCGCTCGTTGAAGAATTCGCGCATCGTGGCCATGATCTTCGAGCGCTTGACGAAGGTCTCCTTGACCTGCGGATTGACTATGAGGTCGAGGTAGCGTTGGCGGTAGCGGATTTCAGGGTCGGTGAAAGCGTCGAACGTCTTGCCGTCCTTCTCCTTGACCACGGGCAGCGGCCGCACCGATTTCGACAGCACGGTGAACTTGCGGCAGTGGACCGACAGCTCGCCCGTGTTGGTGCGGAACGCGAAGCCCTCGACGCCCACGAAGTCGCCGATGTCCAACAATTTCTTGAACACGGTGTTGTAGAGCGTCGGATCGCCCTCGGGGCAGATGTCGTCGCGGCGGATGTAGACCTGAATGCGGCCCGTGTGGTCTTGCAGCTCGAAGAACGAGGCGCTGCCCATGATGCGGCGCGACATGATGCGTCCGGCGATGCGGACTTCCTGAAAGTTGCCTTTCGCCTCGTCGTAGCCGTCGGCGATTTCGCGCGCCGTGGCCGTCACTTCGTAGCGGGCGGCGGGGTAGGGTTCGATGCCCAGCTCGCGCAGGGCCGCAAGCGACTGCCGCCGGAGCTGTTCCTGTTCACTGAGTTCGATGGTCATGCGTATGTCGTTTTTTCGTGTTGTCGGTTCAACCGTGCAAAAGTAATAAAAAACAATGAAAAACCGGAGCGGATGTGCCGGAACCGGGTTGCAGAATAGGGACAAATCCGTATATTTGCGGCGAACGGCCTCGGGCCGGAACTGAAAAGAGAATGAAACGATACGGAAAATCGGCCGGAGAGGGGCGTTCCCCCTTCCGGATATTCGGATTGCTGGCGGTATGGCTGGCAGCAGCGTTGGCTTGTTCGTGCGGCGATGCGGAGGAGGATGCGCTTTTCGCGCAGATCGTCACCGCGTCGTTCGAGTTCGACGAGGCGGACCCCGCGGCCAACACGGTGCAGGTGGTGGCGAACACCGCATGGCAGGTGACCTATGCGCCCGGCGATGTGTTCGTGAGGGTGGAGCCCGCCGCAGGCGAGGGCGTGGGTTCGTTCCGGATCGTCGAAATGCCGCAGGGCATCTCGATAGAAATCAATGTGCTGCCTGCGTCTGGCGGTTTGGGCGGCAAGCCCATCACGGTGACGCGCGCCGCGGCGAAGGATCCCGAGCCCGCACCCGACCCGGACCCCGACCCGGACCCCGATCCCCTGCCGGATCCGGCGGTCTACCGCTATCCCGAGCTCCCGGCCAACTGGGTGGCGCCGACTGCCGACGCGGCGGCCCGCAAGGACGATTATGCTTTTTTCACCCATTGGTCGAAAAGCGTGGAATCGAAGAAGAGCGTGCGCAACTATTCCTATTGCTACGACACGCGGCGCCACAACCCTGTGTGGGTGGCCTATCCGCTGCATGCCGTCTACCGCGAGGGCGGCATGGGGCGTACGAACCCCGACCCGTGGACGCCCGACCCGATGCTGGACGAAACGCTCCAGTCGAAGATCTACAAACACGACGGCGAGGGCGACGGCATCTACGACGGCTACCAGTTCTGGGGCAATACGCTGCTCAAGAGTCTCGGCAAGGGCGGCTACTGGTCGAAAGGGCACCTTTGCATGTCGAGCGAGCGCGGCGGCGCCGACACGGAACTCAACATGCAGACCTTCTATCCGACCAACATCGCCCCGCAGTCGAGCGACAAAGCGTCGGATTTCGCCACGGTGTGGAGCTACGTGGAATCGCTTTTTTCGGGTACGAACAACTACAAGAAGACCGACTTCACGGCCGACGACGGCTCGCAGAACATCAACATCGTATCCGACACGCTGTTCCTCGTGGCGGGCTGCTACTACGAGCACGACGATTGGAAAGACTACGACGCGTCGAACTACAACTATACGCCCGCGACCAGCTCGCTGTCGAAAACCTGCGTCATGCCGACCCACCAGTTCAAGATGGCGCTGCGCACCAAAAAGGGGAACAGCGGCAAGAAGATTTCGGAGTGTTCGGCCGACGAATTGCAGGCCATCGCATTCTGGATCGAGGCGTTCCCCACGCTTTCGGGCACGAGCGCCACGGCCGAACTCAACCGGATCGCGGTGCCCGTGGCGTTCGTCGAGGAGAAGATGGGCTTCGAGTTTTTTCCGGGCGTTCCCGCTTCGGTCAAGGAGAGTTGCAACCCTGCCGACTGGGGTTTCTGACCGGATTCGGCCGGATATGGAAAAGCCGTCCCGCAAAGGGGCGGCTTTTTTGTGCCCGGGAGCGTGTGCCGCAGGGGCTGGCGCTCTTCTCGGGGGCGTGCCGTTGCTGAGCTCGGTTTTCAGCAGCGGGCCAGCCGTCGGAAAATCCGGTAGGCGGCCCAGCCGAGAAACCAGCCGACGAGCGAACCCCACACCAAATCCATGGGGAAATGCTTGGCGAGGTAGATGCGCGAATAGCAGATCAATATTGTGCAGGCGATCATCAGCCACACGAACCAGCGGCGGCGGATGACCTTGGCCGAGAGGACGGCGAGCGCCACGATGGTGGCGGCGTGGGCCGAGACGGTGCCGTAGCGGCCGCTGACGGCTCCGGCCGGAACGTGGACCGCCCAATCGCCGGGCGCGGCGGCGCGGCGCAGGGCCACCAGCGAATCGGGGGCGATGGCCAGCCCCTCCAGCTCGGGGGTGAACATCGGGCGCCAGCGCGGCTGGAAGTCGGGCAGCAGGCCGCCCAGCAGGCCGTTGTGCTTGAAGATGCCCGAAACCATGTCGGATAGCGCGAGGGCGACTAACATCAACACGATGAATATCAACATGTTGCGCAACCCTGTGCGGCGCCATACGAGCCACAGGATCAGGCCGTAGAGCGGCAGCCACGGCAGGGTGCCCGATATGGCGAGCATGAGGCGGTCGAGCGCGGGGCCGCCGTCGAAGTTGAGGGCCAAGAAAAGGCCGTGGTCGAAGTCGTACATTTATCGAAGTGAAAGGTTAAAAGTGAGAGGTGAAAGGTGAGAGGTGAAAAGTGAAAGGCGGGAGCAGTGCAGGCGGCATTCAGAACTGGAAATAGATGAACGGCTGGATGTCGCTCGACTTGATTTGCATGACGCACCAGATCATCACGGCCACGAGCAGCACCTGCATGGGCAGCGGCGAACGGGCGATGGTGCGGCGGGCCAGCGTGTCGGCCTTGCCCGGGAGGAAGTGGAGCAGGTAGCCGGCGGCAATGAGCGCGAAGACCGCGGCGTAGCCCGCGACGACCTGCGGGATGACCGGAGCATTGAAGTTGTAGACGATCTGATGGAGCATCAGCGTGACGGTCTGCATCGACTCGGCGCGGAACATCAGCCAGCTGAAGCATACGAGGTTGAAGGTGAGCACGATGCCCAGCCCGCGCCACAGGGGGTGCATCTCGGCTCCCGTGGCCTTGGCTCCGGGGACCAGTGCCAGCCACAGCTTGTGCAGGGCCAGCGCGATGCCGTGGAGCGTGCCCCACAGCACGAACCGCAGGGCGGCTCCGTGCCACAGCCCGCCCAGCACCATGGTGATCATGAGGTTCAGATAGGTGCGCGCCCGGCCCTTGCGGTTGCCGCCCAGCGAGATGTAGAGGTAGTCGCGCAGCCACGACGAGAGCGAGATGTGCCAGCGGCGCCAGAACTCGGTGATGGTCGCCGACTTGTAGGGGGCGTCGAAGTTCTTGGGGAAGCGGAACCCCAAGAGCAGCGCGATGCCGATGGCCATGTCGGAGTAGCCCGAGAAGTCGCAGTAGATCTGCAAGGCGTAGCCGTAGATGCCTGCCAAGCACTCGAATCCGGTGTAGAGCAGCGGTTCGTCGAAGACGCGGTCGACGAAGTTGAGCGATATGAAGTCCGAGATGACGGCTTTCTTGAACAGACCGCTCAGAATCAGGAATATCCCCGTGCCGAACATTTCGCGCGTCACCAGCACGGGGTTCTGCCGGATCTGAGGGATGAAGTCGCGCGCGCGGACGATGGGTCCGGCCACCAGCTGCGGGAAGAACGAGAGGTAGAACAGGTAGTCGAGCCAGTTGTTGAGCGGCCAGAGGCGTCCGCGGTAGACGTCGATGGTGTAGCTGATCGACTGGAAGACGAAGAACGAGATGCCCACCGGCAGGAAGATGTTCTGGAACTGGAGAAAGCCCTGCCCGAAAAGCTGGTTGGAGATTTCGACGAAGAAGTTGGTGTACTTGAAATAGCCCAGCATTCCGAGGTTGACGGCTACGCTGAGCGCCACGAGCCATCTTTTGGTCCGCAGGCTGAGGGTGTTGAAGATGGCCCGTGCGATCCAGTAGTCGCTCGTCGCGGCGAAGATCAGCAGCAGGAAATAGATGCCGCTCGACTTATAATAGAAGTAGAGCGAAAAGAGCACCACATAGACGATCCGCGCCGTGGGCCGGCGGTGGAACGCCGCGTAGAGAAGCAGGAACCCCGTGAAGAGAAACAGAAAAAGCCCGCTGCTGAAGATCAGCGGCGAAGCGGCGTCGTACGCGAGCAGCGCTCCGATTCGGGCGGCGATATCGTCGGTGGCGGGCAGCGTCATGGGGTCGGGTCGAGGGGCCGGGGGTGGAAGAGCAGTTGGCGGCGCAGGTGCTCGCTTTGGAGCGAATCCATGACGGGCCGCTGCTGCGAGCGCCACAGCCGGCGGCTCTCATGGACGGCGCGCACCCGGCTGTTGAGCGCGTCGAAGAGAGCCGTGGCGATGCGGGTACCTCCGGCGTAGTTGATGTGGGTGTAGTCCTTGCCTGCCCAACCGTTGCGCACGAAGCGCGGCATGCCGCCCAACGCTCGCATGGCGTCGCTCGTGGGCCAGAATGCGGCTTGCGAGTTGCGCGCGGCCATCCGCTGGTAGGCGGTCATGCAGGGCACGGCATCCATCGGCTCGAATTCGGTGTCGTTGCGCACGGAACGGTCGCTGACCCCCATCACGAGCACTGCGGCGCCGGGGAAGCATTCGCGCACGAAGCTGATCATCTTCTCGATCTTGGCGGCGTAGTTGGTGTAGTTGCGCACCCCCTTCTGCATGATGTTGAGCCCGTATTGCAGGATGACCAGATCGTAGTCGAGCATGGCGTCGATCTGGGCGTCGATCGAAGGGTCGGTCCAGAACATGGCCTGCCCGTTGTTGCTGCGGATCGAGTAGTTGTCGACGCTCACGCCGCCGCCTTCCATGACAGCGCCGTAGCCGACGAATCCCTCGGTGCCGGAGACTACACGGAAGCCCAGCGAGCCGATGCGGGGCGCTTCGACGGCGATCTGCCGCACGGCGGGGTCGCCCTCGACGACGAACTCCTGCCGCAGGGTGTCGTTGACCGTCACTTCGATGCGGCTTTCGGCGGGCGAGAGGAAGAAGATGCGGCCGCAGGTGCAGGCGTCGAGCCTGCGGCGGTAGGAGGTGGGCTCCCAGCGGGTCGAGGCGCCGGGCGCGGGCTGGCAGACCCAGCCGGAGACATAGAATTTTTCGCGCAGGGCTTCGGGGGTCTTCTTGCGCTGCATGATGTTGTAGGCCGTCCACCCTTTGGAGGTAGTTTTGACCGTGCGGCGGAAATAGGTCAGGGGCGAAGCCATGGGGGCGAAGCCCGTGCCGCCGCCGCCGTAGGTCTCCTGCAACTGTTCGCGCAGGTCGGCGGTGAGGATGTCGCCCTCGATGAACGAATCGCCCAGCACGGCGATGCGCACGGGGCGCCGGGCCGTGAGCAGAGTGTCGTAGAAAGCCCGCATGCCGTCGCTGCGCAGCGAATCGAACTCTTCGATGGGGGTGATGTGCCGGTGACGGGCGACCGTGTCGGGCATCGCGGCGGTGCGTGTGCTGGTGTCGCGGCCGATCGTCCACTCGAAGAGCGTCCGCACGCGGGGCGGCAGGATGTCGGCTTCGATGCGTTCGGTCACCTCGGCCATGTCGACTTGGAACTCCTCTTCGTTGAAGACCGCCGATTCGGGGGTGCGGGTCGGAGTGTCGTCGAAAGCCACGAGGTCCGAGAGGATGTTGGCGCGCCGGAACTTCACGCCGCCCACGCTCTGCGGGGGGATGAAACTCACGGCCACGAGCACTCCGATGAGCGCTGCGGCTGCGACCCATCCGCTGCGGGTGTAGTTTTCGGCCCCTTTCTCCATTACCGGCGGCGTCCGAGGATCAGAAAGACATAGTAGAGCACCGAGGCGATGGCGCTGACGGCCGCCACCAGATAGGTGCGGGCCGCCCACGTCAGGGCTTCGCGGGCCTGCACGAGCTGCGCTCCCTGCATGGTGCGGCTCGTCTCCAGCCACTCCAGCGCGCGGGCCGAAGCGTTGTATTCGACGGGCAGCGTCACCAGCGAGAAGAGGGCCGACATGGCGATGAGCCCCACGCCTATCCAGCAGACGATTTCGTTGTTCGTGGCCGCCATGATGAGCAGTCCGACGATGATGGTGGCCATGGCCGCCTTCGAGGAGAAGGTCACCACCGGCACCAGCTGCGAACGCAGCCGCAGCGGGGCATAGTCGCGGGCGTGCTGGATGGCATGGCCGCATTCGTGGGCCGCCACGGCCGCCGCGGCCACGCTGTTGGACGACCAGACCGAATCGCTCAGGTTGACGGTCATGCTGCGCGGGTCGAAATGGTCGGTCAGGTGGCCCTTGACATGGGTCACCCGAACGTTGTGGATATGGTTGTCGCGCAGCATCTTCTCGGCCACTTCGGCTCCGGTCAGTCCGCCGGGGAACTGCACCTTGGAGTATTTGGCGAAGACCGATTCGAGCCGTGCCTGCACGATGTAGCCGGCGATGCCTATGACGATGATAAGCACGAAGATGCCCATGGTGGCCGGGTCGTTGGAGTAGTGGCCGACGTAGAGGCCTGCATGGAGCAGAGCGACAAGGGGTTGCAAAATCATAATCTGCGGTTTTTCGAGGTGTGCGCCCGCAACGGCGGCCGGAACGGGCTCGCCCGTTCTGCAAAAAATGCCGTCCGGTGGGGCAAAAATACGAATTTTTATGTTACTTTGCATGGATTTCCCATAAATCGTACCTGCCTGTGGATCTCGCGTTTTTTATTGCCCGCCGCACCGCCCGTCCCGCCCCCGGAGAAAAGCCCGGCGTGATGGAGCGGATCGCCGTGGTGTCGGTGGCGCTGAGCGTCGGGGTCATGATCCTTTCGCTGGCCGTCATGATGGGTTTCAAGCGCGAGGTGACGCGCAAGATCACCGGGTTCGCGGCCCATGCGACGCTCACCGACATCCGCAGCGTGCAGGCGCTCGACAGCGAGCCCGTGCGGCGCAGCGAGCCGTTGGAGCGGATGATCCGTTCGACGCAGGGATTCGTCGCCATGACCCCCTATGCCGTGCGCGGGGGCATCGTCCGCACCGGCGACGCTGTGGAGGGGGTCGTGCTCAAGGGGGTCGACGCGAGCTACGATTGGAGTTCGTTCGGCGAGTGGCTTGCAGAGGGGGCTCTGCCGCGGGTGGGCGATTCGGTCCGCACCAAGGAGATTCTGCTCTCGCGCAACCTCGCGCAGCGGTTGATGCTGGGCGTGGGCGACCGGGTCGAAATGCTCTTCGTCCAACAGGGCCGCATGCCTCGCCGCGACCGGTTCAAGGTGGCGGGGCTCTATGTTTCGGGGATGGACGAGATGGACAATTCGGTGGTGATGACCGATCTGCGCAACGTCCAGCGGTTGTCCGACTGGTCGCCCGAGCAGATCACGGGCTACGAGATATGGACCGGCGATGCGGCGGCTTCCGGCGATTTCGCCCGGCGGCTCGACCGCAAACTTTTTCTCGACGAGAGCGGCGTGGCCGACAACCTGACGGTGCGCAGCGTAGAGGATCAGTATCCCAATATTTTCGACTGGCTCAAGGCCCACGACGTCAATGCGGCGGTCATCATCGTCATCATGCTGACGGTGGCTTTTTTCAACATGACTTCGGCGCTGCTCATCCTCGTCTTGGAGCGCACGCGCATGATCGGACTGCTCAAGTCGCTGGGCATGCGCAATGGTCCGCTGCGGCGGGTCTTTCTGTTCCGGGCGGCGTTCATCGCCCTGCGCGGCATGGCATGGGGCAACGGCATCGGGCTGGCACTGTGCTTGTTGCAGCAGTGGACGGGGATCGTCAAGCTCGATGCCGAGGGCTACCTGCTGTCCGAAGTGCCGGTGGCTCTGGGGTGGTGGTGGCTCCTGCTCAACGCGGGGGTGCTCGCCGTCATCGTGGCGCTGCTGCTGATTCCGGCTTCGGTCGTCTCGATGATAAAACCCCATGAAGCTATTCGCTACGAATGACGGTAAAACCCTATAATACAGGCTCTACGAAGAAAGAGGAGGTGCGCGGGATGTTCGACAACATCGCACCGAGCTACGATTTCCTCAACCATGCGCTTTCGTTCAACATCGACCGGCGGTGGCGTCGGCAGGCGGTGGAAGAGGTGCGCCGGGGTGCGCCGCGGCGGATTCTCGACATGGCGACCGGCACGGGCGATCTGGCCATCGAGCTGGCGCGGCGCATGGGCGATGCGCACATTACGGGCGTCGACCTGTCGGAGAAGATGCTCGACGTGGCGCGGCGCAAGGTCGAGGCACGCGGTTTGTCCGACCGGATCGCGTTGCGGCAGGGCGATGCGGAGCATCCGGCGGAAGAGGGCGCTTGCTTCGATGCGGCGACGGTGGCTTTCGGCGTGCGCAACTTCGGCGACCTGCATGCCGGGCTGTGCGGACTGGCCCGCGCAATAAAGCCCGGGGGCAAAGTCGTTATACTGGAGTTCTCGCGCCCCCGCAACCGGTTGTTCCGGGCGCTGTTCGGGTTTTATTTCGGCAAGGTGCTGCCGTGGGTGGGCGGCATGGTGTCGCACGACAGGCAGGCATACGCCTATCTTCCGGCTTCGGTGGGGGAATTCCCCTCGCCCGAAGCGTTCGTGGCGATGATGGGCCGGGCCGGGTTCCGCGAATGCCGGGCCCGCAGCCTGAGCGGCGGGATAGCGCATATATATATAGGTGAGATGATTGCTAAAACGTTTTAGCACGGGTCGGCGATGACCCGGCGGCCTTTCCGAAAACAATGAAAATGGCGAACCGTAAACTATTTTTGTCTCTGCTGTGTCTGGCGCTGTGCGCGGGGCTGACCTCGTGCGGCCGGAAGGCGGAGAAGCTGCGCGAGAGCATCCGGGTGGAGGCGGTCGAACGCATCGAAATGCACTCGCTGACGGGGCTGGACATCCTGCTGCGCGTACGCAACGACACGGGCTACAAACTGCTTCTGAACGAAACGTCGCTCGACATTTTTATGGGTCCGTCGCTGGTGGCGGGAGCGGAGCTGTGCGACCCGGTCGAAGTGCCGCGCCGCAGCCGGGGCAGCGTTGCGACCCGCTGGCGGCTGAAGATCTCCGACCCGCTGGCAGCCTATGTACTGGCGCGGCGCATCGGGCGGGGCGACATTTCGGCGGTGGCGGTATCCTTCGAGGTCCGCGGGCGGGGAGGCCCGGCCCGGGTAAATATTTGCCGGGAGAAGATGCCTTTGTCCGAATTTTTGAATACCTTTGGCGTGACGTTGGAAGAACTGAAAAACTATTTTGAACCGTGATACGTAAGTGTTTGTTGGCCGTGTCGCTCGTTGCGGCGGCGGCATGCGTGCGTCCGGCGGCGGCCCAGTCGCTGGGAGCCTTCAAGGAACGGCTGGCCCGGCCTGCGGCGGCCCGGAATTCCCAGACTCCGGCGACGGTGACGGTGGCCGAATACGACGATGCCGCCCAAGCGGTGGCCGAAGCGCTGCGCGGCGTGCGCCATCCGATGCTCAAAGCCTACCGGGTGTGCATCTATGCCGACAACGGCCAGAACGCCCGGGCGGGAGCGGCGGCGGCCAAACAACTTTTCGAAGAGACCTTCCCCGGGACCCCGGTCTACATGTTCTATGAAAATCCCTATTTCCGGGTGACGGTGGGCAACTGCCTGACCATCGAGGAAGCGATCATCCTGAAAGGACAAGTATCGGGCACCTTTCCCAAGGCCTTTCCCAAGAGCGAACCCCTTTCGCTGGGCGATTTCCGGCGCTGAACGGGCTTTGGCGTTTGAAATAAATCGGATTTTTCTTGCATATTTCCTACGATTGCCTAACTTTGCGGCGATGTAAAACCACTAATTTCAAACGTTTGAAGCTATGAAAAAGATTTTTTCTTTCGCTATTGCGCTGGCAGCCGTCGCTATGGTAGGCTGCTGCGGCAACACCACGAAGAAGGCTGCCGAGGCTGCCGCTGAAGAGACCACCGTTGTAGAGGCTGCTGCCGAAGGCGAAGCTACCTGCTGCGGCGAGTGCGAGAAGACCGAGACGGCCGCTTGCGAGAACTGCGAAGCTGCTGCCGAGACGGCCGAATAAATCTGCGCTCGACGCGATAAAAGAGAGGGTCCCGATATTTTCGGGACCCTCTTCTTTTGCGAGGCGGGAAGCGCCGGCAGACGCATTTCCGCCTTTTGCATTCCGTTTCAGAAGGAAATACCTACGCGCAAGCCGAAGTTGTTGAGGTTGTCGGTCTTGTAGGTCAACACGCTGCCGCTGTTGGTGGCGTAGCTGTAATAGAGGGCCAGATGCAACCCGAAACGGTAGTTGGGATTGGGGAAGATCGAAAGGCCGATTTCGGGCGAAAGGTAGAAACCCCACGTATTGTCGTACTGCTTGATGACATAGTAGTAGGACGACAACTGCGAATAACAGGCACCTAACTTCAACCCGGCGTAGGGCTGGAAGATGCTTTCGTTGAACCAACTGTAACGGCCCGTGACGCCGAACGGCAGCTGGAACGAAGCGTGCTTCTGGCTGGTGGTGAGCGCCGAACCGTTGCTGAGCTGCAACGTCTGGCGGTCGAAGTTCTGGAGGTTGGTGTGGAACGAGATGAAGGGACCCACGGCGACGGCCGGAGTGATGCGGTAGCCGCCCTCGAAGTTCATGCCCCAGCCCGAAGCCTTGTCGGCGAAAGAATCGCCCAGCGGAACGTTGACCTGCCAGTCGATGTTGATGTAGGAATGGGGGAAGATCTGTGCCTGACCGGGCCGGGCGAAGGCCAGCAACACGGCGCAGAGCGCGAAAATACGGAGATATTTCGTTGTTTTCATGATCGTTGCGTAGATTTAGACGAAACTATTTGTAGAGGTAGGGCGACTGGGCGAAAGCCTGTGCGACGGCTTCGAGCGTCCGCTCCTGATTGAGGGTTGCGTTCGAGGTGAGCAGCCCGCTTATGAAACTGTCCCAGACGACGGGCAGCCGCTTTTCTCCGACCGGATTGCTGTCGAGGTTGATCATTTCGAGCAGCAGCGACCCTGCCGTATAACCGTAGTAGACGCGGTAGGGGTAGTACCAGTCCATCCAGTCGCCCCAGAACCCGGGGCTCCAATAATAGGGATAGTACGACCACCAGTAGGGGTTGCCGGAACCGACGTAGTAGGTTTCGCGCTCGACGTAGCTGAGCTGGATGCCCAGATCGGCGCTCTCCTTTTCGGCGGTGCGCAGGTATCCGGCCAACTCCAGCTCGGCGGCCACGGTGCCGACGATCTCCAGCGCGTCGCCGTCTTTCCAGTACTCGGTTTGCTTGTTGTTGCCGATGATCAGGATGCTGTCGGGCAGATAGAAAGTCTCGAAAGCCGCGAAGTCGGCGGCGCGGTCGCGGTCGGTGTAGACTAAGTACTCCCGGTGCAGGTCCGATGTCGACGGATCCTTCTGGCACGAGCAGACCGCAGCCGCGAGCAGTGCGATCGCAAGGTAGTGGATGGTTTTGAAGGTCATGGTTGTTCAGATTTATGGTTTGCTGTCGGGAGGGTGCGGATTCAAAATTCGTTCCGCAAGCGGCAGCGCGCCGACGAAAAACCGGACCGGACACGAAAAAAGACGCTTCCCGGCAGGAAAGCGTCCGAATGCGGGCGGCGGCGGACCGCTACCGGTATCGATGCGAAATGAGGGTCATGAACTCCTCGCGCGTGCGGTGGTCGGAGAGGAAGATGCCCGTGAAGGCCGAGGTGGTGGTGGCCGACTGCTGTTTCTCGATGCCGCGCATCTGCATGCACATGTGGCTGGCCTCGATGACCACGGCCACGCCCATGGGGTTGAGCGCTTCCTGAATGCAGTCGCGGATCTGCACGGTCAACCGTTCCTGTACTTGCAGCCGCCGGGCGAAACACTCGACCACGCGGGCGATCTTCGACAACCCGGTGATATGGCCGTCGGGGATGTAGGCCACGTGGGCCTTGCCGTAGAAAGGCAGCATGTGGTGCTCGCAGAGCGAGTAGAGCTCGATGTCCTTGACGAGCACCATCTGCTTGTACTCCTCGCGGAACATGGCCGAACGCAGGATGTCGAGCGGATTCTCGCCGTAGCCCTTGGTCAGGAACGACATGGCCTTGGCCACCCGCTCGGGGGTCTTCGCGAGCCCCTCGCGCGAGGGATCCTCGCCCAGCAGGCGGAGGATGGCGCTATAGTGCTCTTCGAGCGCCCGGACCGTCGCGGCGTCGAAACGCTCTTGTTTCTCGTAGTTTTTCGTCTCCATACAAATGCACCCGAAACGACTTCGGGGCGACAAAGGTACCTTATTTATCGATGCCGTGCAAATAAGCGGCGAGTTTGCGCACGGCGCGGCCGCGGTGCGAGACGGCGTTTTTCGCTGCGGCGTCCATCTCGGCGAAGGTCGAGCCGCTGCCCTCGGGCTGGAAAAGCGGGTCGTAGCCGAAGCCCTCGGCACCTCGCTCGGTGTCGATGATGCGCCCCTCGACGATCCCCTCGAAAAGATGTTCTTCGCCGTTGAGGATCAGCGCGATGACCGTGCGGAAGCGCGCCCGGCGGTTCTGCTGCCCGGCAAGATTTTTCAGCAGCAGGCGGTTGTTGGCCGCAAAGTCGTGGCCGTCGGTGGCATAGCGGGCCGAATGGACGCCCGGAGCGCCGCCCAAGGCTTCGACTTCGAGCCCGGTGTCGTCGGCGAAACAATCGCGGCCCGTGCGTTCGTAGAGATAACGCGCTTTTTGCAGGGCATTGCCTTCGAGGGTGGCCTGCGTCTCGGGAATCTCCTCGGTGACGCCGCAGTCGCGCGGCGTGACGAGCCGGAAACCCTCGCCCAGCACGGCCTGCACCTCGCTGAGCTTGTGGGCGTTGTTGGTGGCGAAAATAATTTCCATGTCTTTCAATACCAATGAGTTTTGGCGTGGGAGCCGTATGAAATCACTACGTGGTCATCGTCGATATATTTGGCGGTGGCTTCCGTTTCTTCGTGGTCGATTGTTGCGGTCAGCTTCAGTTTGCCGCCTTGGAACTGCGAGCGTTTTTCCGAATTGTATTTCAACGGTTCGAGGATTTCGTAGGCGACGGTTCCGAAATCGAGGAAACAGCCTTGTTCGGACGAGCGGCCCGTGCCCTTGATTCGCAATTCGCACCAGTAGCGGGTCGGGCCGTCGGGCTGCGGCTGGTTGCAGTAGAACGGCGTCACCGACCATTGTCCGTCGCTGTCGGGGAACCGGAAGTCGTAGGTATCCGGACCGGTTTCGTTCTTGCGGCAGCTGATTGTCGGCATCTCGCTTTCGAGGTAACTTTGCGAAGAATAGGCATATCGCCAGACGGCCCCTTCGGTCGAGAGCGGCTGCCCGCCGGTGTAGATGATCAGGTCGCTGGTGCCGTCGATGATGTGGCATCCGTCGTCGGAGATGACAATGCGCGAGGAGTAGAAATAACGATTGTGCACGACTTCCCGCTCCTCTTCGGAAGCCGAGTAGTAGAGGTCGAAAAGCAGCACGCGCGTTGCAACGGCAGCCGTTTCCCCGAGGCTGCGGTTCGCTTCCCGGAACATGTAGAGACCCTCTTGGGTCGGGTCGAAATATTCGGCTTCTTCGATCCGGCAGCCCGTCAGCGCGGCCGCGGCTGCCAGCCATATCAATATCCGTTTCATCGTGCACGCATGTTTCGAGGTTTGAACTTGTAACCGACGCCCATCATGAAGACGCCCTGCGCGCCCAATCCCAATTCGGCGAATCCGAAGAACGAGCGCCCGACCGAAATGCCTATCGGTGTGAGCTGAAAGGCGAGGAAGCCATTGCGGAAACGCTCCGAGTCGTAGTCGAAGCGCCCGCCGGAGACCGTCGCCCCGAGCCCCAGCGTCGAGTACATGCGCACCCAGTTGGAGTTGACCCACGTGAAGCGCACGACGGGCATGACCGTGAAGGCATGGGCCCGGTTGCGGCCGACCGGCGAAGAATCCCTGTTGCTGTAGGAGCGGCTGTATTTGCCGTAGTAGCTGAGCGTCACCCCAAGGTCGAACCACTTCTTGAACCGGTAGTCGTAGGTGAGCGACCATGTTCCGCTCGTGTAGACCGGACCGCGGTGGGTTCGGTCGTAAAAGATTCCGTCGGCGCATCCCACCCAATCGAACATGGAGGGCAGAATCGGGAAAGCCCCGGCTGTGAGGCGCAGCTCGTGCTGCGGTACGAACGGCTCGCGTTTGCGGGCGGCGGCCACTTCTTCCTGCGCCAGCAGTGCGGCCGGAAAGAGCGGCAGCAGAAGCAACAACAGAAGTTTCTTCATAAGTTCAGGGGTTTGGCAGGTTACGGTTGCAAATATAAGACAATTACCCCCCCCCGCAAGAAATCGGCGGATTTTTTGCCGTTAGGGCTTCGCGATTTCGGCTTGTGCAGGACGCAGGCGGGTCAGAAGACGAGGTCGCGGTGCTCGAGCCGGTCGTCGAGGTCGATCTTGTCGATGATCATTTTGACGAGCGTATCGATCTGGGAGCCGTCGGTATAATCGGCCGGGCAGACGTGGTTGACGCGGTTGTCCTGAATGAGCGACGCCATCTCGCGGTGGGCCCCCTTCTGCTCGGGGTTATAGACGGCGATGGAGTGGCCGCCGTAGTTCTTCACCAGCCGCATGCAGGGGATGTCGGTGGTGCCGTCGCCGACGTAGATCATCCGGCTGAACGGCACGGGCCGCTCGTTCTCGGGGATGTAGCGGTTGACCATCTTGGAATCGGAGACCGACTCGACCCCTTTGTTGATCTTGAAGATGAACTGCGTCTTGTTGGTGTAGTTGACCGCCACGGCGGGCCAGTAGGCGATGCCGTCGATGTCGTAGAGGAACGAACAGGCGTAGATCTTGCGGAACTCGCGGGCGATGTCGGTGCCCTCGATGATCTCCTTCAATCCGGAAGAATTGATGTAGTGGAGGATGCGGATGCCGCGCTCGGCGCCGTAGCGGTTGATGCGCCCGAACCACTCTTTCACACCGCGGAACAACGCCACCTTGCGCCCCGACTCCTGAAAAGCCTCGCGCCGCAGCGACAACCCCTTGGACCGGGCGCCCTGAATCATGCGCGCCATGTAGGTGAGCACCATGTCGGCGTCCTGCTCCTCGGCCAGCGAATTGGCCTCGGTCCAGAACTCCTTGTTGCTCTTGCCCACGGCGGGGATGAAATCGTACTCCTGCATGTTGCCGGGAGCCAGCGTGCCGTCGAAATCGTAGATCAGGGCGATGGTGAAGCGGAAGGTGTCGTTCATGGTGGGATGATGTTTTGCCATTCAAAAGTACGCTTTTTTCACTATCTTTGCAAGTAACGCACGAAAACAACAGAATTTATGGAATTCAAGGAAATCATACGCCGCCGCCGCTCGGTCCGCAAGTTCGACGGCCGGCCCGTACCGCGCGAAGTCGTGGGCCGCGTGCTGGAAGCGGCCCTTGGGGCCCCCTCGTCGCGCAACAGCCGTTCGACGCGGTTTCTGGCGGTCGATGATCCGGCTGCGGTGGCCCGCATGGCTGAGATGCGCGACTACGGCGCTGGCTTCATGAAAGGGGCGCCGATGGCGATCGTGGTGCTGGGCGATGCCGCCAAGACCGACTTGTGGCGCGAAAACTGTGCCATAGCGGCCACGCTGCTGCAACTGGCCTGCGTGGACGAGGGGCTGGCGTCGTGCTGGGTGCATGTCGACGGACGGCCGCGGCTGAAAGATGCTCCGGACGGCGAGACGGCGACCGACTATCTGCGGACCCTGCTGCCTCTGCCCGAGGGCTGCGAACCCCTGTGCGTCATAGCGATGGGCTATTCGGACTTCGTACCTGCGCCCCTGCCCGAAGCGGACGATGCGGCGAGAGTGACTTGGCTGGAGGGAAAAGTTAAAGGTGAAAGGTGAAAAGTGAGAGGTGAAAAGTTAAAAGTGAAAAGGGAAATGTGAAAAGCCTATCCGAATGTTTTTCGCTTTCCGCATCCGACCGAAAAAGGTGAAAGGGCTCTTGCTCCTTTCACCTTTCTTTTTTAATCACGCAGCAAGTTTCGAATCCGCTTACCGCACCTTTCACTTCTCACTTTTCACCTTTCCCTTTATTTAACCACCGGTTTGATGTCCTTGATGCGCAACTGCGTGGTGACGGAGCCGCGGTAGTGGTTCTCGACGATCTGGTAACAAACGTCGATGGGCTTGCCTGCGCGGACCCACTCGTAGTGCGTGGGCTGCTGGAACGCGATGGACTGGATGCGCGTGTTGGGCTTCTGCCGCTGCATCAGGTCCATGCGCAGGTGCTCGCACTCCATGCCGACGAGCCGGGCATCGCCGTGGTTGCTCACGCCGTAGGTGACGAAGACCGGAGCCGCATTGCCGGGCCCGAAGGGCTGGAAGCGGTTGAGGTGGTCGCGGAACTTGGGCGTGATGTCGGAAAAGAGCAGTTCGCTGTCGATGTCGACCTGCGGAACGAGCATCTGCGGGTCGATGTGGCTCTCGACGAAGTCGTTGAACCGCCGGGTGAACTCCTCGACGTTCTCGGGCTTCATCGTAAGACCTGCGGCGTACATGTGGCCGCCGAAATTCTCCAGCAGGTCGGAACACGACTCGACGGCCTGATAGAGGTCGAAGCCGGGGACCGAACGGGCCGATCCGGTGACGAAACCGTTGCTCATGGTCAGCACGACGGTGGGCCGGTAGTAAGTCTCGATCAACCGCGAGGCGACGATGCCGACGATGCCCTTCATCCACTTGGGATTGTAGATGACGGTGCTCTTGCGGCTCTTGAGCTCGGGATTGCTCTCGATGTAACTGTGGGCCTCCTGCGTGACGCTGCGGTCGATCGACTTGCGGTCCTGATTGTAGGCGTCGATGACGTTGCCGAACTCCTCGGCGACGCTCTCGTTGCCCTCGATCAACAACTCGACGGCGGCATGGCCCCCCGACGGCGAAGCGTTCTCGTCGGTCTCGTCCATGCGCATGCGCCCGGCGGCGTTGATGCGCGGTCCGATCTTGAAGACGATGTCGTCGATGGTGATGTTGTGCTTGTCGAGCCCGCAGATCTTGATGATCGACAACAACCCTTTGGAGGGCTCGCGGTTGAGGTACTTCAACCCGAAGTAGGCGAGGATGCGGTTCTCGTCGACCAGAGGCACGATGTCGGACGCGATGCTGACGACCAGCAGGTCGAGCAGCCCGAGAATCTGCTCGAACGGAATACCGTTCTTCTGGGCATAGGCCTGCACGAGCTTGAACCCCACGCCGCAACCCGACAACTCGTCGAACGGGTAGGAACAATCGACCCGCTTGGGGTCCAACACGGCTACGGCCTGCGGGATCTCCTCGGCCGGAAGATGGTGGTCGCAGATGATGAAATCCACGCCTTTCTCTTTGGCATAGACGACCTTCTCCGTGGCCTTGATACCGCAGTCGAGGGCGATGATGAGCCCCACGCCCTTGCGGGCTGCGAGGTCGATACCCTTGACCGAGATGCCGTAACCCTCGGTGTAACGGTCGGGAATGTAGAAGGTCAGGTTTTTATGCCCGATCTGGCGGAGAAACTTGTAGACCAGCGCGACGGCCGTGCAGCCGTCCACGTCGTAGTCGCCGTAAACCATGATCTTCTCATTGTTCGCGACGGCCCGCTCGACCCGCTCGACCGCCTTGTCCATGTCCTTCATCAGGAACGGGTCGTGGAGGTCGGCGAGACTGGGCCTAAAGAATTTTTCCGCCTTTTCTACGGTGTCTATGCCTCTCTGTACGAGTAGATTGGCCAGCACGGGCGAGAGCTTGAGCGCGGCCGACAACGCAGCCACCGCTTCGGCATCGCCCTGCGGTTTCACTACCCAACGTTTTTCTATGGGCATACGAACTACTATTTATATATTTTAACATTTACTTTTCCAACTCTATGTCCAGCTGCTGCTCCAACTCCTTGAGCAACAACCGTTCGACCTCTTTCATGGCGACCTCGCGACCCGTTTCGCGGGCTATCGAAGTCACGCCGCGGTCGCTGAACCCGCACGGGTTGATGCGCGCGAACCATCCGAGGTCGGTGGCGACGTTCAACGCGAAGCCGTGCATGGTAACATAACGCGAAGAACGCACGCCTATTGCGCAGATCTTGCGGGGTGCGCCTTGTTGTTTTCGGGGCGCTTCGCCGATGCTTGTTACCTCGGCATCGTCTTCTGCGGCCGGGCTCGTGCCGGTCGTTTTTTCGCCGGATTCTCTTCCCGGCTCCTCGATCCAGACGCCCGAAGCCCCGGCGATGCGCCCAGCTGCGATGCCGAAGCGGGCAACGGTGCGGATGACCGTCTCTTCGAGTCGGTCGATGTACTCCCTCAGGCCGATCCCGATGCGCTCGAGGTCGAGGATGGGGTAGCAGACCAGCTGTCCCGGCCCGTGGAAGGTGATGTCGCCGCCGCGGTCTATGTGAAAGAACTGTGCCCCCAACCGTTCGAGCGCCGCATGGTCGACGAGCAGATTTTCTGCGCGGCCGCTTTTGCCCAGCGTGTAGACCGGCGGATGCTCGACGAGCAGCACGGTGCCGGCGCTGTCCGATGCGGACCTATCGCCCGAGCCGCTGCGCTGCCGGTTTTTCTCGGCGAGGAGCGCCTCGAACAACCTTTGCTGCAACTCCCAGCAAGCGGAGTAATCCATCAGCCCGAGGTTGCGGTACGAGGCTTTCATGCCTGCCGCCCTTTGGCTTTGCGCAACGCTTCCTCGGCCATGTACGACGACCGGACCAACGGAGCGCTTGCGCAATAGTCGAAACCCATCTCCGAAGCCCGGAGCCGGTACCACTCGAATTTTTCGGGAGCGACGTACGCCGCAACGGGATAGTGCTCCAGAGAAGGCCGAAGGTACTGGCCGAGCGTCACGATGCCGACACCTGCCTGACGCAAGTCGTGCAACGTCTGCAAAACTTCCTCATCGCTCTCGCCCAGACCGACCATCAACCCGCTTTTGACGCAGGCGCCCCGGTCGCTCAGGTGGCGCAGGGTCTCCAGACTGGTGCGGTACCGTGCCCGGGAACGCACCACGGGAGTCAGTCGCTCGACGGTTTCGATGTTGTGCCCGACGATGTCGGGCTTCGACGCGAGGACCGCATCCAACAAATCGGGCCGGGCGTCGAAATCGGGAATAAGGAGCTCAATGGCGGCGTCGGGATTCTGCGACCGGACGGCCTCCACGGTGGCGGCCCAATGGTGGGCCCCGCCGTCGGGAAGATCGTCGCGTGTCACGGAAGTAACGACGACATGCCTCAGTTTCATCAGTGCGACGCTCTGGGCGACCCGTCGGGGCTCGTCGGCATCGGGGGCGAGGGGCCGCCCGGTCTGCGTGGCGCAGAAACGGCAGCCGCGCGTACAGATGTCGCCCAGAATCATGAAGGTCGCGGTCCTGCGGCTCCAACATTCGGCCTGATTGGGACAACGCCCGCTGCTGCAAATGGTGTGCAACTCGTGCTTCTCGACGATCCGCTGCACGTCGGCATAGTCGGCCGTGCGGTGCAGACGGATTTTCAGCCATCCGGGTTTTCTGAGTACGTCTACCTTGTCATGGAACTTCGGCATTCAAGTTCACTATTTTCCTAATTGATGCAAAAATAGGAAAAATAATTGATATTTCCCGGAAAACGCCGCATTATTAGTTGCCGGTTGTAAGAATCTCGGGCAGGTCGTCGTTGGGGGGCGGTTTTTCCGGAGAACGGCGGGCGGCGGATTGTCCGCAAGGGAACGGACCGGCGGCAGCCGGAGTTTTTGAAGCAGAAAGCGAAGCCGCAGCCGACGGGACAGCGGGGCGGATTATAACGTTTTAGCATGTTGCTAAAACGTTATAACACTTCAGCAAGAAAGCCCGGACATTGCTCGGGTCATTCGCCGAACGGCAGTTCGAGCTGGTCGATTTCGTGGTTGAAAGTGAGCCGATGGTGGGGCGTCAACCCGTATTTGCGGATGGCGAGCCGATGCTCGCGCGTGGGGTAACCCTTGTTCTTCTGCCACCCGTACAGCGGAAACTCCTCGGCCAGCCGCAGCATGTATTCGTCGCGGTGGGTTTTGGCGAGCACCGAAGCGGCGGCGATGTCGGCATATTTGCCGTCGCCCTTGACGATGCAACAATAGGGGATCTCCAACCGGGTGCGGAACCGGTTGCCGTCGATGGCGAGGAACCCCGGCTGCGGGTCGAGCCGGGCCACGGCCGACGACATCCCCTCGAACGAAGCGTTGAGGATGTTGATCTCGTCGATGCGCCCGGGAGCCACCGCCTCCACGGCCCAAGCCACCGCCTCGGACTCGATGATGCGCCGCAGTTTGTCGCGGTTGCGCTCGGTCATCTGCTTGGAATCGTTGAGCAGCGGGTCGTGGAAATCGGGCGGCAGGATCACCGCCGCGGCGAAGACCGGCCCGGCCAGACAACCCCGGCCTGCTTCGTCGCAACCGGCTTCGGGAAAACGATTTTGGTAGGAGAGTTCCAACATGGCGCAAGCACGATCGCATGGCTCGATGCGCCGCTCGAAGAGCGCGTTGCTCGAAATGCCGGGACACCGGAGCATGCGGATGGAATACAAAGTTACGAATAAATTGCGTACATCCCGCTTTTTTCGCTATTTTTGCGATTCCAATCCTTGTACATCCGCATGAAGTTCGACATCGCCCGGCAAGCCTTCATCCCGTCGTTTCTGACCCTCGCCGCTCTGGCTGCGACGGCTGTGTACGGACCTGCGGGCGCCGCGGTTTCCATGCCCGAACCGCAACTGTCCGGCATCTGGATGCCGGGAGAACTCCTGCTGCGCTTCCAAGCCGCGTTCCCGAGCTGGGCCCGGGCTCTGACGTGTCTGCTGATCGTGGTTGCGGGCATCCGCACCGGACACCTGACGGTGCGCTACAACCTCTACACGATGAACACCTGCATAGCCATTCCGCTCTACGGAGTGCTTGCGGGCGGACTGACCGCGGGCGCCGCCGATCTGCCGATGTATGTCGGAGCGCTGTTTCTTGTGCTGAGCATCAAGAACTTCTGCCGCTCCTATTCGACGAGCTATGCGTTCGATGCCATATTCCGGGGGGCGCTCCATCTGGGCATCCTGCTGATCCTTGCCCCCAAGACCCTGCCGCTGGTGCTGCTTTTGCCGCTGGCCGTATTCCATTTCCACCGCACGTTCCGCGAACTGCTGGTGGCGCTGGCGGGCCTGCTGCTTCCGGTGCTGCTTCTCTGCTATGTCAACTGGGGCGCGGGCGCCGAATTCCATGCGCCGCTTCTGGCTATGGGCGAGACGCTGCTCGAAGGCGAGTGGCTGCGCATTTTCCTTGAAATCCCCTTCGGAGTGCAGGTGCTGGCGGGCGGTGCGGCTCTGCTGCTGATTTTCGCCCTGCAATATTTCTATGCCGATCTGTATGCCGTGAGCTCCCGATCGCGGAGCATTCTGGTCTATCATCTGGAAGCGCTGCTGCTGATCGGGGCGGTGGCGTGCCTGCCCGGCGCCACGGCGGCGGTCTTTGCGCTGGCGGCCGTTCCGCTGTCGGTCCTGCTCCCGCTGTTTTTCGTACGTGCCCATCCGGGTGTCGCCCAACCGATCTACGCCCTTTGTCTGGCCGGGTCGGTCTGCAATATGATTCTGCAATAATATATTCGGTCTTAATATTGACAAATTCAGGTTAATATATACTTGTACGTCCTTATTTGCTATTAGCGATTTTACGAATCAAAGTTTAGATTGTATATTTGGGGTGCAACAAAAGTGACGCAACACTTGTTCGCACAACTAAAATTAACAATCTACACATGAAGAATTCAGTGAATTCGTCGGCTCAACAGCCGATGATTGTGAAGTATGTCGAATCGCTTCACTCCGGCATCCAGTCACAGACCCTGTCGCGCTATGCAATCGGCTACGTACTGCGTGGCTCCATGTACATCTACGACGGCGACAAACGCCGCAAACTTACCCGCGGCGACATCTTCTATCTTGGCATCGGCCACCACTACATCGAACATTTCCCCGAAAACGGCCAACCTTTCGAGCAGATACTGGTCTACTACACCCCCTCCGACCTGCAACGCATCCTGCTTCATCTGAACATCACCTACGGACTGAACATCTCCAACGCGCACTCGTGCGAAAACTGCAACCACCGGATGCACGTATCGATGCCTGCGTGGAGCAGCGTGCGCAACTTTTTCACGAACACCAACAACTACCTGCGCGACGAAGATTTCCACCACGACGAGACGGCCGAAAACATCAAGATGACGGAACTGATCTACCTGATCGCCTCGCACGAAGACTGCTGCATCAAGAGCAAACTGCTGAGCAACGTGGATGCGGCCAAGGAAAACTTCGAACAGATCGTCTACGACCACATATTCAAAGACATATCGATCGAAGAACTGTCGCGTCTGACCAACCGCTCGCTGACCTCGTTCAAGAAGGAATTCCGGCGCCACTTCCAGATGCCGCCCCACAAATGGTATATCCGCCAACGGCTCATGCACTCGCGACTGCTGCTGATCTCGACCTCGAAGTCGATATCGGAGATCGGCAACGAATGCACCTTCCCCAACACGTCGCACTTCATCAAACTGTTCAAGAAAGAGTATCAGATGACGCCTGCGACCTATCGCACCCGCCACATCAACACCACGATGACGCTGGCCGAACCCGACAAGAAAGAGGAAGCGGTGCGCGAAGCGCTTTAATCTTTGCGGGGCGCTTTAATCGAAAACTTGCGAAAATCCGGCGTGCGGAATTTGCCGATTTCAATTTATGACGAAAAAAAGCATGCCGGGTCGAAAAATATTACAAAAAAATTTGTTTTTTGACCAAAATACTGTTATATTTGTGATACGATAGTCGGGGATTCTACCCCGCTCTCATTAACCTAACTAACCTAACCAGAGAATTCCGGTACCGCAAGGCACCGGAATTCTTCTTTTTTTGTGCAGCTCCTGCTGTGCGGGATTTATCCGAGGCGGTGGAGCAGTGGAGTAGTGGAGCGGTAGGGCGGCGGTACGACGTTGTCTATCGGGGCGGACATGGGGCGGTAGGGCGGTGAAGTCTGTGCGAGGCGGACAAGAAGTGGACATGGGGCAGCAAGGAAAAAGCAATAGCGGGGAATCGAACCCGAGCCGCAGACCATTGATGGTCGGGAAAGCGCATGTCATTTTGCTGGCAGAGAACAACGTCCCCGACATTTAGGAAAGATAATTGTCCGCGTTATTCGGAAATGGCAGCCGTTTCCGCGGGGACAAAAAAACACCGAACCTCTTTGTAGAGGCCCGGTGTGGAAAGGGAGAGGAAAATCCTAATACCCGAGCGACTTGGAAGCCGCGTAGGAGATTTTCAACGCATTGGCCTTGCGGAGCTCCTGCTTGACGTCGGTGATGATACCCATCTTGGTCGAACCGTCGGCCTTGAGGCAGATGGTCATCAGAGCACGGTCGTTCTCGCTGAGCTTGTCGCGCTCGGCGGCGCAGAAATCGAGGATGTCCTTGGTCGTCTTGTACGAATCGTTGAGCTGGATGCGCGGAGCCGTACCGAACTTGGCCTGCATGGCCAACGACGGCTGCCCGATGTGGATGTAGCTGACGAGCGACTTCTTTTCGAGCTTCTGCACCTCGGTAGCCTCGGGGAGCTTGTAACGCACCAACAACTCCTGATCGCGCATGGTCGTGGAGACCATGAAGAAGAAGAGGATCATGAAGATCACGTCGGGAAGCGACGCTGTCGAAATGGGGGGCAAACCTTTGTTGCCCTTCTTTTTCATTACTGCCATAACTCCTACTTCTTAATGGTACGCGGCTCGGCCTCCGAAATCTTCAGGGGCACGGCCTTGGTGATGATGCTGCGCTGCTCCTCGGGCAGAGCCTCCAACTTGTCGCCGAACTTGTGCATGGCCACCTCGTCGCGAATCTCGTTGAACGCACGGGCCAACTCGTTCTGGACCATGATGTAAGGCTGGTAACCCGTATCGCGGGTGGTTTGCAGCGAAACAACGCCCATGCTGACGGGATAGACCCACTTGCTGCCGTCGGGAAGATCGAACTCCTTGTCCTCCTTCTCGGGCAGATCGGCGTCGTCCAAACGGTTGAGGACGAACTCCTTGGTCTTCTCCTTGAGCTCGCGAAGCTCGATGAACTCCTGCTTGCCGGGCTGTCCTGCCATGATCTGACCGCTACCGTTGATGAGCACCAGAAAGAGGTTGCGCTCCTTGACCTTGATATCCTCCTGCTTCTGATCCTCGGGAGGAATCGGCGGCAACATGCGCGCGAGACCCGTATCGGTGTTCATGGTAGTGGCGACCAGAAAGAAAATCAGCAGCAAGAAGGCAATGTCGGCCATCGAACCGGCGTTGATCTCCTGTACTTTTCTTTTATCCGTTGCCATGGGTTTCGATTATTTGAAAGCGCCCCGGATTTCCGTAACGATGGCCGTCAGGAAAGCGGCGACGAAAGCGACGTAAGTCACCAGAATGCTGGTCTCGGTGATCACGGTTTCGCCGTGGCCGAAGACGCCGTTGTTCTGCAAGTCGATGATGTTCACCGTGTGGCTGGCGGAGTAGAGATACGACGCACCCACGATGACCAGAATCAACGCTACGGAGATAATGGTGCCTTTGATGCCTGCCGGGTTCTTGATCATTCCGAAGACGGCGCAGAAGATAGCCGCGGCGATAGCGAACACGAAGAGGAAATATCCCCAGATCAGGTTCGCACCGATCGCAGCTTCCGAGCCGCCGGTGGCGATCGCGCAGATCAGAAGAACTGCGGTGACGGCCATCAGAACGCCCAGCAATATGTTAAGAATCTTTTTCATAATTGCGTGAACTGCTGTTTACGGTAGATTATTTCTTGCTGTAGGCCGTCAGGATGTCCATCAGCGTGATCGACGAATCCTCCATGTCGTTGACGAGCGAGTCGATCTTGGAAACGATGTAGTTGTAGAACAACTGGAGAATGACCGCAGCGATAAGACCCATGAGGGTGGTCAGAAGGGCGACCTTGATACCGCCGGCCACGAGCGTCGGACTGATGTCGCCGGCAGCCTGAATGGCGTCGAACGCACCGATCATACCTACGACCGTACCCATGAAGCCCAACATCGGCGAGAGAGCGATGAACAGACCGATCCACGAAAGACCCGACTCCATCTGGCCGGTCTGAACCGAACCGTACGATACGACAGCCTTCTCGACAGCGTCCAGACCCTGCTCGTAGCGGTCGAGACCCTGATAGTAGATCGAGGCGATGGGACCGCGCGTGTTGCGGCAAACGTCCTTGGCAGCTTCGATGCCGCCGTTGCGCAGAGCTTCCTCGACAGCGTCGATGAGCTTCTTGGAGTTGATCGTCGAAAGCGACAGGAAGAGGATGCGCTCGATGGCGACGGCCAGACCGATCACCAAGCAGAGAAGCACGGGAAGCATCCAGCCCCAACCGCCTTCGAGGAACTTCTGCATCAGGATGTGGTGCATGCTTTCACCGGCGATTTCGGTTTCGGCAGCAACGGTCTCGACTGCAACTTCGGCTTCGGCAGCCTCGGCGGCAACCGTTTCGGTCTCTTCGACTGCGGCCGCAGCCTCCTGCGCGAACGCATTCACGGTGCCCAGCGAGAAGAGGGCCACCGACAGAATCATAAAAAGTTTTTTCATAGTGGTGTTTGATAATTGATTTGATTAGGTTGTTCTCTTCTAAATGTCAAACTTTTCGTCGCTGCCTGATTTTTTGCGGAAGCGTGCCGGTTTCCCGGCTTCGGACGCCCGGAATGGTTCGTCGCGGACGGTTCCGGCGGTCGGCTCCGCATGCAGGCCCCGCGCCCGGAATGCCGGATGCGGGATGGTGTAACTGTCAGTTTTTTAATGTTTTATATTTTGCATCCCCTGCCCGGCATCTTCGCTTTCGGTCGGAATAGGGCACGTTAGCAGTGCGAAATATAGAAAAAAAATTTGGTTTATGCAACGGCTCAGGCGCTAAATTCTCCGCGCAGGGGTTTGCGCAGCAGGGCGAGCGTCTCCTCGCCGGAGAGTTCGAGCCCCAGCACGTACATCAGTTTGGAGACGGCGGCTTCGGTGGTCATGTCGTAGCCGCACAGCACTCCGGCCTTCTGGAGCCGCAGCCCTGTTTCGTAAAGCTCCATCGAGACTTTGCCGCCGCCGCACTGGGTGATGTTGAGGATGATGATGCCGTGTCCGATGGCCTCGCGCAGCACGCGGATGAACCATTCGCTGGTGGGGGCGTTGCCGGCGCCGAAAGTCTCCAGAACCACGGCCCGCAGCCCGGGAGCGGAGAGCATCGACCGCAGGATCTGCTCGCCGAGCCCCGGGAAGAGCTTGATGACGGCGATGCCGTCGGCCAGCCGTCGGGCGATGCGCAACTCGGGGTCGGCGACGGCGGGTCGGATGACGGCCGGGAAGTTGTAGGCGATGTTGACGCCCACCTCGGCCAGCGGGGGATAGTTGTAGGAGCGGAAGGCGTTGAGCGCTTCGGCGCTGCGCTTGGTGGTGCGGTTGGCGCGGAAGAGCCGGTTCTGGAAGTAGAGCGAGACTTCGGGCACGGCGGGCGCCCCGTTGCGGCGGGCTCCGGCGATCTCGATGGCCGTGATGAGGTTCTCGCGGCCGTCGGTGCGCAGGACGCCGATGGGAATCTGGCTCCCGGTGAAGACGACGGGCTTGGCGAGGTTCTCGAACAGGAAACTCAGGGCCGAAGCGGTGTAGGACATGGTGTCGGTGCCGTGCAGGACGACGAACCCGTCGTAGCGGGCATAGTTGTCGCGGATGAGCCCGGCCAGCGCGATCCAGTTGTCGGGGGCCACGTTGGACGAATCGATGACGGGCGACATGGTCTGCACGTCGATGTCGACGTTGAGCCGCTTGAGCGAGGGAAACTCGTCGTAGATGGCGCTGAAATCGAACGGTACCAGCGCACCGGTCGCGGCGTCGGTCTTCATGCCGATCGTGCCGCCGGTATAGATGATCAGAATCGAGGATTTCGGGGTTTCCATATCGGTTGTTGTCGTTGGCGGGGATGGATTCAAGGTTCGCCTGCCCCGAACATGCGCCGGGCATTGGCGGAAGTGGCGGCCGCGACTTCGTCGGGGGTCAGCTCTTTGATTTGGGCGACTTTGGCGCATATGTGGACGAGGTAGGCCGATTCGTTGCGCTCGCCGCGGTGGGGTGCGGGCGTGAGGTAGGGGCAGTCGGTTTCGAGCACCAAGTCGCTCAACTCCATGTGGCGCACGGTGTCGGCCAACTTGCTGTTTTTGAAGGTGACGACCCCGCCGATGCCGAAAAGAAAGTCGCCGCAGGACTTCAGCTTTTCGTAGGTCGCAAGGTCCTCGCCGAAAGCGTGGAACACGCCCCGCAGCCCGCTGCCGCGGAATTCCTCGACGAGGGCGATCATTTCGGGGTAGGCGCTGCGCGTATGCACGGCGATGGGCAGGCCGAATTGCAGGGCCCACTCGCACTGGCGGCAGAACGCTTCGGTCTGCTCGCTGCGGAAACCGCCCGACCAATAGAAGTCGAGCCCGATTTCGCCCACGGCGCAGAACCGGCCGATCCCTTCGGGCGGAGTTTGCAACAACTGCCCGACGAGAGCCAGCTCCTCGCGCCAGCGGGGATTGCCGTTGACCGACGTAGGGTGCAGACCCATCATCGGGAAGCAACGGTCGGGGTGGTTTCGGCAAAGGCCGAACAACCGTTCGTGGCTCTGCGAATCGATGGCCGGAAGCAACAGGAGCCCGACCCCGGCTTCGGCGGCCCGGGCCAGCGCCTGCTCGCGGTCGGCGTCGAACTCGGGTTCGTAGAGGTGGGAATGGGTGTCGGTCAAAAACATCATCGGCGGATTCGCTGTATGCCACCCGGGGCTTCGACGCTCCGGAAGCACAGGTACAAAATTACGAAAAAATCCGGAAGCCGAACCGCCGGATCACAATTTCATGTATCGGTTGCCGGGAAGCTGGCGCAGAGCCCCTGCGAGTTCGAGCCCGAGCAGCAGGGCGGCCAATTCGCCCGGATCGAGGCCGGAGAGCTGGTGCAGGCGGTCGACCGACAACGGATCGGAAGCGGGAAAGCAATCGAGCAGAGCGGCTTCGGAGGGTGTGAGAACCGGGGTCGGCGGTGCTGGCTTGCGTGCGACGGGCGCGGCGCCGAGGTCCCAGCCCATTTCGGCGATGATGTCCTCGGCCGAGAGCACGAGCTGCGCCTTGCGGTTGCGGATCAAGTGGTTGGTGCCTGCCGACGAACGGTCGGTGGCGCGGCCCGGAACGGCCATGACTGCGCGGTGGTATTCGTCGGCGAAGCGGGCCGTGATGAGCGAACCGCCGCTGTCGGGCGATTCGACGACCACGCATCCGGCGCTCAGGGCGGCGATGATCCGGTTGCGGGCGATGTAGGCGGTGCCTTTTTGGCGGGTCTGGCTGTGCAGCTCGCTGACGAGGGCCCCGCCGTGGTCGAGGATGTCGCGCGCCACGGCGGTATGCTGGGTCGGCACGACCCCGGGCAGGGAGCAGGGCAGCACGGCGATGGTGGGGACCTTGGCCGCCAAGGCGGCACGATGGGCGGCGATGTCGATGCCGTAGGCCAACCCGCTGACGATCGCCAGAGAAGGGACCCGTTCGGCGAGCCGCTCGACGAGTCTGTGGCACATGGTCTGCCCGTAGGGCGTGGCTTCGCGGGTGCCGACCATCGAAAGGCAGCACTCGGAAAGAACCGCCGGGCTTCCCTTTACATATATAATATGGGGATAATCGGGAATTTCGCGCAACAAGGCCGGGTAGTCGGGGTCGGTCGAAGCAATGGGAACGATGCCCTGCCGGGTGCAGAATTTCAACTCCTTTTCGGCAGCCGGGAAACCTGTGCGACGGACGAGCTGCCGGGCAAGGTCGGAGCGCAATTCAGCCCGGCCGGTCAACTCCTCTTCCGCGGCGGCGAAAATCCGCTCCGCCGAACCGAAGTGCTCCAACAGATGCACGGCCCCTCGGACCCCGATTCCGGGGGTCATCTGCAAGGCGAGGTCTTCGACGGTCATGGCGGGATTTTTCTTTCGTTCTTAGGCCAAGGCGGCTCGGGCCGCTGCCGGTCCGGTGTCTGCCCGAAAAGCAGCCATATGTGTCATAAAGATACTCTATTTGTGTGAAACCTAAAAATATATTTCCCCTTTTCCTCGAAAGTTTTGCTTTTTGCAGAATTGTTCGTATATTTGCAAGCCCGATGTGCAAAGGGGCCGGAATCGAAGAGGGGAGGGTGCGGAATCCTTCCGAAGATTCGCCCCCGTTCGGTCTTCTCCTTTCGCACAGAGGTTTTTGGTCTGATGGCCGAGTGGTTAGGCAAAGGTCTGCAAAACCTTGTACAGCGGTTCGAATCCGCTTCAGACCTCACCAAAACAGCGTTACAAATATCTGTAACGCTGTTTTCTTTTGAGTTTGTCATACATTTGTAATACAGGCTGTACGAATTACACGATAAATTCATTCAACTCCTCTTTCAACTGCTTCCAATTGGGGAAATAGCGGTTCAGTAAAGTCGTAAATTCTTCATTGTGCAATCGCACCCTGATATGCAGCAACTCATGAACAACGATATATTCGATACAATGCAAAGGCTTTTTGATAAGTTCCAGATTGAAGATGATATTTCGTGTCCGGTGGTTGCAACTTCCCCACAGGGTTTTCATCTGTTTTATCTCCCACTTATTTACCTGAACTCCCAGTGCGTTTTCCCATTTGGCGATTAAAACCGGCAACAAGGTTTTCAACTCCATCCGATACCACTCTTTGAGCACCTCGGCTCTGCGCTCCAACGAGCTGTTTTCGCGAACATGCAGAACAAGATATTCGGTCCCTTGCACTTCGACTTTTGCAGGAAGGTGGTCATAAACGACTTTCAACCGATAGCGCAACCCTTTGTAATAGTGGTTTTCTCCCGAAACATATTCGCGAGGCGTCTGGCGGTTCTGATCGAGAATCTGCGACACGCGCAGCCGAATCCACGGAAGTTTAGTGATCAAAAATAACCGGACTGCGTCTTCCGTCATGGCAAGCGGCGCAGAAACATGTATTCGCGCATCGGGCGGATAGATGGTCAGATGCACGTTTTTGATAGCCTTCCACTCGATCTCAGCGGACAGGTCGGATAGGGTGATAACAGTCATCAATACTCTTTTTGCGAAATGATAATCTGCATAATATCATCTATCTTATCTTCCGCAACGTCGGGCAAAACACTCCCCACGGCTTTGCGTATCGCTTTCATTTTCAAGCCGCCGGTGCTGACATTCCGGAACCCGTCCCGGGCATTCGCCTTGACTGTTTCGTGTACGAGTATGGCGAGTTCTTCGTTGCAATCCAGATTTTCATACAGCGCCCTTTTCCCTTTCGTATCGAGCGATGCCGGGTATTTTGCCCGTGTTTCAGAACGGGCCTCTTTGAGCTTTTCAATCAGTCTCTCTATCAACTCTTTGTATTGCAGCTTTCCATCGTGCTGTTCCTGCAACAGTTGATTCAATAGATCGGACATCCGGTCGAAATAGGCAGGATTGTTCGGTCGTTCGCTGATAATCATTTTGCGCATGTTGGCCGCCAGTACTTCGGCAACGGAACGCTCGTTCTGCCGAATATTCTTAGGTAGCGCTTCAATGGCTTGTGCGCCCTCCATATCGAGCAAATCGAGAAAAGAGACATCGGCCAAATCGACCAGTTTCTCGCTGTCGTCGGCTCGCACGTAATTGTCGATTAACTGACGCATAGCCGGATCATACAGCTTCAAATCGAGCGCGTCGCCGCTTTTGAGTTTTATTTCATCTTTCAGGTCGTTGAAATAATCGACCTGCTGTTTGATATGCTCGGCCTCTTCTTTCGTATATCCCGCTGCTGCCATTTCGTTGGCAATATCAATATATCGACGGACGAGAACCGACACCAGTTTATAGAATGTTTCGCGCTTCGCGGCATTCGCTTCGCATTCGGCCTGCTGTGCTTCGACCGGCGTCGTTTCCGAATAGACGAAATAAGCGAAATATCCTGCTTGCGTTTGCGGATTTACCGCTTCGCACAGAGTATAGACTGCCTGCAACGCATCATCCAGTCCCTTTCGGCCTTCGGTCAGCCGGTTCGTCAAAAGGCCTTGAATATCATCGGCATCGTACTGGTCGAACGCTCCGCTCGTATAATCGTCTATCGCGTTTTTAATAGCACCGAACAAATCCTGATAATCGACGATGTAGCCGAAATCTTTTTCGTCGCTGTCTACCCGATTTACTCGACAAATTGCCTGAAACAGATTGTGGTCACGCATCGGTTTGTCGATATACAGATAGGTCGCCGACGGCGCATCGAATCCGGTGAGCAGTTTTTCCACGACAATCAGCAGCTTCATATCCGCCGGATGCTCCACGAACTCTTTTTTCGCCCAAGCCTCGAACTGTTCGGGCGTGCGGTCGCCAATCATCCTTTTGTAGATTTCATATTTGGTGAAATCTACCGTTTCACCATCGCCGACGTATTCGTCCTTTACCGACGAATTGTTCGCATCATAGCTCGTCACAACGGCGCAATGTCCTTTCAATTCCGTGGATTGAAACACCTCCCAGTAACGGCATGCCTGATAAATAGAGTCGGCTACAAGCATCGCATTCCCATATCCGCCTGAAAGGGCTCGTTTGGTGCCCATATCCTGACATATATCCGCTACAATGCGATGAATGCGCTCCTTGCTGCTGAACAATTTCTCCATCTTCGCCCAGCGCGCTTTCAACAGCGACCGGGCCACCTTGCTCAATCCGGCTGTTTTGGCATCGAACCACTCGTCGATTTTTTCACGTTTGCCGAGGAACTGCTCCACATGGCGGGCTTCGTAGCGCAGATCGAGAATCACTTTGTCCCGAACGGCTTCATGGAACTTGTAGCTGTGGATGTACGAACCGAACGTTTCGACAGACTTTTTCTTGTCCGTATGCAGCAGCGGCGTTCCGGTGAAACCGATCAGCATGACCCGCTCGCCCATGATGCGCTTCATCGCTTCGTGCAGCATGCCGCCCTGCGAGCGATGGCACTCGTCGATGAAGACGTAGATATCGCCCTTGGCCCGGAACCCCTGCGGGAGGTGCTTTGCAACCTCCTCCAAATAGAAATCGAGCGATTTTACCGCTTTCTTGCTTCCGACCGATATGCCGTCGTTGTCGCTCCGATTGCCGAATTTATGGATAAGCGTGCAAATCAGCCATGGTTCGGCCTCGTTGAGCATCGAGACCAATTGTGCTCCGCTTCGGGCTCGGCGGATCTTCTCGCCCGCATCCTTGAATCCGTTTTCGATTTGTTTGTCCAGCTCGTCACGGTCGGTGATGACGACCACTCGGGCATCGGTGACATTCTCGCGAATCCATTGCGCCAGCCACACCATTGTGAGGCTCTTGCCCGAACCCTGCGAATGCCAGATGATGCCGTTCTCTTTGCTGCGGACACGCGGCTGTGCTGCCTTGATGGCGAAATATTGGTTCGGCCGTGCTGCTTTTTTGATGCCGCCGTCAAAGATGATGAAGTCGTGCATAAATTCCAGCAGCCGGTGCGGCTCGAAGAATTGCAGAACGCTGCGATCCAGTTCATTCGGGTAGCGTTCCGGAGTAAACCGCGAGGGTTCGCACGGTTCACCGCACGGCTCTTTCCAACGAAGCCAAAACTTTTCGGGTGTTTTGATTACTCCGTAATGCAGGCCTTCGGTATCATTGCCTGCACACAACAGCTGCACGGTCGTGAAAAATCGGGGGATGTATTCGTCCTGCTGATTGCGGATATTTTGACGGATACCTTCATGAACGGACACCGTGCTACGTTTAAGCTCGATGACGGCCACGGCGATTCCGTTGACATAAACGACCAGATCGGGGCGGCGGTCGCTTTTGCCCTGTACGGTTACCTCCTCGGCAATCTGAAAATCATTCTCCATCGGGTTGGCCCAGTCGATCAGATGCACCATCTTTTTGCGCTCCGACACATCCGACTGAACGTTCACGCCATAACGCAGCAGCGTATAAACCTCCCGGTTGGCGTTGTATAGACCCGCACCGATATTCGTCGCCGCTTGCTTGAATTTCGCTACGGCTTTGTCGATCTCCTTGTCGGCATATTTCCGCCGTTTCAGATAACGGCGCAACAACGCCTCTTCGACATTATCGTTGCCTTCGCGATACTCCCAGCTTCCGAGATAGTCGTATTCCAATACGTCTTGAAACAGCCCGATAAGCCGCTTCTGCGTTACCCGTTCCTTTGCCCCGATGTTTGAGTCCATAATCTATATATTCATTTTTTGAATCAGATGATTAACTATTTGGTTAATTTGTTCTTCCACGTTATCTTTAGTTATATCAATGGTTTCATATCCTTTGTTATAAAGAGTATCCATTGGTGACGGTGTGAAATCATCAAATAAAATTGGGAAAACTGAATCTTGACCAAACCTTTCTTTATATTTATCAGATTCAAAAACAGTCCATACTTTTTTAGGGTAATAAGAATCAATCATCGCTATTACATATGTTGCCTCTGCTTCATAAATCGGAGCAAAATATTTATCCAGATCTTTCCCTAAAATATCGGCAGTCATATTTTTATCATAAAAAACGCTATATTCATTTTCCACAAGTCGCTGATATAGCATTTCTGCATATTTCCTTTTTTCTCCAGCAAAAGATAATGCGAAATCATATTTTGTCGTACACTCCTCCTGCTTAAATCCCATATCTTGTGCAAATACTCTCCAATCAATATTTTTTAGATAAAATACAAATTTAGGATCTTCTATCGCTAAAATTTTAGATGTAGGTTCATAATATAAAACTTTAGCAACAATCTCATTTTTACTTATTAATTGCGAAATGTATCCTTTATCCGCAATCTGACTGATACTAACCTTATAATGGGGATATTTCATATAGATTTCATGCATTTGCAATGCGCCAGTATCACATTCTGCTAACCATGTTAATAGTTTCAAATAGGGCGCTCGACCATCTCGACGATTTCTGTTCCCTGCCGCAAAAGTTTTTGTCGCTGGAGCAAAAACACGAGCAAGTTCTTGCATTTTCATCTCAAATACTTGTGTAATGGGGATATTTATTGTAACCGTTTCTTCTTGCTGTTCAGTAATATCTTGAGCAATACAGATCGTTTTGCATAACATTTGAGCAATATGAAAACTTCCATATGATTTTTCTACAATATCATCTTTGCAATTAATGGAAATATTCAATTTATCTTCTCCTTTCGTAATGAGTTCTGCAATTTTTTTGGCGGGATTCTTCTCGAATTTTATAGTATCAATTCTGTTATTAAGATCCGGAGCTAACTGTATTAAGCACTCTCCTGCCCTATTAATACCAATTAAAATTAACTTTATATCCTCACGCATTTCATCTGCCAACACTTTTAAAAGATCAGAAAATGCCCGTTTAGTTTCCTCCTTTAACAAGTGAAAATCATCTATAATAACTACACCAACATCACGAGGATCTTGCAATAAAAGATTCATGTATTCAATATCCTCGATAATACGTGCAGATAAACACGTAGCTGAGATTCCAGTATCCTCAAGTATTTTCTTTATGCATGTTGTTTTACCAATACCCGACGGTCCTTCAACAATAACTCCTCGGCCTTTTGTACGCAAGGCAACTTTTGTTTTTGTATATTCCGATGGCTCTACGAACGTATATTGAGGAACTCCTGAATCGCAATACACATCTTCTAATAAAATAGGTTTCATAATTAAATTAATCTTGTTTGTCCGGTTAATAATTTCTGCATCATGCCGCTTTTGATCAATTTGTACTTATCACGGCGCGCTTCCAAATCCACAATCTCCTTGTCCATATCGGAAAGGATGGCTGCTATATTTCGCTGATCCTCAATATTTCCATTGTAGTAAATATTCAAGTCGTAAATATCGTTTGGATGGACGTGCGGTTGTGCACCTCCGGTCTGCAAAGCATATAGTTCGGATTGATAGTGCGTTAGCAAATAATAAATATACTTAATGTTATACGATTTGCTCGATTCAATCGTAGAACAATCGGTTGCAAATATCGGATAATCATGGAAAGCAACATAGCCGGCACTCGCACCGGACGCACTGATGGTAATCGTATTTGCTTGTCTATTCGCTACATTATGATAGCCAGCGGCACTTTTCCCTCCCGCAACAACCGGAATATTTCCTGTTATATACTGGCCAGAAGTGAGCATATCACCTTTTTTGATTGAAACTATATTTTTGATTTTCCGGTTGCCCAACTTTTTGCCTTTTTCTCCCAATAATCGGTTCATTGCGCCTTGTTTGATAAGGCGTTTTTTGATGATTTTCTTATCGAGTGCCGCAATCAACGTATCCACATCACTCAATGCCTCGGCAATTATTTGTTGCTCTTTGATATTCGGACATAGAATGTTTACATTTTTAACATCTTCCTTATATAAGGCTCCAAGTGATGTCGTCGCATTTATATCTCTTAATTGTTTATTCCCTAAATCTGATTTTAGAAAATAGAATAAATATGTAGAATTTATTTTCTCTTTAAACTTTAATAAATATAGGTTGGGAGCAAGAGTAGCATATTTTGTACGCGTCTTAAACTGATAGACTTTCCCGATCTCACCTCGTTTGGTCAATAAAACCTCACTCCCATATAGTGAAGTTTTTTTAAGAAATCTATAAGAATTAGAGTCTACATATTTCAATTGGGCTAACGGCGGATTTCGCTCTAAATCAGTAGCTCTTACATACCATGCATACCCATCACCATCATAAGTTGTGACATTAGTTGCAACATCTGCAAAACTACCATTCGCATCAAAATCTGTTAACAATTCTATGCTATCTCGAATGGCAGAAATTTCCCAATCCTCCGGAATAATTCCGAGTTCGGTTTGTTTATATCCTTGCGGTATGTTATTCATTTGCCTGAATATCTTTAGTTGGCGGGAATAAAGAAGGCAAGTTGCCTTCGTAAAAGGTGCTATTTATATAATCTAAAACTTCTCTTATTTGAGATGCATAGGTATAATCCCCGGAATTGTAATTATTGGCAATGTATTCTGCTATACTGCCCGGTGATTCATAATAATTTCTGTATTCATCGTCCTTATATTTTTCAATATATTCTTCCCCGCTATGCTTGATTCTTTCCATTGCCAAATAAATGGATTTTTTATTATTAATCCATTTGTCTGTGGTTACTTGCATGATGCCCAATGTGTGAGGTTTGCGAGTAATGAAAAAGCGCAAATATTCAATCAATCTAATAAGTTTCGGGCGATTGAAATCTTCGTATATCATTATCGAGTATGTAATCGCTTCATAAGTGCTATTGTTATAATATCCAGCTATTATATCATTGTATTCTGCTCTGAATTTTTTGTATCGGGATGTTATATATTTATTTTTTCGCTTAATAGTTCCCTCCCTCGATATCTGAATTTTATTCAAAGTAGAATAAACAAATATTATAATGAGAATCCATAATTGGTCAAGCAAAGAACGCGGTGTGGGTAATATTTGTTCAACACTTTCAAGTAGAGAATACACCCATAGAGAAAGCCCGATTGAACTTATCCAATACAAGATTTGCTCGCACCAGTTGGTCAAACTCCCTCTATTTGTACATAGAACCCACAACAATCGAAAACACCAGTAAAATATTACTATAAAATAACAATTTTTATTTAATTGAGGGATATTGAGGCTTTGAAATAAAACCGCACTTAATACGAGAAAAACAATAGGAGCAATAACTTTGAAAAGAAAATTAAAAGCAGGTGCGGATTCTTCTTTTATAACGATGTCCATTTGCATATATCCTACGGAAATAGAATGCGCACCTATCCAATTGATTATAAAAAATAACAGAACGGCTAATGCAAAATGGATTGTCGCAATCCACCATGAATATTCGCTAAATACTTCTATAATAATATCGTTACACATATTTTATTTTGGTTATTAGAATCCCATCTGTTTCAAGTGTGCGGCGACTTTGGCTTCGAGGTCGGCGATTTCGGCGTCGATTTCCGGAAGTGTCTGAGCATAGCGTTCGGCGAGTGCCGAGACTTTCGAGGTCAGTTGCTGACCAATACGTTGCATTTCGCTGTCGAGCCGGGCCGAAAGGGCCGCGAACCATTTCTTTTCGATAACCAACCGTTTGATATCGTCTTCTGTCAGATCGGCGTATTTGACCATCAGTGCCGTCAGCAGATTATATTTCAAGGTCTTCAAGGTTTTCTTCGTCAGCGAAATATCCTCTTTCAACTTAAGATATTGCATCAGAACAGCGATTTCATCGGCATCCGATTTCTTGTCGAGGGTTTTGATTCGCTTTTTGACGTTGCTGTCGGTGAGTTTGTTGTCCGCGAAGTTATCTTCGTCGAATGCTTCGTCCGCATGCTCTTCGAGCAGTTCGTTCAGTTGGTTTTCCTTATCGTTCAACAGCTCCTCAGAAGCCGAGATCAACCGCTTTTCTTTCGCGAAATACTCGTCGACGACAATCGAAACAGGCAATAAATCGCATGCGACATCTTCCGGCGTCGAGGCCTTCTTCTCCTTCGGTTTCGCATCTTTCTTTTTTGCCGTCGGCTGCGGCGTATACAGTTCCGCTTTCCACCCGTTCGCGGCAATCAGATAGCAGTCGTCCTGCATCGTTTCGCTCCAATAGTTCATCAGGCAGTCGTATACATCATAAGCATCGACCAGCGATTCATCGTGTTTGAACGTTGCGAGCAGCGAATCGCTCAACGCTTCAATAAGACGCTTCGGCGCAAGCCCTGTGTTTAGAGAATAAAGAGCCTCGCGGTGTTGGTTGCACCATTCGGCATAACTCCGATAGAAAATCTCGGTCTGGTGGCGGAAGTCGGAGTTCGCCATAATCGTATCGCGAACTGCCTCTGGTTCGCAATTCAATGCGAAATACCCAGCACGCGTGTCGTGCGGTCGGAACAGGTCATTGCGCAAAGAGGGACACACCTGCCAATACGCAGCAAGTTGTTCGATGTCGTGGGCGGGCAGGCCTCCATGCAGATGGGCGTCTATATCTTGCTGTATCTCGGTATCCGGCGCCGAAATATAGCGCGGAATATTCAGGTTATAGTCATTGCGTTCAATCTCTTCCAGCGGAACGAAGCGGGCAAAATACGGCACATCGCGCTGTTTCTGCCATACATCCACAATGCGGCGAATATCCTGCTCGCGCAACCGGTTTTTCGCACCGTCTTTCATGAAGCCGGACTTCGCGTCGATCATGAACACACCTTTACGATTGGAAGCCTCGGATTTTTCGAGGATGATGATACATGCCGGAATACCCGTGCCGAAGAAAAGATTGGCCGGCAATCCGATAATGCCTTTGATGTATCGCTTTTCAACAACCAGATATTTGCGGATTTGCGCTTCGGCATTGCCTCGGAACAACACGCCATGCGGAAGGATGCAGGCTCCGCACCCCGTCTGTTTAATCGACCGCACAATATGAAGCAGGAAAGCATAGTCCCCGTTTTTCTCCGGCGGAACACCGATCGACGAGCCCCAACGATGATATTGGTCTTCTTCTTTCACGCCTTTCAACCACGATTTGGTCGAGAACGGGGGATTGGCGACCACGAAGTCGAAAGTTTTGAGATTGCCGGATTCATCTTCGTATTGGGGATCGTTGAGCGTATCACCTTGTTTGATAGTTGCGTATGGATCATTGTGAAGAATCATGTTCATCTTCGCCAGTCCGACTGTGGCATTGTCTTTCTCCTGCCCATACAAGGTTGCATCCGTCGGTGTTTCGGCTTTGGCTCGAAGAAGCAGCGACCCGGAACCGCATGCCGGATCGTAGATGGTAGTTCGGATGCTATTTACCTTATCGAGCCCCAAAACCTTGGCTATTACCCGGCTGACCTCTGCCGGGGTATAGAATTGACCTTTGCTTTTTCCGCTTTCGGTCGCAAAATTCTTCATCAGGTACTCATAGGCATCGCCTATAAGGTCGTCATCGGCAGCCCGGTTTTTGCTGAAATCGAGGTCGGAGGTCTGGAATATAGAGATAAGCCCGCTCAATGTTTCGACTTTATCCTTGCCTTTGCCGAGCTTGGTTTCATCGTCGAAATCCGCGATAAACACTCCATCCAGTTGGTTGGCTTCGGACAAAGCCGCCATTTTCTTGTTCATCTCCTCACCGATGTTGGCATGTCCTTTCAGAGCGACGAAATCCTCAAAATAGCAACCTGCAGGAATGTCTATCATGAAATTAGAGTCGTTGCGACTTTTGTCGCTGATGTATTTCACGAACAGAATCACCAATACATAATCCTTGTATTGGCTTGCATCCATGCCTCCGCGAAGTTCATCGCAACATTTCCAAAGAGTTACTATATAATTCTGATTTTTTGATTGCCATACAGCCTATTTTTTACCGATTAAATCTTTGGGATCCACTTGAAGGATATTGGCAATCTTGAAAAGCAACTCCAAATTGGGTTGCCGACGATTGCAAGCATAAGCATTTACCATACTGAAACTCTTGCCGAGTTTTTCGGCCAGCCAAGTCTGTTTAATACCTTTTTCTTCAAGTATTTCCTTTATTCTGTTCATATATCACTACACTAATATGAAACATATTTCGCATAAAGATATGAAATTATTAGCTATAATTCAAAAAAAAGAGAGCCTAATGCTCTCTCTTTAATTTGGCTGCTTTACCATTGAGTTTCTCTGCTTCCCGTTCTTTGAGTCTTGCTTGTTCTTCCAACTGCACCTTGCGTTGTATGGTTCGTTCATATTCTTCGACATCATTTTTCATTCGGCGGATTTTTGTGTTGTCGCGGTTTAGTTCGAATATTTCTTCCAGTTCGGCAATGCGGCCGGGTAGCGCTTCGCCTTTCATTTTGATATAGCGGTATTTCAGGTCGTTGTCGATACGGTCGTAATTGGGTTTCGCAGTCCAATACAGCATCGTGCACAGCAGCACGATTGCCGACATCATGCCTATCATCGTCCAGAATACTCCTTTCGATTCGATGGCGAGCGATATTCTGTGTTGCGTTATTCTCGGCGGCAGTTCGGCAGGGATTTCGATGGCTTCGACAGCTGCTTGCAGATTGTCTATACCGTTTTGTGTCTTTGTATTGCTTTGTTCGATGCTATCCAATCGTCCGGCAAGCTGGATTATTATTGTCCGTTGTTCTTGTTCGGAGCGAACGATTTGCTCTATTCGTTGCGGCAAATCCGTATTGATCGATTGGTTATTCTTTGCCGATAGTTCGGTTTCGATGGTTTTGACCATTGTCTCCTTGAAGTCTTCGTACATTTCGTAAGACATCATATCGTTTTCTTTCATAGTTGTTTGTTTTAGGGTTATAATTTCATTTTGGTTTTACGTTCGCGCAGACGGCGTTTCTGCTCCATTGCTGCTACCGCCATAGCTTCGGCAACGGTGTTGAGCAGTGCTGTAATGCGGGCTATATATTCTTCGGGACTTTCGCCGGGCTTGCGTTGTAGTTGGACCGCAGACAATCCGACAGGCGAATCATTGGGCGGCAACGGCAATGCTCCGATATTGTCGCCGAAGTTTATCGAACCGGCATCTGCTTGGCCCTTATTGACGCTTCCGCCTGTATTGCCGAATAGGCCAGTAAATGCCGACCTATAATTGCCTATGGCTGCATGGAATCCCGTTGCAAGCGTCGCCCGATACCAGGTTTGCTGCTGTGCCTGCGTAAAGTGTCGGTTCAGCTTCGAGTAGCTGAATTGGCGGTCTATTTTCGAACCTGAAAACTCGAAACCGTTCTTGCCGAACAACACTCCTTGCTTTTGATTGGTCGAGCCGCAATACTTATAACGCATAGCAATACCTTGCTCTTTCAGCCGAAGCTCCAAATCGTTCCAATTACCGCAATCCGGCAAACTCGTTTTGATTGCGTCGTATATTTCGTATTTGGTTTTATCGGGTTCCCGCAACTGCTCCCGTCGCACGTCGTCCTTTCCCGGCGCAAGATGCAATCCGTATTTCCCGGTCAATGCGCGACAGACTTTCGCATTTCGTATTTTAATGTTCTTGTCCGATATAGTTTGTCCGTTGTTTCCTACCCGATTATAGACCAAATGACAATACGGATGCGGTTGGTCGAGATGGCGCACCAGCAGGTATTGCGTATCGGTAATCCCCATGCGCAGCATGTACTCTTTGGCAATCTGTGTCATCAACACATCGGTCATGTGCGGCGCATCTTTCGATGAAAACGAAAGGGATATATGCCCGATAGCATTCTTGATACGAGGATTCAGTAATGTTTAGTCTTTAAAGTCCTGCAGCATCTCCCGCACGTCCGGCGGAGTAATACTCTCGGCTGCCAATATCCGCGATTGCACCTTACCTCGCTTCGTTTTATCCATGCCGGTTTTGCCGACTATGGACTCCGCTCGGTGATCTCCGCCGTCTTTCAGACGACATCGGTTCATTACATATTCGACCGTTCCGGCTAATGATAACCCGGCAATGATTTTACCGATCATCGCGAAGATGCTTTAATAGGACCTCAATACTTGCTAGAATAGTCGTATGAGGGGACACTATCCCTGTAAATCCTTTCGCATGGGCAAGGCGGGTAAGTTGGTTTAGGTTACGTGCCATGCCTTTGAGTTGAGACATGAAGTACAGATGTTCGCGGCGCAGACGTTCGCGCACACGCCCGGCAGCTATCAGCTGGTGGGCGGTTTTGTGCCGAGTGAGATACTTTGTGCCGGTTTTCTGATGTACGGGATGCAGTGCTTGTCGCGTAGGGCTTCCCGAATCATCTCCGAGAGTTGGTCAGCAGTCATGCCGTTCAGATAGATTTCCTTTGCTCCATGGTTCATTTGGTTTAATACCGCAAAGGAAAGCTTTATCGGAGCTATCTGAGATAAGTATTGTGTTGCAGAATAGTGTCACTTGAATGACAAAGTGGCAGAAGAGGGCAGTCGACAGTTCCGTATTTTCTCTGTACGGATTGTGTCGGTTTGCCTCTTTTTCCGTTTTC
This sequence comes from Alistipes sp., assembly GCA_029060215.1. Lineage (GTDB taxonomy): Bacteria > Bacteroidota > Bacteroidia > Bacteroidales > Rikenellaceae > Alistipes. The sequence goes on from JAIDUK010000036.1 coordinate 182,614, forward strand.
GTTCAATAAAGTTGAGATAGTAATCGTTTTTGAGTTTCAATCTTCGTTTTTCGGCATAAAACCTTTTTTACAACATTCACATTAACTCCGTTCCCTTAGTCAACAAAATCGAGTCAGGCTTCATTTTCCAGGTTTACCTGAATAGAATGGAATTTCCTTTGGCGCATTTTTTTGTGTTCCAGCGTTTGGGCAGTATCTTCGTATTCTGGGAACCGACCCGAAGGTATACGGGATATTTCCTGTTTTTCTTCGACGGCTTATCAGTTCTGATACATTTGCAAATCGAATATTCTGCTATATATTAATTAGCTCACATGGGCTAAGTTAGTTGGCGGTTTGGAGACGGCAAAATATTATTGGAGAAGTTTTATTATATTTGTAACTAATTATAAAATATACACATTATGACTTTTGCCGAATACCTAAACAAAGACGATGATGATTTTAATACTATATCAGAGTATTATACAACCTTTCTAACTGATTTTTCGACGAAAGGATTCATTTATGAAGAACAGTTAAAATTAAAGGGTGCTACTGATAAGTTTATAAATTCAGCATCTCAATTAGCTTATCAAGGTAAAGAGGTACGAGAACATGTTTCAATATTGGTTGATGAATTAATTCGATCTTGCAAATATTATAGAAGAATAAATAACAAGCCAAGAATACTATTTTCACTCTTTAGCAAAAGTCTTAAATACAAATCATTAGAGCGTGTGCATGAGGCTTTTGAAAATTTATATTCTAAGAGCATAGACATTATTAATGATATTACCACGTCATATTCATATAAATACTCTGGCACTTCCTTAGAACTAAATGGGTTTTACCAACCAAAGAATACAAATAAAGATGAGGTTAAGCGATTGATTAGAGAAGCAATACAATTAATTATTGAAGATGATTCTCTGTCAGATAAATCCAAAACCCAAATTATTGAGTATTTAAATAAAGTAATAAGTAAGCTTGACTATGATTATATATCATGGACAACCGTACTTGGACATATAAAAGAGGCTATTATTGTATTAGGGGCTTTAGGGTCTTTTATTGGAGGATATTCTTCATTACGTAAAGCAGAGGAGAAATTAGAAGAAACAACTAAATTGATTCAACAAAATTCTATCACAATTAATTATAAAATTATTAACGAAACTTTTAAAGTTAGCAATATTACCCAGCTCAATGAATTCAGTGAAACAATATTACAAATTGAAAGTAGTGACAAGTCAGAATAAAATAATAGGGTCGCAAAAAGGGGCTTAGGTTTTTCGATATCGAGCAAAGCTTTATAAATATTGGATTATCGAGGAAAATTTAGCCATCTCAAAGCCAAAGGTTAAAAACATAACTATCAGATAATCAAACATACAGGTTTTTCGCTTCAGACCTCGAAGAGATGGCGCGGTAGTAATCTACCGCGCCATGCTATTTTATTGGGTATCAAATGGCCTTGCGGGCCCACCGTCCGGAACGGAGGTAGAGATAGGAGGAGAGCAGGACGAGGTAATAAACGTGGTCGGCGGACCAACAAAGGGCGACGCCGGCGCGGAACCCGAAAGCGAGGAGGCAGGTATAAGCCATATAGACGGCGGCGGTGAGGGTGACGATAATCATGGCGGCGCGGGTGTCGCCCGTACCGGAGACGCTGAACTGGTAGATGATGGCGGGCCCGCAGATGATGAACGACGTGAGCATGACCCTTAGAGATGCGACCGAAGCGGCTATCAACTCGGTATTGTCGGTATAGATGCGCAGCACGGGCTCCGGAAAGAGGAACGCGAGGACCACTATGGGCAGCACGAAGAGATAACAAAGCCGAATCATGCGGCGGCACAACGCCAACACGCTGCTGCCTTGCCCGGCGCCGATCAGATTGCTGACCAACGAACTGGCGGTCGAGGCGAAGGCGTTGACGAACATGAAGATGAACGACGAGACGCTGCGCACGATATTGGAAACAGCCAGCGGCCGCTCGCCCAGATGCTCGATGGCGACGAAGAAAAAGAGCCACGCGAAAAACGCGAAACCCTCCTGCGCCATGATCCACACCGAGACGCCGAGAATGCGGCCCAGCAACGGGAAATCGAGGCCCTGCCAACGGAACAGCCCGTAGCGCCTGTGGTCGGTCCGCAACCGGGTGTAGAGGACGAAGAAAAGTACCGAGACGCCCTCCGAAAGCGCCGAAGCGATGGCCGCGCCGGCGATGCCCAGGGCGGGGAATCCGTATTTGCCGAAAATCAGCATGTAGTTGAGCACCACGTTGGTAAGGACCATGACGACCGAATTGCTCGTCAGTATGCGCGTGCGGGTCGTGGCGACGTAGAAAGCCCGGAACATGGCGGCGGCGAACGAGAAGAAGAAACCGTAGACGCGCCAGTTCAGATAACTTACGGCCGCGGCGTAGACCTGGTCGGATTCGATCAGCAGCCGCAGCAGCCGGGGAGCCCACAGCCGTGAGGCGGCGAAAAGCAGGGCCGCCAGCAGGAGCAGAAATCCCATGCCCTGCGTGAAAATCGGGCCGATGCCGCGGTAGTCCTTTTCGCCGTTGCGCCGTGCCATCAGCACCTGCGCGCCGATACTGAACCCGAACCCGAGCATGAAGATGACCAGGTAGAAGATGCCGGCCAGCGCGGCGGCCCCCAGCTCGGTCTCGCCGACGCGGCCCAGATAGGCCGTATCGGTCAGTCCGATAAGCTGTTCCATGAGCAGGCTCAGCAAGACCGGAAAGGTGATTTTCAGTATCTGTCTGTCGGAAAAAGGCATGGCGCCGCAAAGATACGCTTTTCGGGGAAATTCATGCAGTGTTCGGTCGGTTTCGGTGCTGTTTTCGGAGGTTCGCCACCGGACAAAACAACGGCCGTCTTGCGAAAAGACGGCCGCTGCGGATGGGGTGGGAAAGCCTACTTCTCGACCTTCGCCTTGAACTTGTCCAACTGGTGCTTGAGGGCGTCGATAGCCTCGTCGACCGCCTCCTCGAATGTCTTGGCCTGGTGGCTGGCGACCAAATCCTCGCCCGGCATGCGGAGCGTGATGGTGGCTATCTTGTTGCCTTTTTCGTAGTCCTTATCGAGCTTGAGAATGACCTCGGCGCCTGTGGAGCGCTCGGCGAAACGGTCCAACTTCGCCATCTTGGCATTCACGAATTCGACCAGCCGCTTGTCGGCGTCGAATCTGACGGATTGAATCTGCACGTTCATAGCCTTGGCTTTTAATGTTTTACTTATTCCCCTTCTGCTCCCGGGGATGGGCTTTGGCATAAATCTCTCTCAGTCGGGCGATGCTGTTGTGAGTGTAGACCTGCGTGGCCTGCAACGACGCGTGGCCCAGCAGCTCCTGTATCTCGCGCATGTCGGCGCCGCCGTTCATCAGGTGGGTGGCGAACGTATGCCGGAGCACGTGGGGGCTCTTTTTGCCCTGTACTCCTGCACGGGTCAGTTCGTCCTGGACAAGCCGGTAAACCGTCGTGCGGGAAATGCGCTTTCCTTGCTGAGTTAAAAATAGTGCTTTTTCTTGGGATTTGCAAATTTTCTGCCGTTCGATAACGCGCAGATAGTGTCGGATTTTGTCGCGCACCTCCTCCAGAATGGGTACCATGCGCTCCTTGTCGCCCTTGCCGCGGATGCGCAGCGACGTTCCGTCGGCCGAAAGGTCGTCGCGGTCGATGCCCACCAATTCGGCCAGGCGCAGACCGCACGAATAGAAAAGCAGCACGGCCAGCGAATTGCGCTCGGTGAGGAACTCGTCGCTGTCGAACCCGCATTCGCTGACGATGGCCGACATGCGGCTTTCGGGCACGAAGGCAGGCAGGCGGCGCGAGGTCTTGAGCGAAGCGAGGGGCCGCAGCACGTCCTTGTCGACGGCGCCCGTGCGGTGCAGCCAGCGAAAAAGGGTCCGTAGCGATGAGAGCTCGCGGTTCATGGTGGCGGCGCCGATGCCGCCCTGCTCGGTGCGGAAGATGATCCACTCGCGGATATGGCCGACGGTTATCTCGCGCGGGTCGAAACGGGCGTCGTCGGTGCCGAGCCACGCCAGGAAATTCTCCACGTCGCGGCGGTAATTGCGCACGGTGAGGGGCGAATAGCGGCGTTCGGCCTCCAAATAGCGGATGAAATCGGCGAGCATGGAGCAAATATAACGAATTTTTCGTAGCTTTATTGAAAATAGGCTCTATATAAAAGCCGGTTTGCTTTTCCATCCGACTTGCGTTATCTTTGTCCTTATGAAAGAGAATTGGAAACCCGGTACGGTGCTCTATCCGCTGCCCGCCGTGCTGGTAAGTTGCGGGGCTTCGCCCGAGGAGTACAACATGCTGACCGTGGCATGGACCGGAACCGTTTGTTCCGATCCGCCGATGTGCTATGTCTCGGTGCGGCCCGAGCGCCATTCCTACGGCATCATCCGTCGTACGGGCGAGTTCGTCATCAACCTCACCACCGAGAAGTTGGCCCGTGCTGCCGACTGGTGCGGCGTGCGTTCGGGGCGCGACTACGACAAGTTCCGCGAAATGGGGCTCACGCCCGGCAAGGCGCTGCATGTGGCGGCGCCTATCGTCGAGCAGTCGCCCGTCAACATCGAGTGCCGCGTGCGGCAGGTCGTGCCGCTGGGGTCGCACGACATGTTCATCGCCGAGGTCGTCGGGGTGCAGGTCGATGCCGATTATATCGACCCCGAGAGCGGGAAATTCTGTCTCGAGCAGGCGTGTCCGATCGTCTATTCGCACGGCGAGTATTTCGGGTTGGGACAGGCGCTCGGCCACTTCGGCTGGTCGGTGCGCAAGAAGCCCGCAGCGAAAAAATAGCCTTGCAAGCAGTTGATTCAGAGCCCCGGAAGATTTTTTCGGGGCTCTGCTCTTGACAAAGGCCTCTTGCAATATTATATTTGTGCGGGCGTTCGCCCCGCCGGAGTTCTTCCGGCTCTGTATTTCCCGGGTTTCTTCTCCCTGCCGCAAGGCGCCGACTTGCCGCCCCCCCCCGGGGTTCGGTTGCGCCGACAGGTCCCAGTCCGTCCGCTCCGATTCTTTCGCTTGCTGCCTATGTTGACACCCCTTTCTTCCGGCCGCCGCCGGATTTCGTCGCCGTTGCGCGAACGGCTCAAAAAGCGCAACCGGGCGGTTGCCGCCCGCTATTATTATTGGACCGAGCTGAAGCGCCGCCGCGAGGACGACGTCCGCAGCCTGTTGTGCGACAACGAGTTCTTCGTCGAGGAGCGCACCATTGCCAACGCCATCGCCGAGCAGAACGACTATCTGGGCGAGCTCATCCGCCGCCGGGCTTCCCGCAAGGAGTTGCAGCAGCTGTTCCCCGGCTTCGACTGGAACGCGTAGGGGGCCGTCGGGGCGCCGCGCCCGTTTCTCCGATTCGCAAAGTCAATCTTAAAAACCTTTTAATCCATGTCCGATTTTTCATGGTTGAGCGATCTGTGCGCCTTCGCTCTGCCCGGCGGTTTTCTGGGGGCGGTCGTCTCGTGGGCGGTCAGCCGCCGCAAGCGCAACAACGATTTCCTCTCCGAGATGCAGCGGTCGATCGACCTGTTGAGCGAAAAGTACAATCAGGTGTTGCAGGAGAACGTCTTGCTGCGGCAGGAGAAAGCGCAGTGGCAGGTGGTCCAGCAGACGCTGCTGGCCAAGGTCGACCGGTTGACCCGCGAGGTCGAAAGCCTGCGCCGCAACTTCAGCCCCCAACTCTTTAACAAAATAAACCTATGATTCCGATTTCTTTCTTGTGCCGGTCGCTGTGTGCCGGTTGGTTGGCCGTGACGGCCGACACGCTCCGGCTGGAATCCCGGACCGGAACCCTTGCGCCCCCTTCCCGCCGCAGCGGTTGCTGGGGCTTCTTCCTTGCCGGCGTCGCGGTGTGTGCCGCGGGAGCCGTTTGGCTCCGCTGCCGCAGGTGAACCCTTCTTCTTGTGCGAAAGGAGCTGCCGTCATTCGACGGCAGCTCCTTGTTTTTTGCAGGCCCTGTAAGCCGGGTTCTGTTCCCGAAACTCGCGTTCCGGGCCCCTGTCATTTATCTACGACGGCGGTCACCCGCCGTCTCCAGCAACCTACCCCCCGGCATCGGACGAGCAGCCCTCGTTTGCCGGTATACACGGTCTTGCAACCCGCGGGACGTACGGCCGGGCGGCATCGCTGCCCCCGCGGTGGGCTCTTACCCCGCCTTTTCACCCTTACCGGCCGGGAAACCCGGCAGGCGGTCGTTCTCTGTTACGCTCCCATACCCTCACGGATATCAAGTCGTTAGCTTGCGCGGCGCTCTGCGTTGCCCGGACTTTCCTCCCCCGGTCACCCGGCGGCGACAGAGCGGGCCTGCGGGGCAAAATTAATTAAATATATTGAACCTCGCAAGCAGGGGATTGCGGCGGTCGAGCAGGAAGAACTCCATGAGCAGCAGCACGAGCGCTGCGGCGAGCAGGCCGGGGTATTGTTCGTTGTACTCCTCGAAGCGTACGGTCGCGAGTTCGCTCTGCTCCATTTCGTTGATGCTCTTCACGATTTCGTCGAGGCCGATCGATTGTTTCGTCGAGCGGACATAGACCCCGCCCGTCAGGTCGGCGATTTCGGCCAGCATCTTTTCGTTGAGTTTCGACACCACCATGTCGCCTTTTTCGTCTTTGATGAAGTCGCCGCCGATGCGGATGGGGGCCCCTTCGGGGGTGCCGATGCCTACGGTGAAGATGCGCACGCCCGCTTCGGCAGCCCGCCGGGCGACGGCCAGCGCGTCGTCGTCATGGTTTTCGCCGTCGGTAATCAGCACGATCACCCGGCTGCGGGCCTGTTCCGTGTCGCTCGAAAAGGCCAGCAGCGATTGCTCCAGCGCCTTGCCCACGGCTGTGCCCTGCACCGCCACCAGCGACGGATCGATGCGGCGCGCGAACGCCCGGGCCATGCGGTAGTCCGACGTGATGGGCAGCTGCACCTTGGGTTCTCCGGCGAACACCACCAGCCCTACGCGGTCTTGCCGGAGCCCGTCGAAAAGTTTGCCTATGGCATATTTGGTCCGCTCCAGCCGGTTGGGTTCGAAATCTTCGGCCAGCATCGAGTTGGAGACGTCGACGGCCAGCATCATTTCTATGCCCTGCGCCTTTTCTTCGCGGAGCTTCGAGCCGAACTGCGGTCGTGCGGCGGCCAGCGCAAGCAGGGCGAAAGCCGTGCAGAAAAGGATGAATTTCAGGGCGATGCGTCCGGCCGACACTTCGGGCATCAGCTCGCGCAGGGTCTCCGGGTCGCCGAACCGAGCCAGTCGGCGGCGGCGGTTGCGGGCCGCCAGCCAAAAGAGCACGACGAATGCCGGGACGGCTGCCAGCAGCCAGAGATATTGGGGGTGTGCGAATCGGAACATGGTTTCAGGGAATGCGTTTGAACAGGAGCGTCGCGAGCACGAACTCGGCCGCCAGCAGGGCCGCGGCCCACAACAGCCAGCGGACGAAAAGTTCGTGGTAGACCACGTGTTCGGTCACTTCGACCTTGCTTTTTTCGAGTTGGTTGATTTCGTCGTAGATCGCCTTGAGCGTGGCCTTGTCGGTGGCGCGGAAGTAGCGGCCGCCCGTCAGCGAGGCGATCGAGGAGAGGGTTTTCTCGTCGATCTCCACCTTGGCCATGACCGTTCCGCCCGTGGGGTTGCCGTAGATGTCGGCGGCGGGGTAGGGGGCCATGCCGCGGGTGCCCACACCGATGGTGTAGACGCGGATGCCCTGCGCCTTGGCGATCTCGGCCGCCGTCAGCGGGGCTATCTCGCCGCGGTTGTTCACACCGTCGGTCAGCAGGATCACCACCTTCGACTTGGCGTCGCTTTCGCGCAGGCGGTTGATGGCCGTGGCCAGTCCGTTGCCGATGGCCGTGCCGTCTTCGATGATGCCGCTGCGGATGCGTCCCAGCAGGGTCTGGAGCGTGCCTTGGTCGGTGGTCAGGGGGCTTTGAGTGTAGGCTTCGCCCGCGAAGGCCACCAGCCCGATGCGGTCGCCGTAGCGGTCGGCGATGAACGACCCGGCCACTTCCTTGGACGCTGTGATGCGGTCGGGGCGGAAGTCGCGGGCCAGCATCGAGCCCGATACGTCGAGGGCGAGCATGATGTCGATGCCCTCGGTCGAGGTGCTGGAGTATTGTTCGGGGTCTTGCGGCCGGGCCAGCGCCACGATCATCAGCGCCACGGCCGCAGCGCGCAGCGCGAACGGCAGGTGACGCAGGTAGCAGCGGATGCTTTTCGGCGCCTGTTCCGCTGCTTCGACGCTCGAAATCCGGATCGCCGCCCCGCCCCGCAGCGTCCGCCAGACATAGTAGGCGGTCATCGGCAGCAGTAGCAGCAACAGCCAAAGGATATGGGGGTTGTGGAAATTCATTGCAGCAATTAAAAATGAAAAATTAAGAATTAAAAATCACTTCTTTTCTTTCATCGTCTTAACAATGCTCGCCAACAGATTCGTCAGTTCGCGACAATCCTTGAATATGTTGTCGAACTCTTCGTCTTTCAGATAACCGGTTCTGGCAAGGAGTTCCAGCCAATATTCGGTTTCGTATGCTTCTTTGAGTGCGATGTGCATTTTCGCACTGAAATCGTTCGGCGACTGCCCGCCGATGGCTTCGCGGATATTCGCCCCGATACTGGTTCCGCTTTTCAATAACTGTTTCGAGAGTATGTATTCGTTGTGGGTTGTTCCTATATATTTGTACAGGTTGACAATCCGAACTGCAAAATTCAGGCTTTTCGTAACGACGGCATTATCGGCTTTCACACTGATTTTTAATTTTTCATTCTTCATTTGCAGCGTTCTACCAGTTCTTTCCGCCCCTGACGACAACGCCTTGTTTTTCCTTGAGTTTTTCTTGTGTCTTATCTTCTTGAGCCTGAATGGCATCGAGCATCTGCTGCTGTTCTTGTTCGGAGATGCCGGCAGGTGCGCTCTGGGGTTGTCCGTCGCGCTGTTCGTCGTCTCTCTGTTCGGGGTCGGCGGGGTTTTGTTCTCCGTCTTGCTGCGGGTCTTGTTGGTTGTCTCCTTGGCCTTGCTGGTTCTGACCGTCGCCCTGCTGTTGATCCTGCTGGTTCTGGTCGTTTCGGTCTTGCTGCTGGTCGTTGTCGCCCCCGCCGCCGTTCTGGTCTTGGTTGTCGTCCAAGAGTTTTTTGGTGTAGGCGTAGTTGTACTTGGCTTCCATGTCCGCCGGGTCGAGCAGCAGCGAACGGCGGTAGCTCTCCAGCGCTTCCTTGTATTTTTTCTGTTGGAACTGCGCGTTGCCGAGGTTGTAAAACGTTTTAGCACGCTCCTCGTCCGTGCGCAGCGTGTCCGCCGCGGCGCGGGCCATCGTCTGCTCGGCCTTGTCGAGCATTTCGGCTTTGTAGAGGGCGCTGCCCAGATCGTAGGCCGCCTCGAACGAAGAGGGCGCATAGGTCAGCGCCTGCGTGTAGCGTTCGATGGCTTTCTTGTAGTCGCCCTTGTGGTAGCTGCGGTTGCCCCGGCGCACTTCGCGGCGTTCGGGCATCCGCTGTGCCGAAGCCCCCAGAAAGGCGAAAAGACAAAGTATGTACAGAAGTCGGTGCATGGTCGGTTATTCGTTATCGGCATTCTCCTCGGCCTGTGCGGCGGGTTTGGTCTCCTCCACGAAGTAGTAGGCTTTCAGATAGGCGTTTTCGTTGGCTTCGCCGTCGGGCGTCGCCTTGGCGAATTTCACCAGATCGCTGTCGCGCAGCAGGGTCGTCAGGTCGATGCGGGCCTTGTCGGGCAGGTCGAGCGGACGCAGGGCCTCGACGATCTCGTCGGTGGTCATCTCCATGGCGCCCACTTCCCAGCGGCGGGCGATGTAGGTGCGCAGGATGTCGGTAAGGCCCGAGTAGTATTGTTTGTGGCGGTTGTTCTGCCACAGTTTGCGGTGGTGGAGTTCTTCGAGTGCCTGAATGGCTTCGACGTGGGGCGGCAGGGCCGGAGCCGGGGCGAAAAGTCCGCCTAAGGTGGCGCCGCGTTTCTTCAGGTAGCGGAGCAGCGTCCAGATCGCTGCCGCCAGCAGAACGACACCGAGCAGGGTCCGCAGTAGGTAGCCGCTGATTTCGCCCATCCGGAAGGGCAGGTCGTATTGGGGCTTGAGGTCGTAGATGGAGTGCGACGTCGAGTCGATCTCGAAGGTCGCCACGTCGAGTTGCAGCCGTTCGGCCGTGCGGAGCGTGTCGACTATGTTCTTGTCGGCATAGAGTATCTCGGCCGGGCCCAGATCGTGGTGCCCCTCCTCGAAAGCGGCCAGCCGGTAGCGTTTGCTGAGCAGGATGCGGCGGCCGTCGCGCCGGAGCGTGTCGACCGGGAGTTCTTCGACCAGTTCGAAGAAGCGGTTGTCCGCGGCGGGCTCGAAGACGGGAAAGGCCACCGTCTGCACGAGGTCCTTTTCCACCTCGATGACGTAGTCGAAGCGGTCGCCGATCATCACGCTGTCGGGTTCGATGCGGGCCGTGACCGAAGGTTGCTGCGCGTAGGCAGCAGCGGCGAGCAGCAGGCCGGGTATGAGCAGTCGTTTCATCGTTGTCGGAAAAGTTTGAGGAGTTCGGCCACATAGTCGCCGCCGGTCGAAATCGTCGCCGTGTCGATGCGGTGGTGGCGCAGCAGTTCGTCGATGGCTTGGCTGCGGGTGCGCCATGCTTCGGCGTAGCGGTCGCGCACGGCCCGCGACGAGGTGTCGATCCGCACCTTGCGGCCGTTCTCGGCGTCTTGCAGCTCGACGATCCCCACGTCGGGCAGTTCGGCTTCGCGCGGATCGCAGATGCGGATGCCCACCAGATCGTGTTTGTTGCCTGCGATCTTCAGGGCGTCTTCCAGCGCCGTGCGGTCCTGCGCCGGGTCGAGGAAGTCGGAAAGGATGAAGGTCGTGCAGCGTTTCTTGTTGACGTTGGTCAGCATCCGCAGCGGTTCGGAGAGCCGCGTGCCCTGCGACTGGGGCCGGAAGCCCACCAGCTCGCGGATGATCGTCAGGATATGGCTGCGCCCTTTCTTGGGCGGGATGAACTTCTCGACCTTGTCCGAGAAGAAGATGCAGCCCACCTTGTCGTTGTTCTGCGAAGCGGAGAAAGCCAGCACGGCCGCGATTTCGGTCATGACGTTCTTCTTGAGACGCTCGGTCGTGCCGAACAGGCGCGAAGCCGAGACGTCGACCAGAAGCATCATCGTCAGCTCGCGCTCCTCTTCGTAGACCTTGATGTGGGGTTTGCGCGAACGGGCCGTCACGTTCCAGTCGATGTCGCGCACGTCGTCGCCCGCGCGGTATTCCCTCACCTCGGAAAACGACATGCCCCGTCCGCGGAAGGCCGTGTGGTATTTGCCGGCGAAGATCTCGTCGGAAAGGCCGCGGGTTTTGATCTCGATCTTGCGGACGCGCCGGAGGATATCGCTCTCGTTCTCCTGCATGGCCGCTTAGGGGACGATTACGTTGTTGAGGATGTCGGTGACGATCTCTTCCGAGGTGATGTTCTCGGCTTCGGCTTCGTACGTCAGGCCGATGCGGTGGCGCAGCACGTCGTGGCAGACGGCGCGCACGTCTTCGGGGATGACGTAGCCGCGGCGGCGGATGAAGGCGTAGGCCCGGGCCGCCTTGGCCAGCGAGATCGACGCACGGGGCGAACCGCCGTAGGCGATCAGGTTTTGCAGCTTGCGGAGGTTGTATTCGCCCGGTTCGCGCGTGGCGAAGATGATGTCGATGATGTATTTCTCGATCTTCTCGTCCATGTAGACGTCTTCGACCACCTTGCGGGCCTTGACGATGTCTTCGGGCGCGATGACCTTGTTCACCTCGGGCATCCCGGCGCCCGAGAGGTTCATGCGCACGATGTCGCGCTCCTCCTGTTTGTTGGGGTAGGAGATTTTGGCCTTGAGCATGAAACGGTCGACCTGCGCTTCGGGCAGCGGATAGGTGCCCTCCTGTTCCAGCGGGTTCTGCGTCGCCAGCACCAAGAAGGGCTGCGGCAGCGGGTAGGTTTCGTCGCCGATGGTCACCTGCCGCTCCTGCATGGCTTCCAGCAGGGCCGACTGCACCTTGGCCGGGGAGCGGTTGATTTCGTCGGCCAGCACGAAGTTGGCGAAGATGGGACCTTTGCGGACCACGAAATCCTCGCTTTTCTGCGAGTAGATCAGCGTGCCCAGCAGGTCGGCGGGCAGCAGGTCGGGGGTGAACTGGATGCGCGAGAAGCAGGCGTCGACGGCTTTGGCCAGCGTGGTGATGGCCAGCGTCTTGGCCAGTCCCGGTACGCCTTCCAGCAGGATGTGGCCGTTGGACAGCAGCCCGATCAGCAGCGTGTCGACCAGATGGCCCTGCCCGACGATGACTTTGCCGATTTCGTTGCGCAGCGTGTCGACGAAGACCGATTCGCGTTCGATGCGTTCGTTGAGTTCCTTGATGTTGATGACTTCGCTCATGATATGTTTCTGTTTCGATTGTTTGCCGGTTTCGTTCTTTCAACGCACCCGCGCCGAAATTATTGCAAAACTAATAAAATAACGGTTAAAAATCTCGGGTTTTCTCCCGATTTTTCCCTATCTTGTCATCGTTGCCCCCTTTAATATTATATCGTTATGAGAAAATTCTGCTTGTTGTGGGGTATCTTCATCGTATTTGGTTTCGCCGGTTGCGAAACCGATTCGGTCTTCTCCGAAAACAAAAACCCTGCTATTGTTTCGGAGTCGCATTTCGTCTCCGAAGAGCAGGCTTCGGAGCATTTGACCCGGGCATTGGCGGTTGTCGACGCACCCGGAACCCGTGCGTCGGGAAAATTGGCGAATTCGAAATAATTGACTATCTTGCTCCTGCAACCAGCATTCCAGCCTTGTGAAACGCAAACTGATGTACTTCCTGCTCTCGGCGCTCGGATTTTCCGCCGCCTGCGACAAACACGAAAACGAACCCGGGCAAGTGTGCATGTACGGCACGCCCCGCATCGACTTCCGGATTCGGGGCAAGGTGAGCGACCCGGCCGGAAATCCGATTCCCGGCATCGAGGTGCGCGGCGGGCAAGGAAGCTACAGCGACGTCGAACCGGCATTCACCGACAAAGAAGGGCTCTACGATATTGCGGGCAGTGCCTTTCCTGCTGCTTTCGACCTGTCGTTCAACGATATCGACGGCCCGGAAAACGGCGGCGAATTCGAACCGAAAACACTCTCCGTCCGATTTGCCGACGACGAGCAGACCCAGCCCGGCGAGGGCGGCTGGTTCCAAGGCACTTATGCCCGCACCGGCGCCGACGTGACCCTCGCGGAAAAAAACGTCGCAGAAGAAGAATAGCCCCGGCGCGCACACCATTCAGGGATAGGCTCCCGCCTCGGAAATGCCCAAATAAATTTGGCATTCCGTTCGGCTTATTCGAACTTTGACTGCGTCTTAGATACTCCTGCCTCAACAAAATCCAAACAAGTTTGGTTTTGTATTCGGCTTATTCGAACTTTGGCTTCGCCGAAGATACTCCCGCTCGGCAAAATGCAAGCGAGCTTGCTTTTGCTCTCGCTTATTCGTATCTTTGGGCCTATGATTGCAATCCGAAGACTGTTTGTCGCTGTGCTGCTGCTTGGCGGCTGCGGAGCGCCTGCGGGAGACGAAGCGCTTTTCACCCGCTTTTCGTACAACGGCAGCGATGCCCGGTTTGCGCGGGCCATCGACCCGCAGAACGAGTATTTCAACCCCGTGCTCGCCGGATTCCACCCCGACCCGAGCGTATGCCGCCGGGGCGACGACTATTTTCTGGTCAACTCGTCGTTCACGTTCTATCCGTCGATTCCGATTTTCCACAGCCGCGACCTCGTGCACTGGCGGCAGCTGGGCTTCGTGATCGACCGTCCCGGGCAGGTGCCGCTCGACTCGCTGCGCTTCAACCGCGGCATCTATGCACCCGACATCAGCTACAATCCCCATAACGATACCTTCTACGTGGTCAACACCTGCGTCGACGGCATCGAGAACTTCGTCGTCAAGTGCCGCGATCCCTTTACGGGCGGCTGGTCCGACCCCATTCTCCTGCCCGAAGTCGAGGGGATCGACCCCTCGTTTTTCTTCGACGACGACGGCAAGGTCTACCTGCTCCACAACGGGATGCCGCCGGGCCGAAGAGCGTGGAACAGCCACCGGGCGCTGTGGCTGCGGGAGTACGACACGGCGACCGACCGTGTGGTGGGCGACCCGGTGCTGCTGCTCGACGGCGGGCTCGACTTCGCCGCGCAGCCCGAATGGCTCGAAGGGCCGCATATCTACAAAAAGGACGGCGAGTATATCCTGCTCGCGGCCGAGGGCGGCACCTACGAAGCCCATTCGCAGGTGGCGCTCCGCTCGCACGACGTCCGGGGGCCTTACGTGCCTTGCGCCCGCAATCCGATTCTCACGCAGCGCGACCTGCCCGCCGCACGGCCCGACAAAGTCACCAGCACGGGCCATGCCGACATGGTGGAGACCCCCTCCGGCCAATGGTACGCCTTTTTTCTGGGGTGCCGTCCCTATGCCGACGATTTCTACAACACAGGCCGCGAAACCTTTCTGCTTCCCGTGACATGGGAAGAGGGCGGCCCCGTCATTCTGCCGCCGGGCGAAGCGGTGCCCACGGTGGTCCGCAAAGAGGGGTTGGAGCCGGGCGGAGAACCCACGACCGGGAATTTCGGGTGGAGCACCGATTTCTCCGACGGGCTCGACGAGCGGTGGCTGACGATCCGCACGCCGCACACCGGGTGGCTGCGCACAGGCCGCCGCGGACTGACGCTCACCGACAACGGCCGCAGGCTCGACCAGACGGCCGGTCCGGCGTTCGTCGGCTGCCGCCAGCAGCACACCGATTTCACGGTGGAAACCGAATTGTTCTGCCTGCCCGCCGAGGGCCGGTTCGCGGGGCTGGCGCTTTTCCAGAACGAAAAACACAGCCTGCTCTTCGGCCGGACCCGCGATGCGGTGGTGGCCGTGCGGGTCGAAAAAGAGGCGCAGCTGCTGGCGTCGGTGCCGCTGGCGGCCGACGATGCCGCCGGGCCGCTGACCCTGCGTGTACGAGGCTCGGGCGGGAGCTGCGACCTCGAATACGCATGGGGCGACGGACCCTTCGCGACGCTGGCCGCAGGGGTCGACACGCGCAACCTGAGCACCCATACGGCCCGCGGATTCAACGGGGTCATCGTCGGGCTCCACATCGGACGGCTCCCGGCCGGGGCGCTTGCATCGGGCGAATAAAAATCGTAATTTTGCCCGAAAATCCGAATGCCGTGTCAGACATTTTAGCAGGACTGAATCCCGCCCAGCGTGCGGCGGTCGAGAACTACGATTCGCCGTCGCTCATCATCGCCGGCGCCGGGTCGGGCAAAACGCGCGTGCTCACCTCGCGCATCGCCTACATGATCGAACAGGGGGTGGCGCCGTTCAACATTCTGGCCCTCACCTTTACGAACAAGGCCGCCGAGCAGATGCGCGAGCGCATCGCACAGATGCTGCCCGACAACCGCAGCCGCTACATCCGCATGGGGACGTTCCACTCGGTCTTTTCGCGGATCCTGCGCGAGAACGCCGACCGCATCGGCTTCCCGCAGTCGTTCACCATCTACGAGCCCTCGGACAGCAAGAACCTGTTGAAGACCATCGTGCGCGAATTGAACCTCGACGACGACAAATACAAGCCTGCGCGGCTGGCTTCGCGCATCTCTTTCGCCAAAAACGCGTTGATTACGCCCGGCGCCTATCTGGCCAACGCGACTTTCGGCGCCGAGGACCGCGAAGCGCAGATTCCGGAGTTCGGCAACATCTACAACACCTATTGCCAGCGCTGCAAGCGCAACGGGGCGATGGACTTCGACGACCTGCTGTTGCAAACCAACATCCTGCTGCGCGACTGCCCCGACGTGCTGGCCCGCTATCAGGAGCAGTTCCAATATATCTTGGTCGACGAGTATCAGGATACCAACTACGCGCAGTATGTCATCATCCGCCGTTTGTCGCAGACCCATTCGCGGGTGTGCGTCGTGGGCGACGACGCGCAGTCGATCTATTCGTTCCGCGGGGCCAAGATCGAAAACATCCTTTCGTTCCAAAAGGATTTCCCTTCGGCCAAGGTTTTCAAGCTCGAACAGAACTACCGTTCGACCCGCACCATCGTCGACGCGGCCAATTCGGTCATCCGGCGCAACTCCAAGAAGCTGGAGAAGAATTGTTTTTCGGAGGGCGACCAAGGCGAAAAAATCCGCGTGCTGAAGGCCTACAACGACCGCGAGGAGGCCGAGATGGTGGTCTCCGACCTGCGCGACAAGGTGCGTGCGGCGGGCGACGAGTGGGCCGAAGCGGTGATTCTCTACCGCACCAACAACCAGTCGCTTGTGCTGGAGGAGAACCTGCGGCGGCGCGGCATTCCCTACCGGATCTACAAGGGTTCGTCGTTCTACGACCACAAGGAAATCAAGGACCTGATGGCCTACATCCGGTTGGTGGTCAACCCGCGCGACGACGAGGCGTTCCGCCGCATCGTCAACTATCCGACGCGCGGCATCGGCGATACGACCGTGCAGCGCATCGCGCAGATCGCTGCCGAGCGGGGCGTCTCGATGTGGGAGGCGGTCGATGCCTTGGTGGCCGAACCCTCGACCGACCCGGTGCAGAAAGCCATCGCCCGCAAGGTGGCGGAGTTCGTGGCGCTCATCCGTTCGCTCGGTGAAGCGCGGAGCGCAAAGGGGCTTTACGAGTTGGGCCACGAAATCGCGTCGCGGTCGGGGATCTTGGCAGCCTACCGGGCCGAGAATACGCCGGAAGCGGCTTCGGCCTTGAACAATATCGAGGAGCTGCTCAATTCGATGCAGCTTTTCAAGGAGCAGCGCGACGCCGAAATCCGCGGCGGCGAGCGTCAGCCCGACGAGGAAGCCACCATCGAGGAGTGGCTGCAAAACGTCATGCTCATGACCGACATGGACAAGGACGACCCCGAGGACCGCAACAAAGTGACCCTGATGACCGTCCATTCGGCCAAGGGGCTGGAATACAAACATGTGTATATCGTCGGGTTGGAGGAAAACCTCTTCCCCTCGCAGCGCGCCATGGAGACGCCCGACGGGTTGGAAGAGGAGCGGCGGCTTTTCTATGTGGCTCTCACGCGCGCCAAGGTGGCCGCCACGCTCTCCTACGCCGAGATGCGTTTCAAGTGGGGCGAGATGAATTTTTCGCATCCGAGTTGTTTCTTGCACGAAATCGACCCGCAGTACCTCGAAACAGCCGCCGACCCCGACGACGAACGTCCGCTGCGCCGCGAGGAGGGCGGTTCGGCCATCGACGAGCTGCGCCGGCGCTTCGACTACCGATTCCAGCAGAAACAGACCGGCCGCGAGGACGAACACGGCTACGGCAGCGGTCCGGCGCATCGCTATCCGCATACGGCACAGCCCTCACGCCCGCAGGGCGGCAGATACGGCGAGACGGCCGGGCGTTATGCAACCGCCGCAAACTCTCGGAGCAACGGCGGCACCCGGTTCGGAACATCAGGCTCCGGCGGTGGCCGCTTCGGCAGTTCGGGGCCGGGTGCGCCGCAGAAAAACGCCCGTTTCGAGGCCCCCAAACCCCGCACGGCGCCCGATCCGGCGCTGGTGCAGACCCCGCGTCCGTCGACCGAGGGGATGCGGCGGCTGGGCGTCCGTCAAGCTGCGGGCGGAACGACGACCGGCGGAGCGGCGGCCGGGGGCGGCTATGCCATCGGGCAGCGGGTCGAACACCAGAAATTCGGCGTGGGCATCATCCGCCGCATCGAAATGCTGGCCGAGGACCAGAAGCTGGTCATTGCCTTCGACAATGCGGGCGAAAAGACCCTGCTGGCCAAATTCGCCAAACTGACCAAATTGTAGCCCCATGTCCGCGCCGCTCGTATCGGTCTGCATGACGACCTACAACCACGAGGCCTACATCCGGCAGGCGATCGAAAGCGTGCTGGCCCAGCGGACTTCGTTCGGGGTCGAGCTGGTGTTGGGCGAGGACGGCAGCACCGACGGTACGGCGGCTATTTGCCGCGAATATGCCGAACGTTTCCCCGACCGCGTGCGGCTGGTCGGCGGCGGGGAGAATGTCGGATGGCGGGCCAACTACCGGCGCACGTTCGAGGCGTGCCGCGGCAGATACGTGGCCTACTGCGACGGCGACGACTGGTGGGAGGATCCGCAGAAGTTGCAGATGCAGGCCGACCTGCTGGAGAACGACCCCTCGTGCGGCATGTGCTGCACCGCGGCGGTCGATTTCTATCAGGCCACGGGCGAACGGAAGCCCTATCCGCCGGAGCGCTACACCGATTTCGACCGGCTGCTGCTGCGGACTACCGTGGCCAACTGCACGACCCTTGCCCGGCGCGAACTGATCGCCCGCTATTACGACGAAATCCGGCCCGAACTCCATCCCGAATGGCTCACCGACGACTGGCCCATGTGGCTGTGGTTCGCGGCGTGCAGCCGCATCCGCTTCGTCGACCGGCCGACGGCCGTGCACCGGCGGCTGCCTGCGAGCGTCAGCCATAGTACCGAGTACCGGCAGCGGATCGCTTTCCGCGATTCGCTCTTGGGCATAAGTCTTTGGTTTGACGAACGTTACGGCGGCGGTCGCAACCGCTTCCGCATCCTGCGCGAACGGAGCGCCGTGGCGCTGTGGATCCTTTCCTACCACGGTCCCGTGCGCGAATATCTGGTCCGCTGGCGGCACGACCTTAAGGCGGCGCCGCGGCTTCTGCTCTGTCCCGAAGGGGCGGGTCTGCTGGTGAAAAAGGTGCTTTTCCGGCGCCGGAAAATTCTACGACCATGACACTCAAGCAACGTTACGAAGGAATCATCGGCTGGTTTTCGGAGCACATGCCCGTGGCCGAAAGCGAACTGCACTACGACAACCCCTACCAGCTGCTGGTGGCCGTCATCCTCTCGGCCCAGTGCACCGACAAGCGGGTCAACATGACCACGCCCGCGCTCTTCGAAGCCTTTCCCACGCCCGACAAGATGGCGGAAGCGGGGGCGGAGGGGATTTATCCCTACATAAAGAGCATTTCCTATCCCAACAACAAGGCGAAGAATCTGGCCGGAATGGCCCGGATGCTGTGCGAGGAGTTCGGCGGCGAGGTGCCTGCCGACCTCGATGCGATGCAGCGGCTGCCGGGTGTGGGGCGCAAGACGGCCAACGTGCTGGGGGCCGTGCTGTGGCAGCGCGAGGTGATGCCCGTCGACACGCATGTCTTCCGCGTTTCGGAGCGTATCGGGCTGACTACCAATTCCAAGACGCCGCTACAGACCGAGCTGGCGCTCGAAAAGAACATCCCCGGCCATCTGCTGCCCGTGGCGCACCACTGGCTCATTCTCCACGGCCGCTATGTCTGCATGGCGCGCAACCCGCAGTGCGACGCATGCGGCATCGCTCCGTGGTGCCGCAAATATGCCGCGGAACAGAAGAAAGTGAATAATTAATAATGAATAGGGAATAATTGTTCGTTATTGCCCTGATAATTATTCATTATTAACTATTCATTATTCACTTGACAAGGCTTGTCACCGGGTATTTCAGATTCTTGTAGCCGCAGATATACCCGTTGATGCTGCCCACGCGCACGGGCGATTCGATGTAGACCGGGATCTTGTTTTCGTCGTCCGTGATCCAGATGTAGAAGACCGTGCCGTCGGTGAACGAGTAGCCCTCGGTGGTGCCCAGCTGGCAGTCGAACTTCAGGGTCCGGAACTTGCCCATGTTGCGGATTTTCTTCACCTCGCGGCCCAGAAAGCGGTAGCGGATGTTGCGGATCGTGTCTTGCAGAACCATCCGCAGGTACTCCGGCTTGTCCTTGCTGAAGTCGTCGGCTTCGGCCGTGCGCATGTTGAAAAAGAGCGATATGGCGTCCATGCTTTCGGGCGTAAGGGGCATCTCTTTCTCGGCGAACGGGCGCTGGCGGCTGCGCCAGCGGGTCCGGACCACCGAATCCTGCCACGCATAGTCGAACCGGCTCTCGAAGGTGTAGTCACCCTCGCGGATGTCGCTTTGGAAATGCTCGCTGCGCAGCGTCGCCGGGTCGATCCACACCTGATAGACGTCTTCCATGTTGTAGAACCAGCGATAGGTCGGCAGCGTGCGCCCCACCCCTTTGACAAGATAGTATTTCTTGCCGTCGAGCGTCGTTTCGGTCGTCGTCACCTCGACGGTCCCCACCTCGGTGTTGGGGAACATCTTGGCTTTGTAGCTCACACGGTATTGGAGCACCTCGCCCGGGTGGTAGAGCTGGGCGGCCAGCGGTCCGGCCGTCAGCAGGAGCGATACGAGGAGCAGCAGTCGTTTCATGATTCGCGGTATTTGCAGGTTTACGATATGCGTGAAAAATCGGTTTCGCGGCGGCCCGAGTAGCTGCGGCGCAGTTCTTCGAGCCCCCGGTTTTCGGGCCGGGCGAGCTGCGGGTCGTCCGCAAGGATTTCGATGGCCGCCTCGCGCGAGAGGGTCAGTATCTGTACGTCGGCCGTGGGGTTGGCTATGCGCAGGTCGAAAGCCATGCCGCTCTGCATCGTGCCGTTGACGTCGCCCGCGCCCCGCAGTTTGAGGTCGAGTTCGGCCAGCCGGAAGCCGTCGTTGGTCTCGCACATGGCTTCGAGCCGCGCCCGCGATTCTTTCGAGAGCTTGACGCCCGACATCAGGATGCAGTACGACTGTTCGCCGCCGCGCCCCACGCGCCCGCGCAGCTGGTGGAGCTGCGAAAGGCCGAAGCGTTCGGCCGATTCGATCACCATGACCGTGGCGTTGGGCACGTCGACCCCCACTTCGATGACCGACGTGGCCACCATGATCTGCGCTTCGCCCGCCTTGAACTGGCGCATCGATTCTTCCTTGTCGGCGGGTTTCATCTTGCCGTGGCAGATCGTCGTCACGTATTCGGGCAGCGGAAAGTCGCGCGAAATGGATTCGTAGCCGTCGGTAAGGTCCTTGTAGTCCATCGATTCCGATTCCTTGATCAGGGGGTAGACCACGTAGACCTGCCGCCCTTTCTTGATTTCCTGCTTCATGAAGCCGAAGAGCCGCAGCCGCGCCGCGTCGGTGTAGTGCACCGTCTTGATGGGTTTGCGGCCCGGGGGCAGTTCGTCGATCACCGACACGTCCAGATCGCCGTAGAGGGTCATGGCCAGCGTCCGCGGGATGGGCGTGGCGGTCATCACCAGCACGTGCGGCGGCCGGTGGTTCTTGGTCCAGAGCCGTGCGCGCTGTTCCACACCGAAACGGTGCTGTTCGTCGATGACCACGAACCCCAGATTGGCGAACTGCACGCGGTCTTCGATCAGCGCATGGGTTCCAATCAAAATCTGTACCTCGCCCGATGCGATTCCGTCGAGCGCCCGCCGCCGTTCGCGGTTTTTCGACGAGCCGGTCAGGATCGCCACCCGTACGCCGAGCCCTTCGAGCATCCGGCTGAAGGTGGCGAAGTGTTGGCGCGCAAGGATTTCGGTCGGGGCCATCATGCAGGCCTGATAGCCGTTGTCCACGGCCAGCAGCATCGACATGAGGGCCACCAGCGTCTTGCCGCTGCCCACGTCGCCTTGCAGCAGGCGGTTCATCTGGAATCCCGTCACGGTGTCGCTGCGGATCTCCTTGATGACGCGTTTCTGCGCTCCCGTGAGCGGAAACGGCAGTTTCTGCGTGTAGAACGTGTTGAAGACGCCCCCGACTTTCGGAAACAGGAATCCGTCGCTTTTGGTCATGCGGGCCGTGCGGCGCGACTGGACGTTGAGCTGCACGCCCAAGAGTTCGTCGAACTTCAGCCGATATTGGGCCCGCCGCAGCGCTTCGGGCGATTGGGGGAAGTGGATGTTGTAGTAGGCTTCGCGCAGGGGCATCAGCCCGTAGCGGGTGCGGAGCGTTTCGGGCAGCCATTCTTCGATGTGTTCCTTGGCCATCTGCCATGCGTGGCAGATGATGCGGTACATCCCTTTGGTGCCCAGTATGTTCGAGAGTTTTTCGGTCGAGGGGTAGATGCCTTGCATCCCGCTTTCGGGTTTGCGCGAGAGGGCTTGTTCGATGGTCTCCAGTTCGGGGTGGGCCATCGAGAGTTCGCCGCGGTAGAACGAGGGGCGGCCGAAGATCAGGTATTCGCGCCCTTGTTCGATCCGTTTTTCGATCCATTTGATGCCTTGGAACCACACCAGTTCGGCCGTTCCCGAGGGGTCTTGTACATAGACCGTGAAGCGGCGTTTGCGCCCCTCGCCCGCATAGGCTACTCCCGTCACTCGGGCCCGGAACTGCACCAGCGCCGGGGCTCCTTCGGTGATTTCGGCTATGCGGTAGATCTTCGTGCGGTCGATGTAGCGCGTCGGGAAATGGCGCAACACATCGCCCAGCGTGCGGATGCGCAGTTCCTGATCCAGCAGTTTCGCCCGCGCTTCGCCCACGCCCGGCACAAATTGGATATTGCTTTCCAGCATCTTCACAGGACAAAGGTACGAAATTCATTCGATTTTTTGCCGGGGCGCAGTATCTTCGGCGAAGTCCTTGTTTGTTTTTTGCCTGCTTTGCGTTATCTTCGCAGAAGTTATTCCGAGAATCGAAATGGATCTGACCCAATTTTCCCGGCGGCCGTCGTGCGAGGTCTCGTTCGGTCCCGTGACCATCGGCGGGGCGCATCCTGTGGCCGTGCAGTCGATGACCAACACCGATACCAACGATACCGAGGCCTGCGTGGCCCAGATCGGGCGCATCGCGGCGGCTGGCGGACGCATCGTGCGGCTCACGGCGCAGGGGCGGCGCGAAGCCGAGAACCTGCAAAACATAGTCCGTCGCGTGCGCGAAGAGGGGTGGGATGTCGCGTTGGTCGCCGACATCCATTTTCTGCCCGAAGCCGCTGCCGTGGCGGCGCAGTATGTCGACAAGGTGCGGATCAACCCCGGCAACTACCGCACGGAACACGGTGAGTTGGAAGCGCTTGTCGAGCAGTGCCGCGAGCGGGGCGTCGCCCTGCGCATCGGCGTCAACCACGGGTCGCTGGCCAAGCGCGTTTTCGACGAGTGGGGCGATACGCCGCAGGGGATGGTCGTTTCGGCCATGGAGTTCTTGCGCGTCTGCCAGCAGAAGGGGTTCGATCAGGTCGTCGTTTCGATGAAGTCGAGCAATACGCGCGTCATGGTGGCCGCCTATCGGTTGCTCGTCGAGGCGATGGCCGCCGAGGGGATGCGCTTCCCCATCCATCTGGGGGTCACCGAGGCCGGCAACGGGTTGGAGGGCCGCATCAAGAGCGCCGTGGGTATCGGTGCTTTGTTGGCCGACGGCATCGGCGACACCATCCGCGTGTCGTTGACCGAAGCGCCCGAGCATGAAATTCCCGTCGCTCGGTTGTTGGCCGATCATTTCGCCCGGCGGCCCGGCAAGTTCGCCGTGCGCCATCCCGAGCGTTATTCGCCCGTCGAGTTCCGGCGGCGCAGCG
Source organism: Alistipes sp. (assembly GCA_029060215.1). GTDB lineage: Bacteria > Bacteroidota > Bacteroidia > Bacteroidales > Rikenellaceae > Alistipes. The sequence continues at coordinate 205,992 of JAIDUK010000036.1, forward strand.
GGGTGGCGGTGCCCGTCGTCCACGACGAGCCTATGGACGGGTTCCGCGTCATCGAGGCCGTTTCGGGTAATCCGACAGCCGAATTGCGGGCCGCCATTCTCAATTTGGAGCAGCCCGATGAATCCGTGGTCGTGAAGCGCCGCTACGACGACGCGTCGCTCGAAACGGTGGCTGTCAAGGCCGCGGCCGATTTGGGCGTGTTGTTGCTCGACGGATTGGCCGACGGCGTTTGGATCGATGCTCCGCAGCACGCTGCGGCCGACATCCGCGAGGTCGAGCTCATGATTTTGCAGGCTGCCCGCGCCCGGTTCTCCCATACCGAATACATCGCCTGCCCCTCGTGCGGGCGCACGCTCTACGACATCGAGAGAACCCTTGCCCGGATCAAGGCCCGTACGTCGCATCTGAAAAACCTGAAAATCGGCGTCATGGGCTGCATCGTCAACGGGCCGGGCGAGATGGCCGATGCCGACTACGGTTACGTCGGCGCCGGGCCGGGCCGCATCTCGCTCTACAGGGGGCGCGAGGTCGTCGCCCGCAACATCCCGCAGGAGGAGGCCCTCGACCGGCTTATAGCTCTGATCAAGGAGTACGGCGAGTGGGAAGAACCCGAAAATAAGGTGAAAAATGAAAGGTGAAAAGTGAAAAGTTTTTTGCTTGCAAAAGGTCGTTTCCGGGACCTTGTGTAAAATCGGTTGTTATTTAATTTACCTTTCGCCTTTAACTTTTCACTTTTAACCTTTCACTTCGATAAAATGTTTCTCCTGCCCCTTGCCTATCTGCCTTCGGTGCGTTACTTCGCCTGCTTGTTGCAGGGCGGGTGCGTCGTCGATCTGGGCGAGCATTTCATCAAGCGTTCCGAGCGCAACCGGACCCGGATCCTCACGGCCGACGGGCCCATGGAGCTCACGGCCCATGTCGCTTGCGCCAACCGCCCCCGGCAGCCCATGCGCGACGTGCGGCTCGATTATTCCAAGCGTTGGCAGCACCAGCATTGGGGGGCGCTCGTAGCTTCTTACAAGGGGTCGCCTTTCTTCGATTTCTACGCCGACAGCTTGGCTCCTTTCTACGAGCAGCGGTTCGAGTTCCTCGCCGATTTCAACCTTCGTCTGCTCGAATGCCTTTGCGGCTTGGCTCAGGTGCCCATGCCTGCCGTCAGCCGGACTTATGTCGAGGCGCAGCCCGGCGATTTCGACTTGCGGACCAAGAACGCCGAAGGCCCGGCCTTTGCGGCCGAGCCTTACGTGCAGGTCTTCGCCGACCGGCAGCCTTTCGTCGCTAATTTGTCTTTTGCGGATTTGTTGTTTGCGGAAGGACCGAACGGTTGTTCGGTTTTGCGGCGTTGTCTATCAGTACGATAGCTTTGTCCTGAAGTTTTCCAGCCCGCACCTTCACTTCCGCACGGCCCGCCAGTTCCACCGTGTCCGAGCGGTATTGGCAGGGGGCGTATTCGTTCATCGCTATCGTGTCGGCGCCGACGGTCAGCAGCGGTTCGCCCGCCGAGGAGTAGACCCTGAAGGTCTGTTGCGCCGAGTGGCGTCGGACGTTGCGTTTGCCGGCTATGTGCAGCGTCGGTTCCTGCCGGTTCCACATCGCTTTGTAGAGGTAGTAGGCATCTTTGTGTTGGCGGCGGTCGATGGTCGTCAGCCCCATGTTGTTGGTGCCGTTGTGGCCCCGCACCGAGCCGTAGTCGAACATGTTTTCGATCCACACGCCCCACAGCAGCGAATCGTTTTGCAGACAGCGGGCGTATTCTTCGTGGAAATGGGTCTGGCGTCCTTCCGGCAGCCGGTACGCCGTGGGTTTGTTGTGCAGCGGGACGTCCGAGTGGCCGATGACGCCCGGAGCGCCGTATTGGATCGCCGAGCAGAGGTGGGGCCACCCTTTCGCCAGCCGTTCGAGCCAGATCAGCAGGTCGTCCGGATGGCCTTTGTCCCAGCCTATGGCCTGCCGCCAGACGATCATTTCGGTGATGTAGTTGATGTCGCCGTTCTTGTCGCTCACGGCCACCGTCGGTCGCGAGGGGTCCAGCGTGCGGGCTGTTTCGTGCAGGCGGCGCAGGTAGGGGCGGACGTCGTCGCCCGTGTTGCGCAGGCGCGAGAACAGGCCCCACATCACCACCGAGGGGTGGTTGATGTTCTGGGCGATGATTTCTTGCAGTTGTTGCAGTCCGTTCTGTTCGAAGGCGGGGGTGGCATAGTAGGCCGCATCGCTCAGAAACTGCGCCCGTTGCAGCGGCGTGTCGATCCACACCAGCATGCCCTGTTCGTCGCAGCGGTCGTAGAGGTATTGCGCATGGGGCATCACGGCCGAGCGCAGGGCGTTGGCTCCGAGGGTGCGCACCGCTTCCAGATCGTAGTCGTAGTCGGCAGGGGTGAGGGTCCCGGCCGAGAGTGCGTTGTCGTGGTAGAGCACTACGCCGCGCACCGGTATGCCCGTGCCGTTGAGTTGCAGTGCTCCGGGCACCGCTTCTATCCGGCGGAAGCCCGTGCGGACCGACATCCGGTCGCTGCACCCGTCTTTGCTCACCGCCACGTTCACCGTGTAGAGGTCCGGGGTGGCGGGGCTCCACAGCTTCGGCGTCGGCACCGTGTAGGCGATCTTCAGCGGGCGGCCGTCGACCTTGGCGTGCTGCACCCTGTCGGCGAATACCTTGCGGCCGTCGGGCGCCGTGATGTCGACCGCTACCGTGCAGGCGGTTTCGCTCTTCGAGGTCAGGTGTATCTCGATTTCGCCTTCGGCCTTTTCGCGGGTGGCGGTGCGTTGGCGCACCAGTACGCCGTCGGTGCCCAGATAGAGCGGCGACACGGCGGTGCGTTCGGTGACGATGAGTTCGGCTTCGCGGTAGAGGCCTCCGTAGAAGTTCATCTCCGCCGAGGTGGGCAGAACGTTGGTCCGCGCGGCGTTGCTCACGATCGCCAGCAGCGAGTTCTCCGCCCCGAAGCGCAGTTTGTCCGTGATTTCGAAGGCGAAAGCCGTCGCTCCGCCGCGGTGTTCGCCCGCATGGCGGCCGTTGACGAAGAGGTCCATGACGTTCTGTGCGCCGTAGAAGCGGATGAATACGCGTTTCGAGGCCCATTCGGCCGGTACGCGCAGGTCGTTCTGATAGAGCCCCGTGGTCTCGCGCAGCGACCCTTCGGCCGTGGGGTTGTTGTTCCAGCTGTGGGGCAGCGTCACAAAACGGGCGTTGTCGCTGTTGGGTTCCGAGGCGTAGAAGAAGCGCCAGCCTTCGTTGAGCGGGTGGATTTCGCGGGCTCCGAGCGGCAGGGTTGCAAGCAGCAGCAGACCGAGCAGTGCATATTTTTTCACGACGTGTTCTTTCATGGCGGTTCGTGTTCGTTGTTCATCGAAAGAGGGGGCCGGCGTGCGCGCCGGCCGGACCTTTTGCGGTGGCGGCAGGACGAACTTCTGCCGCATACCCATGCAAAGATAGGCAGAATTCGCAAGAAAATGCCTATCTTTACACACAATTTGCCGCTTTGCCGTGAATACGATCGACTTCTTCGTTTGTCTGGTGCTGGCGCTGGCCGTGTGGAACGGGTGGCGCAAGGGCTTCATCGTGCAGGCCGGGTCGCTCATCGCGCTCGTCGCAGGGTTGTGGCTCGCCATGCATTACGGCGCCGCGGTAGGCGAGTGGCTGAAGTTCGATCCGTTGGTGCAGTTCGTCGGCGGGTTCATCGTGTTGTTGTTGGGGTGCATTCTGGCGGTCGCCGTGGTCGGACGTTTGTTGAAGCGCCTCTCCAGCTTCGCCGGATTCGGGTGGTTGGACACGGTGTTGGGCATCGGTATTTCGGTGTTGAAATACATGTTGGTCGTCAGCGTGTTGTTCGCCGCGCTCGACAAGCTCAACGTCGGCCATTGGCTCGTCAGCAGCCGGACCATCGAGACATCGAAAAGTTACAAGCCCGTGCTGCGGTTGTCGGGGCTGATCTTTCCCTTGGCGGAGCAGGTCGGCGGGCAGCTGCCGCAGACGGACGAAAAGCAGGACGCTTAGTTTTTTTTATGGAACGCACGTTTTCGGGGGTGGTGGTTCGCGCCACAGGCAGTTGGTACGAGGTGCTCGCCGGGGCCGAGCGCCTGCGTTGCCGCATCCGGGGCCGGATGCGGCTCAAGGGAGTGCGGTCGACCAGTCCCGTCGTGGTGGGCGATCGCGTGGCTGGCGAGTGCGACGCCGCAGGCGATCCGGTCATTACGGCCGTCGAGCCGCGCCGCAACTATGTCATCCGCCGCGCTTCGAACCTCTCCAAGGAGTCGCATATCATCGCCGCCAACGTCGATCAGGCGTTGCTCATGGTCACGCTCCGGCAGCCCGAGACGGCCCCGGAGTTCGTCGACCGTTTTCTGGTCACTTGCGAAGCCTACAAGGTTCCCGCGGTCCTCGTGCTCTCCAAGGCCGATTTGCAGGAGCCCGAGGAGCTGGCCGCTTTCCGCGCCGTGTACGAGGCTGTCGGGTATCGCGTGCTGACGGTTTCGACCGCTTCCGGCGAGGGGGTGGAGCAGGTCCGTGCGTTGTTGCAGGGGCGGACGACCCTCGTCTCGGGCAATTCGGGCGTCGGCAAGTCCACGCTCGTGCAGGCCATCGACCCCGCGCTCGACATTCGCACGGGCGAGATCTCCGAAAGCCACGGCAAAGGACGCCATACCACCACCTTTTCGGCCATGTATCCGCTTCGCGAGGGCGGTTCGGTCATCGATACCCCGGGCATCAAGGGGTTCGGGCTGATCGACATCGGCGAGGGCGAGTTGTGGCACTATTTCCCCGAGATGATGCGCATCGGCCGCGGCTGCCGTTTCTACAATTGCACCCACACCCACGAGCCGGGTTGCGCCGTGACTGCGGCCGTCGCGCAGGGCGGGATCGCACCGATGCGTTACGAAAGTTACCTCAAAATGCTGGACGACGATGACAAATACCGCAAATAGGGATGCCGCGTGGTTCGAGGCGCGGATCGCTTGTCTGGAGGAGTTCATGACCCCCGAGCGTGCCGGGTTGTTCCGCCGGACCGTGGCGCAGCGGACGCGTTACATGACCCTTTTGGCCGAGAATACGTTCCACCCGCAGAATGCCGCGGCGCTGATCCGCCATTGCGAGGCTTTCGGCGTGCAGCGGATGCACACCGTCGAGAGTTTCTGCGAGTTCAGACCCGCGGCCGCCGTGGTGCGCGGCACCGACCGGTGGGTCGACGTCTGCCGCCACCCATCGAGCGCCGAGGCGCTCCGCGCGCTCAAGGCCGAGGGCTACCGCATTGTCTGCACGACGCCCCATCGCGAGGACACCACGCCCGAGACTTTCGATGTCTCCCGCGGGCCTTTCGCGTTGGTGTTCGGCACCGAGCACGCCGGTATCTCCGACGAGGCGATCGCCGCGGCCGACGAGTTTTTGCGCATCCCCATGTGCGGGATGGTCGAAAGTCTCAACGTCTCGGCTTCGGCCGCCATCCTCATCTACCAGCTTTCGCAGCGCGTGCGGCAGCAGGTCGGGGAGTGGGCCATGACCCCGCAGCAGCAGACCGAGACGCTCTACGGCTGGATGTACCGCAGCGTCGCCGATGCCGCGCAGATTCTCAACCGGCGCTTCGGCGACGGGCCGCAGGATGGGGTTTCGGAAACGTCGGGTTCCTTGGAGCAATCGTAAAGTGCAAGGTCTTTGACCTTGCGCCCGGGGCCGGCTCGCGCTTTTGGCGCGACCCCCGCAGCCGGCCCGGGCGAATGCAGCGGGGCTGTCCGGTTCCGCAGTCCATAACACGAAATCTTTCACTTTTATGAATATTCTTCGCAAGCAGTTTCTCGCCCATGTGGCACAGACCTCGCCTTCGCCCATGTTGGTAGAGGTGGCGCGGGCCGAAGGTTCGTTTTTCTATACGCCCGAGGGCAAGCGTTACTACGACCTCGTGGCCGGGGTGTCGGTCAGCAACGTCGGCCACGCCAATCCCGCCGTGGTCAAGGCCGTGCAGGAGCAGGCTGCGCGCTACATGCACGTGATGGTCTACGGCGAGTTGGTCGAAACTCCGCAGGCGGAGTATGCCGCCCGCATCGCTTCGCTCTTGCCCGCCGGGCTCGAAAGCGTCTATTTCGTCAATTCGGGCGCCGAGGCGGTCGAGGGGGCTTTGAAGTTGGCCAAACGGTTCACCGGCCGGACCGAGTTGATTTCGATGCGCCGGGCCTACCACGGTTCGACCCACGGCGCCATGAGCATGATGGGGGCGCCCGAGGGCGAGGAGTGGAAAAACGCTTTCCGCCCGTTGCTGCCCGACGTGCAGGCTATCGAGTTCAACGACTTCGCCGAGTTGGAGCGGATTACTTCGCGCACAGCCTGCGTGTTGGCCGAGCCCGTGCAGGGCGAGGCCGGGGTGCGGCCGCCCGCGCCCGGATACCTCCAAGCGCTGCGCAAGCGTTGCGACGAGGTGGGGGCCTTGCTCGTTTTCGACGAGATCCAGACGGGCATGGGCCGCACGGGCGCCATGTTCGCCATGCAGAAATACGGCGTCGTGCCCGACATCGTGTGTCTGGCCAAGGCGTTCGGCGGCGGCATGCCCTTGGGGGCTTTCGTCGCCCGGCACGAAATCATGGATACTTTGCAGACTTCTCCGGTGTTGGGCCATATCACCACCTTCGGCGGGCATCCGGTCTGCTGCGCCGCCGGTTTGGCTGCGTTGGATTATTTGTCGGAGCACCGTGTCGTGGAGGAGGTCGAGCGAAAAGGGGCGCTCTACGAGGAGTTGCTCGCCGATCACCCGGCCGTGCGCGGCATCCGCCGTTCGGGTTTGCTGCTGGCCGTGGAGTTGGGGGCTTCCGAGCCGCTTTACCGTTTGATGGAGCTCTTCAAGGAAGCCGGCATCATGAGCGACTGGTTCCTCTATTGCGATACGGCATTCCGCATTTCGCCGCCGCTCACCATCTCCGAGAGCGAGGTCCGCGACAGCGCCGCCCTCATCCGGCAGTGTCTGGACCAATTGTAGGATGCTGCCGTTCTGAGCAGAGCGAAGAATCTGTTTGCGGCGCTATTCGACAGGCGGATTCCACGCCGGGCTGCGGTTATTCTTCCGCAAACGCTTTGAGCGCTGCGATTTCGTCGGCCCAGCGGCTTTCGTCGGGGGTCTCCAGAATCAGCGGGATGCCGTCGAAGCGCCGGTCGCGGGCAATGTAGCGGAAACATTCCCAGCCTATTTCGCCGTCGCCCAGCGGGGCGTGGCGGTCGATGCGGCTGCCCAAGGGTTTCATCGCGTCGTTGAGGTGCATCCCCCGCAGGTATTGCAGCCCCGCCACCCGGTCGAGTTCGGCGAACGTCGCCTCGCAGGCTTCGGCCGTGCGCAGGTCGTAGCCCGCCGCAAAGGCGTGGCACGTGTCGATGCAGTAGCCTACGCGCGACTTGTCTTCCACCCGTTCGATCAGGTAGGCCAGCTGTTCGAAGCGGAATCCCAAGTTGGAGCCTTGCCCCGCCGTGTTTTCGATCACGGCCGTCACCCCTTGCGTGCGGTCGAGCGCCCGGTTGATCGATTCGGCGATGCGGTCGAGGCTCTCCCGTTCGCTTATTTGCCGCAGGTGGCTCCCCGGATGGAAGTTGAGCCGGTCGAGCCCCAGCCGTTGGCAGCGGAGCATTTCGTCGTCGAAGGCCGTGCGCGATTTTTCCAGCCCTTCGGCTTCCGGGTGGCCGAGGTTGATCAGGTAGGAGTCGTGCGGCAGGATCTGCGCCGGGGCGTAGCCGTATTCTTCGCAGGCGCGGCGGAATGCGTCGATCTCCTTGTCTGCGAGCGGGTTGGCCATCCATTGGCGTTGGTTCTTGGTGAAGAGGGCCAGTGCCGTGGCTCCGATGGCGTGTGCGTTGGCCGGGGCGTTCCAGACACCGCCCGAGGCGCTTACATGGGCTCCGAAAAATTTCATTCGTGCGGATTCTTGCGAGGTGATAGTTGAAAAGTCTTGGTGCAAGGACCTAACCTTGTTGCAAAAATAAGATTTCTGCAAATATTTTCATAAATTTGTCCCTTGAAATTCCATTTCCTATCGTCATGAGATTCCGTTCGTTGTTCTTGCTCTTGCCGGCGCTCGCCGCGGCGCCTTCCGCTTCGGCCCAGTTCTCCATCGACGAGGTCGATGCCCGGCAGGAGAACGTCACGTTTTACAATCCCGTCAAGACCACTGCGGTCGACGTCGACTACTTCAACCGCGCGCGTTACCGCGCCGAGCGGGCTGCCGTCCGCAAGGAGCGCAACAAGCTCGAGTTCGGCGGCGGGTTGCAGGGGGCGCTCACTTCGTACAACGATCCGTGGATCAAGGTCTCGGGCGGTGACAACTCCATCGCTTTGATGGCCAATCTGTTCCTGAACCACACCTTCACCAAGCACCTCTTTTCGGTCGAGACCAAGTTCGTCGCCAAGTTCGGCTACAACCGCATGAAGGTCGAGACGGCCAACGACGACGGGTCCACGTCGAGCGACGGCGTGTGGTTCAAGAATCAGGACGAGTTCGACATTTCGGTGGCTCCGTCGTTCAAGATGTCCAAGAACTGGTCCTACGGTGCCATCCTCAAGTTCCGCAGCCAGTTCGCCAACGGCTACATTTCGCGTACGCAGCAGGAGGATTTCGAGCGCAAGAGCGCCTTCATGGCTCCCGGTTACCTCGACATTTCGCTCGGTATCACTTACAAATGCCCCAAGCCCAAGTTCCCCATCGTCGTCAACATCTCGCCCATAGCCATGAGCGCCGTCTTCGTCGAGAGCGCCCAGATCCGCGAAAACAAATGGGACAAGAAAGAGGGCTGGCAGACCTACGGCCTCGCAGGCCCGGACAAGACCTCGAAATACGAAGGCGGTTCTTCGGTGCAGGTCGACTTCGACCGTACGTTCGGCAGCAAGGGCATTTTCCGTTACCGCACTTCGGTCTTCTCGTTCTACGGTTGGATCACCGACATCGGGCAGCGCAACAAGATCTCCGATTATTCCGATTACATGCGTGCGCTCGATGCGTGGAACGACAAGGACAACCCGTACGTGAGTCACGAACTCATCGACAAGCCCAACCTGCCCATCCATCCCACCGTGCGTTGGACCAATACCATCGACATCAAGGCTACGAAGTACCTTTCCACCACGCTCAACTTCGAGCTTTATTACAACCGGGCACAAAACGTGGATGTGCAGACCAAGACGTTGTTGAGCGTCGGACTGGCATATACTTTCAAGAATAAATAATGTACAGGAATTCCATACGGACCGTCGTTTTCCCGTTGTTGTTGGCGGCCGGGGTCGTGGCCGGGACTGCGTTGGGGTTCTATGCGGGGCGTCATTCGGGCGTGCCGCAGGTCTTCCTGCCGCAGCAGGAGAATCCCGGCAGCAAGCTCACGCAGACCCTCTCGCTCATCGGGAGCAAGTATGTCGACCCCGTCTCCGTGGATTCGCTCGCCGAGCAGGTCATCCCGTTGTTGGTCGGCGAGCTCGACCCCCATTCGGTCTACATTCCCGCCGACGAGATGGCGGCCATGAACGAGTCGCTCGAGGGCGAGTTCGACGGCATCGGCGTGGTCTTCAACATGGCGACCGATACGGTCATCGTGTTGAACGTCATCGCGCAGGGTCCCAGCGACAAGGTCGGGGTCCGGGCGGGCGACCGCATCATCGAGATCGACGATTCTCTGGTCGCCGGGCGCAAGATTCCGCAGAACGAGATCGTCAAGCGGCTGCGCGGTCCGCGCGGCACGACCGTGCGGTTGGGTTTGGAGCGGCAGCATATCCCCGAACTGGTGCAGGTCGAGGTCGTGCGCGGGGCCATTCCCATCAAGAGCATCGAGTCGGCGTTCCGCATCGAGGGTAGCATCGGTTACATCAAGTTGGGGCAGTTCGCCCGCACTACGGCGCTCGAGATGCGCCGGGCGCTCGCCCTGTTGCGGGCCGAGGGGGTCGACCGGTTGATCTTCGATTTGCGCGGCAATGCCGGAGGTTTTCTCGATCAGGCGATCGCCGTGGCCAACGAGTTCCTGCACAAGGGGCAGTTGATCGTCTATACCGAGGACCGCAACAAGCAGCAGTTGCGCGAGTATGCCGACGGCACCGGTACGGCGCAGGAGATGGCTGTGGCGGTGCTCATCGACGAGGGGAGCGCTTCGTCGAGCGAGATTCTCGCCGGGGCTTTGCAGGACAACGACCGCGGCACCCTCGTCGGCCGCCGTTCGTTCGGCAAGGGGCTCGTGCAGCAGCAGCTTCCCTATTCCGACGGTTCGGCCTTGCGTCTGACCACAGCCCGTTATTACACGCCCACCGGGCGTTCGATCCAGAAACCCTATACCATCGGCCACGGCGATAGTTACGAGGAGGACCTTTGGAACCGTTATCGCAACAACGAGTTTTTCTCGGCCGACAGCATCCGTTTCTCCGATTCGTTGCGGTTCGTCACCCCCGGCGGCAAGGTGGTCTACGGCGGCGGGGGCATCATGCCCGATTTCTTCATCCCGGCCGACACGACCGACGTGACCCCTTATTTCGTCGAGGTCGCCGGGCGCAACATCCTCTACCGCTACACCATCGAGTATGCCGACAAACATCGCGATGCGTTGAATGCCGTCGAGAGCGTCGCGCAGCTTAAAGCCTTGTTGGACAGCGATAAAACGTTGGTCAACAGTTTCATCCGCTACGCCGCTGCCAAAGGGGTGGAGCCCCGTTACGAGGAGATCGCCCGTTCGCGGCGGCTCATCGAGGCGCAGCTCCGTGCTTATATCGGCCGCAACACCAAGCTGGAGGATACGGGTTTCTACGCCAACATCTACCCGGTGGACAAGGTGATCCTGCGGGCCATCGAAATCTTAAACAACCAACAGTCAGATGATTAAGAAGTTTATCGGAATGCTCTTTTCGGCGGCCGCCATCGCCGTCATGGTCTTCGCGGTTCTCGGGCGCGACCGTTACCGGTCTTTGATCGGCGAGACGACTTTCGCCGTGCCGTCGTTTTTCCGTTCCGGACCCAACTCCGCCGATGCGTCCGAGCCGGCGAATGCTCCGGCTGCCGTGCCTGCGCCGACCGCTGCTCAGGCGGATTCCGACGAGGCCGATTATCTCGACGACGATGAGTTGCTCACACCCGATCTCTTCTCGTCGGACGATTATTGATTGTCGGAGCGTATATTATGTAAAGCAGGTCCTTGCATAAGGACCTGCTTTGCTTTGATACATAGGTATATGAAGCCTGTTTATTCATGTAAAATCGCTTCGTAAATGTCGGCCAGCCGGTTGCGCAGATGTTTCACCGCGTAGTGTTTGCGCGACAGCAGAGTGGCTATGGGGATGCCCGTGTCTTCGGCCAGTTCGCGAAAGGAGAGCCCTTCGATTTCGGTCAGCCAGAAGATGTCGCGTTGTTCGGCGGGCAATTCGTCGAGCGCTTTCTCCAACTCGTCCCACACCATCGTCCGCAGCAGTTCGGTCTCGGGCGAATTCTCCTCGTCGGCCAGCAGGGCCGTAATTTCGCTGACGATTCCTTTTTCGTCGTCGGGTTCCGGCAGCGGAGTTTCGCGGTGTTTGCGCCGGTGGTCGATGATGCGGTTGCGGGCCGCGCGGAAGAGCCATGCCGCCACTTGCGTCACAGGGTTCAGCGCATCGGTCTGTACGAAGCGCATGAACACTTCCTGCACGATGTCTTCGGCTTCTTCGCGCGAGGGGATGCGCCGCACGATGAAGGCGCCCAGCTGACGGCGGTATTTCTCGAAGACTTCGGCGGGATTATTCCTCGCGGGCGTCATCGGCGCGGTTTTCTGCGGAGTGTTCGGCGTAGAGCGAGCGCATGCGGCGGCGGATGAATTCGCGGCGTTCTTCGCGCGAGAGGCCGTGCATCGTTTCGTGCAGATGGTGGTGGTGGCGGTGCAGGTGGTGCACCCCGCGACCGGCATGACCGAAGAACAGGTGGACGAGTGCCAGCAGGCCCAGCATCTGCCAGTAGCCGACGGCTTTCCAGCCGAAAATTTCGGGTACGAGGGCGTTCCAAAGCCACATGGCGGCACCGACGGCGGCCGCGAGCAGGGCGATTCCGCCGATTGTGTGGAGTACGAATCGAAGATTGCGTTTCATGACGGGTTATTGTTTTTTCAGGAATTTCGGGATTCTCGAATGGCAGAAAAGCACGTGGAACACTACCAGCAGGCCGAATATCTTCCAATAGTCGATCGCTTGCCAAGCTGCGGGGTCCAACGACCACGGCAGGGCCAGCGCCAAGGCCAGCACCGGAGGCAGGACGCCTTGCAGGATGCGTTTCGCGGTGGCTTTGCGCCCCTTCGGGTTGCGGATGACGATCGCTTTGTTGGGGCAGGAGCGTTCGCAGTGGCGGCACCCGGCGCAGCGTTCGGCGTCGGCCACCTGCACGAAGCGGCATTGTCCGTTGTCGGCCAGCCGGAGTACTCCGTGGCGGCATGCTTCGACACAGTGTCCGCAGCCCGTGCAGTCGTAGGTGCGGAGGATGATTTCGGTGTTCTTCATTTTCGCAAGGTTTCTATCCATGCAGACGATCGGGCGCGGAAAATATTTTAGGCTGGCAAAAAAATTCCCCGGATTTTCTCCGGGGAATGTCGCGAAAACGCGGTCGTATCCGCTAATAATACTTGATTTCCTTGCCCTCGATGGCCGACAGGATGTTGTTGGCGGCCGACGAAGCGCCGATGCGGAACAGGTCGGTCGTGAGCCATTCCTTGCCCAGAATCTCCTCGACGATGGTGTAGTAGAGCGCCGCGTCCTCGGCCGTGCGTACGCCGCCTGCGGCCTTGAATCCCACCTTGCGGCCGGTCTTGTCGTAGTAGTCGCGGATCGCTTCGCACATGACCACCGCAGCTTCGGGCGTCGCCGCTACGTCGATCTTGCCGGTCGAGGTCTTGATGAAGTCGGCCCCCGCGAGCATCGAGAGCAGCGAGGCCTTGCGGATGAGCTCGGGTGTTTTCAGCGCGCCCGATTCGATGATGACCTTCAGCACCACGTCGCGGTCCATCTCCGAACGGATCACCTCCACTTCGTTGGCCGCTTCGTCGTATTCGCCCGTCAGCATCCGGCCTACGTTGAGCACGATGTCCACTTCGTCGGCGCCGTTTTCGATGGCCATGGCTACTTCCAGCGCCTTGACTTCGAGGAATGTCTGCGCCGCGGGGAACCCGCCGGCCACCGACGTGATGCGCATCGGCGTGCCGTCGATAGCCAGCCCTACGGTCTCCACGAACGAGGGGTAGATGCAGATCGACGCCACGTTGGGGATGTGGGGATATTTGGTGTAGAATTCGGCGGTCTTGCGGGCGAACTCCGTGACGGAGGTCACCGAGTCGTTGCACGACAGGGTGGTGATGTCGATGGCCGAGTAGCAGAATTTGTAGACTTCGGCGTTGTGGTTGCGTTCGGCGATTTTGCGCATCTGCGCCACGCGTTCGTCGACTTCGGCCGCACTCCATGCGGGAGCGTATTCGTTGAGCTGGTTTGCGTACTCCATAGGGTGGTTGGTATTTTTTACAAAAATAGGAAAAAATAATGGATTTTCCCACACCGCCTTCTCTGCAAAAAAAGAGCCCGGACCTACAGGTTCCGGGCTCTTTTTGCTTGGCCGGGGAAAATTATTTCCGGAGTGCGGCCAGATTGATGTCCTTGGCAGCCTTGTCAGCCAGCGCCGGGTTCTTCGATACGGCGCTCTTGAGCTGTGCGTCGGCGGTGTTCAGGTCGCCTTCCTTCGCTGCGATTACGGCGCGCAGGTAGTCGGCATCGGCCGAGTTGTCCTTGGCGATAGCCTTCTTGGCGGCGGGCAGGTCGTTGTTCATCACCGAAGCGACTGCGGCGTTGTAGCCTTCCAGCGAGTTGGCAGCAGTCTTGTAGTCGCCCTGTGCGGCAGCCAGTGCGGCCTTGGCCTCGGCGTCGGCCGACTGAGCGTACTTCTTGGCCTCGGCGGTGTTGCCGTTGGCAAGGTTCGACAGCAGGAGGTTCTTGTTCAGCTCCTTCGACGAATCCAGCGTAGCGGCCTTCTCGAACGACTTCAGAGCCGAAGCCTTCTGACCGGCCTTGGTCTGAGCTACACCGAGGTTGTTGTATACGCGTGCGTCGTTGTATTTCTTGGCTGCGGCTGCGAGGATCGAAACCTGCTCGTTGGCGCCGTTGGCCAGCGTCTCGGCAGCGTAGAGGTATTCCTCGACGGTCAGGTCGCCGCCGTTGCGGTAGGCAGCCATGATCTCAGCGTCGGTCTTGCCCTGAATGTCGGTGCTGTTGACGATCTGCGAGCGGCGCAGTTCGGGCAGGATGTCGGTCTTCAGTTCGTTGAATACCGAGGTCATGTTCTTGATTTCGCTCTCGCGCTGTGCGGGCGAGTTGTAGAGGCTCAGCACCTGAAGAATCAGGTTCTTGTCCTTGATGTCCGATTTCTCGACCAGTTCCTTGAAGCCGGCCCAGTCCTCGCCGTAGGCGGCAGCGTCGATGTCGAGCCCCGTCTTCTTCAGCAGCTTGGCTACGACTTTCTTGCCCGATTCGCTGCGGGCCTTCGAAAGTTTGTCGTTGAACTTCTCCGGACCGTCGGGCGAAGCATAGCCTTTCACAGCGATGTTCTGCGTGGCGCGGTCGTTCTCGAGGTTCTTCTCTACGTTGTTCTTGAAGTCGCCCAGATCGGCGTTGCGCTCGTTCTTCTTCGTCACTACCGACGAGTTGATGGCGTAGAGCAGGTCGGTCTTGTCGACAACGGTGGTCACACGCTTGTAGTTGTTGGCCATCGGCTCCATGATGTCGCCGTACTTGAGGTCCTTCTGCAAGGTGTTCAGACCGTAGGCTACCGTCAGACCGAATTCCTTGGCCAGCGCCTTGGCTGCGTCATCGTTGGCAGCGAGGATCTCCAGCTGCTCCTTGGTGGCGATGGCGCCGTCGTTGAGGTTCACCAGCGTGAATTCCTTGCAGCCGCCGCTCGTGCACTTGATTTCGGCACGGAGCTGGAGTGCGCACTGATCCATGCGGGGATCGTAGGGGAATTCGACGTGCTGCGTGAAGCTGCCGCCGTTGTTGGCTACGACCGTGTAGTTCTCGTCTACGCTCGAGCCCTGATAGAACTTGGGCGTGCCGGCTACTTCGCCGCCCTCGAATACGATCACGGGAGTGACCTTGACAACGGCTTTCTTATTGAAATAGTCTTCGGGGAACGTCACGTTGATGTCGGCGGCTACGAAGCCGTTGTTCAGCGTCAGCACCTCCGGATTGACGGTCAGGTTCACCTCGTCGCGGTTCTTGGCCATCTTCTTGAAGCAGTTGCAGCTCGAGAAAGCCAGCGCGCCGGCTGCGAGCACGACGCTCAATTTCATGAAGTTTTTCATCTCGATAGAAATTTAGTGTGTTTATTTTGTTGTTTGCCTCTTTCGGGGTCCGTTGCCGGTCCGCCGCCGGGGGCCTTCATGGGGCCTTGCGGCTTGTCCGACAGGGACAAATATAGAAAACTCTCGGCGATTGTGCAATATTTCGGGCGGTTTTTCCGAAAAATTTCCGCCCGAAATATCGTCCGTTCACCGGGTTACTCTTCCTTGTGGCCCCGGCGTTCCGGGCGGGGGCGGCGTTCGCGTTCCACGTAGCCCTCCGGTTTGGGGAGGAGCGCTTTGCGCGAAAGTTTGAGTTTGCCGGTCTTGGCGTCTACGCCGATGAGCTTCACATCGATTTCGTCGCCTTCCTTCAGACCCGTTTCGTCCATCGTCTCGAAGCGTTTGTAGTCGATCTCCGAGATGTGGAGCAGGGCATCCTTGCCCGGCATGATCTCTACGAAGGCGCCGAACGCTACGATCGAGCGGATCTTGCCATGGTAGGTTTCGCCCACCTCGGGCACCGCTACGATGGCTTTGATGCGTGCCAGCGCTCCGTCCAGCGCCGCCTTGTCCACACCGAAGATGTCGACATAGCCTTTGTTGTCGTCTTCGGTGATGGTGATGGTCGTGCCCGTGGTCTTCTGGATGTCCTGAATCACCTTGCCGCCCGGGCCGATCACGGCGCCGATCATATCCTGCGGGATGGTGATCTGAACGATGCGCGGTACGAACGGGCGGTAGTCGGCGCGCGGTTCGGCTATGCACTCCGTGATCTTGTCGAGGATATGCATGCGGCCCTTGCGTGCCTGTTCGAGCGCGGCGGCCAGCACTTCGTACGACAGACCGTCCACCTTGATGTCCATCTGCGTGGCCGTGATACCGTCGCGGGTGCCCGTCACCTTGAAGTCCATGTCGCCCAAGTGGTCTTCGTCGCCCAAGATGTCGGACAGCACGGCCCATTTGCCGCTCGCCGAATCCGAGATCAGACCCATGGCGATGCCCGACACGGGTTTCTTGAGCTTCACGCCCGCATCCATCAGCGCCAGCGTGCCGGCGCAGACCGTGGCCATCGACGACGAGCCGTTCGATTCCAGAATGTCCGACACCACGCGTACCGCATAGGGGTTCTCCTCGCCCAGCGGAATCATCGGCTTCAGCGCGCGCCATGCCAGATGCCCGTGGCCGATCTCGCGGCGGCTCAGACCGCGTGCGGCCTTGGCTTCGCCCGTCGAGAAGGGCGGGAAGTTGTAGTGCAGTACGAATTGTTCGGTGCCTTGTACCAGTACTTCGTCCTTCACCTTCTCATCAAGTTTCGTACCGAGCGTGACGGTCGTCAGCGACTGCGTTTCGCCGCGGGTGAAGATCGCCGAGCCGTGGGCGGCGGGCAGGTAGCCCACTTCGCACCAGATGGGGCGGATTTCGTCCGTGCGGCGGCCGTCCAAGCGCTTGCCCTCGTCGAGGATCATGTTGCGCATGGCTTTCTTCTGTACGTCGTCGTGGAAATACTTGTGGATCAGCGGGGCTTTCTCTACGAGCTCCTCTTCGGTGTAGCGCGAGGCGAATTCGGCTTCCAGCGCGTCGAACATCTCGCTGCGTTCGTGCTTCATCGTGCCGCTCGTGGCAATGGCGTAGGCCTTGTCGTAGAGTTCGCGGATGATGGTCTGGCGCAGTTCTTCGTCGTTGACTTCGTGGCAGTAGGTGCGTTTCACGTCCTTGCCCAGTTCCTTGGCCAGTTCGATCTGTACGGCGCAGTGTTTCTTGATCTCCTCATGGGCGAACTTGATGGCGCCGAGCATCACTTCTTCGGACACTTCCTTCATCTCGCCTTCGACCATCAGGATGTTGTCGATCGTACCGCCCACCATGATGTCCAAGTCGCATTCGGCCATCTCCGAGAATCCCGGGTTGATGGCGTACTGGCCGTTCTTGCGCACGACGCGCACTTCCGAGATCGGTCCGCCGAACGGGATGTCCGACACGGCCAGCGCGGCCGATGCGGCCAGTCCGGCCAGTGCGTCGGGTTGGATATCCTTGTCTGCCGAGATCAGGTTCACCGTCACGTAAACTTCGGCGTGGTAGTCCGAGGGGAACAGCGGGCGCAGGGCGCGGTCGATCAGTCGGGCTGTCAGCACCTCCGCATCGTTGGCCTTGCCTTCGCGTTTCATGAAACCGCCCGGATAGCGGCCTGCGGCGGCGTATTTCTCCTTGTATTCGACTTGCAGGGGCATGAAGTCGGTGTCGGGTTTGGCGTCCTTGGCCGCTACGACAGTACCCAGCAGCATCGTGTCGCCCATCTTGACGACTACCGAGCCGTCGGCCTGCTTGGCCAGCTTGCCCGTTTCGATCTCGATCCGGCGGCCGTCGGCCAGCGTGATGATCTTGCGGACTGCATTGTACAGCTTCTTTTCTTCCATAAATTTTTTTGACCTATAGTGTTGTTCGTTTTTCGCAATGTTTTTACGAAAATGAAGGCAACCCCCTTCGGGAGATTGCCCTCATTTCTTCCTCGTGGACTACTTGCGGAGGTTGAGCGTCTTGACGATGGCGCGGTAGCGCTCGATGTCGACCTCCTTGAGGTATTCCAGCAACTGGCGGCGCTTGCCCACCAGACGCAGCAGTGCGCGCTGGGTGCCGAAGTCGTGCTTGTTGCTCTTGAGGTGGTTCGTAAGGTGGCTGATACGGTACGAGAACAGCGCGATCTGGCTCTCGGGAGAGCCCGTGTCGGTGTTGGACTTGCCGTACTGGCCGAAAAGCTCCTGCTTTTTTTCTGCGGTTAAATAAGCCATTTGTGTGTTGAGTTATTTAAGTTCCACTCTACGACGCATTCCCCTTACCGGAATCACGCCAGAGCGTGACTGCAAAGGTACGAATAAATTGAGAATTAAAAATTAAAAACGAAGAATTATTCCTTATTCGGGGCAAAATCTGCGATTCTTCCGAGAAAATCGTATTTTTGCAGGAGAAAAAGGTCAATCTTATGCTGAAATGGGTTCTTGTCGCCGGCGCATCGCTGGTCGTGGCTTGTGCGCCCCGCCGGGATTATACGGTGGTCGAGGGGGTCATGTTGGGTACGTCGCTGCGCGTCGTGGCCGATGTCGAGGGCATCGGCCGACAGGGGTTGTACGCGGCCGTCATGGAGCTCGACCGCGAGGCCAAGGCTTCGATGTCCATCTTCGACGAGGGGTCGCTGCTGAGTCGTTTGAACCGCAACCTCACCGACAGCGTCGACCGCCACATAGCATATTGTCTCCGGCTCGCCGACAGCATCGGCGCTTTGAGCGACGGGCGTTACGACGTCACCGTCAAGCCGTTGGTCGAGGCGTGGGGGTTCGCTGGCAAGGAGAGGGCCGCCGAGCCCGACATCGATTCGTTGCTGGAGTTCGTCGGGCGTGAAAAAGTCGCGGTCTGCGACGGTCGGCTGGTCAAGGCCGATGCGCGCGTGCAGCTCGATTTCAATTCCGTCGCCAAAGGGTATACGGTCGATCTGCTGGCCCGGCTCGTCGAGCGGTTCGGGGCGCAGAACTACCTCGTCGACATCGGCGGCGAGGTGCGGTGCCGGGGCGTCAACCGGCAGGGCGGACCGTGGCGCATCGGGGTCGAAACGCCGTTCGACGGCAACATGACCGATGGCGAGTATGTCCAGAAGCGCGTGCGGTTGTCCGACGGCGGGTTGGCCACTTCGGGCAATTATCGGCGGTTTTATATCGACGGCGAGGGGCGCAAGGTGGCCCATACCATCGACCCGCGTACGGGGCGCAGCGCCGTGTCGCGTTTGTTGTCGGTCACGGTAGCCGCGCCCACTTGCGCCGAGGCCGACGCGCTGGGCACCATGTTTTTGGCCATGGGGGCCGACGATGCGTTGGCCGCGGCCCGGCGGATGCCCGGGGTCAAGGTCTATTTCATCTTGGCGGGCGCCGACGATTACGAAGAGTATGTTTCTCCTGCCATGCAGGAGTTGATCATGAATTGAGATAAGCCATGAAAAGTGCCGTGTTTCTCTACAACGACCAGTCCGGCAAGGGCCGGATCCGGCGGAATGTCGGGCGGATCTGCGACATTTTCCGCGAGGGCGGTTACGACATCCTGCCCCTTCCCGTCGACTTCGATGCCAATCCGTTCGACGGCCGCGAGCAGATCGATCTGATGGTCGTCGCAGGCGGCGACGGGACGGTCAACTTCGTGGTCAATGCCATGAAGCAGAAAGGGTTGGATATCCCCCTCGGCATCATTCCGGCAGGTACGGCCAACGACTTCGCCGGGGCGCTCGGCATGTCGGGCAAACCTCTCGAAGCCGCGCGGCAGATCGCTTTCGGCAGCATCGACCGGGTCGATTGTGGGCGCGTCAACGACCAGTATTTCGTCAACGTCCTTTCGTTCGGCATCTTCACCACCACCTCGCAGCATACTTCCAATGCCAGCAAGCACCTCATCGGCAAGCTGGCCTATCTGATCGAGGGCGTGAAGGAGTTCCGTTCGCTGCACGCCGTGCCTTTGGAGGTCGTGGCCGACGGCGAGGCGTTCGACCTCGATTCGCTCATCGTCTTGGTCTTCAACGGCGAGACGGCCGGCGGGTTCCGGTTGGCGCGTCAGGCCTCGGTCCGCGACGGGTTGTTCGACTGCCTGATGCTCGAAAAGAAGAACGTCATCCGTTCCACCGAGGCCATGATCCGCTACCTGCTGGGCGGCAGTCCGCGCATCATCCGGCAGTTGCAGGTCCGGCAGCTCGACATCCGCTCGACGGTCGACGAACCCACCGACGTCGACGGGCAGAAAGGGTCCGGATTCCCGTTGCATATCGAGTGCCTGCCCGGCGGGTTGCAGGTCGTGTGCCAAAAGGCGGATTAGGGGGTCTGCCGCATGCGGTTCGTCTCCGGCGGCGGATCGGTGCGGCGAGTTTTTGACACTTCGTTTTGATTATGAAAAAGAACATTTCGGGCGGGAACCTGAAGAAGGTTTCGATTTCGCGCATCAAGAAGGAGATGGCCGACGTTTCGTATCTCTCCGACGATCTGGTGATCACTTCGCTGGATGCCCAGCACAACACCACGGCCGAGTATCCTGTTACCATCGACGGTTTTTCGGTCGTCATCATGATGGCGGGCGACGCCACCGTGTCGATCGACATGAAGAACTACCGCGTGCAGCCCAATTCGATCGTCTTCTTCAACCCCGGCAGCATCATCCGCACGATCCGGTGTTCGGCCAACGCCGCCGCTTTCGTGCTGGCTTTTTCCAAGTCGTTCGTCAACGAGATCCAGATCGACCTCTCGGCTTCGCTGCCCGTCTACATGCGTTTCGGCAAGGCGCCCGTGTTGCAGGTTTCGCAGCAGGACGTCGCCGAGATCCGGCAGGTGTTCCAGCTCGTCAAGTCCATGCTGCTCAGCGACAAGGAGCGTTACCGCCACGAGATCATCCGTTCGCTCTTCACCACGGCTTTTTACCTGATCATCGACATCAACCAGCGCGAGGAGCACAGCGAGCAGAAGCAGGGGCGTTGCGAGGTGCTTTTCAGCCAGTTCATGAAGTTGCTCGAGGAGCACCACAAGAGCCAGCGCAACGTCGGGTTCTACGCCCGGCAGCTCAACATCACGCCCAAATACCTCTCTTCGGCCGTCAAGGAGGTCAGCGGCAAGACCGCCGCACGGTGGATCGACGAGTCGGTCATCCTCGAAGCCAAAACCCTGCTGAAATACTCCGGCATGAGCATTCAGGAGATCGCCTACCACCTCAATTTCTCCACCCAGTCGTTTTTCGGCAAGTATTTCAAGCAGCATACCGGTACGTCGCCTTCGCGTTACAAGCGCAAAGGGTAGGCCCGGAGCCTTCCATGCCGTTTCGGCATCCCGTTGGAGCTTCTGCCCGGCGCTTTTGCCTTCGGTTTGTTAAAACGTTTTAGCAGACTGCTAAAATTTTAGCAAGCCGGTTTGTCTCCGCTTGCGGACCCGGCCGGGGCGGTCGCGCGCAAGCGTGAGCCGGGCTCTGCTTTCATTGGCTTCGACGTTTGCCTGCACCCCATGCGCTGCGCACCCGATATTCGCAAACGAAACTCCCGACCGCCGTACGGCGGTCGGGAGCGCTGATATAATAAGGTGCGGAAAGTTACTTCACCTTGGGGCCTGCGGCCACGAGGCTCTTGCCCTCGTCGTTGCCCGTGAACTTCACGAAGTTCTTCACGAAGCGGTTGGCAAGGTCTTCGGCCTTGGTCTCCCACTCTGCGGCGTTCTTGTAGGTGTCGCGCGGGTCGAGGATCTTGGGATCGACGCCCGGCAGTTCGGTCGGCACCTTGAAGTCGAAGGTCGGGATCATCTTGGTCGGCGCCTTGTCGATCGAACCGTCGAGGATGGCGTCGATGATGCCGCGCGTATCCTTGATCGAGATACGCTTGCCCGTGCCGTTCCAGCCCGTGTTCACGAGGTAGGCCGTGGCGCCCGACTGCTGCATGCGCTTGACGAGCTCCTCACCGTACTTGGTGGGGTGCAGCGAGAGGAATGCGGCGCCGAAGCAGGCCGAGAAGGTCGGCGTGGGCTCCGTGATGCCGCGCTCGGTGCCTGCCAGCTTGGCCGTGAAGCCCGAGAGGAAGTAGTACTTCGTCTGCTCGGGGGTCAGGATCGACACCGGGGGCAGCACGCCGAAGGCGTCGGCCGAGAGGAAGATCACCTTCTTGGCGGCGGGAGCCTTCGATACGGGCTTGACGATGTTGTTGATGTGGAAAATCGGGTACGACACGCGGGTGTTCTCCGTCACCGACTTGTCGGCGAAGTCGATTTCGCCCTTCTTGTTGACCGTCACGTTCTCCAGCAGTGCGTTGCGGCGGATGGCGTTCCAGATGTCGGGTTCGTTCTCCTTCGAGAGGTTGATGACCTTGGCGTAGCAGCCGCCCTCGAAGTTGAAGACGCCGTCGTCGTCCCAGCCGTGCTCGTCGTCGCCGATGAGCTGGCGCTTGGGGTCGGTCGAAAGGGTGGTCTTGCCCGTGCCCGACAGACCGAAGAATACGGCTGTCTCGCCCTTTTCGTTGGTGTTGGCCGAGCAGTGCATCGAAGCGATGCCCTTGAGCGGCAGCAGGTAGTTCATGTAGGAGAACATGCCCTTCTTCATCTCGCCGCCGTACCACGTGTTGATGATGACCTGCATCTTCTCCGTGAGGTTGAACACCACGGCCGTCTCGGAGTTCAGACCCAGTTTCTTGTAGTTCTTGACCTTGGCTTTCGAGGCGTTGAGCACCACGAAGTCGGGCTCGCCGTACTCCTCCAGTTCGGCGTCGGTCGGACGGATGAACATGTTCTTGACGAAGTGGGCCTGCCATGCCACTTCCATGATGAAGCGGATCTTCAGACGCGTGTTCTCGTTGGCGCCGCAGAAGGTGTCCACTACGTAGAGTTTCTTGCCCGACAGCTCTTTGGAAGCGATCTTCTTGAGTTCCTTCCATGCGGCCTTGGTCACGGGTTTGTTGTCGTTCTTATACTCGTCGGAGGTCCACCAGATCGTGTCCTTGGTGGTTTCGTCCATGACGAAGAACTTGTCCTTGGGCGAACGGCCCGTGTAGACGCCCGTCATCACGTTGACGGCGCCCATGTCGGTCAGCTGCCCCTTCTCGAAGCCGCGAAGACCGCGCTTGGTCTCCTCGCGGAAGAGTTCGTCGTAGGAGGGATTGTACACGACTTCCTTCACGCCGGAAATCCCGTACTTTTTCAAATCCAGTTTGTCCATAACTCACTTATTTTTAGAATTGAACCTCTTGTCTGCATGGCGGCCTCCCGCGGGAGCGCCCCTTTCTTTACCGATGCAAAGGTAGAAAAACTTTCATACTTGTGAAAAAAATAACAATGAAAATTCCGAAAAAATTTTATTATTCTTCGCGGTGCCGTTATCCGGTTCATTCATAAGGCGTTCGGATTTGCGGGCGAGGGGTTCAAGAATCGTTCCAGCCTGCTCGCGCAGGGCGGCCGGAATGGAAACCGGACGGAATTATCCTCGCGTTTGCGGCGGCCGGCCGGTCGTTTTCGGCCGGTAAAATTGCAGGGGCGAAATATTTTTCGTATATTTGATATTCATGGCCGGTCTCTATTTCCATATCCCGTTCTGCAAACGCATCTGCGCCTACTGCGACTTCTACAAGAGCGCGGACCTGCGGCGCATGGACGACGTGCTGGCCGCCATGCACCGCGAACTGGCCGCCCGGCGCGGCTACCTCGGCGGCGAGCCGGTCCGCACCCGCTACTTCGGCGGCGGCACTCCGTCGCTCTGCACCCCGCAGCAGCTCGGCTCCCTGCTGGAGCATGCGGCCGAGCTCTACGACTGCACGGCGGTGGAGGAGACCACCCTCGAAGCCAACCCCGACGATCTGAACGGCCCCTACCTCGACGCTCTGCGCCGGACGGGCATCGACCGCCTTTCGATCGGCATCCAGTCGCTCGACGACGCCTGCCTGCGGTTGATGAACCGCCGTCACACGGCTTCGCAGGCTGTCGAAGCCGTAAGAAATGCCCGCGCGGCGGGCTTCGACAACCTGACCGTCGACCTGATTTTCGGCGTGCCGGGGTTCGGCGGCGATTCGCTGCGGCGCACGCTCGACGGGGTGCTGGCGCTCGAACCCGAGCATGTTTCGGCATATCATTTGACCGTCGAACCCGACACGGCGTTCGGCCGCCGGGCCGCCCGCGGAGAATTCGTGCCTGTAGGAGAAGAGGTGAGCGAAGAAGAATTCCTGACCGTCCACCAAACGCTGACCCGAGTCGGATACGAACATTACGAAGTTTCGAACTACGCCCTGCCGGGGCGGCGCGCGCGCCACAACGCCGCCTACTGGCACGGCCGCAAATACCTCGGCATAGGCCCTGCGGCCCACTCCTACGACGGCTGCGCACGCCACTGGAACGCGGCGTCGGCCGAACGCTATGCGGCCGGAGAGGCGCCCGGATGCGAAGCGCTGACCGAGCGCGACCGCTTCAACGAATACCTGCTGACGCGGCTGCGCACGGCCGAGGGGATCGACTTGGCCGAAGCCGGGCGGCTGTTCGGCGAGCCGCGCCGCGCCGAACTCGAACGGCAGGCCCGCGGGATGC
Organism: Alistipes sp.; assembly: GCA_029060215.1. Taxonomy (GTDB): domain Bacteria; phylum Bacteroidota; class Bacteroidia; order Bacteroidales; family Rikenellaceae; genus Alistipes. Next base: position 230,325 of record JAIDUK010000036.1, read on the forward strand.
GCTCCTCGGGCATGGTCCGTCTGACGCAGGGGCGGCTTTCGGTGCCGCCCGAACGGTTTCTGGTGTCGGATGCGGTCATCGGGGCGCTGTTCGAGGAATGAATGTTAAATTATTATTAAATTTTTTAAGGAATTGGGGCGCGAGGGGCTCTGCGGCAGCCCCGGGACGCAGCCCGAAAGGGCGGCCGGGGGCGGAAGACTTTGCTTTATATAAATATATGTGTTACCTTTGCGCCCGATTTATCCCTCAATCCGAGTAAATTACAAATCGAAAATAAGACTATGAGCAACGCAAGACTGACCCCGGACTATCTGTTCGAAGTGAGCTGGGAAGTATGCAACAAGGTCGGCGGCATCCACACCGTTCTCTCGACCAAGGCGCAGACCGCAACCCGCAAATTCGGCGACCGCTATCTGCTCCTCGGCCCCGACCTCTCGCACGAAGGCGTGAATCCCGAGTTCGAGGAAGACCTCAACCTGCTGAAAAACTGGCGCCAGAGCGTCTACAACGACGGCATCCGCATCCGTGTGGGCCGCTGGAAGATCAAGGGCGAGCCGACGGCCATCCTGATCGACTTCACGTCGCTCTTCCCGCGCAAGGACGAGATTCTGAAAAAACTCTGGGAAGACTACCACGTGGATTCGATTTCGGGCCAGTGGGACTACATCGAACCCGTGCTGTTCGGCTACGCCGCAGGCCGGGTGATCGCATCCTATGTCGACACCTTCTGCACCGCCACGGAGAAGGTGGCCGCCCACTTCCACGAGTGGATGACCGCCGCCGGAGGTCTCTATCTGCGCCGCAACGTTCCCTACGTGGCTACGCTCTTCACGACCCACGCCACGGTCATGGGCCGCTGCATCGCGGGCAACGGGCTGCCGCTCTACAACGACCTGACCAAATTCAACGCCGACGAACTGGCCCGCCAGTTCAACGTGACGGCCAAGCACTCGATCGAGAAGATGGCCGCCACCTACCACGATGCTTTCCTGACGGTGAGCGACATCACGGCCAACGAATGCAAATACCTGCTCAGCCGCGAACCCGACTGCGTGACGCCCAACGGTTTCGAGAACGATTTCGTGTGGACGGGCGACGAGTACAAGGCCAAGCGCACCGAAGCCCGCAAGACGATGATCGAAGTGGCCGAAGCATGCTTGGGCACGAAATTCTCGACCGACCCGCTGATCGTGGGGACCAGCGGCCGCTACGAATTCCGCAACAAGGGGCTCGACGTCTTCATCGAATCGCTCAAGACGCTGGCCGCTTCCGAGCGTCTGAACCGGGAGGTGCTGGTCTACATCACGGTGCCGGCCGGCAACCGCGGTCCGAGGCTCGACTTGCAGGCCCATCTGGCCGATGCGTCGAAACCCATCGACGGCAGCCGCTACAAATATTCGACCCACGAACTGGAATACCCCGACACCGACCCGATCGTCCATGCGCTCAACGGTTCGGTGCTGACGACCGACAACTCGAAGGTCAAGGTCATCTTCGTTCCGACCTACCTCAACCGCAACGACGGCATCTTCGGCAAGGACTACTACGAGCTGCTCGTCGGCATGGACGTGACGGTGTTCCCGTCGTACTACGAGCCGTGGGGCTATACGCCGCTCGAGTCGGTGGCTTTCTCGGTGCCGACCGTCACGACGACGCTGGCAGGCTTCGGCCTGTGGGTCGCCAAGCAGCCCGAGCACGACGGGGTGGAGGTCATCCGCCGCGACGACTACAACGACCGCGAAGTGGTGGGCAGCATCGCCGACGCCCTGCTGCGCTTCTGCCTGCTCGACCAAAAGCAGGTGGAGAAAGCGCGGTTCTCGGCCGGCGAGATCGCGAAATCGGCCCTCTGGGAGCACCTCTATACCGCCTACGAAAAGGCCTACTCCGAGGCGATCGACGCTTCGATCGTCCGCACCAACCGGGCCGTGCTGGACGACGGCGGTTCGCGCAACGAGCAGATCAACTTCGTGCGCCAGCAGCTCTTCGTCGAGAAACCCAACTGGAACCGCATGATGGTCGACAAGACCCTGCCTGCGCGTCTGCATGCGCTGGAAGAACTCTCGCGCAACCTCTGGTGGTGCTGGAACCCCGGCGCCCGCGACCTGTTCGAGAACATCGATCCGGCGCTGTGGACCGAGTGCGAACGCAACCCCATCGCGTTCCTCGACAAACTGAGCATCGAGCGGCTCAAGGAGCTGGAGCATGACAACGGCTTCCTCGCCCAGCTCGACGCCGTATATGCGCAGTTCAACGAATACATGAACGAAAAGCCCGACCCGGCGACCACCACCATCTCCTATTTCTCGATGGAGTACGGTCTGCACTCGTCGCTGAAGATCTATTCGGGCGGTCTGGGCATTCTGGCGGGCGACTACCTGAAGGAGGCTTCCGACAAGAACGTGCCGATGGCCGCCGTGGGTCTCTTGTACCGCTACGGCTACTTCACGCAGCGCCTGTCGGCGCAGGGCGCGCAGGAAGCCACCTACGAGGCGCAGAACTTCTACAAGCTGCCCATCTCGCCCGTGCGCGACGAAGAGGGCAACTGGCTCACCATCACCATCGCATTCCCGGGCCGCACGCTCTCGGCGCGCGTCTGGAAGTGTCAGGTGGGCCGCACCGACCTCTTCCTGCTGGACACCGACTTCGAGGACAACCTCGAAGAAGACCGTCAGATCACCCACTACCTCTACGGCGGCGACTGGGAGAACCGTCTCAAGCAGGAGATCCTGCTGGGCATCGGCGGCATCCGCGCCCTGCGCAAGCTGGGTATCAAGCATCAGGTGTTCCATTGCAACGAGGGTCACGCCGCCTTCATCGGCATCGAGCGCATCCGCGAACTGGTGAACCACAAGAA
>JAIDUK010000037.1 GCA_029060215.1 Alistipes sp.
CTTGTCGGGCGTCGTCATGATAAGAATGCCTAAGGTCAGAGACTGGTGGATGTTGGCCTGGACGATGTCCAGGATGCAGGCGGCGTAGCGCGCCAGTATGGAGGTCAGCGACGAGGTCATGCCCGGTTTGTCGGCTCCCGAAATGTTTATCTGTATGATTTCGATGTTTTCCTGCATGGCAGTGCGGCGGTTTTCGGATATTTTTTCTTTCTGTTATACAAAGATAGCGCAACTTGCGTGCAGTAGCAAATTATTTGTCGTTTTTCCTCCCGCCCCGGCTCCCGATTGTATTTTCTCCCGCACTCCTGCCCACAAAAAAAATAGGAACCCGGAGAGGGTTCCTGCGAATAGTTTTTAAATTTAGAATCGGTCGTTTCTTATAGTATCGATTTTAGTTAGTAACTCCTTATTGTTGATATATCTATCCCATATATCGTTGGCTGCAGTGTTAGAACCGGGAATAATATTTATCTCTTTATTTTTGTAAAAATGGAATAAATGCCGGATACTTTCTAAATGAATTGTTATGGCATTGAAAAAAATATTTTTAACACTATTATGTAAGGAACTTTGTTTTAGGATGCTATAATAGAGAAAGCATAACTCTGCTATTTCAATGGCGCCTTTGTATAGATGATCGAAATCTTTTTCCTGTATAGAATTATTAGGATTGTTGTTTTTTCTCAACTCTTCGATATAGGACATCCCTTGATGAGATATTACCCCGGATTTATTATTTATAACAGGTATTGAAATATTTTCGTTTAAGGCTGATATATCAGATCTGAGTTTTGTTAATATTTCATAATCGTTAGAAGCTCTTTGTACTTTGTTGAAATTTCGTTGCTCTTTGAATGTAAAATATAATAAAATTACGCTTAATAAACTCAAAAGAGGAGTTGTTATTTCTCCAATAATACTTTGGCTGGGGGATGGGAAGCGTTCAAATAAAGAAAAGGCACTGCATGGTACGGGCGCTAAAAATGCAACAAGAGTAAAAAATGTGATAATAATTGTACCGCAATGGGTTTTTCAGTAGTTCATATATTAAAAATATTTAATGGTTAAAAGTTTTAAAACTCCATTTCGACGATGTTGCTGAATTCTTTCCAGCTGTCGGCGGCTTTGTAGGCTTCGGCGGTTCCGATGGAAACATACAAGATTACCTTAGTATTAATAAAGAACGCGTTGCTTTCGACTCTTGGTGGAATGGTTGTTTTGTCCTCCGTGCGGGGGACGATGCGAAGATACGAAAATATTTGCAATGAACGATACGCTCGAGCGGGGTTTCGGGGCTGGGCGGCAGGTGCTCGGGCGGTTGCGGGCCGGGTCCGAAGCCGGTGGCGTGCGATATGTCGGCCGTTTATTTCCGGGTTTGGCGGATTTTGCCTATTTTTGCAAAAAAGTAAATTCGCAAACACTTAAACAGACGGATCTTATGTGGACCTTCTTCGCTCAGGCGTCGCCCGCCGAACCGCTGATCATTCCCGACAGCGTGCAGAAAGCCAACCTTGCGCAGACCATCGACAAGGTGGTCAACATGGACTACCGCGAGTTCTTTACGGGCATTCTCAACGATGCCGTGTGGATTCTGCTGAAACTGCTGCTCGCCGTAGCTATCTACATGATCGGGCGTTGGATCGTCAGGCGCATCGTGCAGCTGCTCGACGTGGCTTTCGAGCGGCGCAAGGTCGATATTTCGTTGCGCATGTTCGTGCGTAACGCCGTCAAGGTGGTCTTCACGCTGCTGTTGATACTCATCGTCGTGCAGACGCTGGGCGTCAACGTCACTTCGGTCATCGCCCTCTTCTCGGCCGCCACGCTGGCCATCGGTATGGCGCTGAGCGGTACGGTCCAGAACTTCGCAGGCGGCGTGATGATTCTCGTCATGAAGCCCTACCGCGTCGGCGATTTCATTTCGGCACAGGGGCAGTCGGGCACCGTGCGCGAAATCAAGCTCTTTTCCACGGTCATCACCACGGGCGACAACCAGACCATCTACATCCCCAACAACTCCATCGCCACGGCCATCATCGACAACTATTCTGCGGCCGACCAGCGGCGCGTCGACTGGACGATAGGCATTTCCTACGGCGACGACGTCGACGTGGCCCGCAAGGCGCTGCTCGAAACGCTTGCCGCCGACAGCCGGGTGTTGGCCGATCCTGCGCCCGTCGTGTGGGTCGCCGCGCTGGCCGATTCGTCGGTGAACCTGACCGTCCGCGCTTGGGTGCGCAACGCCGATTATTGGGACGTCTTCTTCCAGTACAACGAGCGTTTCTACAAGTTGTTGCCCGAGCACGGAATCAGTTTCCCGTTCCCGCAGGTGGACGTGCATATGAAACAAGAGTAATTAATCATATATTATAAGGTATTCGATTATGGAATTGAGAGAGATTCTGGCCATCTCGGGCCAGCCCGGTTTGTATAAGTATGTCGCGCAGTCGACGCGCGGCGTGATCGTCGAATCGTTGCTCGACGGACGGCGGTTCAACGCTCCCGCATCGGCAAGGGTCAGCGCCCTGACCGAGATTTCGATCTATACCGAGGGCGACGACATTCCGTTGGCCGAGGTCTTCACCCGGATGTTCGCCCACACGGGCGGCAAGCCGGCTGTCAGCCCCAAGGAGACGCCCGAGAAGCTCAAGGCCGCATTCGCCGAAATGTTGCCCGAGTACGACCGCGAGCGCGTGCATGTCTCCGACATCAAGAAGTGCGTCGCGTGGTTCAATACGCTCGTCGCCGCAGGGTTCACCGAGTTCAAGCTCCCCGAGGAAGTGCAGGAGTAGCGTTGCGGTGGTTGCGTTGCAGTCCCGGCTCCCGCCGGGACTTTTTTGTGCCGAGGTCCGGCCACAATGTTTATAAATAATTTTATTAATCGGCGAATTTTGTACTATCTTTGCCCCGCATAAAGTTCAAGTAGTTATTTGGAGCCGAGGGTCGGCTCCGCAAAGAGGTTAGGTTATGGACAAAAAGAAAATGGTGGCCCTCGTGGCGCACGACAACATGAAGCGCGATTTGGCCGAATGGGTCGATTGGAACTGCGCCGTATTGGCTACGCATCCGCTGGTATGCACCGGTACCACGGGCAAGATGGTCGAGAAGACGCTCACCAATCGTACCGACGGTAGTTGCAACGTCGACGATCTCGACATTACGCTCCTCAAGTCGGGTCCGTTGGGCGGCGACCAGCAGTTGGGTTCGCTCATCGTTTCGGGCAAGATCAGTTCGTTGATTTTCTTCTGCGACCCGATGGCCGCACAGCCCCACGACGTCGATGTCAAGGCTTTGTTGCGTCTCGCTTCGCTTTATAACGTGCCGACGGCTATCAACCGCGCTACGGCCGATTTCCTGATTTCGTCGCCTTTGTTCAAGGACGAAGCCTACGAGCCCGTGGTCAAGGATTACCGCGAGTATGTCGAGCGCGTGTTGAAGTAGCAGTGCGCTGTCGTATTTTGAAGAAAGGAGCCTTTCAAAAGGCTCCTTTTATCGTTTCCAGCAGTTTTTCCAGCACGGCGTCGCGCCCCGTCAGATACTCCGCCGCTACGCAGGGTATCGCGATGTCGGGCATTACATAGCCGTCGTCGCGGCGCGTGCATTCGTCGATTTCGACCATCGACACGCTGCTTTCGGCCAGTTGTACAGGGGCGAGCAGCTTGCCGTCGAGTACTTCGCCGTATTTCAGCGCGTTGTGCCGCAGCGGTTCGCCGACGAGCTGCGCCGCTCCGTGGTATTGCAACATGTTGACGAACGACGCGGCGATCGAGCCCGTGTCGCGGCTCACCAGCACGTAGTAGCGCATGCCGTCGACATACATCTTCGGGTTCGTCTCGAACGAGCGGACATATTCCGTCTCGGGGAGATCGACTACTTGCCCCAGTTGTTCTTCGGTCAGAAAATCATAATATCGCATCGATTCCTTCGACACCTTGACCCGCTGGCCCGTACAGTAGTCGACCACCGGTTTGTCGATGAATATCGAAAGCAGTTCGTCGAATGCGTGGCCGTTGCCGCCCGGATTGCGCCGCAGGTCGAGAATCACGTTGTGCAGTCCTTGTTTTTGGAAGCCGACGATCGCCTTGCGTACGATACGGATCAGGCGGCTGTTGTTTGGGAAAAACTTGGGAATAGCTATGTAGCCCGCTTCGGCATCGGCATAAGTGCGGATGTTGGCGTCGGTCTCCTCGGCTTTGTTCAGCGCGAAAATGGCCTTTTGGGCCGGTTGCCCTGCCGTCTCCACCGTCAGCGTTTCGCCGTCGCGTTCCAATTCTATGCAGAACCGGTCGACAGCCTGACTATAATAGTGGCGGTTCATCAGCGAGGTCGGTATCGTGTGACGGTCGTCGTAACCGTATTTCAGGTAGTCGGCCGCCGCCACTCCGTTGATAGCCGCCACGCGGTCGCCGCGCCGGAACTGCGGGTCGAGCGAACGGTCGACAACAAGCGTGTCGTTGATTTGCAGCAGCGAGAAGGCCGGCATCCGCAGTTCGCGGCTCAGTTTGCGCTGGTCGCTCTTTTTCGTGTAGACTTTCCCGTCGCCGAAAGGTACCGGAGCTATGCGGTAGTGCGGGTCTTCGTGGTGCAGGCGGTCGAAGTAGGGGCGCATGACCCAGAACAGGTCGGAAGTCAGCAGCGAATCCTTGCCCAGCGCATCGCAGCGGGCGTTTATTTCGGCCAGCACTTCGGCTTTCTCGGTGGGGGAGAGGAGCGAATCCAGCCCCGGATGACGCGGGATGCGGTGGAGGTTTCTTTCCAGACCGACACGCGTGCGGGGCAGTTTGTAGTCCAGTATGGCAAAGCAGCGGTCGGGGATGCGCACCGAGCGTCCGGGTGTGCGGTTCAGGCTGTCCGGGTCCTGATTCTGTGCCGCCGCCGTGCCTGCGAGGAGCGGCAGCAGCAGGGCAAGGAGTTTGGTTTTCATGGGGTTTCGGGATTCTGTCCGTCCTACGAACGCGTTTCCCCCGAATTTATTGCCGACGCAGAATTATATATTGTGCGACAGCGGCGCCGGCACGGCCGTGCTGGCATCGAAATCGCCCCAGCGTTCGCCGATCAGGTCGAGCGTGGCGAAGAGTTCGTCGATATCCAGCGACGTCACCAGCTTCAGCCGCGTCTCCTTGAAGTTCGGCAGTCCCTTGAAATAGTTGGTCAGATGGCGCCGCATTTCGAGGATTCCGACATGCTCTCCTTTGATTTCGAGCGATTTGTGCAGATGTTCCTTCGCTATCGTCACCCGTTCTGCAACCGTCGGCTGCGGCAGCACTTCGCCCGTGGCAAGGTAGTGTTTCGCTTCGCGGAAGATCCACGGACGGCCGTAGGTCGCCCGGCCTATCATCACGCCGTCCACTCCGTAGCGGTCGAACATTTCGGCCGCCCGGGGGCCCGAATCCACATCGCCGTTGCCGATGATCGGAATGCGTATCTGCGGGTTGTTCTTCACCTTGCCTATCAGCGTCCAGTCCGCTTCGCCGCGGTACATCTGCGCCCGCGTGCGGCCGTGGATCGTCAGCGCAGCAATGCCTGCGTCCTGCAAACGCAGAGCTATTTCTTCGATGTTCTTGTGGTCGTCGTCCCAGCCCAAGCGCGTCTTCACCGTCACCGGTTTGCGCACGGCTTCCACGATTCGGCGCGTCATTTCGACCATCAGCGGTACGTCGCGCATCATCCCCGAGCCCGCACCGCGGCCTGCGATTTTCTTCACCGGACAGCCGAAATTGATGTCTATTACATCCGGATTCGCCGCTTCGGCCATGCGGGCCGCTTCGACCATCGGTTCGATCAGGTGGCCGTAAATCTGGATGCCCACCGGACGTTCCGCTTCGTCGATTTCGAGTTTCTTGAGCGACTTGGCCGCGTCGCGTATCAGTCCGTCCGACGAGATGAATTCGGTGTAGACCATGTCGGCCCCGAAGCGCTTGCACATGTAGCGGAACGAGGGGTCGGTCACGTCTTCCATCGGCGCCAGCAGCAGCGGGCGCTCCCCGAGGTCTATGTCGGCTATCTTCATGTCGGAGGTCGGATTTGGCGCAAAGGTAGTTGTTATTTGGCAATAAAACGTTAAATTTGCGCATCAAATCCCAAGAGACAACATGAATATCGAGACTTTTCTTTCGGAGAGGGTCCGCCGCGCGGCGGAAGCGCTCTACGGTCCGCTCGACGGCGAGCAGTTGCAGATTCAGAAGACCCGCAGGGAGTTCGAGGGCGATTATACGCTCGTCGTCTTCCCGCTGCTGCGACGAAGCCGCAAGTCGCCCGAGGCCACGGCCGCAGAAATAGGCGAGTGGCTCACGGCCAACGTCCCGGAGATCAAGTCGTTCAACGTAGTCAAGGGTTTTCTCAACCTCTCGCTCGACGCTTCGTTCTGGGCCGGGCGCTTCGCCGAAATCGCTGCCGACGGCAATTTCGGGCAGGCCGCGCCTTCGGGGCGCACGGTCATGATCGAATATTCGTCGCCCAACACCAACAAGCCGCTCCACTTGGGTCATATCCGCAACAACCTGCTGGGGTATTCCGTGGCGCAGATTCTCGCCGCCAACGGTCACAACGTCATCAAGGCCAATCTGGTCAACGACCGCGGCATCCACATCTGCAAGTCGATGCTCGCGTGGAAGCTCTACGGCAACGGCGAGACGCCCGCTTCGTCGGGCATGAAGGGCGACCACCTCGTGGGCAAATACTATGTCGAGTTCGACAAGCACTACAAGGCTCAGATCAAGGAGCTCATGGCGCAGGGTTCGAGCGAGGACGAGGCCAAGAAGCAGGCTCCCGTCATGTTGCAGGCGCAGGAGATGCTGCGCAAGTGGGAGGCCAAGGACCCCGAGGTCTATTCGCTGTGGGAGACCATGAACGGTTGGGTCTACGAGGGTTTCGACGTCACCTACAAGGCGCTGGGCGTCGATTTCGACAAGGTCTACTACGAGTCGCAGACCTATCTGCTGGGCAAGTCGCTCGTCGAGGAGGGTCTCGCCAAAGGTGTTTTCTATCGTCGCGACGACAATTCCGTGTGGATCGACCTCACGGGCGACGGTCTCGACGAAAAGCTGCTCCTGCGCGGCGACGGCACGTCGGTCTACATGACGCAGGACCTCGGCACCGCGTTCCGCCGGTTCGAGGACAACAGGCTCGACGACATGATCTACGTCGTCGGCAACGAGCAGAACTACCATTTTCAGGTTTTGAAGCTCGTGCTCAAGAAATTGGGTTATGCCGATTGGAGCGACCATATCACTCACCTCTCTTACGGCATGGTCGAATTGCCCGAGGGCAAGATGAAGTCGCGCGAGGGTACCGTCGTCGACGCCGACGACCTGATCGCCGACATGGTTCGCACGGCCCGCGAAATGTCCGCCGAGCTGGGCAAACTCGACGGCTGCTCCGACGAGGAGGCCGATGCGGTTTCGACCATGGTCGGGCTCGGCGCCTTGAAGTACTTCATCCTCAAGGTCGATCCCAAGAAAACCATGCTCTTCGATCCGCGCGAATCCATCGATTTCAACGGCAATACGGGTCCCTTCATCCAATATACCCACGCGCGTATCCGGTCGGTGCTGCGCAAGGCCGCCGAGGCCGGTATCGATTTTTCGGGCGATGTGCAGGCCTCACTGCTTCCCGAGGAGATCGAGTTGGTGAAGATGCTCGCCGATTATCCCGCTGCGGTCAAGGCTGCGGGCGACAATTTCGCTCCGTCGGTCATCGGCGCCTACGTCTACGAGTTGGCCAAGCAGTTCAACGGTTATTACCACGACCACTCCATTCTCAAGGAGGAGAATGCCGAGGTGCGGCGCCTGCGGTTGCAGCTGGCCGCTCAGGTCGCCCGCGTCATCCGCCGCGGTATGAAGTTGCTCGGCATCGACGTTCCCGAGCGGATGTAGTTTTCCGCTTCGATTGTTTGCGGGTCGGATTTCGTCCGGCCCGTTTTTTTTGTATAGTGGTACGAATCTTGCGAGCGGGGTAGGCAGCAATGATTAACACCATATCAGCGTGAAAACAACCTTTACCACATTCGCTCTTTCTCTCGCGTTGTGTGCCGTTGCCGGAGCGACGGCGCAGCCGCGGAGAGCCGTGCCGGCTTCTGCGGCCGATACGGTTTTGCTGTCGGAGAAAGCCGACGGCGATTATATCGTGCGGCGCGCTCTGGTCGAGCGCAGGGCCGATTCCGATTATTCCGTGCGTTATCTGATCAATCTGGCGACGCTCGATGCCGCGCTCGACGGTAATTCGCGCGAGCTCAACGAGCTTAATTCGTTCGTCTCCGGTATCATGAAGGATTCGCTCACGAAGGTCCGTTCGGTCGTCATCACCGGTTATGCTTCGCCCGACGGCCCCGTGGCGCTCAACGAGCGGTTGGCCCGCAGCCGCGCCCGCGATTTCCGCAATTATGTCGATACGAAGTACGGTTTTTCCAAGAAGTTCAACGTCCGCACTTCTTCCGTCGCCGAGGATTGGGAGATGTGCCGTGCGTTGGTCGAAAAGTCGTCCATGCCCGAGAAGCAGGCCGTGTTGCGTATCATCGACGGTTCGCAGTCTCCCGAGGCCAAGGAAGCCGCTCTCAAGCGGATGCCCGCCGCATGGGAATACATGGCCGAGCATATTTTGCCGCCGATCCGTCGCGTCGCCATGACCATCAATTACGACGAGAGCAGTCTTGTCGAGCAGCGGACCCGCATCCGCAAGCCCAAGCCGGCACCCAAGCCTGCTCCGCAGCCCGTGGCCGAGCCGTGTCCGCCCGCCGAGCCTTGCCGTTGCTGGGAGATCGGCGAGGAGATCAACGGGATCATCGTCGAGATCCCCGATGCCGAGACGTCCGCTTATTCGGGCAATGCCCGCGGTGTGCGTAAGGCTGCCCGCCGCGACGTGCGCAACGGCCGCGAGGTAGCCGCCTACGATTCGCGCGAGGCCGAGCGCATCGATCGTCAGGCTGCGAAAGCCGAGAAAAAGATCGCCAAGAAAGAGGCCAAGGCCGCCAAGAAGGCCGAAAAGGCAGCCCGTAAGATCGACCGCGAAATGAGAAAATAGCCTTTTCCGTTTCGTATGGCAGTGGGGGTCCGGAATGTTCCGGACCCCCACTGTTTCCGCACATCGGTCCGGATGCCGTTGAATTGTCCGCTGCCGCGTTGTTGGATAATCCGAAAGTTTTATTACCTTTGTGCTGGAAAAAATTTCAATAAGAATCAATATGGCTAATTTAAGAACGTTGAAGAAGGAGATCGATTATTGCCTCGAAGAGGTCGTTTTCGATTGCGATATGGCTATGTGCTTCCAGCCTTCGAAGGAGCAGGAGATTTTCGCCGTCATGCAGGAGGCTGTCGGCGTGCGCAATGCTTTGTTCGCCAAGGCGATGAATCCCGCCGAGCCGCACAACAAGTCGCTCGTCCGCAAGCACTACGCCGCTTTGCGCGCCGAGATGGCCGCTTCTTTCGAGGAGCTCTTCGGCAAGTTGAGCAAGATCAACGGCGAGAAGAAGTAGTCGGAGCCGTGGGGTAGTGCCCCTCGTTGCCCGGTGTACGTACGATCCCCGTCCTTATGGACGGGGATTTTCGTTGGGTTGCATCGGTGTTCCCGTCCGCATCGGGGGACCGGCTCTCTTCGTCGTTCCGGCAGAGCCCCGCATTCCGGGCCGGGCGTTCATTCGTGGTCGCAGCAGCAGTCGCCCGGGTGGTGTTCCAGTATCGTGTGGGGGATGTGCCCGTGCGAGAGTATCTGTATCGGGCAGTCGTAGTTGCGCAGTTGTTCTTCCGTCAGACGGTTCGAGCGGTGGCGGTGTACCCGGCGATTGACGCAGACGATTTCTTTCACCACGCTCGTGATCGTGCCTACGTCGTGCGACACCATCACGATCGCCATCCGCCGGTTCAGTTCGCGCAGCAGGCGGTAGAGTTCATTCTCGAACTTGTTGTCCACGAAGTTGGCCGGTTCGTCCAGTATCAGCAGGCGCGGTTCCGCGATCACCGCCCGGCAGAGCAGCGCCCGTTGCATCTGGCCGCCCGATACTTCGCCTATGGGGTGGCGGGCTGCTTCTGCAATGCCCGCCATTTCAAGCAGTTCCGTCGCTTTCTTGCGGTCTTCGGCCGTGTAGCGGCTGACGAGTCCGCGCCGTCCTTGCAGGCCCGACAGCACCGTTTCCTGTATCGAGATCGGGAATGCCCGGTCGAAATCGCTTTGTTGGGGCATGTAGCCGATCAGCCGTTCCGTGCCTCGGTAGAGTTCCGGGGCGTAGCGGATGGTTCCCGTGTGGGGCACCGTCCCCAGAATCGCCTTCACAAGGGTGGTCTTTCCGCCGCCGTTCGGGCCGATTACGCCCAGAAAATCGTCGTCGGCAATCTCCAGTTCGACATGGCGGAGCGCTTCGTAGCCGTCGTAGCTGACTCCCGCGTCGTGCAGTTCTACCAGATTCATTCTTCCGTGAGTGCTTCGGTTATTTCGTCGATGTTGCTTATCGCGTCTTCCCGCAGCGGGTCGATCCGCACGGCTTGCGCTCCGATGTCGCGGGCCACCGTCTCCACGGCCGATGCCGGGAACTGGCTTTGATAGAGTATCTTGCGTACGCCTTTTTCGCGGGCTCGGCGGATGATCGCGCTCAGATGCCGGGCCGACGGTTCCTTGCCGTCGGTCTCGATCGCTTCCTGCCGCAGGCCGTAGTCCCGGGCGTAGTAGGTGAGGGCAGGGTGGTAGATGAGGAAATAGTCCGTTCCGCTCCGTGCGATTTTCGCGGCGGTCCGGTCGTCCAGTTCTTGCAGCCGGCGTTGCAGGGCTTCGTAGTTTTTCGTGTATTTCGCCGAATCGGGATACGTGGCCAGAATCGCTTCGTAGGCATTCGCCGCCATCTGTTTCAGGGCCCGGGGCGACGTCCATACGTGCGGGTCCGTACCATGCCTGTGCGCTTTGTGGCCAGCGTGATGCTCGTGCGAGCAGCTGCCGACTATGGGGGCGATTCCGCGGCTCAGATTCACGACTTTGCGCCGGTTCTCGATTTTCTGAAGCAGGGCGGTTTCGAAGTCGATCAGTCCTACGTTGAAAATCAGTTGCGCACGGTTGAGTGCGATGAATTGGCGGGGCGTCGGTTCATAGGTTTCCGGGCTCGCTCCGGGCGGCACCAGCACCTCGATCCGGAAATCGTCGCCTACGATGCCGCCGACCACTTCCTTGAGCGGCGGAATGGATACGCAGAGGGTCGTTTCGTCCGGTTGCTGTTGTTCGGTGCAGGATGCCGCAAGCCACGTCAGGAACAGGATGGCCGTTTTTATTCGGTTGTGTTTCATTGTCTTGTCGATCGAAACCGGGGGAGTGTCCGCTGTTGGAAGCCCGGTTTGCAAAGGTACTCTTTTTTTGCAGAAACCGTGCTTCGGCTACAGCCTGTATGAATGTTATTTTTTTCTCTTGTCGGGGTAGATAATAATATAAAAAGTCTTATTTTTGTGCTGAAAGGTCTTTTGCAAATCAAAAATCTATGATATCGAAGATAAAAGCCGCCCGGCTTCTGTCGGCGGCGTTCGTGGCGGGTTGCGCCGTCGGTTGTTCCCGTCCCGGGCCGTCGGGGTATTGCGTGACGATCGTTCCCACGCTTCAGGCCCGGGTTTCGGCGCTTGCGTTCGAGCAGGGCGACCGCATCGGGCTCTCGATTGTCCGGGATTCGGAGCTCTGCACCGAGAATTGGCCGATGACCTATGCCGGGACCGTGTTTACGGGCGGTCCAGAGTGGGATGCCCGGCGTCAGGATCCGCTCGAGCTGGTTGCTTATTATCCCTATTCGGCCGACGGGGCGCCTGACCGCTTTTCGGTGGCTGTCGACCAGCGGGACGGATGCGGGCCGTCGGATTTGCTGGGGGCGGTGAAAAGCGGGGTAGTGCCGGGTCCGGCGCCCGTGGGGATGGTTTTCCAGCATCTGATGGCGCAGTTGACGGTGTTGGTCGACAACAATACGGCAAGTCCCGTGGAAAAGGTTGTCTTGGAGGGTTTTGCGCGCACGGCCGATGTCGATCTCGAAGCATTGGCGGTTGCGGTCCGGCCGGATGCGAAGGCTGCGGAAGTGTATGCTTGCGAGGTGCAGTCCGGCATTTCTTACCGGGCCGTGCTGGTGCCTCAGCAGGCCGGTCTGACGGTGGCGGTGACTGCCGCCGACGGTGCGGTCTATCGCAAGACGTTCCGCGACGTGCTGCTGGAGAGCGGCCATTGCTACGACCTGACGGTCGAGTTGACCGAAAGCGGGGTCAAGATGTCGTTGAGCGGCGAGGTCCGCGATTGGATCGACGGCGGGTCCATCGGTTCCGGCAGCGAGGATCCGGGCCCTGAGGACGACCCCGATACATTGGTTTTCGAGGGCGAAACCTATGCGACTGCTCTTGTCGGCGGGCAGCTTTGGATGGCGGAGAATCTGCGGTTCAAGCCGTCGGCGGTCGAAATCGGTGCGGGTGTCCGGTATCCCGAGGAGGGGGCTTCGGGCGTGGCACAGAAGGGGTTGCTCTACGATTTGCCGACTGCTTTGGGTGCCGATGCCTTGGGTGTCGACCGGGTGCAAGGCATCTGCCCGCCGGGGTGGCATATTCCCGCACAAGCGGAGTTGGATGCGTTGGCCGCAAGCGGTTGCGAGGTCGGTTTCTTCTGTTTTTCAGGGTGTTGGATCGCTACTACTTCCAAGTACAGCACTACCAGTTATTTGATGAGTACAACGCTTTCCGCGCAGAATACCAAAATGACTTGCCTCAAGATTTCCCCCGAGGGGGCCCATTCGTTCGTCTCCGTGCCCGTGCAATACGGCGTTTCCTTGCGTTGCGTGAAAGACGAATAGCGTTTTGCGGCCGGTGGAAAACGGCCTATCTTCGTGTGGAAGAGCTCGGTCGGGAGTTTGAGCAAGCATATTGTTACGGTAGATTCCGGCACTTCGGCACAGAACGTTTTCCCTTGGTTTTTAAGTTGTTATGTTGTTATATACGCAGGGTTGAAAACCAAGACAGCTTAAAGCAGAAGTGTCCGTATCCCAGCACACCCAGTGTGGCGGCTTGGCAATCCGAACAAGTTCCGATTGCTCTCGCCTGCGGCCGCAGGCGAGAGTGCTCATAAAACCCCGCTCTTAGCGAAGCGCGGCTTCAGCCGCGAGCTACCAAGGCTCGGATGCGAGAAGGCAGCCTTCAAACATCCGTCGTTATCCTTTAGTTCCGCTGCATGCCGCAACTGAGAGCCTGCGTTGCAAGACCGGTCAGCGGTTGTGTATGGTAATTCGCTTTGTTGTCGTCAGTTCCAATACATGGTCCACATATACGTGGGCACCAGCATCAGTAACGGTAATATTGCAATATCGGCCGTGCTGCACTTACCCCCCCCCATATTATTTAACATAATAACAATATTATTTCATTTGTTGAGGGGAGGGTAGTCAGGGGATCAATTATTTGTTCTACAGAATTTTAGGCGCGTATAATATGGCGTGCGAATCGGTGCATTCGGTGTGTTTCGTCCTCGACATTCCGATTCTCCGAATTACACGGTGATCCATGCAAATGGCGTTCCTAACGCAGATGCGTTTTTATTTTCGCTGGTTTGGGCCGGATCGATGTTGGCCGCCAGCGTATTGAATCGGCCGCCGTTTCTGGCATCCTCATCCGGACGCTGGTCGGTTACCCAAGAAAAACTGCCGCATCGCGCCCGTATTCCTACTATATAATATGGTGTCGGCCGGCGGCCGGGCCCGAAGATCTTGCCGGTCGTCGAATAAGTCGAATAAAAAGTCCGAACTCTGCCGAATGCGATTTCGGACGAGTTCGGATTTTATGTGTCGGAGAATGGAGTATTCAGGCGAATGCCAAGGCCGGAAAATTTTAGCGCATTGTCGGGAAGTACGATTCGAACGAGCCGTCCTCATAAAAAATCACGATTCGTTGTATTGCCTGTGCCCGGTTTTCGGCTTTGGGCGATTCGGGTTTCGGCAAGGGGCGATTTTCGGGGAGCGACATTGCCTTGGATTCGGCGGCGGCATTTGCGGACCGGAGTTGTCCGAACAGTTCGTTCGATTGAGCCGAGCGTTCGGCTGCCGACCGGGAAAACAGTTCCGGCTTTTTTGCATCGGCCGTCGCCGCTGTCGGTTCTTCGGTGTCACGGTACATCGGGCCGGTGTCGAGCAGCAGCCAGTCGGGGTTGATGCGAGGGAATCGTCGGAGAATTTTCTGAAGCAGGTCGAATCCCGGTTTGTTGCGTCCGGCCAGAATATGGGAGATTCCCGCCGGGTTGATTCCGAGCATGTCGGCAAGCTGGCTTGACTTCAAGCCTTCGCTTTTCATCAGATCGAGCAATTTTTCCCTCATCCGCGTAATTTTTTACAAATATAAAAAGTTTTCTTTTGTAAAACAAATAAAATTTACATTTGCAAAATGTTAATAACTGGGAGCATGGTTTACAATTGTAAATATTCAGTTATGGTTAAGAGGAGCAAGCGGCATACAGATAGATATTGCGTCATATAATCCTTATATAATTCTGATTTTTAGCGTTCTTAATATTGATATCGCCCCTATATCATCCATTCGGCCAATAATCGCATTATTGGTTGGTATATGATTATAATTTTATTTATATGATTCTTGTAAATAACTGATATATAAGTATTGTTTTGTCTAATGTTTAGCGATTTAACCAATGTATTTCGTGCCGCAATTCGGCATTGGTTGCCATTTGTATGATATTTACATTTGTGCGATATTAACAGTATTCAACGCTGTATATTATTTACAAATGTAATTACAAGTGTAAAAATCTCCGCTTGTTATGAATTACAAATGTAAATAATATCCCCTATCTTTGTATTTTTCGAACGAATTTTCTGTATTCTTCCCTATCGGACAACGATATTTCTTCTTTCTTCTTTTCGTCGATATATTATGTTAACTAAACAAAAGAGCGTAGGGTTTATTCGTGTACCCTACGCTCTGTATTTCAGCGTAATATAGATATGTAAACAGCGGTTTATTCGGCGAGTTTCGAAGCTATTTCTTGGAACTCTTCCGGCGTCAAATGGAGCTTTTCGCGGTGGAAATCCACGTCGTTTTCGCTCTCGATGGGGATCAGATGGATGTGTGCATGGGGTACTTCCAGCCCTAAAACGACGATCGCCACCCGTTTGCACGCTATTTCGTGCCGGATTTTTGCCGCTACTCGCTTGGCGAAGACCATCATGCCTGCAAGCGTGCGGTCGTCGAGGTCGAAAATGTAGTCTACCTCTTGTTTGGGGACCACGAGCGTGTGCCCTTTCGTCAGCGGATTGATGTCGAGAAATGCGTAGTAGTTGTCGTCTTCGGCAACTTTGTACGAGGGGATTTCCCCTGCGATGATGCGTGAAAAAACGGATGCCATATTTTGTTGTGTTTTTGAGTGGATTTTGCTTGTCGCGCGCAAACTCGGGTGGCCGTCGGCAAGTCTTCCAGAGAGGCTGTTTGCGGGTTTTGGAGCCTTTTCGGGCCGGTTTCGAAACAACCCAAGCGAAGCCGCGTGCGGGTCAATGCGTTTTTCTGCCTGCTGTCGTTCGTTTGATGCGTCCGATTCCGAGCGCAAGATTCAGGTACCCGAAAATCAGTATGGCCGCATTCGCCCAGTTGAACGTCAGCTGGTTCGAGGCCACCGCAACGATCCAGCCGACCGTTATGGCGCTCCAGAGCCCCAGCAGACCGTATTGCCGCCGTAAATTGCGCTTCGCTTTTTCCGGGTCATGGGCGGAGCGCCGCCACCGGAGTTCTTCGGGCGTTGGTTTGCGGGGTGTCCGGGCCATTATTCGTCGAATTTGGGCTTGAGAATTTCGGACATGATTACAGCCTGCCGCAGGTCGAAATCCTCGTTGCGGGCGTTTTGCGGCTCTATTTCAGTGTTTTCAGGGAGTGCCGCTCCTGTAGGCGTTTGAGAGTTCTGAGACGCTTTGCGGGCCTTTTTTGCCGCTCGGGGCGTATATTCGGGTTGTATTGGCATTTCGGTGTGCTGCGGGCCGGTTTCTTGCGGGGCGGCCGCTACCCTTTCTGGCGACTGCTGCGGCCGTTTTCCGGTCTGTCGGGGTGCAGGGGTTTCGGTCGGCCATGCTTCGCCATGGGCCGTTCGGCGGTTTCGTTCGCCTTTCCGGGCGTTTTTGCGGATCTGCCGGATGCCGTTGTAGACTATCAGGGCGATGACCGCCATCCATTTCAGAAAGCCCAAATCTTCCATGCCGGTCAGTTTATTGTGCGTTTGACGCTTTCTATGCCTTTGATTTTCCGCAGTCTGTCCATCACGGCATAGAGACTTTCGGCATCTTTGACATAGAGGCTGATGTCGCCCTCGAAAATTCCGTCGTGGCTGTGGATGTTCACTTCGCGGATGTTGATGTTGAAGTCGTTGCTCACCACGTTGGCCAGATCGAGCAGCAGCCCCATGCGGTCGATGCCGCGCAGCTGGGTCGTCACCAAATAGGAATCGGCCTTGTGCTGCGACCACTTGATCTCTTCTTTGACGATGTTTTTGCCGTATTGCGATGCCAGCCGGTTCAGTTCGTCGCACGTGGCTTTGTGGACGATGATGTCGCCCGTCGACGGGTCGCGATATCCCACTACCTTGTCTCCCGGAATCGGTTTGCAGCACTCCGCTATCTTGAACTGCGGTTCCGGCGCCGACGGTTCCGGATTGGGTTCGTTCGGGGCGTTTTCGTCCCCTTCGTCCTTGGTTTTCGACGGGATGAAGAGGGTCCAGAACTTGAGTTTCTTGCTCTTGGAGTTGACTTTGAGTACTTTTTCCAAGTCGTCGAGCGAGATGATCCCCGCGCCGATTTTGCTGTAGAGTTCTTCCTTGTTGGTGCAGTTGTAGATGGGTACTATCTTTTGCAGAACACGGCCGCTGAGGTTGATGTTCAGCGATTTCATCTTCTCGCCCAGCAGCTGCATCCCGCGTTCGATGTTGTTCTGCCGTTCGCGTTTCAGGAAGTTCTTGATCGCTTGCTTGGCTTTGCCCGTCGTCGCCACTTCCAGCCATTCGGCTTTGGGCCGGGCGTTGTCGGCCGTGATGATTTCGACTTGGTCGCCGTTGTTGAGCTGCGTGGTGATCGGTTCGAGTTTGTGGTTGATCTTCGCGCTGATGGCGTTGTTTCCGATCTTGGAGTGGATGTCGTAGGCGAAGTCCAGTGCGGTGGCTCCGTACGGCATCTTCTTCGATTCCCCTTTCGGTGTAAATACTACTATTTCAGAGGTGTATAGCGATAACTTGAAGTTGTCCAAGAAGTCCACGGCATTCTCCGTCGGGCTGTTCAGCGCCGCCCGTATCTGTTTCAGCCATTTGTCGAATTCGTCTTCGTCCTGCGAAATCGTCGCATGTTTGTATTTCCAGTGGGCCGCGAATCCGCGTTCCGCGATGTCTTCCATGCGTTGGGTGCGGATCTGTACTTCGACCCATACTCCGTCGGGGCCCATTACCGTCGAGTGGAGCGCTTCGTAGCCGTTGGCCTTGGGCATCGAAATCCAGTCGCGCAGGCGGTCGGGTTTGGGGGTGTAGATGTCCGTGATGGTCGAGTATATTTGCCAGCACTGGGTCTTCTCCGAGGGGAACGGCAGGGGTTTGAACACGATGCGGATGGCGAACAGGTCGTAGATCTCTTCGAACGGTATCTGCTTGCGCTGCATCTTGCTCCAGATCGAGTAGACGCTCTTCAGGCGGCCCGATATTTCGTAGTTGAAGTTGTCGCGGTCGAGCGCTTCGATGATCGGGGCGTTGAATTTGTCGATGAATTCCTTGCGCGAGGCTTCGCTTTCCTGCAATTTCTGCGTGATTTCGGCATATTGTTGCGGGAAGCGGTATTTCATGCAGAGGTCTTCCAGTTCGCTCTTGATCGAGTAGAGCCCCAGCCGGTAGGCCAGCGGCGCGAACAGGTAGATCGTCTCGCCCGTGATCTTGATCTGTTTGTTCATCGGCATCGACCCCAGCGTGCGCATGTTGTGCAGACGGTCGGCGATCTTGATCAGAATCACCCGCACGTCGTCCGAGAGGGTCAGCAGCACTTTGCGGAAGTATTCGGCCTGTTCCGAGGTGTCGGCGTTGAATACGCCCGACATCTTCGTCAGTCCGTCGACCATCGAGGCGATCTTCGGCCCGAAGATGCGTTCCATGTCTTCCACGGTGTATTCCGTGTCTTCCACCACGTCGTGCAGCAGGGCTGCCACCACCGATTTTACGCCCAGACCGATTTCGTCCGCCACGATCCGGGCTACTGCAATAGGATGCAGGAGATACGGTTCGCCGCTGCGGCGCCGTACCCCCTCGTGTGCTTCCTTGGCAAGAAAAAACGCACGTTTAATGAAGTCCCAGTCTTCGTCGTTCTTGCAGATTTTCGTGCAGGAGAAGAGCAGGGCGTCCCATTTTTCCTTGATCAGGGCTTCATCCTCGGCAGTATATCCCATATGCTATTCCTTTGCGTTCTTCATCGCGTCGCGCACCTTTTCTTCGATTTCGGCCGCCAGCGCTTCGTCGGTCCGCAGCAGTTCTTTCACCGCGTCGCGGCCCTGTCCGATCTTCTTATCGCCGTAGGAGAACCACGAGCCTGCTTTCTTGATTACGCCGTAGTCCACGCCCAAGTCGATGATTTCGCCGATCTTCGAGATTCCTTCGCCGAACATGATGTCGAATTCCGCACGTTTGAACGGGGGCGCCACTTTGTTCTTCACCACCTTCACTTTGGTGCGCGTGCCCAGTTGTTCTTCGCCGTCCTTGATGACCGACATGCGGCGGATGTCGATGCGGACGCTGGCGTAGAATTTCAGTGCGTTGCCGCCCGTGGTCGTCTCCGGATTGCCGTAGACGATGCCGATCTTGTCGCGCAGCTGGTTGATGAAGATGCAGACCGTCTTGGTCTTGGCTATGCTCGACGTCAGTTTGCGCAGCGCCTGCGACATCAGGCGGGCTTGCAGACCCATCTTCGAGTCGCCCATCTCGCCTTCGATTTCGGCTTTGGGCGTCAGCGCCGCTACCGAGTCGATCACAATGATGTCGATGGCGCTCGAGCGGATCAGCGAGTCGGCGATTTCGAGCGCTTGTTCGCCGTTGTCCGGTTGCGAGATCAGCAGGTTGTCCACGTCGACGCCCAGTTTCTGGGCATAGAAGCTGTCGAATGCGTGTTCCGCATCGATGAACGCCGCTATGCCGCCCGTTTTCTGCGCTTCGGCAATCGCATGAATCGCCAGCGTCGTCTTGCCCGACGATTCGGGGCCGTAGATTTCGATCACGCGGCCTTTGGGGTATCCCCCTACGCCCAGCGCCATGTCCAGCGTGATCGAGCCCGTCGGGATGACCGGTATGTCGTTCACTTCGGTGCTGTTCATGCGCATGATCGAGCCTTTGCCGAAGTCTTTTTCTATCTTTTCCATCACTGCGGTCAGCACTTTGAGCTTGTCCGCATTCGCTTGTGTTTTCTCTGCCATTATCGTTTGGTTTTTAATCGTTTGCTTTTTGTTACTTCTTCTTTTGCTGTAGGTTCCACTCCAAGATTTGTTCGTAGTGGTTCTTCGTGTTTACCTTGTCGAAGATCTTCTCGATGCGGCCTTCGGCGTCGATTACGAACGTCGTGCGCAGGATGCCCATGTACTTGCGTCCGTACATCGATTTTTCGGCCCATACGCCGTAGGCTTCGGCCACCGAGTGGTCGGTGTCGGCCAGCAGCGTGAAGTTCAG
>JAIDUK010000038.1 GCA_029060215.1 Alistipes sp.
CCCCCCCCCCCCCCCCCCCCCCCCCCCCCCCCCCCCCCCCCCCCCCCCCCCCCCCCCCCCCCCCCCCCCCCCCTCGACACTACGGCCCTTTGCAATGGCGGGGGAGATGCTGAGCGCCGTGCAATGGAGATGGACCCGGAGCCTTGCGGTGCGCGAGAAGAAAAAGGACGCCGGACTTTGAAAACCGGAAAGAACGTACTATTTTTGTAGAGAGGGCCATGCGCGCGAGGAAGCGGCGGCCCCCAAACAAGCAAGAGAAACGCAACCACCGCAAGCGGCGAACGAACAACAAAACACGGGCGAAGATGAAACCGCTATTCACGGAAAGAGAGATACGGGCGGCAGCGATATTCCTGCCGCTGGCGCTGCTGGCACTGGGCTGCCTGCTGCTGGCCCGCCCGAAACCGGACATGGAAGCGGTGCGCAGAGCCGAAGAACGCGCGGAACAAGGCAGGGACACGCTGCGCCCGCGGCCGTTCGACCCGAACACGGTGACCTACGAACAACTGCGCGCGATGGGGCTGACGCAAACCGAAGCGGCGAGCCTGCTGCGCTACCGCTCCTACGACAAGGTATTCCGGATACCGGAAGATGTGGCGGCGTGCTACGGGATAGACGATTCGCTCTATCGACTGCTGGCCCCGCACATCCGCATAGCCCGCCGCTATGCCAAGACCCCGGAAGGCTACGGCCGAGACCGCAAGATAACGAACCCGATACCGCCCTCGCCGTTCCGGATAGACACGGTGAGCGCCCGCTATCTGCAAGCCATCGGAGCGCTGACCCACCGCCAAGCCCGGACCTTCGTGAAGTGGCGCGACACCCACCCCATAGCGGACATGGAAGAACTGCGCAAATGCTATGCGATCGACGATTCGGTGGCGCAGGCGCTGGAACCGTACCTCATATTCGACCAACCCGAACCCGCGGCGCCCCACTACCCGATCGAACTCAACGACGCGGATTCGGCGACCCTTGTACGAGCGGACGGAATCGGCGAAAAGACCGCGGGCCGGATCGTCCGCTACCGGGAACGGCTGGGCGGCTACGTACGACCGGAACAACTGACGGAAGTGGAAGGAATTACGGAACGCAACTACGAAAAGATTTTGCGACAAATTTGCTGCGACAGTTGCAGAATTAAGAAAATTCATATTAACTTTGCGACCTCTGAAGAACTGCGGCGACACCCCTACATGACGCCGCCGCTTCTGAGGAAGATACTGAAAACAAGACAGTTGAAAGGAGGCTGGAGCACCCCGGAAGCATTTAACGAAGAAAACGGACTCAAACCCGGAGAAGCCGCGAGGCTGGCTCCGTATCTGAGTTTTGCGCCCCCGGGCGGTGCCGACGACGAGTAAACCGGACCGAAGAGAGGGACAGGGCGAAGAACCCGGGAAAAGACCGGGAACACCTCCGAAAAAAACGCCCGCGAAACGAAACACGAACAAACTAAAAAAGAGAGAATACTATGATCATCATGCCGGTAAAAGAGGGCGAAAACATCGAACGCGCTCTGAAGAAATTCAAACGCAAATACGAACGCACGGGGGTGCTGAAGGAACTCCGCCGCCGCCAGTATTTCACCAAACCGTCGGTTCAGAAACGCGAAGCGATGATGCATGCCGTCTACGTAGAACACATGTACCGCGACGAAGACTAAGAAAACGCGGCGGACACCGCAACGGGCAAGGAATCCTTGGGAAAAGGGTTCCTTGCTTTTTTTATTATGATCGCCACTGAATTCTAACAGCATCAATTACAATGCGATATATAAACATGCGGATTCCCGCGAAAATGTAAGGTTCGACCGGGCGGAATATTTGGAAAGCTCGTTTTTATTTATTTTCTTTGCAACCTAAGTATTACTTCTAAGCAAAGTACTGATGCAAAAAACCAAACTTTTACTCACGCTGCTTGCTCTCGCACTGTGCATCCGCCCCGTAGAGGCACTCGCACAGGGGGGGGGTAAAATCAAGGTGAGCGGCATAGTCACTTCGGCCGAGGACAAGCAACCTCTGATCGGAGTGAACGTGATTGCGGGAGCCACCACGGGCGTTACGACGCTCGTAGATGGCTCCTATTCTATTTCGGTAGCCGCGGGCACGCAACTGCTCTTCCAATACATCGGCTACAAGGATGTGACATTCACGGTACCTGCCGGGAGCCCGTCGATAAACTACGACGTGACGCTGGAAAGCGACTCGCAAGCCCTCGAAGATGTGGTGGTGATCGCCTACGGTGTCCGCAAAAAAGGCTCGGTAGCGGGCTCGGTGTCGACCATCAAGGCCGAAAAGATCGAAAACACCCCGACGGCCGCCTTCGACCAAGCCCTGCAAGGACAAGTGCCGGGTCTGTCGGTGATGGCCGTATCGGGCGAACCGAGCGAAGCGACGATCATGAAGATCCGCGGTGTGAACTCGATAAACTCGGGCACGGCACCGCTCTACATACTTGACGGAGTGGCGATATCGAGCGCCGACTTCAACACGGTCAACCCGGCCGACATCGAATCGCTGTCGGTGCTCAAAGATGCCTCGTCGACCTCGATCTACGGAGCGCGCGCGGCCAACGGAGTGATCGTCATCACGACCAAACGCGGCCGAATGGCCGACCGTCCGACGATCAACTATCGGATGCAACTGGGTTTCTCGCAGATAAACCGGCAAAACTGGAATATCATGAACACCGAGGAACGCATCCGCTATGAAAAGGAAATAGGCCTGACGACGGGCAAAGACTACGACCGTCTGAGCCAGATCGATGTGAACTGGCTGGATGCGGTCTACAACAAAGCGGCCCTGCTGCAAGACTACGAACTTTCGGTATCGGGCGCCACGGAGAAGACGAACTACTATGTCTCGGGCGGCTACTACAATCAGGAAGGAACGGCCGTAGGCTCGGGATTCGAACGCTACTCGCTGCGAGCCAACGTAGAACAACGCGCGGCAAGGTGGCTGAAGATCGGCACCAACACCTCGCTGAACTATCAGGAAATACAACGCGCCGACGACGGAGTGGTAACCGTTGTGACGCCGATCTCGGCCTCGCAATTCATGATGCCCTACTGGGACCCGTTCCGTGCCGACGGCTCGATAGCCTCGATCGAAGACGGCAGCTGGAAAGGACAAGGCCAGAACCCGCTGGAATGGCTGGCCAACAACCCGCTGACGTTCAAGAAATACAAACTGTTCTCCTCGCTGTTCGCCGAAGCGACCCTGATCGAAGGACTGACCTTCCGCTCGCAATTCAGCATCGACTACTCCCACACGACGGGATTCGGCGTATCCTATCCGGAATACTCGCCCAACCAAGGCGACGGAACGGCCCAACGCAGCTCGACGGACGGCATGGGCCTTCAGATCACCAACACGCTGAACTATGCGTTCCGTGTGGGCGGCAAACACTCGTTCAACATCCTGCTGGGCCACGAAGGAATCGACTACCACTATGAAGACTTCTCGCTGGTAGCCAGAGGCCAGACGAACAACAAACTGACCGACATAGCCAACGCGACCCGCGTGACGAGCTGGAACGACACGCTGGACAACGACTACGGATTCCTGTCGTTCTTCGCCCGCGGCGAATACAACTATGACAACCGCTACATAGTCGAACTGGCGGCCCGAACCGACGCCTCGTCGCGATTCGGCAAGAACAACCGCTGGGGACGCTTCTGGTCGGTGGGCCTGATGTGGAACATGCGCAACGAACGCTTCATGGAAAACGCAGCCCGCTGGCTGACCAATGCGCAGGTACAATTCTCGACGGGAACCTCGGGCAACTCGTCGATCCCCAACTATGAACACTTGGCCCTGATCGGCGGCGGCGCCAACTATGTAGGCAACGCAGGCGTAGTACCCATCCAACAAGGCACCGACGGACTGAAGTGGGAAAAACCGTGGACGACGAACTTGGGTCTGCACTTCGGATTCTGGAACCGGCTGGATGTGGATCTGGAACTCTACAACAAGAAGACCACGGACATGCTGATGCAAGTGCCGCAATCGTACTCGGACAACGGCTACGGATTCCGCTGGGACAACGTAGGCGGCATGGTGAACCGCGGAGTAGAACTCACGCTTGCGGGAACGGTGATCGCCCACAAAGACTTCCTGTGGACGCTCAACGCCACGGTCTCCTACACGAAGAACAAGATCACGGAACTCTACAACGGAGTACGGGAATACGAACTCTCGAACACGAGCAAGAAACTGGTGGTGGGCCACGACGTAGGCGAATACTACATCAACCGCTTTGCGGGAGTGAACCCGGCCAACGGCGATGCCCTGTGGTACACCAAAGACGGCGAACTGACGACCGAACTGCGCGACGAAGACAAAGTGATGATCGGCAAGAGCATGTATGCCCCGTGGGAAGGCGGATTCGGAACCTCGCTCTCGTGGAAAGGACTCTCGCTGACGGCCCAGTTCAGCTGGGTGGCCGACCGCTGGATGATCAACAACGACCGCTATTTCAACGAATCGAACGGCCGCTTTGCGTCGAACAACCAATCGCGCCGCCTGCTGGAACGCTGGAAACAACCGGGCGACGTGACGGACATCCCGCGCCACGGAGTATACACCGAATTCGACTCGCGCCTGCTGGAAGACGCCTCGTTCCTCCGACTGAAGAACCTGATGCTGAGCTACTCGCTGCCCAAAAACCTGCTGCGCAAGACGCGCGTACTGACCGGAGCGAGAATCTATGCACAGGCGCAGAACCTGTTCACCTTCACGAAATTCTCGGGTCTGGACCCCGAGAGCCCGTCGAACATCTACGTAGCCCAATACCCTGCGGCACGCCAATTCACGTTCGGCCTTGACCTTACATTCTAACAGCGGACCAAGACGATGAAAAACATGTTACGATATATAAGAATCTGCACGGCGCTCGCTGTACTTCTGGGCGCGACGGCCTGTCTGGAGAAATATCCGGCGCAGTCGATCCCCGAAAAAGAGGCCATGCAGAACTACAACGATGCCGAACAACACTTGGTGGGCATCTACTCGAGCCTGAAAAGCGGAGCCCTCTACACGGGCTACCTGACGCTGCTGCCCGACATCCAGAGCGATCTGGTCTATGCGGTGGAAGGCAACAGCAACACCTACGGCGACTACTGGCAGTGGACCGTCCGCTCGACCGCATCCGAAATCCTGTCGGTCTACGGCTCGCTCTACACGGTCATCGGCGACTGCAACTTCTTTCTGGACCGCATCGATGCGGTGAAGGCGGCGGAAACCGACGACGAAAAACTCGACGTACTGGACGCCTACACGGGCGAAGTATATGCGATCCGGGCACTCTGCTACTCGGAACTGCTGAAATGCTTCTGCAAAGCCTACGACCCGGCGACGGCCGACCAAGAACCGGGAGTAGTCCTGCGGACGAAGTATTTTGAAAAAGAACCCGTACGCCGGGCCACGCTCCGCGACTCGTACGACTTCGTACTGCAAAACCTTGCCAAAGCAGAAGAACTGCTGTCGGACGAAGACAGCGAAAACGCCGCGAACGCCGTATTCTTCACGCTGGCGGCAGCCGAAGCACTCCATGCGCGAGTAGCCCTCTACATGCAAGACTGGGAGACGGCCATCGAATACTCGTCGAAACTCATCGACGAACGCAGCCACCTTTTCGAACTGGCCGACGCCAAGACGGCGATCACGTCGGACGGCCTGACGTGGTTCGACTACATGTGGTTCTACGACCAAAGCCCGGAAGTGATCTTCCGAGTAGGCCTGCTGTCGACCGACTCGACGGGAGCGCTGGGCTCGGTATTCCTGAGCTTCAACCGAGACTACACCTATTTCTATCCGGACTTCGTACCGGCGCAATGGGTGCTCAACGCCTACGACAACAACGACCAGCGCTACGCGTCCTACTTTGCGGACAAGAACAACGGCATCGTAATCGGCTATGGCAACGGAATGGAATGGCCCCTGCTGGTGAAATACTACGGCAACCGCAACTTCATCCAAAGCTACATATACCACATATCGATGCCCAAGGTATTCCGACTGGCGGAACAATACCTGATCCGTGCGGAAGCCTACTGCAACCTGCCCACGCCCAACTACACGGCAGCGAGCAAGGACCTGACGACCCTGCGCCAGACCCGCTACGCCTCGGGCGGCACGCTGAACGTGACGCAAGCCAACTGGCTGGAACAGATATCCAACGAACGTGTGCGCGAACTCTACATGGAAGGATTCCGCCTGCACGACCTCAAACGCTGGGGCATGGGATTCGAACGCCAGAAACAAAGTTTCGCGCAAAACGAAGGCAGCACGCTGAAGATCGAGGGCGACGACCCGCGGATGGTATGGCCCATCCCGCAGCACGAACTGGAAGCCCCGGGCTCGGAGATCGAACCCAACGAGAGCAACAACTAAGCAACGAAACCAACAGACGAAGCATGAAACGAATCATAACGGCAATGATGGCTGCGGGAATTGCAGCCGCCTTTGCACCGGGGTGCGATCAGGAACACACGCTCTACGCAGATGCGGAGTATGTGATGTTCGCCGACACGATGTCGGTGCACATGGTACCCGACGATGCGGACTACTATTTTCCGGTGAAGGTAGCCGCGACCACAGCGTGCGACTACGACCGCACGCTGGGCGTGGAGATCATCGACAAAGGGAGCAAAGCCATCGAAGGGGTGCACTACCGCCTGAAATCGAACACGGTAACGATACCGGCGGGAAAACTTGCCACGGAAGTACTGGTGCACGGCTACTATGACCAACTGGAAAGAGCCGACACGCTGAACTTCCGCCTGCGGCTGGTGATGCCGGAACAACTGGAATGGGGATTCTACGGCAACGGCACCCATGTGAAGATGGTGAAGAGCTGCCCCTTCGTACTGGAAGAATACACGGGCTGGTGCTTGGCGACGTCGCTGTTCCTGCGCTCGTATCCGGGCGTGGAAAACACGAGCATACAACGTCTGATCCGCACCGAGAAACACCCGACGCAAGAAAACACGGTGATACTGAAAAACTGGCTGTTCACGGGCTACGATGTAGCGATGCGGTTCGACCCCTCGGACCCGGCCGACCCCAAGGTATCGATGGACGCAGACCAAGTGATCGGCGACGAAATGTCGGTATTCGGAATCATCCGGGGCGACAACCGGATCATGGTGGAAACCACCCCGGTCTATGCGTCGGTCTACAACGCGTGCGGCCATTTCGTAACTCTCTGGGCCAACTTCTATGTGAAGAATCTGGGCACGCCCGTAGGCTCGGTAGGCGTATTCTACAATGTGATGGAGTGGATCAGCGACGAAGAAGCCGACCGTCTGCAACGCGAAGAAGGCATGTAATTCGGGAAACTGCAAAAATGCGTTCTCTTTAATTATAGTGTTTAACGAAAAAGTCTGAAATCATGAAAAAGAACTTTTTGCATTGGGCAATGCTGCTGACCGCAGGTCTGGGCCTTGCACTGGCATCCTGCTCCGACAACAAGGAGGAAGAAGGACCTGCCGGAACCCCCATTTTCCCGAAAGCCGTAGAAGCCGAAATCCTGTCCGGCGAAAGCTATACGCTTCCCTTCGAGACCAACATGAAATGGAAGGCCTCGATCCCGGCGAGCACCGTATTCTACATCGAAGACGGAGAACACAAGGTACAGACCCTGTCGGGCGAAGCCGGCAAAGGAGAAGTAGTGATCGGAACCTATGAAATAGAGAACTTCGACGAAGAACACTCGTGCGAAGTGACGCTGACCATAGGCGGAGAATCGCGGGTAGTCGCCACGCTGACGATCACCCAACAAGAACGCTACCTGACGCTGCGCACCAGCCAAGTAGAAGACGGCGACTTCGTCTACAGCACCGAGGAAGAAGGCCTGAGCTACGCATACAACGAAGAACCGGCGGAGACGATCGACCTCCAATGGCCGGAAGCACGCTCGGGCTACATGCACCCGATCGTGGTAGAAGCCAACTTCGCATGGCGTCTGGCCGAGAAATCGGAGTGGATTGCCGACGAAGACTATCGGGGCGAAGCCGGCCAGAAAGTGGAGATCCTGCTGAAAGGCGACCCGACGAAGTATCCGCTGGACGGCGATCAGGCCGGTAAATTCGTCCTTTGCGCCCGCAGCAACCCGGAACTCAAGTATGCCTACACGGTGACCATCCCCGCCTGCCGCGACTACTACAACGTATCGGGATTCGTGGCCGAGACGCGCTTCAACGCCAAAGGCAAATTCTTCAGCGCGGGCAGCAGCTCGGCCGGAGCATGGGTCGACGGCGGAGCCCACGGCTACATCATGAGCGCCGAAGCTCCCGTCATCTTCAAATTTGCCAAAGTAACGGAAATGGGCGGCAACAGCTATCTGGAAGCGAGCGAATCGATGACGAAGTGGCTGAAGATCGAAACCGCCGTATCGGATGCCGCCAACGTACTGAAAGATTACCGCTACAACATCACGGTAGAAGAGAACGCAGGAGATGCCCGTGACGCAGTGATCATAGCCCTGCCGGCCTCGGTAGCAAAGGGTCTCGAAGCTTGGGAGCTTGCCGAAATGGACATCAAGGAAGAATACCAGCAATACATCCTGACGCGTGTGAACCAAGCGGCGAAACCCGACCTTGTGTCGGCTGTGAACCCCGAGGGTATGGCCGAAGTAGGCGCGGCGCTCGAACCGCTGAATGTCGATGAACAAGGCTGGGTGCTGGAAACGCTCAACGTAGCGAAAGGCTTCCAGCTGACCTACACCAAACAATGGTCGAACGAAGATTCGACGCTGGAACTGGCTCAGGAATACACCGCATACAAAGCCTATGACTACGATCTGAACCTCATGGCGGAATCGGATTCGTGGTTGACGGTACGCAAGGTCAACAACGGCATCGTTATCGACATGGCCCCGTCCAAAGACAAGTGCGGCAACAGCTCGCAAATGAGCGAAGGGCTGGCCCATGTAGGCTACGTAGTCTTCGAGGATGCGGAAGGCGCCTTTGTGGTGATCCGCTGCATTTATGACGAAACCGTGAACCTCGGCGGCAACGAAGGAGCGATCAAGGTTGAATTCCAATACCCGCAATTTGCACCGGCAAACGACGAATCGTCGCTCGAACTGCTGACCTCGGGTGAGCTCTTCGAGAAGTACAATCCGGGCAATGGAGCTCCGGTATACCACCTGACGTTCCGCAAACCTTATGCGACGCTGTCGGCGCTGAAAGGTCTGCCGGAGAAGGGTATCTCGAACGCAGACGAATGGCTGTCGTACGAACCGGGCGACGGAACGACCATCATCTCGATGGATTACACCAAACTGCCCGACGGCGAAAAGACGATGACCAGCAGCATTGTATTCTACGATTCATCGTGGAGTACAGCAGTCGTGCTTGTTTGCACGCTCGACCTGACTTCCTACTCGGAAGACGACGAATAACCGACGAAACGAAGCGCCCCCGGCACCGAGGGGTACGGGGGCGCTTTCAACAACAAGCTATAATTAACGGAGAACCTATCACAAGTTTTTGAAGATGAAACTTATGAAGACAATCGTAACCACGATGCTCGTGTGCCTGACGATGCTGCTCGGCGGATGCGCCGACGACGGCATAGACAACCGCGACCTCGACTACGGCTACGTACAATTCAAACTTTACAAAGCAGCGTCCTACGAAAAGACGACGACGGCCACCCGAGCCATCCAATCGCAACTGGACTACCTGTCGGACGCGACCAAAGTACTGGTGCGTCTGGAATACAACGGCACCCAGATCGCCCAAACCCTGACGCTGGACGCTGCCGACAAAGAAGCGGCGGAATTCGGCCTGCGGAGCGCGAAACTGAAACTGCTGACGGGAAACTACCGTGTAACGATGTTCTCGCTCTATGATATCAACGACGAACTGCTCTACAACGGCCTGCCGGAAACGGCCGACCTGACGGTGGTGGCGGGCGGCCTGACGATGCACGACCTGACGGTGGATGTGACGCCGCGCGGCAAAATACGCGTGACGCTGCGCAAAGACATGTCGGACTTCGACAAGACCCCGGCGACCCGTGCGGGCGATGTGAACCGCCAATACACGTTCGACGAAATCAAACTCATAGATCTGACCGTACAGAACACGCAGACCAACGACCTGACGACCTTCGAGAAACTGCCGATGACCTTCTCGGTGCACTTCGACGAAAACAACGAAGAAAACGGCACGTTCGGCTACCAAACGACGTCGAGCAAATGCGACTCGCTGCTGTCGCTGCCTGCGGGCGAATACCGCATCGTATCGTATGCGACCTACGACGAAAACAAGACGGCACTCGAAACGAACTCTCGTCCGACGACCGTGAATTTCGCGGTGGAAGACAACCGGACCACGGAAGTCGAAGCCCGAATCACGCTCTACGAAAGCGACGAATATATAAAAGACTACTATGCCCTGAAACGCATCTGGGAGGCACTCGACGGAGAACACTGGTCCTACTCGGGCGAGAGCTTTCCCGCGGGAGTGAACTGGGACTTCAACAAAGACCCCGACATCTGGGGAGCCCAACCGGGCGTGCAGCTCCACACCAACGGACGAGTGGCCCGCATAGACCTGAGCGGCTTCGGATTCCGCGGCGACATGCCTGCGGACTTGGGCCAACTGACGGAGATGATCGAACTCTATCTCGGAACCCAAAGCGACAAGAACTACTACGACCCGACGGAAGATATCCAAACGAGCATGGCGAACCGCTCGCGCAACCGGATGGCTAACCACAAGGCGTACTACGAAAAGAACTACCCGACGACGCAGATGTCGTGGCCCTGTGCACTGGCCCTGCGCGAACATGGCATACACACCCCCTCGACGGCACTCTATGATGCGGGATACACGGAAAAACAGATATTCGACACGAAAGGCAACCAAATCCGTCCCCAAGCCACCATACACGGCAAAATCTGCAACGGACTGAAATCGCTGCCCGAAGAGATCGGCCGCCTGCAAAAACTGGAGATCCTGAACATTGCCAACAGCGAAATCACGGCCCTGCCGGACGCGATGGCCCAACTGACGAGCTGCACCGACTTGGAACTCTACAACTGTCCGAAGATGCTGGAATTCCCGATGGTGCTGACCGAAATGCCCAAACTGGTGTCGCTCAACATCTCGGAAAACATCCAATGGAGCGAAAACGACCCCGAAGGACTGGCCCGAGGGCTGGAAGCGCTGGGCAACGGCCAATCGCAGAGCGTACTACAGCTGTTCTATTGCCGCAACAACGGTGTGACGGCGATTCCCGACTCGTTCCGCAACCTTAAGAAACTGGGCGCGCTGGACATGTGCAACAACAAGATCAGCAAACTGCCTGCGGGAGGATTGGGCGAAGTAGCCCCGACGGAAATCCGTCTGGACTACAACGAAATCGAAGAATTCCCGACCACCGACGGCAAATTCTGCCCGATGGAAGACATGGAGACCTTCTCGGTGACCCACAACAAACTGAAGACCATCCCCAACATCTTCTCGTCGAAAGGCAAGTATGTGGTGAAGACCATCGACTTCTCCTACAACGAAATAACGGGGCTGCCCGAAGGCTTCAACGGAATACTCGTGAACACGCTTTCGCTGGCCAACAACCCGATCGAAGTATTCCCCAAGGAACTGCTGAGCGAAACCAACTCCTATGTGAGCTACATCATCCTGCGCGGCTGCCAGATGAAAGAGATTCCGGAAGGCTCGTTCAAAGGCAAGTATGCAAGCTCGCTGGCCTCGCTGGACCTGACGTACAACCGTCTGACGAAACTGCCGGACGACTTTACGGCCGACGACCTGCCCTATCTCTACGGAGTGGACCTGTCGTACAATGCTTTCGCGGCATTCCCCTATGCCCCGCTCAACTCGGCGGGACTGACGGTGTACGGCGTACGCGGACAACGCAACGACAAAGGCGAACGCTGCCTGCGCGAATGGCCCACGGGAATCTATCGCCACACGGGTCTGAGAGGCCTGTTCCTCGGCTCGAACGACCTGCGCAAGGTAGACGACACGATCTCGTATCTGATCTACAACCTTGACATCAGCGACAACCCCAACATCGTATTCGATGCCTCGGCCATCTGCCGCTACTGGCGCAGCGGATCCTACATGCTTGTATACGACAAGACGCAGAAGATCATCAACTGCGACGACATGTTGAAATAAAGAGAGCGAAAACCATGAAATACATCACTTACATAAGCGTCATACTGGGAACGCTGGGACTGGCCGCCTGTGCCGACGACGGAACGAACCTCCCGTTCGGCCCGGACAACAAGGAGATAGCCATCGGAGCCGACGGCGGAACCCGCACGGTCCGCATAGCCTCGGACGAAGCGTGGATCGCCACGACCGACGCGCCGTGGATCACCGTATCGCCGGCCAACGGCCGCGGCACGACGGAGTGCCAACTGATCATCGACTCGGCCCTGCTGGAGAACCCGCGCCGGGGCGTGATCCGCTTCCAGAACCAACAAACGCGCGACAACCAAGAAATCACGGTGACGCAGGAAGGCTATGCCTATGCCATCACGCTGGCGGAACCCGAAGTATCGGTGGAGAACTTCGCCCTGCTGGACGAACGCTACTTCGATGTGAAGGTGAAGACCAACGTAGACTTCAACGTAGCGATCCCCGACACGACGGGCTGGCTCCAATACGACAGCTACAAAGTAGAGATCGACCGCGGAATCCGTCCGCGCGAAGTGACCGTACGCTTCAAATGGAACATCAGCTCGATACCGAGAACCCGCAATGCCGAAATCGCCTTCATACCCAAACGCGAAGTGACGCTGAGCCAACAGGACAAACTCTACGTAGCACAGAAAGCCGCCGCGGAAATCAAGAAAGACACCCGCGAAGGCGACTCGGTAGCGCTGCTGGGCGTGAGCCGCTCGCTGAACACGTGGAACGAAACGTGGGATACCTCGGAGAGCATGGACAACTGGAGCGGAGTGGTGCTGTGGGAAGAAAACATGGAAGGCTGCACGCCCGAGAAAATCGGCCGTGTAAGATCGGCGTCGTTCCTCTTCTTTGCCACGAAGGAAGGAATCCCCTATGAAGTGCAATATCTGACGGCAGCCGAATCTCTCACGTTCTTCAGCAACACCAACACCCACCAGAAGAGCCTGAACACGGGAGATGCGATCACCAAACTCCCGCAGCTCAAACGACTGACGATCTCGGGATACGGTCTGACGGAACTGCATCCGGATTTCAAGAATCTGAAGTCCCTCGAATATCTGGACGTAAGCAGCAACAACATACAGAAATTTCCCGAAGTACTGACGAAAGAAAACCTGCCGAATCTCCGGGCGCTGGTGATGAACGCCAACCAACGCAGCCTGATCTACGACTTGAGCAACTCGGTGGCGGCGAACATCGGCGGACTGATCGACGAATCGGAATTTCCGCGCCACCTGCTGGAATGGGGGCTCGACACGCTGAGACTTTCGGTGAACTACCTGCAAGGCTCGCTTCCCTCGTACGGCACGGCCGACGCCCCCCAAGACGGTTGGACGGAATTCTACACGGAAGCCGACATTGCGGCCTCGGCCAACGACAAGGGAGTGGACACCCTGCCCCGGGCCCTGATCGGAACCCCGAAGGTGATGCCCCGGACGAAATTCTTCGCCATCAACCTGAACCGTCTGTCGGGAGAACTGCCCTACTGGCTGCTCTACCACCCGGCGCTGGACTGGTGGCTGCCGGATGTATTGGTATTCAGCCAAGAAGGCATCGATGCTAATGGCCGGACTGCGGGATTCGACAACGAACCGGTCAACATGAACTACTACTACGACTTCTATACGACCAAAACCCGGCCTTCGGAAGAAACCGACGAGGACTAAAGCAAAAATACGAAGATGAAAAAAACGATATACGGTATTCTTGCAGGACTACTGCTTGTATCGGCGGCCTGCACGACCGATCCCATAGATGACGGGAAGACGACCGGCACCGGACAGGAACGACCTGTAGCGGCCGGAGAACTGATGGTCAAATTCGACCCCTATGTGAGTGAAATACTGGAACAAGCGGCAGCGAAGACCCGCAACGGCGGACCTGCAACGCGCTCGGGGATCCTCTCGGTAGACGAAGTGCTCGACCTTGTGGGCGGCTATGAAATCAGCCGGGTATTCCCTGTGGACAACCGCACCGAAGCCCGCACGCGCGAAGCAGGACTGCATCAATGGTATGTAGTCCGCTATGCAGGCGGCCAGACGCCCGAAGAAGTGGCGGAAAAACTCTCGCAACTGGGCGAAGTACAGAAAGTGAACCTGAACCGCACGATCCAACGGGCCTACGACACGCGCAAAAAAGCGCTGCCGCTGAGCCGTGCGGCCCTCGAAGCGATGGCGCGGAGCACGCGGGCGGCGGACTACCCCTACAACGACCCGCAGCTGCCGGCGCAATGGCACCTGATAAACCGCGGCGACATGTTCCAGAAAGACGGCCTGAACAAATCGATAGCGGGAGCGGACGTACAATGCGAAGAAGCGTGGAAACTCTCGACGGGAGACCCCTCGATCATCGTAGCGGTACTCGACGAGGGAGTATGCTTGACGCACCCTGATCTGAAGAACAACCTCTGGGTGAACGAAGGCGAAATCGAGAACTCGAAAGAAGACAACGACGGAAACGGCTATGCCGGAGACCTCCACGGCTACAACTTTGTGACGGGCTCGAGCGCCATCACATGGGACGACGCGGCCGACTCGGGCCACGGCACGCACGTAGCGGGCGTGATAGCAGCCCGAAACAACAATGCCGAAGGCATCGGCTCTATAGCGGGCGGCACGGCCGAAAAACCGGGCGTGCGGATCATGAGTTGCCAAGTATTCTCGGGCGACACGCAATCGAGCATGATAGGTCCCATTCAAGCGATCAAATATGCGGCCGACAACGGAGCGGTGATCCTCCAATGCAGCTGGGGGTACGTCTCGGGAAAAGCCAACGGCTATGAATGGCAGCCGGTATTCCAAAGCGAAGAAGAGTGGGAATACAACTGCCCGCTGGAAAAAGAAGCGCTGGACTACTTCGTCCACAACGCCGGATCGCCCAACGGCCCCATCGACGGCGGCATAGCGATCTTTGCAGGCGGCAACGAATCGGCCCCGATGGCGGGATTCCCGGGAGCAGCCGAAATGTGCGTATCGGTATCGGCCACGGCGGCGGACTACACCCCGGCCGTCTACACGAACTATGGCGAAGGGATCACGATAGCAGCCCCGGGCGGCGACCAAGACTACTACTATGAATATGGCGAAGGTACGGCGCGCGGCGAAGTGGGCTGTGTCCTGTCGTCGCTCCCCTACAACATCAGCGAAACGGGCTACGGCTACATGGAAGGCACCTCGATGGCCTGCCCCCATGTATCGGGCGTAGCCGCGCTGGCACTCTCCTACGCCTTCGAACTGCGCAAACATTTCACGGCCGAAGAATTCAAACAACTACTGCACGAAGCGACGACCCCCATCGACGAATACCTGACGGGGCAGAAACTCTACTACCGCTACACGTCGGACTTGGGGCTTGCCCACCCGCGGCAGATGATCCTCTCGGAATACCGCAACCGCATGGGCGTGGGACAAGTCAACGCAGCCAAACTGCTGAACGCGATAGCCGGAAACGGCACGCAGGTAGCTTTCCCCAACCTCTATGTACCGCTGGAAGGCACCGTGACGACGATCCCGGGCAACTATTTCCTGAACGGCGAACAACTGACCTACACCATGGACATCGAAGATCAGACCGTGGCCTCGTGGACCCTCGAAGGCAACAAACTGGTGGTGAAAGGTCTGAAAACGGGAAGCACGAGGGCGACGGTGACGGCGTCGAACGGCGAAAAACAAACGTTCCGCATCACGGTGCGCAAAGGTGCCGGATCGAACGGCTGGCTGTAGGAAGATGCTCCGGCACCCCCGCATAACGATGCTGCGGAAGCTGGCGACGCTCGGCCTGCTGCTGACGGCGATGCCGGTGCAAGCCCAATGGCTGCAACGAATATCGCGGGAACAGCTGGACAGCCTTGCCAACCCGGCCACGGCACCGGGCGGCGAAGCGATGCGCTTCGATGCGCGCTGCATCGATACGGGAGAGATCGCGGAAGATGACGCCCCCTCGACCTACACGTTCCGCTGGCGAAACACGGGGAACGACCCGCTGGTCGTCACGCGAATAGAAACGACCTGCGGCTGTGCGAAAGCGGGCTACGAAAAACGCCCCGTAGCGGCGGGCGGGAAAGGCGAAGTGAAAATAACCTACCATCCCAAAGGACACCCGGGGCACTTCCGGAGGAAGATCTTCGTCTACACGCAACTGTCGGAAAAACAACCGACTGCGATACTGGAACTGAAAGGACATGCGACCCCCTCGGTAGTGCCGACCCACGACTACGACCATGCGATGGGGCCCCTGCTGCTGAAACAGCGGACGCTGCGCCTGACGGGAACGCAAGTACAGACGGAACGCATCGAATGTCTGAATGCGGGCAAAGAACCGCTGCGACTGAAAGCCGATGCGAAACTGCTGCCGGAATACCTTATTTTCGAATGCGATCCGCAGACCTTCGAACCGGGAAAGACGGGCGATCTGGTCATCCGCTTCGACCCGGCGAAAGCCCCGCAGAAACTGCCGGCATGGATACCGGTAATGATCGAGGGGCTTGCGCTGCCCCCGAGCCAACGAACGCTGCGGATCGAACTGGGCGACCGGGAATAAGACCGGGAGCAAAGAACAGAAGCGAGAACCCCGAGGACGGCGCAAAGACCGGCTTGCGAACAACAAGGAGCGACGAGTGGAACGCCAAACGCATCCCGAAAAGAAGAAGCGAACCGGCCGGAGAAACAACCGCCGCGAAAAAAAGAGGAAAGAAACAGAAAACGCAAAAAAGAGATAACGATGAAAAACCTATTCAAAATCGCACTGCTCACGCTGGCGCTGGCAGTCTGCGGAGCCTGCGACGATGACGACAACGTGCAGACAACCCGGCTGACCCCCAACGCGAACAACATTGCGGGGACATGGCAACTGGCGCAATTCAGCGGACAAACGCTGGGAGAAGGAACCTATGTATACATCGAATTCATCCGCAAGGAGACCAAATTCGAGATGTATCAGAATCTGGACAGCTTCCTGCCGCGCCTGCTGACGGGCCGCTTCGGCATCCGGGAAGAAGAAGGCACGGGATACATCATCGAAGGTCTGTACGACTACGGCACGGGATTCTGGAACCACGAATACCTGATCGGCGAACTCACGGCCGACCGTATGGTATGGACGGCGCTGGACGACCCGGAAGATGTACAGGTATACGTCCGCTGCGACGGAATACCCGAAGATATCCGCTAAATCACGGAACCGCCGCACGAACAAAGAGAGCGTCCTTTACAGGACGCTCTCTTTATATTATATATAAGGGTATAATACCCGCGGGAATCAGAACGGCAAATCGTCGGGATCGTCGGCAGGCATGGACGGAGCTGCCGCGGGAGCGGCGGGCTGAACATGGGCCTGCGGATCGGCCGGAGCAGGCTGCTGACCGTAAGGCTGCGCGGCAGGCTGAGAAGCCGCGGAAGCGGACTGGCCCGAAGCGGCAGACTGGGCGGGAGCAGGAGAAGCGGACTGTGCGTAAGACGCCCCGTCGGAAGCAGGATTGTCGCCCCGCCGGCCGAGCAGATTCATGGTATCGGCGAGAATCTCGGTAGTGAACCGCTTGTTATTGTCCTTGTCCATCCAATCGCGGGTCCGCAGACGCCCCTCGATATAGATCTGGGACCCCTTGCGGACGTAACGGTCGACGACGTCGGCCAGACCGCGCCACAAAGTGACGGTATGCCACTCGGTATGCTCGCGGGTCTCGTTGGCCTGCCGGTCGAAAAGCCGCTCGGTGGTGGCGAGCCGCAGACGTGCGACCTTGACGCCGCTCTCGGTAGTACGCACCTCGGGATCCATCCCGACGTTGCCGATGAGAATGACCTTGTTGACCATAGGACTACAACTCTTTGATCATACGACGGAACAACAACTGCATCTTCACGCCGGCCTTCCTACCCTGCAACTGCACGTCCTCGTGGTCGCCGATCTCGTCGGAGAGCCCGCAATTGGTGATGACGGAGACGCCGAAGACGGGGATGGACATATGCCGGGCGACGATGACCTCGGGAACGGTGGACATACCGGCAGCGTCGCCGCCGATGGCCTTGAAATAACGATACTCTGCCTGCGTCTCGAAGGTCGGACCGGTACCGCCGACGTAGACGCCGTACTGGAGCTTGATATTCTCCTGCTCGGCGATGGCGGTGGCGCGGGCGATGAGCCCCTTGTCGTAACAATTGTGCATGTCGGGGAACCGCGGCCCGAGCTGGGCGAGGTTGGGCCCGATGAGGGGGTTGGGCATGAGGTTGATATGGTCGGTGATGACCATCAGATCGCCGACGCGGAACGAAGTATTGATACCCCCGGAAGCGTTGGAGACGAACAACACGCGGATACCCAACTGCTGCATGACCCGCACGGGGAAAGTGACCTGCTGCATGGAATAACCCTCGTAGAAATGGAAACGCCCCTGCATGGCGACGACCTGCCGCCCCTCGAGCGAACCGAAGATCATACGCCCCTTATGCCCCTCGACCGTGGAGACGGGAAAACCCGGGATGTCCTTGTAATCGAGCGAATAACGAGCCTCGATCTGCTCGGCGAAATCGCCGAGACCCGTACCTAAGATAATACCCGCCTCGGGCCGGAAACCGGCGGTACGCTCCTGAATCCAAGCGGCGGTGCTTTTAATTTCCTCGAACATCTTCTTCTAACTTTTGGAGAAAATCCGTTGCCGAATCCTCTATGAATGAAATATTGATGGGCTGATAATAAAGGCTGCGACGCACCTCGGCGGGAATCTTGGCCCGGTTGACCAACTTGACGGCGTCCTTCTCGGTGGTGACGACGACGGCCCCGGGATGCTTGGCGAGCAACGACGCGAGCAAGCGGATGTCGCGAACGCGGTAGACGTGGTGATCGTCGAGCGTGACCTCGGCGACGACCTTGTAACGCTCGTGGAGCGTCTTGAGGAAAGGCTCGGGGTTGCCGATGCCGGACAAGGCGATGACCTTGGAACCCTGAGCCAAAGGCTCGTGCGGAACCTCGTCGGCGAAGAGCGGCTGGGGGATGAAACTCTCGAAACGAGTATAATAAACCCGCTGGTAAGCGATCTGGATCAAGACCTTGCGCAAGATGCGCCGGTCGATGGGGGCCATCTTCTCGGGACACTTGGTGACGACGAAGTAATGGGCCCGGTAGATCTCGGAAGGCAAGTCGCGCAAAGACCCGACGGGCAACATCTTGTCGTGCTGGATGGGCCGGGTGGCGTCGATCATCAAGACGTTGATCTTGGGCTCGACGTACCGATGCTGGAACCCGTCGTCCATGACGATGAGGTCGACCTCGGGATGCTCGGAACGGATCCGGCGGATGCCCTCGGCCCGCTTCTCGCACACGACGACGACCGCCTCGGGAAACTTGAGCTTGATCTGAAGCGGCTCGTCGCCGACCTCGCGGTAATGCGACGTGAGAAGCACCTCGCGATAACCCTTGGTCTTGCGCCCGTACCCGCGCGAAAGCAAGGCGACGTTGTGCTTCTGGGACATGTAATCGATGATCATCTCGGCCATGGGAGTCTTGCCGGTCCCGCCGACGGTGATGTTGCCGATGCAGATGATGGGGATGTCGAACCGCTCGCTTTTGAGAATGCCCCAATCGAAGAGGCGGTGACGGAACGTCACCCCCAACTTGTAGAAAAAGGCAATCGGAGCAAGCAGCGCTTTCGACATATGCTTAACGATAAGTAAGTATATGAGACTTCCAAAGATAACGATATTTTTCGATCATCCAAAATAAAACGCGAAAAACCCGAAACCGACCCTGTCCGAGGAAGAGCGGAGAAATCGACCGTCCCATACGGAAAACCCGGCACAAAGCGTTCCAAACGCGACTTGGGAGCAGAGAAAGCGGCGGGCGGGACTGAGGGCTGAGAGAGTGGCGGGCGAAACCAGCGAGACTAAAGACAGAAAACGGCGGAGCAACGGGCGGGCAGGACTGGGGCTGGCGACAAGGCTGAGGGCAGAGCAGCCAGCGGGACTGAAGGCTGGCAACAAGGCTGCGGACGGAAAAAGTGACGGGCAGGACTGAAGGCGGGAGGCAGAACAGGGAGAGAAAAAACGGACAAAATGGCGGGCGGAAAGAGCAACGAGAAAGACCGCAAAAAAGAGACCCGCACGGAAAACCGTGCGGGCATCTTCGCTATAAGGGAGAACAACCGGAGACTAGTCCTCGGCTGTTTCCTCCTCCTTCTTGGACTTCTTGGCGGGAGCCTTCTTGGCCTCGGCGGCCTCCATAGCGCTCTTCAGAGCGGCGAGACCGGCGATGTCGCCGAGCGTAGTCTTCTCGACAGAAGCGTTGATCTTCTTGACGGTAGACTTGGTAGCATCGGCGGCGGCGCGCTTCTCGGCCTTCTCGGCAGCGGCCTCGGCCTTACGCACGTCGTCGTAAGTACGCAGGTGCGAAAGCGTGATGCGCTTGGTAGCCTTGGAGAACTCGATGATCTTGAACGCGATCTTGTCGCCGGCCTTGGGAACGCTGCCGTCCTCCTTGGTGAGCTGACGCGTGGGGCAGAAACCCTCGACGTTCTCGTCCAACGAAACGACGGCACCCTTGTCGGTCATCTCGGTGATAGTACCCTCGTGGATGGAATCGAGCGGGAACTTGCCCTCGATCTCACCCCAAGGGTTCTCCTCGAGCTGCTTGTGGCCGAGCGACAGACGCCGGTTGTCCTTGTCGATCTCGAGCACGACGACCTCGATGTCGGCACCGACCTGCGTGAACTCGCCGGGATGCTTGACCTTCTTGGTCCACGAAAGGTCGGAGATGTGGATCAGACCGTCGATACCCTCCTCGATCTCGACGAAGACGCCGAAATTGGTGAAGTTGCGGACCTTGGCCGTAGTCTTGGTGCCGACGGGATACTTGGTCTCGATCTCGGCCCACGGATCGGCGGAAAGCTGCTTGATACCGAGCGACATCTTGCGCTCCTCGCGGTCGAGCGTGAGGATGACGGCCTCGACCTCGTCGCCGACCTTCATGAACTCCTGAGCCGAACGCAGGTGCTGGCTCCACGACATTTCGGAAACGTGGATGAGCCCCTCGACGCCAGCGGCGATCTCGACGAAAGCACCGTAATCGGCCATGACGACGACCTTGCCCTTGACCTTGTCGCCGACCTTGAGGTTCTGGTCGAGCGCCTCCCACGGATGCGGAGTGAGCTGCTTGAGACCCAAGGCGATGCGTTTCTTGGCATCGTCGAAGTCGAGGATGACGACCTGAATCTTCTGATCGAGAGCGACGACCTCCTCGGGATGGCTGACGCGGCCCCACGAAAGGTCGGTGATGTGGATCAGACCGTCGACACCGCCCAGATCGACGAAGACGCC
Source organism: Alistipes sp. (assembly GCA_029060215.1). GTDB lineage: Bacteria > Bacteroidota > Bacteroidia > Bacteroidales > Rikenellaceae > Alistipes. Next base: position 21,475 of record JAIDUK010000038.1, read on the forward strand.
GTAGGAAGTGATGTTCTTGACGGTACCCTCGAGGATCTGACCCTTCTCGAGCTTGGACATGATGACCTGCTTCTGGGCCTCGAGCTCGGCCTCGATGAGGGCCTTGTGCGAGACGACGACGTTGCGGAACTCCTGATTAATCTTGACGACCTTGAACTCCATGGTCTTGTCGACGTAAACATCGTAATCGCGGATGGGCTTGACGTCGATCTGCGAACCGGGCAGGAAGGCCTCGATGCCGAAGACGTCGACGATCATACCGCCCTTGGTGCGGCACTTGATGTAACCCTTGATGATCTCGTCGTTCTCCAACGCCTCGTTGACGCGGTCCCACGACTTGAGCTGGCGGGCCTTCTTGTGCGAAAGGGCCAGCTGACCGTTGCGGTCCTCGGCCGAATCGACGTAGACCTCGATCTTGTCGCCGACCTTCAGATCGGGATTGTAACGGAACTCGGAGACGGGGATGATACCCTCGCTCTTGTAACCGACGTTGACGATCACCTCGCGCTTGGTGAGGCCGGTGACGGTACCCTCGACGACCTCGCCGACGGTGACGTTGGACAAAGTTTTGTCGTAAGCCGCTGCGATCTCGTCCTTGGGCTGGTTATACACGCCCAGATCGTTCTCGAACGAATTCCAATCGAAATTCTCGTTTGCGACGACATTCTTGTTTTCTTCCATAACTGGAAATTGTGCGATACAATCGCTCGTTAAAAGGTTGATAATGTTATGTATCCGCCGCTACGCGCACGAAGCGCCCGCGCGAACGGCTGCAAAGATACGAAAAGCCGAGCGCAATGCCAAATTTTATTTGAGCATTGCCAAGGCGAAGTATCTAAGACGAAGTCAAAGTATGCACTTTTTCAGAAAAAACCAACTATTCGATCACGACGAACACCTGCTGGCGCAAGCGGTTGTCGGGCCGCAAAGGACTGTCATCCTCCAACTCGTCGATGAGCACGTCGGCGACCTCGTCGTCGAGAATGGCTCCGTCGGCATAATCGAGCTCCTGATAATTCTTGAAAATATAATCGCTCAAGGCGAGCTTATAGACCCTATCCTCGCGCAACTCGGGGAAACGGACGTCGAACGCGCGGTCGTTCTCGTCGACGAAGATGGTATAGGGCGTGGTGAAAATCAAGTCGATGCGGTGCCCCTCGCGGGTAAGCTCGTTGTACTTGGCGACGATCATGCGCCGGATCTGCGCGGGCGTCATCCGCATGGTGGCGATGCGGGTGCCGAACGGCTCCAAATCGTAGACCCGGGCGCGGCTGACGTCGCCCGCAGCGATGGCGTCGAGCCGCACGCCGCCGACGTGGTAGACACCGATGTCGGCATCGGCCTCGTCGGCGATGGCCGAAGCCATCCAATTGGCGAGCCCGGCCTTGTTGGCCGAGAGGGCGAAACGACCGATGGAACGGTTGAGCTCGGGGTCGGCATAATACCGCTCGACCTGCTCGGCGAAAGCCTTGTCGGGCGCATAATCGTCCAACGACACGGCGCGGAAATCGACGCCGACGACCTTGCGGCCGCACAACCGGACGGTGGAGACGCCGACATTCTGGAGATTCTTACCGGTCTGGGTGAGCAAAGTACCGTTCACCAACGTATCGAGCACGACGTGGGTATGGCCGCCGACGACCAGATCGAAACGGGTCTCGCTCTGGAGCAACTCCAGATCGCGGTCGTCGCCCATGTGGGAAAGGAGAATCAGAACATCGACCTTGGGCCGCAGCAGAGCGGCGTATTTGGAAGCCTCGGCCTGCGGATCGGGAAAGGCGAGCCCGACGAACGAAGAACGGTTGCCGGCGGGATGGCCCGGCCCCTCGTAATTGGTGACGGCGCCGACGACCCCGATGCGCAGACCTCCGCGCCGGAAAACGGTGTAAGGGGGAAGCTGGGGGAAGGTGACGGTATCGGAGAAGACGTTGGCGCAGACGACCTCGAACTCCATGCTGTCGAGCATGCGGCCGAGGTAAGCCTGCCCGTGGTCGAACTCGTGGTTGCCGAGCGTAGCGACGTCGTAATGCAGACGGTTCATCAACTCGATGATGGGTTTGCCGGGAGCGGGAACCTTGTCGACGAACGCATTGCCGGTCCACCGGTCGCCCGCGTCGACGAGCAAGACCAAATCGGTCGTATCGCGGCAAGCCTCGACGGCGGCGGCCAGCTGCGGGAAACGCTGGATCTTGGCGTGCATGTCGTTGGTGGAGAGGACGACGAGCGTCCGCTCGCGCGGGCCGCAAGCCACGGCGCAGAAGAGGGCCGCGAAGAGAACGGAACGGAAGAAATGTCTCATATTTGCAGAATTAATAGTCAATATCGGTTTGCGAAGGCCAAATTTACGAAATAATTTCTATCTTTACATGCTGTTACAGCCAAATAGTATGACCGACAACATCCGCATAGTCTGCCCCAATCTCGGCGGCGAACTGGAAGTGGCGGCGGGCACCCCGCTTTCGGAAGTGGCGGCGCGCCTGACGCCGGGGCCCCATCCGTTTCTGGCGGCCGAAGTGAACAACCGCATCAAAGAACTGAACTACCGCATATACGCTCCGGCGACGGTGCGCTTCGCAGACATCACGTCGTTTGCGGGGATCCGCGTATACCAACGCACGGCGTGGTTCATCCTGCAAAAAGCCGCCCGCGACCTCTATCCGGACCGCACGCTGCACATCCGCCACTCGTTGGGCCGCAGCGGCTTCTACTGCGAGATAGAAGGGATGACCGAATTCAGCACGGAAGAGACCGAAGCCCTGCGCCGCCGGATGCGCGAAATCGTGGCGGCCGACCTGCCGATACGCCGCACCAAGGCCCTGACCAGCGAAGTGCGCAACCGCTATGCCGAAGCGGGCTATGCAGACAAAATAACGCTGCTGGACACGCGCCCGAGGCTCTACAGCGAATACTACACGCTGGGAGACACGGTGGGCTACTTCTATGGCGCGCTGGCCCCCTCGACGGGCTACGTGACGCTGTTCGGGATAGAACCCTACTACAACGGATTCTACTTGGCGCTGCCGCTGCGCACGGCCCCGGACCGCATACACACGGACTACTACCAAGAAAAGATGTTCGGCATCTTCCGCGAATACCAATCGTGGGCGGGAATCATGGGAGTACCGACCGTAGGCGCGGTGAACGCGAAGGTACTGGCGGGCGATGCGGGCGGAATGATCAAACTGGCGGAAGCCTTCCACGAACGCAAATTTGCGTGGCTGGCGGACGAAATCCAAGCGGCGAACCTGTCGCGCGGAACGCGCATGGTTCTGATCTCGGGCCCCTCGTCGAGCGGCAAGACGACCTCGGCCAAACGACTGGGCATCCAGCTGGGAGTGCTGGGGCTGAAACCCGTGATGATCTCGCTGGACGACTACTTTGTGGAACGCGAGAAGACCCCGCGCGACGAAAACGGCGAATACGACTACGAAGCGCTGGAAGCCATAGACTTGGAACTGTTCAACGACCACCTGCGCCGACTGACGGCAGGCGAGAGCATCGACATCCCGCGCTACGACTTCGTCACGGGCCGCCGGACCCAACACGCGACGCCGCTGACGCTGGACGAAAGGTCGATCCTGATCATAGAAGGCATCCACGGACTGAACCCGCGGCTGACGCCCTCGATCCCGGACTCGCAGAAATTCCGCATCTACATCTCGTGCTTCACCTCGGTGGCGATGGACAATCTTTCACGGATATCGACGACGGACAACCGCCTGCTGCGCCGGCTGGTTCGCGACCATGCGCAACGCGGAGCCGACGCGCTGGCGACCCTTGCCCGCTGGCCGAGCGTCAGACGCGGCGAAGAAAAACACATATTCCCCTATCAGGAAAATGCCGACGTGATGCTCAACTCGTCGCTGTTCTACGAAATATCGGTCCTCAGACCCTATGCGGAGAAGATGCTGCGCGAAGTACCGGACACGGTGCCGGAATACGACGAAGCACGCCGGATGCTGAAATTTCTGGACAACTTCATCCCCATACCGCCCGACGAAATACCGCCGACGTCGATCCTGCGCGAATTCATAGGCGGAAGCAGCTTCGAATACTGAGTGAAAGTTTTTTGCGGATGCAATCGACAACACTGCACTTTCCGCCTTTCACCTCCAACCTTTAACATTTAACTTTTGCCAAATATGTTCGACCGATTTGAAACGCGCCACATCGGCGTCACCGATGAAAAGGAACTGAACGAAATGCTCCGGACCATAGGAGTGAAGAGCGTAGACGAACTGATCGGGCAGGTCATCCCGGCCTCGATCCGCCTGAAGAAACCGCTGGCCCTGCCGAAAGGGATGAGCGAATACGAATTCGCGGCCCACATCCGCACGCTGGCCGACCGCAACCGCCCGCTGCGCTCGTTCATAGGCATGGGCTACTACCCGACGGCGACCCCGGCGGCGATCGTGCGCAACGTATTCGAGAACCCGGCGTGGTACACCTCCTACACCCCCTACCAAGCGGAAATCTCGCAAGGCCGTCTGGAAGCGCTGCTGAACTTCCAAACGGCGGTGATCTCGCTGACGGGCATGGAGATAGGCAACTGCTCGCTGCTGGACGAAGGAACGGCGGCGGCGGAAGCGATGGCGATGATGTTCGCCCTGCGCTCGCGCGAAGCGGTGAAGGAAGGCCGCAACCAACTCTTCGTAGACCGCAACATATTCCCGCAGACGCTGGACCTGCTGCTGACGCGCAGCGAACCCTTCGGCATCGAACTGATCGTGGACGACTACGAAGAATACGAATTCACGGGCCGCGAATTCGGAGCGATCGTACAATACCCTGCGGCCGACGGAGCGGTACGCGACTATGCGGACTTCGCGGCGGCGGCCCATGCGAAAGGCGCGCTGGTGACGGCCGTGGCGGATCTGCTGGCGCTGGCCCTGCTGAAAGCCCCGGGCGAATGGGGCGCCGACATAGCGGTGGGCTCGGCCCAGAGACTGGGCCTGCCGATGGGGCTGGGCGGCCCGGGCGCGGGCTACATGACCACGCGCGAAGCCTACAAACGCAACATGCCGGGCCGCATCATCGGAGTATCGGTGGACCGGCTGGGCAACAAAGCCCTGCGCATGGCACTCCAGATGCGCGAACAACACATCAAACGCGAACGTGCGACGTCGAACATCTGCACGGCCTCGGCGCTGATGGCCTCGATGGCGGGATTCTACTGCGTATACAACGGACCCGAAGGAATGCGCCGTGCAGCCGAAACGGCACACGGAGCGGCACTGATCGTGGCCCGCGCGCTGGAAGAAATGGGCTACGGACTGAAGTCGCGGCAATTCTTCGACACGCTGGAAACGGAAGCGGAAGCAGCCGTCGTACAATCGCTGGCGCTGGAATGCGGCATCAACTTCTACTACCCGTCGGAAGGCACGGTGCGCATGTCGTTCGACGAAGTGACGACGGAAGCGGAAATCGAAGAAGTAGTGCGCATCTTCGCCGCAGCCAAGGGCAAGAGGGTGAAAGCGGTGAAACCGGCGACGGAAGAGTGCATCCCGATGCAGTTGCGCCGCACGAGCGCCTATCTGCAAGAACCCGTATTCAACGACTGCCGCTCGGAGAGCGCCCTGATGCGCTACATCAAGAAACTGGAACTGCGCGACATATCGCTGGCCAACTCGATGATCTCACTGGGCTCGTGCACGATGAAACTCAACGCTGCGGCGCTGATGCAACCGCTCTCGCTGGCCGGATTCCAAAACATGCACCCGTTCGCCCCGGCCGACCAGACGGAAGGCTACATGCAGCTGATCCGCGAACTGGAACAAGACTTGGCAACGATCACAGGACTGGCGGCCTGCTCGCTGCAACCCAACTCGGGCGCGGCGGGCGAATATGCGGGCCTGATGGTGATCCGTGCCTACCACCAAAGCCGCGGCCAAGGCTACCGCAACGTAGTGCTCATACCGGCCTCGGCCCACGGCACGAACCCGGCGTCGGCGGCGATGGCGGGGATGAAAATAGTGACGGTAGCCTGCGACGCGAACGGCAACATCGATGTGGCCGACCTCGAAACCCGAGCCAAAGAACACGCCTCGGAACTGTGCGGCCTGATGGTGACCTACCCCTCGACGCACGGAGTATTCGAGAGCCGGATCCGCGAAATAGTAGAAATCGTCCACGATGCGGGCGGCCAAGTATATATGGACGGCGCGAACATGAACGCGCAAGTGGGCCTGACCAACCCGGGCTACATAGGCGCGGATGTCTGCCACCTGAACCTGCACAAGACCTTCGCGATGCCCCACGGGGGCGGCGGCCCGGGCGTAGGGCCGATCTGCGTGGCGGAACACCTGCGGGCGTTCCTGCCCTCGCATCCGGTGATGCCGACGGGCGGCGAAGAAGGGATCACGGCGGTGGCGTCGGCCCCGTGGGGCTCGGCGCTGCTGCTGCCGATCACCTACGGCTACATCCGGATGCTGGGCGGCGAAGGGCTGCGCCGGGCGACGGAGATGGCGATCGTGAACGCGAACTACATGTCGTCGGCGCTGGCCAAAGAATACCGCACCTACTATGCAGGCGAAACGGGCCGCGTAGGACACGAAATGATCCTTGACCTGACGCACTTCAAGAAAGAATACGGAGTCGACTGCGGAGACATAGCCCACCGCCTGATGGACTACGGATTCCATGCCCCGACCCTCTCGTTCCCGGTGCACGAGACGCTGATGGTGGAACCGACGGAATCGGAACCCAAGGCGGAGATGGACCGCTTCATAGAAGCGCTGGTCCAAATCAAACGCGAATGCGAAGCGGCGGCGGGCCAAGCGGACAACGTAGTGGCGAACGCCCCGCACACGGCCGAAGAACTGGCGGGCGAATGGGGGCATCCCTACACGCGCGAAGAAGCGGCCTACCCGCTGGCGTGGGTGCGCGAAGCGAAATTCTATCCGCATGTGACCAAGATCGACAACGGCTACGGCGACCGCAACCTGTGCTGCGTGAACAACGGGAAAACGGAATAAATTTTGAAAGCGAAGGATTTTGGACTACCTTTGCAACTCCATAACGAAAAAGAGATGAAAGCAGAACAAAACAAAATGGTCGGCGTAGACTACAAACTGACCGTCGACGGAGAGATAGCGGACCAGTCGCGTCCGGGGCAGCCGCTCGAATTCATCTTCGGCACGGGAATGCTGCTGCCGAAATTCGAAGCGGCGATCGAAGGCAAGGAACCGGGCGACAAGGTCTCCTTCACCCTCGAACCCAAGGACGGCTACGGCGAATTCATAGCCGAAGCGGTGGTCGACCTGCCGAAGAACATATTCATGGTCGACGGCAAGGTGGCGGAAGACATCCTGTTCGAAGGCTCGCAAGTGCCGATGAGCGATGCCCAAGGCAACCGCATGATGGGCGTAGTGAAGGAAGTGGGCGACGAAACGGTGAAGATGGACTTCAACCACCCGATGGCGGGCAAGACGCTGAACTTCGAAGTGGAAGTGGTGACGGTGCGCGATGTGACGCCCGAAGACCTGCAAGGCCACTGCTCGTGCGGCTCGTGCGGCGGAGACCATGACTGCGGGGGCGAATGCGGCCACGACGACTGCGGCTGCGGCGACCACGACGGCCACTGCAACTGCCACTAAAGCGAACGCCCGGCGGAGAACCCCGCCCGGAAGAAAAGATGGGAGGAAAAACCTTTCATCTTTTTTTATTGACGGCGAATCGCTATATTTGCACGAATCAAACCGCACGAATGTCCCGACTGAGAAAAATGACCGCGGCGGAGATCGCCGAAGCGGAAAAGAACGGCACGACGGCCGAAGAATGGTCGCAGGTGCTGGTGAGCGAAGAATTCGACCCTGCGCAACTGCGGCAGAGCCGGCTGGAAGGCCGCGTGGAAATCGGCGCGGGCGTGCGGATCGTCCGCTCGCGGGTGGCCAACTACCGGCTGGGCCCGGGCACGCTGGTGGAAGATGTGACAGCGCTGGAATGCCGCCGCCGAAGCATGTTCGGCAACGGCGTGAAAGTAGCGACGATGAACGAATGCGGCGGCCGCACGGTGACCGTCTGCGACAAACTCTCGGCCCAGACCGCCTATCTGCTGGCGGTCTACCGCCATCGCCCGAAACTGGTGGCGGCGCTGGAGAAGATGATCGGCGAATACGCCGAAACCCGAGCGTCGGAGATGGGCGAAACGGGCCGCGACTGCCGGATTGCGGGAGCGCGGTTCGTCCGTGAGGTCCGCATGGGCGACGGCGCGGAAATAGAAGGGAGCTCGATACTGGAAAACGGCACGCTGTGCGACGGAGCCCGCATGGGAATCGACGTCAAAGCCTACGACTTCATAGCGGCGGAAAACGCCCGGGCGGACAACGGTACGACGCTGAAACGCTGCTTCATAGGCGAAAGCTGCGTGCTGGACAAGGGATTCACGGCGGCGGAATCGCTGTTCTTTGCCAACTGCCACTGCGAAAACGGCGAAGCGGCCTCGATATTTGCAGGCCCCTACACGGTATCGCACCACAAATCGTCGCTGCTCATAGCGGGCATGTTCTCGTTCTTCAACGCAGGCAGCGGCGCCAACCAAAGCAACCATCTCTTCAAAAGCGGAGCGGTACACCAAGCGGTGCACCTGCGCGGCTGCAAATTTGCGAGCGGCGCCTACATCATGTCGCCGGCGATCGAAGGAGCCTTCACGATGGTGAAAGGCAGCCACGCCGACCACCACGACACGGCCATCTTCCCCTACTCCTATCTGGTCGAAAAGGAAGGCCGCTCCTACCTGATGCCGGGAGCCAACCTGACGAGCTACGGCACGGTGCGCGACCTTGAGAAATGGCCTGCGCGCGACCGCCGGACGGTGGAACGCGACGTGATAGACTTTGCGGAACACAACCCCTGCACGACGGGCGCGATGCTGCGGGCGGTGGACCAACTCCACACCCTGCAAGAACAAGACCCTGCGGCGGCGCAATACACCCACGGCAAGACCGTAATCCGCTCCACGGCCCTGCAACGCGGCATCAAACTCTACGACAAAGCGATCGTAGCGGCGCTGGGCGCGATGCTGGACGGCGGGAACCCCGATCCCCGCTATGACGGGACGGGCCGCTGGCTGGATGCGGCGGGCCAATACATCACCCGGCGCGAGACGGAAGCGATAGCCGACGACATCGAAGCAGGCGAACTGCGAACCCTCGAAGAAACGGACAACCGCTTCCGGGTATTCCATGTCCACTATGGCGAATATGCCCGCAGCTGGGCCGAACACATCTACGGATCGCTGCTGGGCCACGCACCCACGGCCGAAGAAATCGAAGAAGCCATCGAAGCGGGCCGGAACGCCCATGCCGCGATGCGCCGCACGACCGATGCCGACCGCGACCGCGACTGCTCCCCGGCCTTGGCGGTGAGCTACGGAGCGGACAGCGAAGACGCCGAAGAAATCCTGTCGGACTATCGGGCGGTGCGAGGGCTGGAATAAAAGAGGCCGGAACCCGACGCCCCGAACCGAACGCGCCACGAACGGAACGAAAAATGGAAGCATGACGCAAACAAAGGAAAAACGCATATGGAAACCGAAAGAATCAAGGTACTGATCATCGGCAGCGGCCCTGCGGGCTACACGGCTGCCATCTACACGTCGCGAGCGAACCTCGGGCCGGTACTCTACGAAGGCATCGAACCGGGCGGCCAACTGACAACAACGACCGAAGTGGAAAACTTCCCGGGGTATCCGGAAGGAGTAGACGGCAACCGGCTGATGGCCGACCTGCGCAAACAAGCCGAACGCTTCGGCACCGACATCCGCACGGGCACGATCACAACGGCGGACCTGTCGTCGAGACCGTTCCACATAGTAGTGGACGGCACGAAAGAAATCGAAGCGGAGAGCCTGATCGTAGCGACGGGAGCGACGGCGAAATACTTGGGACTGCCCTCGGAGACGAAATACCGGGGCCAAGGAGTGAGCGCCTGCGCGACGTGCGACGGATTCTTCTACCGCAAGAAAGATGTGGCGGTGGTAGGCGGCGGCGACACGGCCTGCGAAGAAGCGACCTACTTGGCCTCGCTGTGCCGCAAAGTCTACATGGTAGTGCGCAAACCCTATCTGCGAGCGTCGAAAGCGATGCAGGAGAGGGTGTTCAACACCCCCAACATCGAAGTGCTGTTCGAACACAACACGGCGGAAGTACTGGGCGACGAGATGGGAGTGACGGGAGCCCTGCTGCGCAAGAATGACGGCACGGAGACGAAGATCGACATAGCGGGATTCTTCCTTGCGATAGGCCATCACCCGAACACGGAACTATTTGCGGACCAACTGGAACTGGACGCCGAAGGCTATATAAAGGTAGAACCGGGCACGTCGAAGACCAACGTGGAAGGAGTATTTGCGGCAGGCGACGTGAAAGACCCCCACTACCGCCAAGCGATCACGGCGGCGGGCTCGGGCTGTGTGGCGGCGCTGGACTGCGAACGGTTCCTGCTCCGATAGGCAATAAACCTGAGGGCAAAAACGTTGCAAGGGAAACAACCGACCTCCAAAAACATGTTGCAGAAGATTATCGGCACGCTCCTGCTGCTTGCGACGACCTCGTGCGCGGCGGAGCTGAAAAACAACTACGTAGGCAGGACCTATCCCGCGACGACGCGAGTAGAAATATTCGTCGAGTGGACCGACCTGCCGCGGCCCTATGAAACCATGGGCTACATAACGGTCACCGGAATAGGCGCCCTGTTCAGCCGCACGAACACCCCGGCGGAAGCGCAGAAACGCATCGAAGAAATAGCCCGCCAAAACGGAGCCGACGCCATAGTGATAGGCCCGGCCGCGAGAAAACCGTGGGCCGTGCCCCTCCCGCCCCAACCCGTTGCGGTCGCAGGAGACGGCACGACCGTCGCGGCAGCACCCGATCCGGAAAGCAATACGCGGCTGGACGCGGCGTTCATCAAATACAAAACGGATCTTTGAGCTTCGCCGTTACGATACTGGGCTCGTCGTCGGCCAAGCCGACAGCCGACCGCCACCCGTCGGCTCAGGTGGTGAACGTCCACGAACAACACTATCTGGTGGATGCGGGCGAAGGAGTGCAGCAACAGATGATCCGGGCGGGCATCAACCCGCTGAAACTCCGGGCCGTATTCATCTCGCACCTGCATGGCGACCATGTATACGGCCTGTTTCCGCTGATCTCGACGCTGGGGCTCTACGGCCGCCGCACGCCGCTGCCGGTCTATGCCCCGGCCCCGCTGGGAGAGATGCTGGAAGCCCACATGCGCTACTTCGACACCGACCTGCCCTACGAAGTGGAATGGCACGAAGTACGGACGACAGAGCACGCGCTGCTGCTGGGAAACCGGACGCTGGAAGTGTGGAGCGTCCCGCTGAGGCACCGGATACCGACGGCGGGATTCCTGTTCCGGGAGAAAAAACCGCCGCTGAATGCGGACAAATTCAAGATAACGAAATACGGACTGACGATCGCCCAGATAGCCGCAGCGAAACGCGGGGAAGACGTACTGCTCGACACGGGCGAGGTGCTGCCCAACGACGAAGTGGCCTACGAACCCTACGCCCCGAGGTCGTACGCCTATCTGTCGGACACGGCCTACTCGGCCAAGGCGGCGGAACTGGTGCGGGGCGCCGACCTGCTCTACCACGAAGCGACCTACGCGGCGGCGGAACGCAAGACGGCCCGGCAAAGGGGCCACTCGACGACGGAAGAAGCGGCGAAAGCGGCTCTGCGAGCGGGAGCGAAACGGCTGATAATCGGCCACTACTCGTCGCGCTACAAAGACGAACGGGTGCTGGTGGAAGAAGCCCGGACGCTTTTCCCGGAGACATACCCGGCCACGGAAAGAAGCACGTTCACGATAGAAAAACAACGCCCGGAAAAGACGAACCGGAACGCACCGACGAAAACGGAACGATAAACACACACCCTCGAAAAAAATGACGAAAGCCGAAATACAACTTGTCCGCGCGCTGGCCGACAAACGGGGCCGCACGGAACACGGCCTGTTCGTAGCCGAAGGCGAGAAACTGATCGGCGAACTGCGGGTCTCGCACCTGCGCGTACGCAAGATATTCGCGCTGGAAGGGGTTTTCGAGGGGCCGGAAACGGAGACGGTGACGCCGCGCGACATGGAACGGCTGTCGCTGCTGAAGACGGCCAACAACTCGCTGGCGCTGGTGGAGATACCCCGCTACGACATCGCAACGGCCCGACCGGACGAACGGCTGACGCTGGCGCTGGACGAAGTACAGAACCCGGGGAACATGGGCACGATCATCCGGCTGGCCGACTGGTTCGGGATAAGCGACATCGTTTGCTCGGAAGGATCGGCCGACTGCTACAATCCGAAGGTGGTGCAAGCGACGATGGGAGCCATCCTGCGGGTGAGGGTGCACTACACCGACCTGCCGCGATTCCTGAGCAGCGCCGCGCAACGAGGGATTCCCGTCTACGGCACGTTCCTCGAAGGCGAAAACCTCTACGAAACCGCCCTGACGCCGACGGGAATCGTCGTGATGGGCAACGAAGGCCGCGGAGTGGGAGAAGCGACGGCCCGCACGGTGACGCGGAAACTGCTCATCCCACCCTACCCTGCCGACCGCCGGGGATCGGAATCGCTGAACGTAGCGATGGCGACGGGGATCGTCTGTGCGGAATTCAGACGCAGGAGCACGAAATAAAATAGGCCGATATATTTGGCAATCCGCATCCTACGCACTATTTTTGTAATAGAAAAACGAACGACATGTCGGAACAGAAACTCAAGATAGGCATCACGCAAGGCGATCCGAACGGAATCGGCTGGGAAATCATCCTCAAGGCACTGGCAGACCCGCGCATGACCGAAATCTGCACCCCGGTGCTGTACGGGTCGGCGAAAACGGCCGACTACTACCGCAAGACCCTGAGCGAACAGGAAGAAATACAACTCGCCCCAGCGGTCTCGGCCCACGAAGCGCGCCGCGGCAAAATCAACATAGTGAACTGCGGCGAAACGGAACAGACCGCGCCGGGACGAGCGACGCCGGAAGCAGGCCGAGCCGCGGTGGAAGCACTGCGCCGGGCGGTGCAAGACCTCAAAGAAGGGAATCTGGACGCGCTGGTGACGGCCCCGATCGACAAGGAAACGGTGCAGAGCGACGAATTCCGCCACACGGGCCACACGGAATATCTGGGTACCGAACTGGAAGGAGAACCGCTGATGATCATGTGCAGCGAAATCCTGCGGATCGGGCTGGTGACCAAACACATACCGGTATCGGAAATCAGCCGGAACATCACGAAGGAAAAGATCGTACGCAATCTGGAGACGATGCGCCGCACGCTGATCGAAGATTTCGGAATCGTGGAACCCCGCATAGCAGTAATGGCCCTGAACCCCCATGCGGGAGACGGCGGCCTGCTGGGCACGGAAGAAAAAGAAATCATCAAACCGGCGATCGAAGAAGCCTACGGCAAAGGGATACTGGCGTTCGGCCCCTTTGCGGCCGACGGTCTGTTTGCAGGCGGAGGCTACACGCGCTATGACGGCATACTGGCGATGTACCACGACCAAGGACTGGCTCCGTTCAAGAGCCTGTCGCCCGACGGAGTGAACTACACGGCGGGGCTGAAAGCGGTACGCACCTCGCCCGACCACGGAACGGCGTTCGACATAGCGGGACAAGACAAAGCCGATGCGCAATCGATGCGCAACGCGATATACACGGCGATCGACATAGTAGGACACCGCCGGGCATGGGCGGAATGGACGGCGAACCCGCTGCCCCATGCCGAACGCGAACGCGGCCACCGCGACAACCCGGGGCGGGAAACAAACCGGGAAACGGTCCGGCCGGAACGAGAAGAATAGATTCTCGCCGCGGAAAAAACCGACCGGCGGACAAAACAATTCGGACCGACTACGGCCCCCTGAAACCTGCCCGCCGCGAACGGAACCGACGGAATTCGCGCGAAACAAGACGAGAAAAATAGCCGTAAAAAAGCGAAAATTAACGGAATAATTATAATTTTGCACCATAGAACCGGACAACCGGAAGCGTATTCCGTCTCGTAATTGTGGAAGCGCCGAAGGCCCGAAAACAAACACAGACCGAAATGCTTAAAATCACCTTTCCCGACGGCTCCGTACGCGAGTACGAAAAGGGAACGACTGCCTACCGGATCGCCGAGAGCATCAGCCCTCGTTTAGCTGCCGACTCTCTGGCCGCTTCGGTAAACGGCGCAACGACGGACATGACACGCCCGATCGAAGAAAACGCCACGATCAAATTCTACAAATGGGACGACGCGGAAGGCAAACACGCCTTCTGGCACACCTCGTCGCACCTGCTGGCCGAAGCGCTGGAAGCACTCTATCCGGGCATCAAATTCGGCATAGGCCCGGCTATCGAAAACGGATTCTACTACGATGTGGACTGCCCGACGCCGATAACGGAAGCGGACCTTGAGAAGATAGAACAAAAGATGCAGGAACTTGCGCGCAACAAAGAAGAACTGGTGCGCCGCGAAGTACCGAAAGCCGAAGCCCTGAAAAACTTCACGGAAAAAGGCGACCCCTACAAAGTAGAACTGATAACCGATTTGGAAGACGGCACGATCTCGTTCTACACGAACGGCTCGTTCACGGACCTGTGCCGAGGCCCCCACATCCCGAACACGGGCTACATCAAAGCGATCAAACTGACCTCGGTGGCGGGAGCCTACTGGCGCGGAAACGAAAAGAACAAGATGCTGACCCGCATCTACGGCATCTCGTTCCCGAAGAAATCGATGCTGGACGAATACCTTGCAATGCTGGAAGAAGCGAAGAAACGCGACCACCGCAAACTGGGCAAGGATTTGGAACTGTTCACCTTCTCGCAACGGGTAGGCCAAGGCCTGCCGCTGTGGCTGCCGAAAGGAGCCGCCCTGCGCGACCGGCTGGAACAATTCCTGCGCGGAGTACAGAAAGAATACGGCTATCAACAAGTAATCACGCCTCACATCGGCAACAAGGAACTCTATGTAACGTCGGGCCACTATGCGAAATACGGCAAAGACTCGTTCCAACCGATCCACACCCCGATCGAAGGCGAAGAATACCTGCTCAAGCCGATGAACTGCCCGCACCACTGCGAGATATACCGCTCGAAACCCCGCTCGTACAAGGAACTGCCGGTGCGTCTAGCCGAATTCGGAACGGTATACCGCTATGAACAATCGGGCGAACTGCACGGCCTGACCCGCGTACGCGGATTCACGCAAGACGATGCCCACCTGTTCGTACGGCCGGATCAACTGCTGGAAGAATTCGAACGAGTAATAGACATCGTGCTCTACATCTTCAAGACGCTGAAATTCGACAACTATACGGCACAGATTTCGCTCAGAGATCCGAACAACAAAGAAAAGTACATCGGCTCGGACGAAAACTGGGAAAAAGCCGAATCGGCGATCATGCAAGCGACCAAGGAAAAAGGCCTGAACACGGTAGTGGAATACGGCGAAGCCGCATTCTACGGCCCGAAGCTGGACTTCATGGTGAAAGATGCGATAGGCCGCAAATGGCAGCTGGGCACGATTCAAGTCGACTACAACCTGCCGGAGCGCTTCGACTTGACCTACAAAGGTGCGGACGACAAACTGCACCGCCCGATCATGATTCACCGGGCGCCGTTCGGCTCGATGGAACGCTTCGTAGCCGTACTGCTGGAACACACGGGAGGCAAATTCCCGCTGTGGCTGTCGCCTGACCAAGTAGTGGTCCTGCCGATCTCGGAGAAATTCAACGACTATGCACAAACGGTAACGGACTATCTGAACGCACATGACGTACGGTCGCAGATAGACGACCGAAACGAAAAAATCGGCCGCAAAATCCGAGACAACGAACTCAAACGCATCCCCTACCTGCTGATCGTAGGCGAAAAAGAAGCCGCAGAAAACCTTGTATCGGTACGTGCGCAAGGCGAAGGAGACCAAGGCCAAATGCCGCTGGAAACTTTCAAAGACCGCATAACGGAACAAGTGAAGGCGGAAATGGAAGCCAACAAACTGAAGAGAGAATAACGGAAGCGGCCAAACCCGCGACCTATTGTAACACAAACTAAAAACACATACAACTATCGCAGCACCGAAACCGTTCCCGCCGAGGCCGTTCAACCCCGGGAACAACCGACCGAAACCGGCAATGGGCGGACGCCGTCCGCCTGTCAAGGAAAATCCCCACCGCATCAACTCGGAGATAACCGCACCCGAGGTACGTGTGGTAGGCGAAAACATCGAACAACCGCAGGTTCTGCCGATCCGCGACGCACTGCGTCTGGCCGACGAAATGGAACTGGACCTGATCGAAATTTCACCCAAAGCGGAACCCCCAGTCTGCCGGATAGCCGACTATCAAAAATTTCTGTATCAACAGAAAAAGAAAGCCAAGGAACTGAAAGCCAATCAGGTAAAAGTAACGATCAAGGAAATACGATTCGGCCCGCAAACCGATGACCACGACTACAACTTCAAACTGAAACACGCGACGAACTTCCTGAAAGAAGGCTCGAAAGTCAAAGCATATGTCTTTTTCCGCGGCCGCTCGATCGTATTCAAAGAACAAGGAGAAATACTCCTACTACGCTTTGCCACAGACCTTGAAGAAGTAGCCAAAGTAGAAATGATGCCCAAACTGGACGGCAAGAAGATGAACATGATGCTTGCGCCGAAAAGCAAAAAATAACCTTTTTATCGGCTACTGAATTTTGAGAAATTCATAATCGGAGAATCGTTCCGGTTATGAATTTCTTGTATCTTTGCAAAACAGTCATTCACAATACTTACAGCTACCCGGCACGCATGTACACTCCTCCGTTCAAAATAACGGCCCGCGCCATCAACCTCATTGCCGAAATCTCTGCGATGGTGGAACGCTTTGCCATCCGCATGGAACAGGACGATGCACTGCTGCTGAGAAAAATCAACCGGATAAAAACCATTCAAGGCTCGCTGGCAATCGAAGGAAACACCCTGACAGAAAGCCAGATAACCGATATTATCGACGGCAAGCACGTAGTAGCACCGATACGGGAAATCCAAGAAGTACGCAACGCCATCAAAACCTACAACCTCTATTCACAACTCGATCCTTATTCGGTAAAAAACTTGCTCCAAGCACACGGCGTAATGATGGAAGCGCTGACCGATGATGCGGGACATTTCCGCAAAGGCGGCGTAGGTGTATTCGCCGGAACGACGCCGATTCATATAGCCCCGCCAGCTTCCCGTGTACCGACGCTGATTGCAGAACTATTCGAGTGGCTGAAAAAAGCAGACGACCATCTGCTAATCAAAAGCTGCGTATTCCACTACGAATTCGAGTTTATACACCCGTTCAGCGATGGCAACGGACGAACAGGAAGACTATGGCAATCGCTCATACTGGGCCAACTGCACCCGGTATTCGAGCATCTGCCCATTGAAAACATGGTATATGCCAACCAACAAGGCTACTACGATGCTATCAACCGCAGCACGAATGCGACAGACAGCGGAATCTTCGTAGACTTCATGCTGGAAGAAATATACAAAACACTGAAAAAAAGACAAGGAAAACCCTTGGCCGAAATACCATATCCCCCCAATCCGAAGAGGCCCAGCATGGAAGTGCATGACAATGTCCAAGAATTCAACCATGATATTCTCCCAATCGCAGGCTATCGCGAAGAAAGGAATGGGGTCACCCAAGAAATAAAGTACGGCACCCAAGAACCGAGCATCATAACCCAAGAAATCCTGCATATCACCCAAGAAAAAGATAGTTTCACCCAAGAAAAAATCTTGGCAGCAATCCGAAACAACCCAAGAATTACACGTCGAGAGTTGGCCGTTCTTTTAGAACGCACGGAAGACAGCATCAAATACCAACTACTGAAGCTCACTCGACAGGGAATCATCAAACATGTCGGAGCAACCAAAGCGGGAGAGTGGAAAATCCAAAAAGAAAACTGCTGATGAAAGAACCGTGCGACATATTCGACATAAAAACCGAAGCAGAATTTGAGAAAACGGCACTGGACCTATTCCGGGAACAAGCGGAGAAATGCCAACCTTATCGAGAATATCTTTCGCTGATCGGCGCGAAACCTGCGGAAATAAGGGAATACGCAAAGATACCCCACCTCCCGATCGAACTATTCAAAACCCACAGCATCTACTGCGGCAAAGCTGAACCTGAAATAATCTTTACTTCGAGTGCAACGACGAGAATGACGCCGTCGCGCCATCCGATGCGCTCGCTGGCACACTACGAAAAAACATTTCTGGAAGCATTCCGAACGTTCTACGGCGAACCATCCTGCTGGAGCCTATATGCCCTGCTGCCGAACTACCTGCGCCGCCAAGGCTCGTCGCTGGTATACATGGCCGACCGCCTGATAAAAAAATGCGGATCGGGCGGCTTCTATTTAGACGACTACGAAGGACTGCTGCACGACATGGCGACCGACCCGAAACCGAAAATCCTGCTGGGAGTAAGCTATGCACTATGGGACCTTGCCGAAAAACATGCGCCGAAACTCCCCAACACAATTGTGATGGAAACCGGCGGCATGAAAGGCTATCGCGAAGAACTGCCCAAAGAAGAATTCCACAAGATCCTCTGCACAGCATTCGGCGTGGAAAGAATCCACTCGGAATACGGCATGGCAGAACTTACGACCCAAGCCTACTCGACAGGCGGCAACCGCTTCCGCTGTCCGGCATGGATGCGGGTGACGGTCCGCGATGTGAACGACCCGACCGACCGGCTGCCGGCAGGCTCCCGCGGCGGCCTCAACGTAACCGATCTGGCCAATCGCTGGTCGTGCGCATTTATCGAAACGCAAGATGCAGGACGCGTATTCCCTGACGGCTCGTTCGAGATCGAAGGCCGCATCGACCATGCGGAGATCCGCGGCTGCAACCTTTTAGTACAATAAACCGATGAAAACCGTAGCATTCGTCCCCATCCGGTTGAACAGCCAACGTGTCGAAAGCAAAAACCTGCGGCAACTGGGCAGCGAACCGCTCATGTGCCACATACTCAAAACCCTGCTCCGCACGGATGGAGTAGACGAGGTATATGTCTATTGCAGCAACGAAGGCATACGCCCCCTACTGCCGGAAGGAGTGAAATTCCTGCACCGCAACGAAGAACTGGACCGCGACACAACGCTGGGCCGGGAAATTTATGATGCTTTCACAACCGAAGTAGATGCCGATCTCTACCTGTTGGCACACGCGACATCGCCGTTCATCCGCCCGCAGACGATCGGCGACGCGCTGGAAAAAGTTCGGTCGGGCGACTACGATTCGGCATTCAGCGTGGAAAAGATTCAGACATTCGCATGGTACGAAGGACGCCCGCTCAACTACTCGCCGGACAACATCCCCCGCACGCAAACCCTCGAACCGGTATACATAGAAACAAGCGCCTTTTTCATCTTCCCGCGCGAATTGTGGCGCGAACGGCACAGACGCATCGGCGACCGCCCCTACATGGCGGTAGTGGACCGCATAGAGGGGCTGGACATCGATTATCCTGAAGATTTTGCGATGGCCGAAGTAATCGCCGCAGCAAAAGGAATGGACTAAGAAAAGACCGACGCAATGAAACACACGCAACGTGCCACCTTGGGCGGCAAACTGAGCGCCGTATTGGTTGCGGCAGGCAGCTCGGTAGGATTGGGCAACATCTGGCGGTTCCCCTATGTAGCCGGCGACAACGGCGGCGGTGCCTTTCTGGCTATTTACATCCTGTGCGTACTGATTTTGGGGCTGCCGCTGATGATCGCCGAATTCTCGGTCGGCCGGGCCTCCCGCAAGAATGCGGTGGGTGCCTATCGGGCACTGGACCGCAAATGGAGCTTTCTGGGCTACAACGGAGTATTGGCGGCATTTCTGATTCTGGGTTTCTACTTTGTAGTAGCAGGCTGGACGGCAGAATACATGGTACACTCCGTGACAGGAGAACTGGCCCGCTACAGCACGGCCGAAGAATACACAGCCATGTTCGAACGATTCATTCAAAACCCGTGGCGGCCGCTGCTCTACACGCTGCTGTTCATAACAGCAACTCATTTCGTCATAGCCTTGGGCGTACAGAAAGGGATCGAACGTTCGGCCAAAGTGCTGATGCCCCTGCTTTTCATCATCCTGATCGCACTGGCCGTCCATTCGCTGCTGATGCCCGGCGGATCCGAAGGTCTGCGGTTCTTTCTGAAACCGGACTTCTCGAAAATCACGGCGGCGACCGTACTGACAGCCTTGGGACAGGCTTTCTTCTCGCTTTCGATAGGCATCGGGACAATGGTGACCTATGCGTCGTACTTCAAACCCGAAACCAACCTGCGCCATACGGCCCTCAACGTAACGATTCTGGACACGTTGGTAGCCCTGCTGGCAGGCATCGCCATATTCCCGGCAGTTTTCAGCGTAGGCATCCAACCTTCGTCGGGACCGTCGCTGGTCTTCATCACACTGCCGGGCATCTTCAACGGAATGCCATGGAGCATGGTCTGGTCATCGGTCTTCTTCCTGCTGTTAGTAGTGGCAGCACTCACATCGACGATCTCGCTGCACGAAGTAATCACAGCCTACATGCACGAAGAATGGCACCTCAGCCGCAAAAGCGCAGCATGGGCCACCACGGGAGCGACGCTGGTGCTGGCAGCGCTGGCCTCGCTGTCGCTGGGAGTGCTGAACGGCTGGAGAATCTGCGGACTGAATCTGTTCGACGCACTGGACTATCTGACGGCCAACATCCTGCTTCCCGTGGGCGGATTCTTCACCTGCATATTCGTAGGCTGGCGACTCGACCGCAAGATCCTGCAAATGCAAGTTACCAACGACGGGCAACTGCCTTTCCGCATCCGAACCC
This sequence comes from Alistipes sp., assembly GCA_029060215.1. Taxonomy (GTDB): domain Bacteria; phylum Bacteroidota; class Bacteroidia; order Bacteroidales; family Rikenellaceae; genus Alistipes. Next base: position 42,334 of record JAIDUK010000038.1, read on the forward strand.
TATTCCTATTCCTGCTGCGCTATCTTTGTCCGGCAATACTGTTGCTTGTCTTTCTGGACAATCTGGGAGCTTTCTGAAAACAAAAATAGTTGCCGCGAATGCGGCAACTATTTTTATGAAAACATCCAGAAAGACTAATTGATATTCCGGCGGTCGGGCTCGCGGTCGGGCGAAGCGGCATCCATCTCGACCTGCAACTTGACCATATTGATAGCCGTAGCGGCAGCTTCGTCGCCCTTGTTACCCAAACGCCCGCCGCAACGGTCGAGAGCCTGCTGCATGTCGTTGACGGTAAGCACTCCGAAAGCGATGGGCATGTTCCACTGCAACTGCAACTGGGTGATGCCCTGCGTGACGCCCTGACAGATGAAGTCGAAATGACGCGTATCGCCCTGCACGACGCAGCCCAACACGATCACGGCGTCGACATCGGTATACTCGGCGAAGAACTGCGCCCCGAGGGCCAACTCGAACGTACCGGGAACATACTTGATCTGAATATTCAGATCGGAACACCCGGCCGCCCGCAAAGTCCGCACGGCACCCTCCAGCAAAGCCTCCGTGACCTCGCGGTTCCACTCGGCCACAACGATGCCGAAACACATGTCGGCGGCCGACGGCAACGGAGTGTCGAACTTGGAAAGATTATGATTCCGGGTTGCCATCCGCCATTCAGTTTACGCCGCCCAACAACTTTTCGGCCTCGCGAGCCTCCACGGACATGGGATATTCGGAGAGGATGCGCTCGAAAAGCGCCTCGGCCTGCTTGCCGTTGCCGAGCGCCTGCTCGGTCAGAGCCTGCTTGTAGAGATACATGGGCGCGGTAAGAGTATTGTCCGAAGCCTTGGCGGCCTTGGCGAAGAACTTCGCAGCCTTGGCATAGTCCTGCTGCTCGACGGCGACATCGCCCTGCAACCCGAGGTTCTGCGCATTGATGATCTGCCCGGGGAGCCCTTTCACAGAGGAGAACTTGGCCAAATAAGCGGCTGCATTCTCCAGATCGCCCATGTGCAGATAACAGATACCGGCGTAATGCTTGGCGAGATTGCCCGCAGGCGTAGCACCGTAACGCTCGATGACCTCGAGGAACCCGGCGCCGCTGTCGTCGCCCAGAAGAGCCAGCTCGTAGTCGGGCGTCTCCTGCTCGAAACGGTTCTGAGCCTCGGCGATCAATGCGGCGGCCTTCTCGGCGCGCGGAGCGACGATCAACGCCCTGTAGCCGAAAACCGCCGCGGCCAAAACGAACAATGCGAGAATCAGGTAAGACATCGTCCGGCCATGCTTTTCGAGGAAAAACTCGGTCCGGTTCATTGCTTCGCCGAGGGATTCCTGCCCGGCTGTCTGCTGCTTTGCCATAAAGAAATATTTTTGTTAGTTATAATCTGTCGGACGAACGGCCGGACAACCCGCATCCGACCCCGGATGCAGACGGCCCAAGCCGCGGTTTATCAGGACAAAGATACGAAACTATTCACAATGTACAAGGCCGTGTCGGGGATTTTTTGTAACTTTGGCTCTTGCCGAAGATACTTCCGCCCGGCGCGGATTTCATAAAACCCGGTTTTCGAACCGACGGCTGCGCGCCGAAACAGACTTCTTTTTGCCAATCGCATGAAAAAATTCTTGCCGGTCCTGCTGATTTGTGCGTGCGCTTTTTCGTGTTACGGACAATCCGCCGACGTTGCCCGTTACGCAGAATTCGCCCGCGCATACGGCGTCGTACGCTATTTCTCGCCGAATCCCTATGTTCGAAAGTGGTCGGAGAGCGACTGGATGAAAGTTTGCGCGCTGCTTGTCCACCGGACCGAAGAGCAGCCTTTGGACGTGCTGTTCCGGCCGCTCGCACCCGCCGCAACTGTTTCCGATTCGCCTGTTCCGAAAGCCGATGCGGATGCGGCCGACCACGCACAATACTGCTGCCACAGCGGTTCCGGAGCACTCTCCGTCCCGTTCCTCACCCGGTTGTTCTATCCCGGACTTGGCAAATATATACCTTATTACTCGAAGCTCGAAACGGCAACCGGCGATCCGACCGCCCCGACCGCCGGGAAATACTACGCTTACCCGCTCTCCGAATCGAAATACCTGCATATCCGGCATGCCCTGCCCGAAGAGGCGTTCGACCGCCGGGCCACGCAGCAGCTGCTCGCCGATGCGACCGACTTTTGGAACGGCCACCGATACGAGGACAAGAACCTGTCCGCAAGGCGAAGATTCCTATTCGGGCTGCTCTCCGACCGAACCGTCCGCATCGCGGACATCACGGCGCGCTGGAACATCGTCCGCCATTTCTACCCCTACTACGAAGAGATCGATCCCGAGTGGGAGCGCAGGCTGAAGCCCTTTTTACAGGAAGCCGTTCGGGCCGACCGGATTGCTTCGCTCGATGCCGTTTTCGAGTGGCACCGCACCGTTTGCCGGTTTTTCAATCCGATCAAGGACGGACATCTGACGGTCAGCACCGACATGGCCGTCTCCGGCATGAAATCCGCCTATCTGCCCGAATATTACGCACCGGTCAACGCACTTCCCATAAACGATACGGTACTTGTCCGGGATTCCTCGTCGCCGCACGCTTGGCGTATCTTGCGGACGATCGACGGCATACCGGCCACCGAACGGCTGCGGGGATATGCCAACGTATCGAACGCCGCGACCGACGAGCACCGGAACCGAATCGCTGCAAGCCGACTTTTCGTCTCACCGACGTTCGGAACTTCGTTCGTTATCGTCAGTCAGGAGCGCTCAGGAAGCGTCCGATGCGACACGCTCTACGCCGCTCGCCCGGAGCCGCCCTGCTCCGACCGGCATACGGAGCCGTTCCGAAAATTAGAAAACGGCATTCTCTACATCAACGCCGCTTCGGACGAAGCGACTGAAAAGCGATTTTTGGCCACGTTGACCCCCGACATAAAGGGGCTTTGCTTCGACCTGCGCAGCTATCCGTCCTACAAGTTCGAGGAGATACTGGCCCACCTGCTCGCCGCCGATTCGAAAGCACCGGCCACGGAGGTGCCGATCGCCCGTTATCCGTTCCGGCAGCAGCTCGCATGGCGCATCGAAGCCGAGACGCTGCCCGCAAGATCGCCCCGCGTCTCCTTGCCCGCAACATTCCTGTGCGATGCCGGGACTTTCAGCTGGGGCGAGACGATTCTGCTGATCGTGAGACACTACCGATTGGGAAAGATCGTCGGAGAGCCGACAGCCGGAACCACGGGAGACCTGACCCGTTTCGAGCTGCCGATCTTTCCGTTTTCGATGACCGGCATGAAAATGACGGGCATGGACGGAAAACCCCACCATGCTGTCAGCATCATACCGGACATCATCGTGCCGGTCTTCGCCACCGATCGGATGAACGGCTGCGACCCGATTCTGCAAACCGCCCTGACCTGCTACTGACCGGGCCATTCGAAATCAAAGCCGGACAGCGTTTGCTTCTGCGCCCGACTTTTTGTAACTTCGCCCTGTGAAACACCCCATCCGGCCATGCGTTTGAAAAAACTATCGCTGCTCAACTTCAAGAACATCGCCCGGCAGGAACTCTCGTTCTGCCGCGGGGTGAATTGTCTGGTGGGCGACAACGGAGCAGGCAAAACCAACGTGGTCGACGCAGTCTACTACCTGTCGATGTGCAAGTCGTCGCTGCCGATGACCGACACGCAGAGCATTCTGCACGGCACGGAGGGATTCATGATCGAAGGCCGCTACCTTTCCGATGCGGAGAAAAACGAACGCATCGTCTGCTCCTTCTCGCGCAAAGGGGGCAAGATCCTCAAACGCAACGGCAAGGAATACGAACGGCTGGCCGACCATGTGGGGCTGGTGCCCGCGGTGATCGTATCGCCGGCGGACAATGCCCTCATCAGCGAATCGGCCGACGAACGGCGACGTTATCTGAACGCCTGCATCTCGCAGCTGGACCGTCCCTATCTGGCCAACGTCATGCGCTACAACGCAGTGCTGGCCGAACGCAACCGGCTGCTGAAGATGCAGCCCGACGAGACGATGCTGGCGATCTACGACGCCCAACTGACCGACTACGGCACCAAGATACACGCCGCCCGCCAAGCCTTTACAGAACGGCTGCAACCCGTTGTGGCGGAGTACTACCGCACGCTCTCGGGCGACCGCGAACAGGTGGAGCTCCACTACAAATCGGAGCTGAGCGAACGGCCTTTCGACGAAATCCTGCGGGCTGCGCGCCAAAAAGACCTTGTGAACGAATATACTACGTCGGGCATCCACCGCGACGACCTGACGCTCAAAATCGGCGGCTACCCGCTGCGGAAATACGGTTCGCAGGGACAACAGAAATCGTTTCTCATAGCGCTCAAGCTGGCCCAATACGCCATTGTGGCCGAGGCGTGCGGCGAAAAACCGATTCTGCTGCTCGACGACCTTTTCGACAAACTGGACGCGGGGCGGGTGGAACAACTGATCCGGCTGGTGTCGGACGACGCCTTCGGCCAGATATTCATCACCGACTGCAATCCGACGCGGCTGAAGTCGATCCTCGACGAAGCGGGCGGCGAATATGCGCTGTTCACGGTCGAGAACGGCGAAGTGCGTCCGGAGAACGGGACGGCGGCAACAGATGACGCGAGTGAAGACGGGACGGAATCGGACGATGTAACCAAGAACGGGACGGAACCCGATTCACGGCCCGCGAATCCGGCTGAAGAGGAGACAAAATGAGGCGCACGAAGACCATGCTGATGGGCGACCTGCTGGAAGAATTCTTCCGCCGCCCTTACGTAGCAGCCAAGGTAGCCGAGGGGAAACTGCCCGAGACATGGCGCGCCATCGTGGGCGACCGGGCCGCCGATCTGACGACCGAACTGCGGCTGGAAAGGCATATCCTGCATGTCCGCATCCAGTCGAGCGTCCTGCGGCAGGAACTCTTCTACCAACGCGAAGCCTTGCAGGAAGAGATCAACCGCCGGTCGGGCCTGCGGCTTGTCAATGCGGTCATCATCCGCTGAACCTTTCCAACGAAGCATAGCACAAATCTCCGCCGAAAGAACCCGGCCGCCCCGCCCCGACATAGCGCTCCGAACAAAAAGAGCTGCCGCCCCAAGGCGACAGCTCTTTTTTCTAAAGACGGCAGCGGCATCAACCGCACTTGGAATACCCGCACGACATGCAGGTGAGGCAGCCGTTCTGGTAGGCCATGTTCTCCTGCCCGCAAGACGGACACTTGCCCTTGGACTTGGTGCCGTCGGCAATATACTGCTTGATGGCGCGGCAGACGCCGGTCTTCCAAGTATTGATCGACTCGCTGTCGAGATGCAGCGACTCGATGAGCGAAACGGTCTTCTCGATGGGCATGCCGTGGCGCAAGACACCCGAAATGAGCTTGGCATAGTTCCAGAACTCCTCGTTGAACAGGCGCGAGATGCCGCCGATGGTGTTGGTATAGCCATAACGGTCCTTGTACTGGAAATCGTAGCGCTTGGTGCCGTCCTCCTCGCGCACCTTGATGATGAAACCCTTGGTGATTTTGCGCGGGATATACATGGCGTCCTCCTCGATCTTACCGGTGAAGACCTCGTAAGGCCGCCCGTCCTGCAACCCGACGAAAGCGATCCAATCCTCCGACCCGTTCTTGAAACGCACGATGTCGGCGGGAATCGACTTGGGCCGCTTGGGCGCCTGTCCGGGGTGCTCCTCGCACTTGCGCTTGGACTTGGAACCCTTTTCGAGCAGCACGCCCTCGCGGCAACCGTCGCGGTAGACCGTGACGCCCTTGCAGCCGCACTCCCAAGCGGTGCGGTAGACATCGGCGACGAGCGCCTCGGAGACGCTGTTGGGCAAGTTGACCGTGACGGAAATCGAATGGTCGACCCACTTCTGGATAGCACCCTGCATCTTGACCTTGGCCACCCAGTCGATGTCGTTGGCTGTGGCCTTGTGGTAGGGCGAAGCCTCGACCCACTTCTGCAACTCGCTGTCGGAGATCGACGCGAGTTTCGAGGTGTCGTAACCGTTGGCGTCGAGCCACTTGACGAAATTATGGTGGTAGACGTTGTACTCTTGGAACTTCTCGCCGGTCTCGTCCTCGAAATCGACGTGGGTGTCGTGGTCCGAGGGGTTGATCTTGCGGCGGCGCTTATAAACGGTGCGGAAGACGGGCTCGATACCCGACGTGGTCTGCGACATGAGCGACGTGGTGCCCGTGGGGGCGATGGTCAGCATGGCGATGTTGCGGCGCCCCTTCTCGACCATCTCGGCATAGAGCTCGGGATCGGCCTCGCGGATGCGGGCGATCATGGGATTGTTCTTCTCCTTGGCGGCATCGTAGACTGCGAACGGCCCGCGCTCGCCGGCCATCTTGACCGACGCACGGTAGGCCTCGACGGCCAAAGTCTTCTGCACCTCGACGGCAAAAGCGATGGCCTCGTCGGAACCGTAGCGCAGACCGAGCGCTGCGAGCATATCGCCCTCGGCAGTGATGCCCAACCCGGTGCGGCGCCCCTTGAGAGCCATGTTGCGGATCTTCTTCCACAACTCCAACTCCACGCGGCGCACGTCCTCGTCCTCGGGATCGGCGGCGATCTTCTCGATGATGAGCTCGACCTTCTCCAACTCCAAGTCGATGATGTCGTCCATCATGCGCATGGCCTTGGCGACGTGCTGCTTGAACTTGGCGAAGTTGAACTTGGCCTTCTTGGTGAAAGGATCGTCGACGTAACTCAAAAGATTCAACGCCAACAAACGGCACGAATCGTAGGGACACAACGGAATCTCGCCACAAGGATTGGTCGACACGGTGACGAAACCCTCGTCGGCATAACAATCGGGGATGCTCTCACGGATGATGGTGTCCCAGAACAACACGCCGGGCTCGGCGGACTTCCAAGCGTTGTGGATGATCTTCTCCCACAACTTCTTGGCGTCGATCTGCTGCTCGTACTTGGGCTTCTCGGCATGGATGGGGAACTGCTGGTGGTACTTCTTCCCGGCGATGGCGGCGCGCATGAACTCGTCGTCGATCTTGATGGAGACATTGGCCCCGGTGACCTTGCCGGTGTCGACCTTGGCGTCGATGAACCGCTCGGCATCGGGATGCTTGATCGAAAGCGAGAGCATCAGAGCCCCGCGGCGGCCGTCCTGCGCCACCTCGCGCGTGGAATTGGAATAACGCTCCATGAAAGGCACGATGCCGGTGGAAGTGAGGGCCGAATTGAGCACAGGACTGCCCGTGGGCCGGATGTGCGAAAGATCATGCCCCACGCCGCCGCGCCGCTTCATGAGCTGCACCTGCTCCTCGTCCATGCGGAAGATGCCGCCGTAGGAATCAGCGGGGTTCTTGTGCCCGATGACGAAGCAGTTGGAAAGCGAAGCGACCTGAAAATCGTTGCCGATGCCGGTCATGGGACCGCCCTGCGGAATGACGTAGCGGAAATGGTCGAGCAGGGCGAAGACCTCGTCGGCCGACATGGGGTTGGGATACTTCTGCTCGATACGCGCGATCTCGCGGGCGATGCGCTCGTGCATCTGCCGGGGCGACTTCTCGTAGATGTTGCCGAACGAATCCTTGAGGGCGTACTTGCTGACCCACACCGTGGCGGCCAGATCGTCGCCGTCGAAATAGACCTTCGACTCGGCGACGGCATCGTTGTAGTCGACCTTCTGCGGCGTATTGGACTGAATGTTTCTGGACATGATTCTATATCAATATTTTAATCATTTTCTTGGCAAAAGCACGGTTGTGCAAAGATGGCGCATTCCGGCCGAAAAAACCAATCCGGCGCGCTCAATTTATCCACAAAATATTTACAAAACAAACAGGCCGGCTCCAACCTGCTGAGAGCCACGTCTACCGCGCAGCGACGGCGTCGATCTCGACGAGGGCGCCCATGGGCAGCGCAGCGACCTCGAAGCAGATGCGGGCGGGCATGTCGGCGGTGAAGAACTCGGCATAGACGGCGTTCATGGCGGCGAAATCGGAGATGCGCTGCAACAGAACGGTGGTCTTCACCACGTCGCCGAACCCGTAGCCGGCCTCGGCGAGGATGTGCCCGAGGTTGGCCAGCGACTGCCGGGTCTGGGCCTCGATGCCCTCGGCCATCGTGCCGGTGGCGCCGTCGATGGGCAGCTGGCCCGAGACATAGAGTGCGCCGTTGGCCTCGACGGCCTGCGAATAAGGACCTACGGCCTTGGGAGCCAGAGGAGAAGCGATGATCTTTTTCATAGGTATGCTGTTTTCGAACGTTCTTGCTGCAAACGGATGCGAAACAAAGGTATGAAATATTCCTTATATTTGCACAGCAAACAACGCACGTTCGGATGAAAAGAATTATCGTCATGTTTCTGGCAGTGCTGGCAGCGGGATGCAGCCACACCAAAGAGTGCCACTGCCGCGCCTACCAGAAGAAATACCGCCGCCCGCTGACGGGCACCGAATGGCAGCTGGTCCAGCTATACGGACAAAACGTACGGTCCGAAAAAGGGGCTTTCGTCTTCACGCTCTCGCCCGACGAGGGCCGCATAGAGGGCACGGGAGCCTGCAACCGGCTGTCGGGGAGCTACACGGCCGACGCAAAACGGACCCTGAAAATCGGTCCGCTCCGCTCGACCCGCATGGCCTGCCCCGAAGCGGAAGCCGAGAAGAAATTCGTCGAAGCGCTCGAAACGACGACCCACTACGACATGGACGGTCCGATGCTGCTGCTGCTCAGCGACGGAGAGCTGCGGGCCGTGCTGCAAGCCGCAACCGAATAAGCGGACTTCCGGCCGCACGAAAGCCGTTTCCCTGCGAATTCCTTGACAACACGAAAGCCGCCCCGGTATGCGGGACGGCTTTCATAATACACGGACTTCTCCGCAACTCCCCTATTTCAGATGGGGATTGACCTTGTGCCACTCCGAAACGGGCGGAATGATACCCATGGAGATGACCTCGTCGCGGAGCTTGCAAAGATGCTTGTAGCTCTCCGTAAGAGCGGCGTGCTCCTCGGGCGTACCCTGCACGTTCTTGTACTCGACACCCTTCGTACCGATGGAAGTCTCCATAGCCATGAGGATATGCTGGAACTCGTCGTTGTGGACGTAGACCCCGGCGGGATAGGTGAACGGCTTGCCGCCCATAGCCGCAGCGATCATGCAAATCGAAAGGTAGGCCGGGCTCTGGAACGACGAACGGCCGCGCAAGTCGATGATGTGCTTGCCGCCCTGAATGACCCGCTGCTGCAACTCGTGCCAATCGGCCTCGGGCATCTCCTTGCCGATGAGCTCCGACAGCGGACGCCCGGCGACGAGCGTTGTAGAAGCGAAGACGGCCATCTGCTCGCCGTGACCGCCATAGGTGCGGCAGTTGCGGATTTCATCGGGCGAAATCCTGAAATACTGGGCCAGTTCGGAACGCAGACGCGTCGAATCGAGTGCGGCGAGGGTCGACACCTGCGAAGGGTGCAGCCCACCGTAGATCAACGTAACAAGACCCGTGATGTCGGCCGGGTTGAAGATGACGACGACATGCTTGACGTCGGGACAATAGGTCCGGATGTCCTTGCCCAGCTGGGCGGCGATCTCGGCGTTGCCCTTCAAAAGATCCTCGCGCGTCATGCCGGCCTTGCGGGCGGCGCCGCCCGACGAAACAACGTAGGAAGCCCCGGTGAGCGCATCGCCGATCTCCGACGTCCAAGTGAGGTTCACCCCCTCGAACGCGCAGTGGCGCAACTCTTCGACGACGCCCTCCAACGCGGGAGCGAACGGGTCGTACAGACAGATGTTGGGCGTCAGCCGCATCATCAGTGCGGTCTGCGCCATGTTGGAACCGATCATGCCGGCAGCGCCGACGATCGTGAGCTTTTCATTGGTAACGAAGTCCATAGTTTATATGATTAAATAAGATTCATTCTATTTCGCGGCGGTTCATCAAAGCGTGGGTGATGGTCAATTCGTCGACATATTCCAACTCGTCGCCGAACCCGATGCCGCGAGCGATGGAAGTGACCTTCAGCCCGGGATAATGCCGCAGGCGGCTCATCAGGTAGAAGAGCGTGGTTTCGCCCTCGACCGACGTAGAAATGGCCAGAATCACCTCCTTGACGCCGCCCTGCGCGATACGGTCGCACAGCAAGTCGATCTTCAAGTCGGACGGCGCGATGCCCTGCATGGGCGAAATGACGCCCCCCAGCACATGGTACAACCCTTTGTACTGGCGGGTATTCTCGATCGACAACACGTCGGCGACCTGCTCCACCACGCAGATGGTCGAACGGTCGCGCTCGCGGTCGGCGCAAATGGGGCACACCTCCTCGTCGGAGAGGTTGTTGCACCGGGCGCAATACTTGACCTCGCTGCGGAAACGGTCGATGCTACGGGTCATGTCGCCGACCGATTCGGGCTCCATACGCAAGATATGGATGGCCAGCCGCAAAGCCGTACGCCGCCCCACTCCGGGCAGCTTCGACAATTCGCCGACGACGTCCTGCAAGAGTTTCGACATCAGATGACCTCGATTTTACGGCTCTCCAGCCAACCCTTCTTCCCGTCGTCGATGACCACCTCGCACCACTCGCCCAGCCGGTCGGCGATCCGCACGACCGTACCCTCGTGCAAGAGGAACAGATCAGTCGCCGACTTGTCGGGCGAACTCTTGACGGCGACCGACGCCGGCATCACCACGGCCCGCGAATCGTCGAGCATCTCCCGGCGGTCGGCCGCAGCGAACCATGTAGCGCAGACGAACAACACTCCGGCAACAAGCGTTCCGTAGAATCCTGTTTTGCGCAGCGACAAGCGCGGAGCCAATAAATAAAGCAGAAACAACGCCAAGGCGCAAGCCAACAACGCGAGCGAAAGCACGGTCCATGCCGTACAACCCATCGTCTGACGCACGCCGCGCATCCACGCAACGAAGAAAAACTCAGGAATCCGCTCGATATTGTCCTTCGTACGGGCCTCGGCCACGCTCAGATTGTAGCGGATGTCGTCGCTGCCGGGAGCGAGCCGGAGCGCCCGCCGATAATAAAGAACTGCCTTGCCAAGCCGGTTCTCCTTGAAACAGGCGTTGGCAAGGTTGTAATAGAGTTTCACGGAAACGAGCTCCTGCGCGAGCAACCGCTCGTAAGCCGCGGAAGCCGCACGGAAATCGCCGTTGATATAGGCCGTATTGGCCGCATCCCACAACTGTTCGGGAGCGGCGCCGACCGCTTCCGCAACGACGGCTGCGGACTCCTGCGGCTCCCCGCCGGAGAACTCCTCCGGCTGCGGATCCTGCGCCTGCGAGATGCCGCAGTTCAATGCCAGAAGGCCCAAAACCAAGATTATTCGTTTCATACGCATTCTGTCCTACCGTTTGATCATCGTCTCGATATGCGACACCAGATCGACCCCCTCGTCGTAGACGTCGCTCATGCGGGCCGAAGCGGCGGGCGAATACTGCGCCTCGTCGCAACGGGCGATGATGGCCGTGAAACGCTGCGACTGCTCGGCCGGAACGCCGCGCTTGTGCAGCTCCTCGCGGACATTCTCCTTGGTGAGGTTGGCCACAGGGATATTGAGCTTGTCGCTGACGTAGCCCCACAAGGCCCGCAGCATCTCTTCGTAGAAAGCATGGCGGTCCTGCTGCTCCATATACTTGCGGGCGGCGCGGAAACGCTGCACGGCGACCTTGCTGGCCCGCCGCCCCCGCACGAGAACCGCATTCTGCGAATCGCGGATCCGCTTGCGCAAAACGAAATAAACCGCACCGAAGAAGACAAGGATGAACGCCAACGCCGCCCAATAAAGCCCGCTGAAAAGAAGCGGCCGCCGGTGCGAACGCAACTGAGCCCCGCCGAGCTTGATGAAACGGATGTCCTGCCCCAACAGACGGACCTCTTCCTTGGATATGCCGCGACCCTGCATGACGACGGTCTCGCCGCCCCCACTGGCATCGGGCAGGACTTCAAGGGCGAGCGCCTTGGAACTCAACGTCCTGTACTCCATGCGCGAAGGATCGAAATAGCTGAACTCCACGGGCTCGATGTCGTAAGCACCCTCGGCCCGCGCGATGAACGGATACTCGAACTGCCGGTAACCGGAGATGCCGGCCGCCGAAGTATTGATCGACTCGGTGGTCTTGACGTTGTACTGCTCGAACGAAGCGGGCAGCACCAGCTTGGGCGCCTGCACGAAAGTGAGGTTGCCTGTGCCGGAAATCTTGACCGTATAGGTTGCGGCCGAATTGGCCGAAAGCTGCCCGGCAGGCGGAACGGTCTGCATGTCGAAACGTCCGACAGCTCCGCTGAACCCAGCGGGAGCACCCGCAGGCAAAGGCTTGACAGTCACACCGATGCGCTGGCTCTGCAACTTGCGGGGCACGTTGTAGACCTCATGCCCGCCCCCGAAAAAAGGATCGATGCTCCGGCTGCCCGGCACGACGACCTGCACCATGGCGGTCAACTCGGCCGGCTCGATGGTGAGGGTCCCGGCCTGCTGGGGATAGAGCAGGAATTCGCGGGCGACCAGCGTCTCGTAGACCTTGCCGTTGAAAGTCTCGCGCTCGCGACGGGCATTGTCCGTATTGAGCTCCTGCGCCCAGAATCCGTTGAACGACGGAAAGCGGACGTCCTGATAACCCACCACGCTGGCTCGCTCGTAGAGCTTGAAAGTAACGCGCAGAGGTTCGCCCTTGTAGACCGACGTACGCGAAACGATGGCCCGCAACAAGATGTCGTCCTTGCCGATCTGCTGCCGGGCAGCGCTCTCGGCGCTCTGCTGCGCCGACTGCGAACCGGCGGAAGCATCGGCCCCGGACTGCGCCCCGGCAGAAGCGCCGCCCGTCTCGCCGACGACCTCGATAGCCAGCGGCTTCGTACGGTATGCGACGCCGTCGACAGCGATCTCGGCCGACCCGACGGTGTGGTTGCCGACCGCCTGCGGCAAGAGGACGAACGTAATGGTGTAGTTGACGCTCTTGGACATCGACCCGTTGACGATTCGGATCGACGAACCTTTCGAAACGGCAGGCCCGGCCAACACGTCAAACCCCTCGAACGAAGGGGCCGCGAACGAATCCTCGTCGGGGCTGGCATTGAGCGCGAACTCGACGCGGAACGCCTCGCCCATGGCCACCATCAACGGCGAAGAAGCCTCGAACGAAACTTTCTCGGCGGCCCGGAGCGGCAGGCACCCCAGCGCGCAGAACAGAACGCAACCTATTTTCGCAAAAAGAACTTTCATCGGACTTACAACGTAATTCCTATGCTATTATTGTCTGAATGAGGGTCTTCCTAATGTTTGAAATCGGCGAAGAAGTCGTTGCCCTTGTCGTCGACGATGATGAAGGCGGGGAAATCCTCGACGTAAATCTTGCGCACGGCCTCCATGCCCAACTCGGGGAAGTCGACGACCTCGACCGACTTGATCGAATTCTTGGCCAGAATAGCTGCGGGACCGCCGATCGAACCGAGGTAGAAACCGCCGTTGGCCTTGCAGGCATCGGTCACTTCCTGCGAACGGTTGCCCTTGGCCACCATCACCAGCGACCCACCGTGCTTCTGGAACAAGTCGACATAGGGGTCCATGCGCCCGGCCGTGGTGGGGCCGAACGAACCCGACGCCATGCCGCCCGGCGTCTTGGCCGGACCTGCGTAATAGACCGGATGCTTCTTGAAGTACTCCGGCATGGGCTTGCCCTCGTCGAGCATCTGCTTGATGCGGGCATGGGCGATGTCGCGGGCGACGATGAGCGTGCCTTTGAGGTTGAGCCGCGTCTTGATGGGATACTTGGTCAGGATGGCGCGCACCTTGTCCATCCCCTCGTCGAGGTCGATATCGACGGCGGGCGACATGGCCGGAGCCTCCTTGGGCAGGAACCGTGCCGGATTCTTCTCCAGTTCTTCGAGGAAAATACCCTCGGGCGTGATCTTGGCCTTGATGTTGCGGTCGGCCGAACAGCTGACGCCGATGGCCACAGGGCACGAAGCGGCATGGCGCGGAGCACGGATGACCCGCACGTCGTGCACCAGATACTTACCGCCGAACTGCGCACCGACGCCCGACTGCTGGCAGATTTTCAGTACTTTCTCCTCCCATTCGAGGTCGCGGAAACAACGCCCGCCCTCGTTGCCCGAGGTAGGTAGTTCGTCCAAATAACCGGCCGAAGCCTTCTTGACGGTCGAGAGGCACATTTCGGCCGAAGTGCCGCCGATGCAAAGGGCGAGGTGATAAGGCGGGCAGGCCGAAGTGCCGAGGTCTTTGATATGTTCGGTGATGAACTTCGTCAGCGACTCTTCGTTCAACAACGCCTTGGTCTGCTGGTAGAGGAATGTCTTGTTGGCCGAACCTCCGCCCTTGGTGATGAAAAGGAACTCGTACTCCATGCCGGGCTTGCCGCCGTAGATGTCGATCTGGGCGGGCAGGTTGGTGCCGGAATTCTTCTCGTCGGTCATGGTGAAAGGCACGACCTGCGAATAACGCAAGTTGCGCTCCTTGTAAGTCTCGTAGACGCCGCGGGCAATGCACTCGGCATCGTCGGCACCCGTATAAACGTCCTCGCCCTTGTGGCCTATGCAGATGGCCGTACCGGTATCCTGACAGGTGGGCAGCTCGCCCTCGGCCGAAACGCACTGGTTGAGCAACATGGTGTAAGCCACGAACTTGTCGTTGTCGGTAGCCTCGGGATCGTCGAGGATGTTGCGCAGCTTCTGCAAATGGGCGGCGCGCAGGTAGAACGAGACATCGCTGTAAGCTGCCTTGGAGAGCAGCTCCAAACCCGCGGGATCGACCTTGAGGATCTTGCGGCCGTCGCACTCGACGACCTTCACGTAATCTTTGGTCAGCAGACGGTACTGCGTCTTGTCCTCCCCCACGGGGAACGGCTCCTGATAGATGAATTCGGCCATGGCTGTTGTATTTATATAATTGTGTGTTCGCACGGTTAACCTCGCAAAAATACAAAAAACTCTCCGGATTGCGCAACAAATGCGGCACTCTGTTATTTTTTTCACAAAAAGCGCCCGAAAAGAAACGTTCTTAAGATTATTTAATTAAATTTGTGCGATTTTTGAGTACGAATCTTTTTCTTGCCCAAGCCATACCGGGCCGGGGAAAGGCTCGACAACAGGAACGATTCACTGCTAAACAATAAACGATTATGGTATCTTACAAGGAACTGGGTCTGGTGAACACCCGCGACATGTTCGCCAAGGCCATCAAGGGCGGATACGCCATTCCGGCCTTCAACTTCAACAACATGGAGCAGATGCAGGCCATCATCCAGGCATGCGTCGAGACCTCGTCGCCCGTCATCCTGCAGGTGTCGGCAGGCGCGCGCAAGTACGCCAACCAGACACTGCTGCGCTACATGGCACAGGGCGCTGTGGAGTACGCCAAGGAACTGGGCAAGAACATTCCCATCGTACTGCACCTCGACCACGGCAACTCGTTCGAGCTGTGCAAGGACTGCATCGACATGGGTTTCTCGTCGGTGATGATCGACGGTTCGGCACTGCCCTATGACGAAAACGTGGCGCTGACGAAGAAAGTCGTAGACTACGCTCATCAGCACGACGTAACGGTCGAAGGCGAGCTGGGCGTGCTGGCCGGCGTCGAAGACGAAGTGGCTTCCGAGCACTCGCACTACACCGACCCCGCCGACGTGGAAGACTTCGTGAAGAAGACGGGCGTGGATTCGCTGGCCATCTCGATCGGCACCTCGCACGGCGCCAACAAGTTCAAGCCCGAGCAGTGCACGCGCAACGCCGAGGGCATCCTGGTGCCGCCCCCCCTGCGCTTCGACATTCTGAAGGAAATCGAAAAGCGCATCCCGGGCTTCCCCATCGTACTGCACGGCTCGTCGTCGGTACCGCAGGAATATGTGAAAATCATCAACACGCACGGCGGTGCACTGAAAGATGCGGTCGGCATCCCCGAAGAACAGCTGCGCGAAGCTGCGAAGAGCGCAGTCTGCAAAATCAACATCGACAGCGACGGCCGTCTGGCCATGACCGCTGCCGTGCGCACCGTATTCGTGGAGCAGCCCGCCGAGTTCGACCCCCGCAAGTACCTGGGTCCGGCCCGCGACGAACTGAAGAAACTCTACATGCACAAGTGCGAAAGCGTCCTCGGTTCGGCCGGCAAGGCTTAATCAAGAGAAGTCCAAGAAAAGGGGCTGTCTGCTTGGCGCAGACAGCCCCTTTTCTTAAAATATGCGTTAGCTATTTCTCCAGTGTCACGCTCACGCGGTCGAGCTTGCCGCCCAACGGAGGGGCCAGCTTGGAGACGGTGCAGACGACATGGCGAATCTGCGGAAAAGCCGCCCGGACCGCATCCAGGATATTCATCGCCACCCGCTCGATGGTGCGCTGCGTGACGCGCATCTGCTCACGGACCACCTCGTAGACGGTCAGATAGTTGACCGCCTTTTCGACACAATCCTCCGCCGCGACGTCGCCCAGCTCGGCCGTAATGGTCAAATCGACCGTGAAACGGTTGCCGACCTTGCGCTCCAGCTCGTAGCAACCGTGCAGCGCATGGAACTCCATGCGTTCGAGCGTAATGCGGTACTCCATTATTCGACGATGATAAGATAATAGTTCTTCTTGCCCTTCTGCACGAGCAGGTATTTCCCGGCGATGAGGTCCGATTCACCGACCGGACGCATCGGATCGGCGACTTTCTCCTTGTTGAGCGCCACGCCGCCGCCCTGCACCATCTTGCGGCACTCGCCCTTGGAGGGGAATACCTGCGTCTTCTCGGCGGCAAGGTCGACGAACGGCAAACCTAACTCGGCACGTGCGATGCGGAACTGCGGCACCCCCTCGAAAACCTGCAAAAGGGTCGCTTCGTCGAGCTTGCGCAGCGCTTCGGAAGTAGCGCCGCCGAAAAGAATGGCCGACGCCTCGACCGCCTTTTCGTACTCCTCCTTAGAATGAATCATCGTGGTGATCTCCTGCGCCAGCCGCTTCTGCAACACGCGCAGATGAGGTGCGGCATCGTGCTCGGCGATCAACCTCTCGATGGTTTCGCGGTCGAGCAGGGTGAAAATCTTGATATAGCGCTTGGCATCCTCGTCGCTGACGTTGAGCCAGAACTGGTAGAACTTGTAGGGCGACGTATAGCGCGGATCGAGCCAGACGTTGCCGCTCTCGGTCTTGCCGAACTTGGTGCCGTCGGCTTTGGTGATCAAGGGGCACGTGATGGCGAACGCCTCGGCCTCCGGACCCAGCTTGCGGCGGATGAGCTCGGTGCCGGTGGTGATGTTGCCCCACTGGTCGGCGCCGCCGAGCTGGACCTTGCAATTCATCGTCTCATAGAGATGCAGGAAGTCGTAGCCCTGCACGAGCTGGTAGGTGAACTCGGTGAACGACATGCCGTCGCCCTCGCCGTTGAAACGCTTCTTGACCGAATCCTTGGCCATCATGTAGTTGACCGT
>JAIDUK010000039.1:0-21745 GCA_029060215.1 Alistipes sp.
CCCCCCCCCCCCCCCCCCACCTCCTCCCCCGTCACCGCTTTCTACGAGACCACCGCCAGCTACGCCTTCTCATCCTGTTCTGCCTGTTCTGCCTGTTCTGCCTGTTCTGCCTGTTCTGCCTGTTCTGCCTCTCTCTACCCTAACCGACTTCCTTTCTCCGCGGCGGCGGGGTTATTTTCCGCCCGTTTTATTTGGCCATGTGCCTAAAACTTCCTACATTTGCGTAATCAATTACGTATTCGATAACTGAAATATGGATTTCTTCGACAAGACCGGCAAAATGGCGATCGGCAGCCGTCTGCGGATGTTGACCGACCGCATCACGGCCGATGCGGCCGAAATCTACCGTTCGTACGGTTTGGACATCCGGCCCAAATGGTTTCCCGTTCTTTATGCTTTGTCGGACGGTTCGGCCAAAACCGTGACGGGCATTGCCCGGGAGATCGGGCAGACACACCCTTCCGTCAGTACTATCGTGAAGGAGATGGCGGCCGGAAAGCTCGTCCGCGAGGTCGCCGACAAGGCCGACCGACGTCGTACTACCGTCGCCCTCTCGCCGCAGGGCCGGAAGATATGCGATTCGTTGGCGGTTGTGTGCAGGGACGTCGAGAGCGCCGTCGAGGAGATTTCGGGTGCCGCCCGCCACGATCTTTGGAGGGCCGTCGGCGAGTGGGAGGAGTTGCTTGCGCAGCGAAGTCTTTTGCAGCGGGTTCGGACGATTCGCCGGGAGCGGGAAAGCCAAGAGGTGCGGATCGTGCCCTACGAGCCTTGCCACCAGCCGGTTTTCCGGGCGTTGAACGTGCAGTGGATCACGCAGCACTGGCAGTTGGAGGAGCACGACATCGAGTGCCTCGACCATCCGCAGGAAAGTATCCTCGACAAGGGCGGTTGCATCTTCGTTGCCCTCTATCGCGGCGAGCCTGTCGGCGTCTGCGCCTTATGCCGGATGGATGATCCGAAGTACGAATACGAACTGGCCAAGCTGGCCGTCAGTCCCGAGGTGCGGGGCAAAGGGATCGGCTACCTGCTGTGCAAGGCCGTGGTCGACAAGGCACGATCGCTCGGCGCAAGAAATATCTTTCTGGAAAGCAACACGTTGCTCCGGCCGGCCATCCATACCTATAGGAAGTTGGGGTTCCGCGAGTTAGCCGAGTATCATCCGGCCTATGCTCGGGGCGACATCCAGATGGAGTTGTTCTTCTAAAGAATCCGGCCCTGTCGCAGGGATGAAAGAAACGAAATCGTTGTTTGGCAGATACAACAAAATCGCATTGAATAATTCGGTAATGAAAAAAGTAGTCGTTAAGAAAGAGAATGCCTTGAAGAAGGTCTTCAAGGGTGTTTCGTTGGATTCGCTCGCCGAGGGCGAAAAGTCGATGGTGACGAAGATGAACTACGTCAAGGGCAATTTCGCCACCACGCATCGGCATCCCCACGAGCAGTGCGGTTACGTCATCTCGGGCGAATACCGCTTGATCGTGGAACTTCCGGATGCGCCGGTCGACGTCCTGCTGCATGCTGGCGACAGCTACGCCATCCCCGGCAATACGCCCCATTCGTTCGAGGTGTTGGAGGGCGGCGAGGTCGTCGACGTCTTCACTCCGCAGCGGGAAGACTATCTGTAGTCTCTTTCTCGAGCAGCGAGAGGAACCACTCCGGGCAGCGGCAGGGACGGCGCGTGTCGCTGTGGATGAATCCCAGCTGCGTCATGCCCGTGTTGAGCAGGTCGCCCTGTTCGTTGTAGATTTCGTAGTGGAACGTGATGCGGGCCG
The DNA here is from genome assembly GCA_029060215.1 of Alistipes sp. GTDB lineage: Bacteria > Bacteroidota > Bacteroidia > Bacteroidales > Rikenellaceae > Alistipes. The sequence goes on from JAIDUK010000039.1 coordinate 1,773, forward strand.
CAGGGCGCTCTTCAAGCATGATGCGCACCGTCAGCAGTTCGTCGTAGTAGGCCGGGCGCAGGTATTTGGATTGCACTTCGAGGATCGGCATCATGATTCCCCGCCGCTCCACTTCCGCAAAGGGCAGCCCCAGTGCGCGCATCCATTCGCTGCGGGCCGCTTCGTAGTAGCAGATGTAGTTCGAGTGGTGGCAGATGCCCATTTGGTCGGTGTGTTTGTACCACACGCGGATTTTGCAGTCGTAGGAATACATGGGTCGAATTCTGTAGTTGTGGCCGGATTATTGGCCGATATTGAAAGAGTGCCGATTTTTCATTCTTCGTTTCTGCGCCCCAGCAGGCGTTCGGCTTCTGCCGTCCGACCTTCGTCCAGCAGTCGGCGGATCGCCGTGGAGCTGACATGCAGGCCGTCGGCAAGGCATTCGTCCACCCGCACCACGCGCAGCAGCCCCGCCGCTTCTATTTCGGCGGCACCCATCGCATCGTGGCCGAACCGGTGGTTGTAGCCTGCGATCAGGGTTTCGGCACTCGCGGCTCCGCATACATAGCGTTCGATGAATTCGCGGCCCGACAGGGCGGCGAACGCCCGGTCGAACGGGATGACGATCAGGTTTCCGACCCCCGCTTCTTCCAGCAGGGCGGTTTTCTCTTCGAGCGTCGTCAGCAGGCGCAGCCCTTCGGCTTGCCCCAGCGCCACCCGCGGATGCGGGTCGAAGGTCATCACGATGCTTTCGCCGTGCGCCGCGCGTGCTTCCGCCGTCAGCCGGTCGAGCAGTGCGCGATGTCCCCGGTGCACCCCGTCGAACGAGCCCACCGTCACTGCCGCATGCGTGAATGCTGGAAGCGAATCGAACCCCCGGAATACGCGCATCTCTCTTAAGGGTTCGAGGCGTCGTTTTCCTTCACCAGATAGGCCACTTTCTCCAGCAGCGTCGTGATGTCGTAGTTCTCCACCACAATCCCCTGCGGGAAGTTCAGTGGCGTCGAGGTGAAGTTCAGCACCCCTTTGATTCCGGCGTTGATGATCGGCAGCACCAGTTCCGGCGCCACCTTCGTCGGCGACGAGAGGATGACGATCGATATTTCTTTGTCTTCGACCATCTCCTCGAAAGCGTTCATGTGGTAGCACGGAATGCCGTCGATTTTCTTGCCCACCTTCTCCGGGTCCACGTCGAATGCCGCCGTGATCTTCAGGTTCAGCCCTTTGCCGTTGAAATATTTCGTGATCGCCTGCCCCAAGTGCCCCATACCCAGTACGGCTATGTTCATCGGCGAGGGGCTGTCGAGGATGTTGCTGATGTAGTCGATCAGCACCTGTACGTCGTAGCCTTTCTTCGTGTCGCTCGAAAAGCCTATGAGCATCAGGTCGCGGCGCACCTGCACGGCCGTTATGCCGTGTATTCCCGCCAGTACGTGCGAGAAGATGTGGGTGATTCCCTGCCGGTGGCTCGCCAGCAGCGTGCGGCGGTATTCGCTCAGCCGTTCGATGGTTTTTTCGGGAATCCCGTTGGTCAAAGTTCCCATGGCCTTATTCGATGCTTATCGTGAAGTCCGATTGATAGTTCACCCGGGTCCAGTTGCGGTTCACATGGTTCTGGTGTTCGTGTTCCTGCCCGAATACATAGGCGGTCTGGAGCGGTTGGTAGCGGCGTTCTTCCATGTCGTATTCGATGTCGCCGTACATCGCCGGGCAGAAGATCATCGCCGTGTCGAATCCCCGGTAGGAGTAGAGCGTCGGCAGCATGCCGAAGGCCCGGATGTAGGCTCCGTCGAATTCGCGTACGGCGTCCGCATCGCGTTTGGCATGGTAGGTCGAGAGGAAAATCACCCGGTCTTTGAAGAACATCGTGCGGTCGATGTTGGTGTAGCGGTTCCAGCGCGCATTGCCCAGCACTACGAATTGCGGCGTGATGCGGCCGCGGGTCGTGATGCTCGTGTCGGCCGACGCCAGCGCCGCAAGGATGCGGTCTACGTCCACTTCGTTGTCGGCCATGATGATGAACACGTTTTCGTCTTCGTTGTTCAGCAGCGACGTCAGGTCGGCCGGGCTGTAGCCTTGGTGTTTGGCTATGTCGTTGGGGTGTTCATATCTATAGGTGTGCCGCCGGTACGGGCGGTCGCCTATGAGGGCCAGCATCTCCGCTTCGAATTCCTTGTCCGTGTCGGCCGTGTATATCAGCGTGATGCGGCGGCTTCCGTCCAGCAGTCCTGCCGCTTTTTCGTATTTGCGGGCCGGGTCGGGGGCCAGTTGGAACAGGGCGTCGCTGCTCAGGTTTTCGATGTGGGCCAGCGGCGAGACGACCGGTATCCCTTTCTTCTCGGCATAGCGCACCACCGCATGGGTCTCTTCTTCGTAGACCGGGCCTACGATCAGGTCGGCTCGGCGGAATTCTTCGCTCTTCATGAATTCCTCCACTTTCTCCTTGTCGCGGCCCGTGTTGAACAGGGTCAGGTCTATCGAGTGGCCGTAGCGGTATTTCACGCTGTCCAGCCCCAGCAGGAATCCTTGGTAGAATTCAAGGTAGTGGGTGTTGGCGCCCGCGGCTTCCGTCGACAGGGGCAGCAACAGCGCCACTTTCAGCGTCTGGCTGGGTTTCAGCGCCCGGAATTCCACTTCGCCGAAGGGTTTCGATTGCGGCAGCGTGTCGGTCGGGGCCGGTTCTTCCGGGCTCTGCGGCATCTCTGCGCCAGAGGGTTCCGCGGCGGGTTCTTCGTTCGCCACCCGTACCCGGATCATCGCCCCCGCTTTCAGTTCCGAGGGTTTCAGCCCGTCGTTCAGACGCGAGAGTTCCGCTTCCGTTATTCCGTAGTGGTTCGACAGCGAGTAGAACGTCTCGCCTTGCCGTACGATGTGGTAGGCATCGCCCGGCGCCGCTACGCTGTTGAGCGTCGAGCGGTATTCTTCCCATTGGGCGCGGCTGCCCGCTTCGTCTTCCGAGCCGATCATCTTCTTGCGGATCAGAATCCTCTCGCCCGGCCGCAGGCGGATCGGGTCCAGCGACGGGTTGTCTTCCACGATGGTCTGGATCGGGATTTCGTATTTCCGCGAGATGCCGTAGAGCGTCTCGCCTTTGCTTACATAGTGTTTGGTGAAGGTCCGGCGGAGTTTCTTGTCCGACATCTGTTCGGCTACGGCGGTCACATACGGGATCTTCAGGGTCGCCCCCGCTTTCAGTCCGTCGGCCGTCTCCGGGTTGTTTTCCACGATCACCCGTTCGCCTACCGCATAGGTTTTCGACAGGCCGTAGAGCGTTTCGCCCGCCTGTACGGTGTGTATGTAGTATTTCGTGCCGTTTATGCTGACGATTATCCCCGATTTCTCCGCCGCCATGGCGCAGAGGGTCCACGCCGTCAGCAGCAGGGCGGCATACAGTCGTTTCATTTCCTTACTTCTGTTTTTCGCGCATCCGGATTTCCGTGATCACTTTTTTCGTGTAGAGCGGGAAGTCGCCGTTCATCATCCACGCATAGTAGCTCGGTTCTTCGCGGAATATCTCGCTCACGGAGCGTCCCTTGTACTTGCCGAATCCGAATACTTCCTCGCCTTTTTCGTTGTAGAGGATGCGTCCCGCATAGTCGGCCGCTTCGCCGCGGCTCGAATAGGCCGCCAGTGCGTCCACGTCGTTTTCCAGATCGGCGTAGCGGTCCAGTTGGGCTTTCAGCACTTCGTAGGTCGCCCGCGTGTCGGCTTCGGCCGAGTGGGCGTCTTCGAGTTCCTTGTCGCAGTAGAATTTGTAGGCCGCCACCAGCGTGCGTTGTTCCTTTTTGTGGAATATGTTCTGCACGTCGATGAATTTGCGGCGTTTCAGGTCTACGTTGAGCCCCGCGCGCATGAATTCTTCCACCAGCATCGGCAGGTCGAAGCGGTTGGAGTTGAAGCCTCCGAAGTCGCAGCCCCGGATGAATTCTTCCAGCGATTTGGCCACTTGCGCAAATTTGGGCGCATCGGCCACATCTTCGTCCGTTATCCCGTGCACGGCCGTCGCTTCCGCCGGGATGGGCATCCCCGGGTTGATGCGGCGCGTCCGCGTGATCTCTTCGCCGTCGGGCATCACCTTGATCATCGATATTTCCACAATGCGGTCCTTCGAGGTGTCCACTCCCGTGGTCTCGAGGTCGAAGAATACGATCGGACGCTTCAGGTTCAGCTTCATACGCGTGCCTTATGCGTTGATCATCATCGGCATCAGCAGCATCAGCGTCGCGCTCGTCTGCTTTTCGTCGTATACGGGTTTGAATACGCCCGCACGGGTCGAGTCGGCCAGTTCCACCTGCACCGTCGGGGTCTCCATGTTCGAGAGTATCTCCACCATGAAGGTCGATTTGAAGCCTATCGATATTTCCTGTCCGTCATAGCTGCACGAGATCGTTTCGTTGGCCGACACCGAGAAGTCGATGTCTTGGGCCGTCAGCGTGATCTTGTTGGCCGCTATGTCCATGCGGATCAGGTTCGTCGTCGGGTTCGAGCACACGGCCACTCGTTTGATGCCGTTGAGCAGTTCGATGCGGTCCACCAGTACTTTGTTCGGGTTGTTTTCCGGAATCACCGCATTGTAGTTCGGGTAGTTGCCTTCGATCAGGCGGCATACCAGCGTGTGGCTCTTGAGTTTGAATTGGGCGTTCTTCGAGTCGAAGGCCACTTCTATCGCGTCGTCTTCCTTGAGCAGCACCGATTTCAGCAGGTTGGCCGGTTTCTTCGGCAGGATGAACGAGGCCGTTTCTTCGTTTTCCATCTCCGCTTCGTGCTTCACCAGTTTGTGGGCGTCGGTGCCTACGAACGTCAGGGCTCCGGGCGTCAGGCTGATGTAGATGCCGTTCATCACCGGGCGCAGTTCGTCGTCCGCCGTCGCGAATATCGTCTTGTTGATGCCCGCCACCAGCGTGTCCACATCCAGTTTCAGTTCTTTCTTCTCCGCGCTCAGTTGCGGTACGGCCGGGTAGCTCACTGCGCTGGCTCCCGGAATGGAGAGCGAGCCGCTCTTCCAGTTGATCTTGATCTCCCAGTTCTGGTCGTTCACATCGATGGTCAGCGGCATCTCCGGGAATTCTTTCAGCGAGTCGAGCATCAGTTTGGCCGGGGCGGCTATCGTGCCTTCGCTCTCGACGCTCTCCACGGCTATCGAGCCTACCAGCGTCGTTTCCAAGTCCGAGGTCGTCACCTTCAGTTCGTTGCCGCTCAGTTCCATCAGGAAGTAGTCGAGGATGGGCAGCGTATTTTTGTTGCTGATGACTTTTCCGGTCGTCGCCAGCAGCGAGAGCAGTGCGGAGCTTGATACTGAGAATTTCATACGTTTTTCTTTCTGTTTATTCTGTTATTGTTTGCTTCTTGTCTTTTCACAGGGCCGCCAGTTTGTCCAGCGCCATGACTATCATCTTCTTCACGAACGGTTTGTAGTCCGTGCAGGCGTCCAGCGCTATGCGTTGGGCGATGATCGTGCAGATCGTCGCCGCACGGTGGCCCATCAGGGCCGCCAGCCCCGCCAGCGCCGAGCCTTCCATCTCGAAGTTGGTGATGCGGCGGCCTCCGAAGTCGAACGTCTCGATCTTTTCGTTCAGTCGCGCGTCGTGCGGTTCCAGCCGTACCCAGCGGCCTTGCGGGGCATAGAATCCCGGTGCCGCAATGGTCATCCCTTCCACCGTCGCGTCTTTGAAGTGTTCGAACAGGGCCGCATCCGCATTCACAAAATAGGGGCGCGGCATCTTTTCGTACCACCCCGTGTGTTCGACGAAGGCTTCTTCCAGTTGCAGGTCGCACACCGCGTCGCGGCCTTTGTAGTAGCTCAGCAGGCCGTCGAATCCCACCGACGTGCGGCTGAAGAGGAAGTCGCCTACCTTGATGTCGGGTTGGATGGCTCCCGACGTGCCCAGCCGCACCAGCGTCAGTTGCCGTTTCTCGGCCTTTTCCTGCCGCGTCGCGAAGTCTACGTTGGCCAGCGCATCCAGTTCCGTCACCGATATGTCGATGTTGCCTATTCCGATGCCTGTCGAGAGCACCGTCATGCGCTTGCCTTTGTAGGTTCCCGTCACGGTGTTGAATTCGCGGTTCGAGACGCGGCATTCCACCGTCTCGAAATGTTCGGCCACCAAGGCCACACGGCCCGGATCGCCCACCAGAATCACCGTGTCGGCCAGTTGTTCGGGGCGCAGATGCAGGTGGAAAATGGAGCCGTCTTCGTTGATTATCAGTTCGGAAGCCGGAATCGTTCGCATGGTCGTCTGATTTTTGATTTTCATAATTGGCATAAAAGTAATATATTTACGTCGAATAACAAAACTTCGGGGCGAAAATTTCATCGTGTCCGGAGTGCGGTTTACCTTTTAACGACAGCATATTTTCCATGACGCTCATCAAATCCATTTCGGGCATCCGCGGCACCGTCGGGGGCCCTTCGGGCGATAATCTGACGCCGCCCGACGTCGTCAAGTTCACTGCGGCTTACGCAAGGCTCATCGCCGGGCGTTGTCCGGGCAAAAAACCTACCATAGTCGTGGGCCGCGACGCCCGCCTTTCGGGCGAGTTGGTCGGCGATCTGGTCGAGGGCACCCTGCTCGCTTGCGGGGCCGACGTCGTTCAGGTCGGTCTGTGCACCACGCCCGGCACCGAGATGGCCGTCATCGTCCATCGGGCCGACGGCGGCATCATCATCACCGCGTCGCACAATCCCCGGCAGTGGAACGCCCTCAAGTTGCTCAACGCCGAGGGCGAGTTCCTCTCCGACGCCGAGGGCAAGCAGGTGCTCGCCATGGCCGAGGAGTGCGGCTTCGCCTACCCCGCTGTCGACGGCATCGGCCGCGTCGTCGCCCGCGAGGATTTCAACGGCGAGCATATCCGCCGCGTGTTGGAGCTTCCGCTCGTCGACGTCGAGGCCGTGCGCAGGCGTCGGTTCAAGGTCGTCGTCGACGCTGTCAATTCCGTCGGCGGCATCGTCATGCCCCGGTTGCTCCGCGAGTTGGGTTGCGAGGTCGTCGAGCTCAATTGCGAGCCCACGGGCGAGTTCGCCCACAATCCCGAGCCCCTGCCCGAGAACCTCACGCAGATCTCCGACGCGGTCGTCCGCGAGAAGGCCGATCTGGGCATCGTCGTCGACCCCGACGTCGATAGGCTCGCGTTCGTCAGCGAGGACGGGTCGATGTTCGTCGAGGAGTATACGTTGGTCGCCGTGGCCGATTACGTCCTCTCGCGCAAGGTCGGCAATACGGTCTCCAACCTCTCTTCGTCGCGGGCTCTGCGCGACGTCACGCTGCGTCACGGGGGCAGTTACTTCGCTTCGGCCGTCGGCGAGGTCAACGTCGTCGCCAAGATGAAAGAGGTCGGCGCCGTCATCGGCGGCGAGGGCAACGGCGGGGTCATCTACCCCGAGCTCCATTATGGTCGCGATGCCCTCGTCGGCACGGCTTTGTTCCTCTCGTGGTTGGCCGAGAAAAATTTGACTATGACCGAGTTGCGCGCTACTTATCCGGCCTATTTCGCGTCCAAGAACAAGATTTCGCTCACTCCGGCTATCGACGTCGATAAAGTGTTGCGTGAGATAAAAGCTCGATATTCCGGTGAGAATGTGAACGATATTGACGGTGTCAAGATCGATTTCGCCGAAAATTGGGTCCACCTGCGCAAGTCCAACACCGAGCCCATCATCCGCATCTACACCGAGGCCAAAACCATGGACGAGGCCGATGCGCTCGCCCAGCGTTTCATCGGCGAAATCAAGGCGATCTGCAACCTCTAATTTTCGGAATCATGGATCAAGCGAAGCATTATATAGAAGCCAATAAGGAGCGTTTCGTCAGCGAGTTGTTCGAGCTGCTCCGCATCCCTTCCGTCAGCGCGCAGTCCGAGCACAAGCCCGACATGCAGCGTTGCGCCGAGTGGCTCGCCGCCGCGCTCGTCAAGGCGGGTGCCGACCATGCCGAGGTCATGCCCACCGACGGCAACCCCGTGGTCTTCGCCGAGAAGATCGTCGACCCCAAGGCCCGGACCGTCTTGGTCTACGGCCACTACGACGTCATGCCCGTCGATCCGCGCGCCGAGTGGCGGACCGACCCGTTCGAGCCCGTCGTCCGCGACGGCCGCATCTGGGCCCGCGGGGCCGACGACGACAAGGGGCAGTTGTGGATGCACGCCAAGGCGTTCGAGGCCATGTGCGCCACCGGGTCGCTCCCCTGCAACGTCAAGTTCATGCTCGAGGGCGAGGAAGAGATCGGTTCGGCCAGTCTCTACGACTTCTGCCGTCGCAGCAAAAAGTTGCTCAAGGCCGACATCATCCTCGTGTCGGATACTTCCATGCTCTCCCTCTCTACTCCCTCCATTACCTGTGGGTTGCGCGGGTTGACTTACATGGAGGTCGAGGTCTCGGGGCCCGACAAGGATCTCCATTCCGGGCTCTTCGGCGGTGCCGTCGCCAATCCCGCCAACGTCTTGGCCCGGCTCGTCGCCGGGCTCATCGACGAGAACGGCCGCGTGACGATCCCCGGGTTCTACGACGACGTCCGCCAGCTCACGCCTGCCGAGCGCCGTGCCTTCAACCGGGCGCCGTTCAGCCTCTCCGCTTACAAGCGTTCGCTCAGCATCGGCGACGTCGAGGGCGAAGCCGGGTTCTCCACCCTCGAGCGCACCGGCATCCGGCCTTCGCTCGACGTCAACGGCATCTGGGGCGGTTACATCGGCGAGGGCACCAAGACGGTGATTCCCTCGAAAGCGACGGCCAAAATCTCCATGCGGCTGGTCCCTAACCAAGATTTCCGTACGATCGCCAAGCTCTTCGAGAAGCATTTCCGCCGCATCGCCCCCAAGAGCGTCAAGGTTTCCGTCCGGTTCCTGCACGGCGGCATGCCCTACGTCGCTCCCACCGATATGCCCGCTTACAAGGCTGCCGAGCGCGCCGTCGCCGACGTCTTCGGCCGCAAGCCCCTGCCCTTCTACTCCGGCGGTTCCATTCCCATCATCAGCGGTTTCGAGTCCATTCTGGGCATCAAGTCGTTGTTGTTGGGTTTCGGGTTGGCCGAGGACGCCATCCATTCGCCCAACGAGAGCTTCGGGCTCGACCAGTTCGACAAGGGGTTGGAGACCATTCCTTTGTTTTATAAGTATTTCGCGCGCGCGTAGGCCGGGCCGCGGCCGAAATTCGGGCTTTTTGCAGGGCTATTCGGATTTTTTTCGTAATTTAGCACCCCAAAATCTTTTTAGGACCATGTGCGGAATTGTCGGTTATGTCGGCGGGCGCGACGCCTGCCCCATCCTCATCAAGGGCCTCCACAGGCTCGAATATCGCGGTTACGACAGCGCGGGCGTCGCGTTGGTCGGGGCCGACGGCGGGCTCAACGTCTATAAGTGCAAGGGCAAGGTCGCCGATCTCGAGCGTTTTCTCGACGGCAAGGATCTCTTCGGCCACATCGGCATCGCCCATACGCGTTGGGCCACCCACGGCGTGCCCAACGACGTCAACGCCCATCCCCATTACTCCGAGACCGAGAGCATCGCGTTGATCCACAACGGCATCATCGAGAATTACCGGGTCCTCAAGGACGCCCTCATCGAGAACGGTTATTCTTTCCGCAGCAGCACCGATTCCGAGGTGTTGGTCAACCTCGTCGAGTACGTCCGCAAGACCAGCGGTTGTTCGTTGCTCGAGGCCGTGCAGCAGGCCCTCAAGCAGGTCGTCGGGGCCTACGCCATCGCCATCATCGAGAAGAACAACCCCGACGAGATCATCGCCGCGCGTCAGAGCAGCCCCATGGTCGTCGGCATCGGCAAGGACGAGTATTTCCTCAGTTCCGACGCCACTTCGATCATCGAGTATACCGAGGATTTCGTCTACATCAACGACGGCGAGGTCGCCGTCATCAACCGCCATAAGCCTTTGAAGGTCGTCACGCTCGACAATAAGGAGAGCAACATCGACATCAAGAAGCTCCAGCTCTCCATTTCGCAGCTCGAGAAGGGCGGTTATCCCCATTTCATGCTCAAGGAGATCTACGAGCAGCCCGGTACGCTCGTCGATTGCATCCGCGGGCGCATCAACGCCGACACTTACGAGGTCAAGCTCTCCGGGGTCATCGACCACCGCGACAAGTTCGTCGGCGCCCGGCGCATCATCTTCGTCGCGTGCGGTACTTCGTGGCATGCGTCGCTCATCGGCGAGCACCTCATCGAGTCCATCTGCCGCATCCCCGTCGAGGTCGAGTACGCTTCCGAGTTCCGTTACCGCAACCCCATCATCCGCGAGGACGACATCGTCATCGCCGTGTCTCAGTCCGGCGAGACGGCCGATACGTTGGCCGCCGTCGAGTTGGCCCGCAAGGCCGGGGCTTTCGTCTTCGGCATCTGCAACGTCGTCGGGTCTTCCATCGCCCGGGCCACCGATTCCGGGGCTTACATCCACGTCGGGCCCGAGATCGGCGTCGCTTCCACCAAGGCGTTCACCGGGCAGGTCACCGTCATGGCCATGCTCGCGCTCGCCATCGGCCGCGAGAAGGGTTCGGTCTGCGACGATTATTACCGCGAGGTCTCCAAGGCGCTCCTCGAGTTGCCGCAGACCCTCGAGGAGGTCCTCAAGGTCGGCGACCAGATAAAGGACCTTGCCAAGATCTTCACCTACGCCCACAATTTCATCTACCTCGGGCGCGGGTACAACTACCCCACCGCTTTGGAGGGGGCTTTGAAGCTCAAGGAGATTTCCTACATCCACGCCGAGGGTTACCCCGCCGCCGAGATGAAGCACGGGCCCATCGCCTTGATCGACGCCGAGATGCCCACCGTCGCCATCGCCACTCCCGACCATACGTACGAGAAGACCGCTTCCAACATCGAGGAGGTCAAGGCCCGCGGCGGCAAGATCATCGCCGTCATGGCTCGCGGCGACGAGCACGTGCGGCGTTCGGCCGATTATTGCATCGAGGTTCCCGTCATCACCGAGTGCCTCATGCCCATCGTCGTCTCCATCCCCTTGCAGCTCATGGCCTATTACATCGCCGTCTACAAGGGGCGCAACGTCGACCAGCCGCGCAACCTCGCCAAGTCCGTCACGGTCGAGTAGGAAGTGTCATTCTGAGCGCCAGCGAAGAATCTGAATTTCCTGCAACCGCAGGAAACGAAGATGTTGGCCTATTAATAATAAAGGCGCCGACTGTGCTGGTCGGCGCCTTTATCTTACATCATCTCTTCATAGGCATATTGTACCGCCCTGTTGATGATTTCTATGAAGCCGTGCGTCTTTCGGAATTCTCCTACCGCCCGTCGTACGAAATCTTCCGCCAGCAGATAGTTTTCGTCGATCGGTTTTTCCACGCACCAGTCCTTGTGTTTGAGCAGTTCCGCGTGCGCATCGTCGGCCGGGAATCCTTTCGGCACCCGTTTGAGTTTGTTTTCTTCGTTCAGCCGGAATCCTTCGGCCGCGTCGATCGACTTCGCCAGTTCCGCTCCGTTGTCGAGTATCTCTTCGCGTACCGACTTCAGCAGCAGCGGTTCCGGGCAGTAGATGCCCGCTATGAGCATGTGTTCGCCCACCAGCCGGTCGCCTTTCGGAGCTATGTGCAGGTAGTAGCCTGCGTAGCCCGATTTCTTGCCTTTCGGCGCCACGAATATCCCCAGCCAGTTCTTGTAGGGGCTCTTGTCCGCCGAGAAGCGCGTGTCGCGGGCTATGCGGTAGGTGCAGTCCTGTACCCGCAGGCCGCGTACCGACGCATCGAACGACGCTATGCCGTCGATCAGTTCTTCGGTCAGCTTGCCCGCCAGCGCCTTTACATGGGCCCATTCCTTGCGGTGCGCATCGAACCATTCGCGCGTGTTGTTGTCGCTCAGTCGGCGGTAGAAGTCGAGTATCTCTTCCATGTCGGCCGGCGGTTTACCATGCGAACAGCGGATAGCCGGCCATCAGCGCGTTCACATCGCGGCGTACGGCGGCTATGTTCTCTTCGTTTTCAGGGTCGTGCAACACCCGGTCTATCAGTTCCACTATGTAGTCCATCTTGTCTTCCTTCAGTCCGCGGGTCGTGATGGCCGGGGTTCCGAAGCGCAGGCCCGACGTCTGGAACGGCGAGCGGCTGTCGAAGGGCACCATGTTCTTGTTGGTCGTGATGTCGGCCGCTACCAAGCATTTTTCGGCCAGTTTGCCCGTCAGGTCGGGGAATTTCGTCCGCAGGTCCACCAGCATCAGGTGGTTGTCCGTGCCGTCCGATACGATCTTGTAGCCGCGTTTGGCAAAGGCTTCGGCCATCGCGCGGGCGTTTTTCTGCACTTGCCGCTGGTATTCCTTGTAGCTCGGGTCCAGCGCTTCGCCGAAGGCCACCGCTTTGGCTGCGATCACATGTTCCAGCGGGCCGCCTTGTATGCCCGGGAATACGGCCGAGTTGAGTATCTGCGACATCATCTTCACCGCGCCTTTCGGGGTCGTCTGGCCCCACGGGTTCTCGAAGTCCTTGCCCATCAGGATGATTCCGCCGCGCGGGCCGCGCAGGGTCTTGTGGGTCGTCGACGTCACGATGTGGGCGTGTTTCACCGGGTTCTCCAGCAGGCCCGCCGCTATCAGGCCCGCCGTGTGGGCCATGTCTACCAGCAGCAGCGCCCCTACTTCGTCCGCTATCTCGCGCATGCGGCGGTAGTCCCATTCGCGCGAGTAGGCCGAGGCGCCGCCTACGATCAGTTTGGGTTTGCATTCCCGCGCCAGCCGTTCCATCGCATCGTAGTCGATGCGGCCCGTCGTCTCGTCCAGTTTGTACCCCACAGCCTTGAAGTACTTGCCCGACATGTTCACCGGCGAGCCGTGCGAGAGGTGCCCGCCGTGCGCCAAGTCGAGCCCCATGAAGGTGTCGCCCGGTTGCAGGCACGCAAAGAATACCGCCATGTTGGCTTGTGCGCCCGAGTGGGGTTGTACGTTGGCATATTCCGCTCCGTAGAGGCGGCATATGCGTTCGATGGCAAGGTTTTCCACTTGGTCCACCACTTCGCAGCCGCCATAGTAGCGGGCCGCAGGATAGCCTTCGGCGTATTTGTTGGTCAGCACCGAGCCCATGGCTTCCATCACTTGGTCGCTCACGAAGTTTTCCGAGGCGATCAGTTCGATGCCGTGCATCTGACGGTTGCGTTCGGCTCCGATCAGGTCGAAAATCCGGGAATCTCTTTCCATAAGTCTTGCAGGGTTTTGTTGGTTCTCTTTCGTTGGGTAAAGATAGTCATTTTCGGCGAAATTCAAGAGCTCTCCGACCTTGTTTCAAATATTTTTCGTATCTTCGCAGCGCAGCAAGCCGAATATGATTTTGTCATTAAATATTTTGCAGTTATGAAATTACTCGAAGGAAAAGTGGCCGTCGTCACGGGTGCCGCCCGCGGCATCGGCAAGGCCATCGCGTTGAAGTTCGCCGCCGAAGGTGCCAACGTGGCTTTCACCGACCTGAACATCGATGAGAACGGCAAGGCTACCGAGGCCGAGATCGCCGCTTTGGGCGTCAAGGCCAAGGGTTACGCATCCAATGCCGCCAATTTTGAGGATACCCACAAGGTCATCGACGAGATCGTCAAGGACTTCGGGCGTATCGACATCCTCGTCAACAACGCCGGCATCACCAAGGACGGTCTCATGATGCGTATGTCCGAGGCTCAGTGGGACGCCGTCCTCACGGTCAACCTCAAGTCCGCGTTCAACTTCATCCACGCCGTCACGCCCGTCATGGCTCGTCAGAAGAGCGGTTCCATCATCAACATGTCGTCGGTCGTCGGCGTCAGCGGCAACGCCGGGCAGTGCAATTACTCCGCTTCCAAGGCCGGTATGATCGGTTTGGCCAAGTCCATCGCCAAGGAGATGGGTCCCCGCGGCATCCGCGCCAACGCCATCGCTCCCGGGTTCATCATCACCGACATGACCGCCCAGCTCTCCGACGAGATCAAGGAGGGGTGGTATAAGCAGATTCCCCTGCGTCGCGGCGGTACGCCCGAGGACGTCGCCAACGTCGCGTTGTTCCTCGCTTCCGACCTCTCGTCGTACGTCTCCGGTCAGGTCATCCACTGTTGCGGTGCTATGAATTGTTAAGGAGCGGTACGAGCAAAGAGAAGCGACAGAAAAGAAGCCTCAAGGCTTTGCTCGAAACAAAAATGCCTGCCAAGTTCCGACTTGTGCAGGTATTTTTGTGCAGAGCAGTATCCCGCAGGGATTTTCTGTCGCAGATGTTTTGCCGCCGCGACGCCAACAATCATGGAGCATCGCGACATAATTGTTCTTTTTATAAAGCACTCGCTGAATTTATTCGGGCGGGTGTTTTTTTCATATCCGATTCTCGAAAGAGTTCAGCGATTTTTCTTTGCCGCCGCGACGCCAACAATCACGGCGCGTCAGCGTCGTAATTGTTCTTTGCCCCCCCCCGTCATTGCGAGGGCTTCGCCCGTGGCAATCCGAACAGGCGTTGTAACATTCGGGACCGCGGCAGACACGCCGCCGCTTGGATAGGCTGCGGCTCGGCCCGGCTAAGAGCCGGGTTTTATGAACCGATGCTTTGACCACAAACAAGTTTGCTTTTGCTCTCGCCTTGCACTTTGCGGCAGACAAGCCGCCGTTTAGATAGGCTGCGGCTCGGCCCGGCTAAGAGCCGGGTTCTATGAACCGATGCTTTGACCACAAACAAGTTTGCTTTTGCTCTCGCCTTGCACTATCTTTGTAACCTACCTATCTGTCTCTTATGAAACGTCTCTTGTTCATCCCGTTCCTCGTGCTGGGTTTGTCGGCGCTCCCGGCTCAGGAAGCCGTCGTGCTCCCCTCTCCCGACGCCAAAACGCTCGGCATGGGCGGTGCCGCCATGGCCGTCGTTTCCGGGTCGCATGCCATCTACGGCAACCCTGCCATGGCTTCTTTTTCGCTCATGCCTTCGCAGGTTTCCTCTTCTTATCTCGGGCAGGGTCGGAGCAGTTATTACGCCGTCACCGGTTATTGGCGGTTCGATAATTTCAACCTCACACAGATCGGTTGGCGGCAGTTCTTCCGCGAGCACGGGTCCAGCGACATGGCCGTCGACCTCGGTTATTCGCGGCGCATCGGCGACCGGTGGGCCGTCGGCGCCGTCACCCGTTATTCGCGGTTCAAGCGGCCCGAGAGTTCCGGCAACGCCCTCGCCGTCGATTTGAGTACCGGATGGATGAAGCCCTTGAATGACGTCGGCGAGTTTTCGGTTTTGCGCGTCGGCGCCAAGGTCGCCAACCTCGGCGGCTGCTTCCGCAAAGGCGATTGTTCGCTTCCTCTCGATTTTTCCGCAGGCGTCGCTTGGGATACGTTCCTCTCCGATGCCCACGAGTTCACCGTTGCCGCCGATTTCGGTTATTGTTTTTCGCCTTCGGCGGTCCGCGGGTGCCGGGCGGCGGTCGGCGCCGAGTACAACCTCATGCAGCTCGTGCAGTTCCGGGCCGGATACCACTACGGCGAGCGGATGAATTACTACCCCTCTTTCGCCAGCGTCGGCGCCGGGTTGCGTATTCTCCACTTGCGGCTCGACTTCGCCTACCTCTTCGCTTCGAAGAGTTCTGCGTGGCACAATACCTATAGCATCAGTTTCGGCCTCGATTTTTAGCCGCTTCGGCGCGTGTTATATATATAGGTGGGGCGGCTTCAGAGCCGCCCTTCTTTTTCCAGCGTCTCCAGCAGTCCTTCGCAGCCGTCTTCCAGCAGGTCCAGCACCAGTTCGAATCCTTCGCGGCCTTCGTAGTACGGGTCCGGTACATAGCTTCGGTCCCGATGGCGGCGGAAGAATTCCCTCATCCGGCAGATTCGTTCTCCGGCTTCGCGCGACGGGGCCCGCCGGTGGGCTTCTTCGTAGTTCATGTCGTCCATCACCACTATGCGGTCGTAGCGTGCATAGTCTTCTTCCGTCAGCGGGCGCGAGCGGTGCCGCAGGTCCAGCCCTCGTTTCGCCGCCGCTTGCCGCATCCGCGGGTCGGGCAGTTCGCCGCGGTGTCCTCCGTAGGTTCCCGCCGAGTCTATTTCAAGCCGGGGCGCCGCTCCCCTCTCTTCCGCCAGCCTGCGCATCACCCCTTCGGCCGCCGGCGAGCGGCAGATGTTGCCCAGACAGACGAACAGTATTTTGTATTTTTCGTTCATCTTCGGTTCGTTTTCCGCGAAGATAGGCAATCTTTTTGTAATTCCCGCTTTTGGCGGCGCCGTGGATTCCCTCTGCGGTCAAAATCGGACGTTCCGAACAATATTGCCGCCCGCGGAGAGTTATACTTTGGGTGGAAATGTCGTACCTTTGCTCCGCATTCGCAAGTGCAGTTCTAAACATGAAAGTCATGAATACGAAGTTTTTCGCCTTGTTCGGTCTCTTGTTTTTGTGTTCCGCGCCTTCGGTCCGGGCTCAGGAGATGCGGCGCAAGGTGCCCAACGTCGAGGTCCTCGATCTCGACGGCAATCCCGCCATGTTGCCCGAGTGGGGCCGGAAAAATCTGCTCATCTTCTACGTCGACCCCGACCGTCATAAGCAGAACGAGGAGTTCACCTTCGAGATGGAGGAGAACCACCGGGCCGCCGGCGACAACCTCTACGGGTTCGGCATCATGAATCTCAAGGACGCGCCCATGATCCCCAACGGCATGGCGCGCAGCATGGCTAAGAAGCGCACCGCCAAGAACGGCGCCGTCGTCTTGGCCGACGAGAACCGTGCTTTGAGCACTGCTTGGGGTTTGGGCGATTGCAACAACCAGTTCGTGTTGATGATCGTTTCCCGCGAGGGCGAGTTGGTCTTCCTGCGCAAGGGGGTCCTTTCCGACGAGGACAAGGCCGCTTTCTATAAGGCGGTCGAGCCTTACAGATAGTCCCGGATGTTCCGCCGCGCCGTTCTCTTCCTCTTGTTGTCCGGACCGTGTTTCGCCGTCCGGGCTTTTCCGTGCACCGAGCCAGAGAGCCCCGGCGCTTCCGTTTCCCCCGATTCGCCGGTTTTGGTTGATTCGGCGGCCGTCCGGCCGTCGTTCGTGCGGCGGGTCATCGACTATTTCAGCAAGTCGGCCGTCGACCGTACTTTCGAGAAGAAGATCGACATCACTTTCGCCGGGGGCCCCAGTTATTCCAAGACCACCAGCCTCGGCATCGGGCTCCTCGCCGCAGGGCTCTACCGCGTCGACCGTTCCGATTCCCTCACCCCGCCTTCCGACGTCTCCGTCTTCGCCAGCGTCTCCATCTCCGGGTTCTATTCCGTCGGCGTCGAGGGCAATACTTATTTCTCCCGCGGCCGCAGCAAGTTGGATTACAAGGCCATGTTCGCTTCCGCGCCCCGCGATCTGTGGGGCATCGGTTTCGACGACGCCCGTTCCAACCGCGAGACTTCCTACGTCGAGAAGCAGTACAAGGTCCACGCGCGTTACCTCTATCGCGTTCTGCCTCATACCTTCGTCGGGCCGCGGCTCAGTTTCGAGCACACCCGCGGCAAGGGGTTCGACTCCGTCGGCGACGCGTATATCCGCCACCAGAAGCATTCCTACACCGCCACCGGCATCGGCGCCATCGTCGAGTTCGATTCGCGCGATTTCATCCCCGGGCCGTGGTGCGGGTTCTACGTCAGCCTCGAGGGCATCTTCTTTCCCCGGGCGCTCGGTTCTTGCGAGAGTTCCCTCTTCCGCACTACCTTCACCTTCGATTGGTACCGCCGGGTTTGGAAGGATTGCATCCTCGCGTTCGATTTCTACGGCGAGTTCAATTCCGCCCCTACTCCGTGGCCCATGCTCGCCCGGTTGGGCGGCAGCCATCGCATGCGCGGGTATTACGAGGGGCGTTACGCCGACAATTGCATGCTCGCCGCGCAGGTCGAGTTGCGCCAGCGCATCTGGCGGCGCATCGGGTGTACGGTGTGGGGCGGCGCAGGCAATGTCTTCAGCGGGCGTTCCGACGACCGGTTCGATTGGGCCCATACGTTGCCCAATTACGGCGTCGGGTTGCGTTGGGAGTTGAAAAAGCGGGTCAACGTGCGTCTCGACTACGGTTTCGGGCGCTGCACCAGCGGTTTTCTGCTCAGTATAAACGAAGCTTTTTAGCAGCATGATCGCTTCCGAACAGAATCATCGGGTCAGGGTTTGGCGCCATACGCGCAGCCGGTTCACTATTTTGTTGACCGTCTATTTCTTCGTCGCCCTCATCATCCCCAATTGCGTCTTGGCTTGCACCGAGAGTTATTCGATCTGGACCGTCGAGGCGTTGATCCTCATGCCTTTGGGGTTCTATATGATGTGGAGCGTCTTCTTGCGGCGTTCCGGCGTCATGATCTGGGCCGGTTTTCCGTTCATCTTCCTCAGTACGTTCCAGATCGTCTTGCTCTACCTCTTCGGCAATTCGATCATCGCCACCGACATGTTCACCAACCTCTTGACCACCAATCCCGGCGAGGCCGGCGAGTTGTTGGAGAACATCTGCCCCGCCGTCGTCGTCGTGTTGGCTATTTACTTGCCGTTGTTGTGGTTCGCCGCGCGCGAGATCGGCCATAAGCGGTTCATTTCGCGCACCGCCCGTCTTACCGTCGGGTTGACCGGGGCTTCGCTTTTTCTCATCGGGGCGTTGGCTTTGGGGCCGGCCTATCATTTCAGCGAGGAGAAGCACGTCTTGCGCGACGAGATCTTCCCCGTCAACGTCTTGTACAACATGGCGCTCAGCGGTTCCGAGTTCCGCAAGGCCTACCATTTCGACCGTACTTCCGAGGGTTTTTCCTACGCCGCTTCGCGTCCCGGGCAGGTCCCCGCCCGCGAGATCTACGTCTACGTCATCGGCGAGGCTTCGCGGGCCATGAGTTGGCAGTTGTGGGGTTACGGGCGGCCTACCAACCCGCGGCTTTCGTCGGAGCACGACGTCGTCTTGTTCCGCAACATGTTCACCCAGAGCAATACCACCCATAAAAGCGTGCCTTTGTTCCTCTCGTCCGTCGGCACCGCCCAGCACGAGGAGTTGTTCCGCCGCAAGGGGCTTCCCGCGCTCTTCAACGAGGCCGGGTTCGAGACTTGGTTCATCTCCAACCAGTCGCAGCAGGGGGCCATGATCGACCA
This sequence comes from Alistipes sp., assembly GCA_029060215.1. GTDB lineage: Bacteria > Bacteroidota > Bacteroidia > Bacteroidales > Rikenellaceae > Alistipes. The sequence goes on from JAIDUK010000039.1 coordinate 20,766, forward strand.
TCTGGCCCACGACGCGCAGCATCTGGTCTACATCCGGGCTCCGCGCCACGACATGCAGTTGCTCGAGGAGTTGCAGAAGGCCGTGCGGCGGAGTTCGGCGCCGCGGTTGTTCTTCATCCTCCATTGCTACGGGTCGCATTTTTGTTACCACCAGCGTTATCCCCGCGAGTTCGCCCGGTTCCTGCCCGACGACAATGTCTCCATCGCGCCGCAGCATGCCGACGAGTTGCGCAACGCCTACGACAATTCCGTCTTGTATACCGACCATTTCCTCGCCGAGACCATCGCTTACCTCCGTTCGCTCGACGGCGTCGCGTCGGCCGTGCTCTATTGCGCCGACCACGGCGAGGATTTGCTCGACGACGAGCGGCAGCGTTTTCTCCATGCGTCGCCCACCACCACCGCCTACCAGTTGTGGGTCGCTTCGCTCGCTTGGTTCTCGCCCGCTTACCGCGCGTTCTTCCCCGGCGTCGCCGAGACTGCCGCCGGCAATTCCGACGCTCCCGCCAATACCCACGCTTTGTTCCATACCATGGCGCAGATCGCCGCCATCCGCAGTCCTTTCATCGAGGATTCCGTCTCGTTGGTCAGTCCCTGCTTCGACCGGGCGGCTCCGCGGTGTTATCTCAACGACCACAACGAGGCCGTGCCTTATCGGCGCACCGGGCTCCGGACGCAGGATTTCGAGTTCTTCCGGCAGCACGGCATCGAGCTCTGAGTTCCTCTGCGGCCTTGCTGTTTTCCGCAATCCTTCGTTGTTCTGCAACAAGGCCCATCATCATTCTGGCTTCTCTTTTTCATTCTGCGTTTCTTCTTGTCATCTACGCTTCTCCGTGCCACCTGCACTTCTCTTTGTCCATTCTGTTTCTCCTTGTTATTCTGCGCTTCTCCTTGCCCATTCTGTTTCTTCTTGTCATTCTGAGGAAAGGCAAAGCCTTGACGAAGAATCTGACATGTCATTCCGAAGCAGCAGCAGAGCC